>JAACSL010000070.1 GCA_009993955.1 Paraglaciecola sp.
ATATCATATCCAGCCATCGCTTCTTCTCCTTTGGTTTGTGAAACGTCTTTAATAACGTCAATATACCAAACCGGAGCGGTGGCTGCCCACCCATTATTTACAGCAGTTTACGGACTTAATCTGGTAATATGCAGGGGCGGTGCTTCGGTGTCTGGTCGGATAACGTTAATTTGGGATGAGTAGCTTTTCCCATGGTACTGGAAATTGTCAGATTTCTATAATCGCATTGTCGTGGCGGGTTTATCAAATATGAAAGTTGATTTTATTATTTGCGGCACTCAAAAAGGCGGGACGACTGCATTGGATGCTTATCTGAGGCAGCATCCGGGAACTTGCATGGCAACCTGCAAAGAGGTGCATTTTTTTGATGACGAGAGCAATTTCCAAGCCGAGACGGTCGATTATTCAAAATACCATGCGGCTTTCGATTTAAAGGCTAATGGAAGATTGTATGGTGAGGCAACACCCATCTATATGTATTGGTATGATGCGCCAAGAAGGATTTGGCAATATAACCCAAACATCAAATTGATCGTTACATTGAGAAATCCAATTGAACGCGCCTATTCGCATTGGAATATGGAACGCCAAAGAAATGCAGAAACATTGTCATTCGGGGATGCCCTAGTACGCGAAAGTGTGCGCCGACGAGAAAGCCTGCCCTATCAACACAGAGTGTTCTCGTATATTGATAGAGGTTTTTACTCCGAGCAATTACGGAGGCTGTGGGCATATTTTGATAAAAAGCAGGTGTTAGTGCTAAAGCATGAAGATTTGAAATTCAAACCACGCGAAACACTAAATTCGATATGCGATTTTCTTGGCTTAGATCGCATGATGCCGCCAAATCCTCACGAAGTGCACGTTGGGGAATACAAAAGCCCAATTGACGAAAAAGAACGGGAACTATTGCAGTATATTTTCGAATATGAAATACGCGGACTCGAGCGGTTGTTAGGCTGGGATTGTAATAGTTGGCTAGCCCGCTAATTTTTTTGGTTTGGATATGATCCAAGTGTGGGTGTGCAACTTTGAAAAATAATACATGCTTGTTTGTGTTGGGAATGCACCGCAGTGGTACGTCTGCCTTGACGGGCTCATTGGCTATTCTTGGTGCATGGGTTGATAGCAAGCTAGTCGCGGCTGTTCCTTCCGACAATCCCAAGGGATATTGGGAGCCGGTAGACGTCGTAAATATAAATGACGATATATTTTCGGCCTTCGGCATGCACTACATGACTTATGAGTCCTTGCCGGATGGATGGAAAGATCACGAGTCCTTGAGGGGCGTCAGGTCAAGAATTAGCGACTGGTATGAGAAGGCATTCGCAGCTAGTTCTTTGATTGTCCTAACCTGAACTTTGCATAAATTTTCAGCTGTGTGATTTTCAAAAGTGTAGTGCCATTTTTTTGATTTTCAGGCGAAGTTCCCCCAACCCCCG
>JAACSL010000052.1 GCA_009993955.1 Paraglaciecola sp.
CCGAAACGGGTGATCGCTTTAAACCGAAATCAGTGATCGGATTAAAACGAAATGGGTGATCGAATTCGACCGAAGCATGCAAAAAGCCGCGCGGTTGCTTTGGACGTTATTTTGCAATGTCGTGTCGCTGTCGGGGTTAAGTCGTTGCCGACAGTGAGCTGTTTGAATGATTATGGCCTCACAGAGTGATGAGGAATTATTATGATTTTAAGAAAGCTGAGAGATAAAAATGGTTGGTCCCAGGAACAACTTGCTGAATACTCGGGTTTAAATGTACGCACTATTCAACGTGTCGAAAGTGGTCAAAAAGCTAGTATTGAAACATTAAAATGCCTTGCCTCTGTATTTGAAGTGGATATTTCAAAATTGACGGAGGAGATCACCGTGATAGATAAAGAAACAGAGAAATGGAAAAAATTACCTTGGTGGTTCAGGGCTAATATGTTCGGGGTTAATTCCAGGCGTCATGTGCAAGTAACAGAGTTTATATTACTCACAATTGCATTTGGCTCATGGTTTTTAAAACCAGACATAATAACAACCCCAGCTTTCTTTTTAGCTGCATACTTAACAGGTTGGATTATCAGGTTTGGCGACAAGAATGATGCTTGGTAAAGTAATACATAACAAACGCAGTCACAAACGGCCACTGCGTGGCCTGGACCTCGACCGCTGCGCGGGTTTCGGCCTGTGCTGCGGGCGTTAGGCGTCAAGTTGCACCGCGTTGCGCAATACGCTACACTCTTTCCATGATTAAGTCATTTAAACATAAGGGCCTGAAGCTGTTTTTCGAAAAAGGGAAAACTTCAGGCATACAGACTAAGCACGCGAAAAAACTTCGCATGCAGTTAGCTGCTATTCACACCGCGCAAGATATTGATGACATCAATTTGCCAGGCTTCTCTCTACATCAACTTAAAGGGGAAAGGTCAAACATTTGGTCGATATCTGTCAACGGTAACTGGAGAGTAACTTTCGAGTTCACGGATGGTAATGCTTACATCTTAAATTACGAGGATTATCACTAATGAATATGCATAACCCACCACACCCCGGTGAATTTATTGAGTCCATTTACATGGAGCCACACGGCATAAGTTGCAGGACACTTGCGACCCATCTTGGTGTAGCCGCTTCTACACTAAATCGTGTTGTTAAGGGAAAAAGTGCAGTAACGCCAGAAATGGCATTAAGGTTATCAAAGGTATTAGGGCGCAGCCCTGAGAGTTGGCTTAGTATGCAAGACAACTATGAACTTTGGCAGGCAAAGCAAAACATCAACTTGGATAACGTCCAGCCAATAGATCTGCATGCCGCCTAACAATCACATTAAGCCGCTCGCTGGCCCGCTAGGACAGTAATACGTGGGCTCTGTCGCTTCGCTCGGATTTTAGCCCACGCATTACTGCCCCTTATGTGGGTGTTAGCCACTTGGTGAATTTTTATACTTCTCCAACTTTGGTTTGGTGTTATTATTGAACAAAGGCTCAATGGAGGCGAAACATGTCAGACGCATTAAAAATTTTGCTCGAGAATATCGGACAGCTAAGTTCAAAAGAAAAAGCTCTAGCTGCTCACTGCCTTTTAACTTCTTTGAACTCCACCTCCGAAGATAACGTAGACGCGGATTGGCTCAAACTTGCTGAATCCCGAAGTTCAGAGCTTGAAACAGGTAGTGTTAATGGGCTTAGTTGGGATGAACTGAAAGGCAACATTCTGAGTTAATGCATTCACTTATTTTTCATCCAGATGTCCAAATAGAAGTAAAATACTCCTTCGAGTGGTACCAAGAACAGTACAAGGGCTTGGGTCACGAATTTATTCATGAGTTAGAAGAGTCATTCGAGTCGATTCGAACTATGCCTTCTTCATGGCCAAAAATGGGACAATATCACCGCCGTTTCATCTTAAGCCGCTTTCCTTTTTCTGTTATCTAAAAAATTATATCAGTAGACACAATTCATGTTGTCGCGGTAATGCATAACCATAGAAAGCCAGGGTATTGGCAGGAACGCGGCTAACAAGTGGTTAATTATCCATACAAACCAAGTAAGCGGGACACTAACACGCAGGCTCCCGTCACTTCGTTCCGTATTATAGCCTGCGTGTTATTGCCCCTTCTTGGGGCGTTAGCTTCAAAATGGAGGTTTCTTGAAATTTTTGATTTTCTTTATTTCTATTGTTTCTTTTTCGGTTATATCTGAACAGTGGTATGAAAATGGCGAAATAGCCCCTGAAAGGAGCTTTCAAGGAGGCATTGGTGATTTCGGGGCTATGGTATTTATGACCACCGACTCACAAAAAATGTTAGATAACTGGGAAGTACCAACTGACGGTTATTACGTAACGAATGATGAGGAAGTTGAAAAAGGGCAACCCATTGAAGCATTGGTAGTATTTTATGGATGTGAGACCAATGAAATAGGCAATTGCATAGCTGAAGTAGATTATCGAATTATTAAACCTGATGGCTCTGTTTACACAGAAATCAAAGCCACAGAGTTATGGAAAAATAAACCAGCGATGCCGGAAGGACAGCTAGGATTAGCCGTAGATAGGGTCGGATTAATCGCTGAGCAAGAAGATCCAGTCGGGAGATATACTGTTGAGTTAGTGATTAGAGATTTAGTAAGTAATATCGAATTCCCACTGTATTCAAGTTTTAAAGTAAATGAAGCTAACAAATGAATAATGTCGTTTGTAAACTCACTGGGAATTCTAATCGCTGGCCTTCGGCCAAGGCGCTTCTACTCGCCGCTTAGTGCGGCGTTAATGTTCGTTTTAGCGCGATAAACATAGTATTCATCGAACATGCCCTAGCGCAGCCATTCGCTCGAATGAGCGTGCACAATTTGCACAAAACAGAGTGTTGTCAAATTAGCAGCATTTGTGACTGCCACACCTCGCAGGCAAATAGCCAATTAAACTAAGGTTTACCGAGGTAGAATTTATCGTAGAAGGTATATACCCACTGTGGTTTATAGATAATCAACAGCGTGATGGTCATGCCATTAAACATGGCTTCAGGAAAGGCTAAAAGGGTAGTTAATACGAGGTAGTTATCGAAAATAGCCTGCCATGGGTAAATCGTATCGACGTAATAATACACACTCAGCAGTAACATTTTTAGACAAATACTGAGTGCGCCAGGAATAAAGGCACACAAAAAAATGTACACAAAAATATTGTGCGGTAATTTGTGAAAGGTGAGGCTGTAGATACCATAAGTGAGGGCAATGGGCGCCAACACCCCTAGCAAAAAATTCACACCAAGTAAGTTAACCGGCTCCAGTCCAAAGGCCGTTAAAACCAACAAGGCCAGCGTGGCACTGAACATCGCCCAGCGAAAACCCAATACCAAAGGCAATGCGGCCAACCATAAAAAATGCACTTTAGGATTACCCGCGATCCCAGTTTGTACCATCCACAATAAGCTTAAACTCACGGTACAGCCAAACACCAGATGCTGAACTTTTTTATCATCGCGCAACTGACTGAATGCCATATTTTTCAGGACCAAACCCATCAGCGCGGCACTAAGCAGGGCGGCGAAGATTTGCAATTGACTCATATCATTCATGGCACGTATTCATTCTGTTCATGGGAGTTTGTGGAACAATCAATGCTTGGTAAGCGGCAGCCCTTGGGGAGGTTACCGCTCATTGACAGCCGCAACTAGACAACGTCAAAGGTACGACAACTGGCCACATAGTATGGCAGCATTATGTTAGCTGCAACTGCATACAAAAATGACACAGTAAAGGATCGGTGCATTCAACCTTTGCCCCAAATTAACGGTGACTTTTTGTCGCCAAAATAGCCGGTATCGCTCATGTTACTGCGCGTGGCGCTGTTGGCAGGTCGCGCGAGTCTTTGGCACTATCTCTTTGATTTTTTGGTATAGCTCTTGGATATAATAGGTTTAAAAATCAGAGACTTTGGTAGACTAGGCAGATTATTACCCAAGACGCCTTTGTATGTTGCACCTAATACAGTCAAACAAAATGGAGATTCTGGCTGAGCGCCTGATTGACTGCTTGGCCGAACCCACAAGTGCGGTAAATGCGTTGTTCGCCTCCGATACTATTTTGGTGCAAAGCCCGGGCATGTCGCAGTGGCTAAAAATTCAAATTGCCGAGCAACGAGGCATTGCGGCTAATTTAGCTTTTCCCTTACCCTCCAGTTTTATTTGGGATCTGTATCGTCAACATATTACCGATCTACCCGAACAAAGCGCCTTCACGAAAAGTAACATGACATGGAAGTTGATGACGATATTGCCGGGTTTGTTAACCGAACCTGCCTTTCAATCTCTTGCGCATTATTTACATGATGCACCGCAGCGTAAACTCTACCAACTTGCCCACAAGATTGCAGATATTTACGATCAGTACTTGGTCTACCGTCCAGAATGGATTTTGGCGTGGGAGCATAACGACAAACCCCTGCCGGTGGACGATAGCCTGCAACCTTGGCAAGGGATCTTGTGGCGCGCGTTATGCGATTTCAGCCAACGTTTAGGGGAATCGATTTATCACCGGGCAAACTTGCACCAGCAACTTCTCGACACACTGCAGCAAGCGGACGCCCAACAGCACACACCAGACAAACCATTGTATGTCTTTGGTTTGTCTGCCATTCCCCAGCAGCAACTGGAAGTGCTCAGTGCCATTGCTCAGCGTCGCGAGGTCGTGATTTTCTGGTTCAACCCCAGCTACCACTATTGGGGGGATATCGTTGATGGTAAAACCCTCGCACGGGCCAATTTGATGCAACTGGCCAAGGCGCTGACTAGCGACGATCAATCACCCACACGCGACGTGCCACATTATCTCGAAGGGGGTAATCCATTGCTGGCGTCGTGGGGCAAGTTGGGGCGCGATTACCAAGACATGTTACTCAGTGTGGATCATCAGCAACACGATGCGTTTAGTGCGCCACACCATGATTCGATGTTGCTGCACTTGCAAAGCGAGATTTTCGAGTTGCAATATCGTCACAGCCAAGATGCGTTGAATCCAGCTGAGTTATTGAGTAACGGCATAGACTTTCCGAAAATTGAAGTGTTACCCAACGATCGTTCTGTGCAAGTCCATGTTTGTCATTCACGCCTGCGTGAATTAGAAGTATTGCATGATCAACTACTGCATTGTTTAAATGAAAATCCCAGTTGGCAGCCCGGCGACATCATTGTGATGATGCCCGATGTCGCCAGTTACGCCCCCTTGATTGAAGGGGTGTTTGGTTCTGCTGATCCGGCACGACGTTTACCCTACAGTATTTCTGATCGCAATCTTAGCCAAGAATCGCCCTTGCTCATCAGCTTTATTAAACTCATGAAGTTGCAGCAGAGTCGCCTAAGTTTGAGTGAAGTGGCAAGTATCTTGGCGGTGCCTGCCATATTGCGTCGATTTGATATGAGTCAACAAGAGTATGCCTTATTGCAACATTGGTTGGCTGATGCGGGTGTGCGCTGGGGATGGGACGCCAGTGATAAAGTGCGTTGGGCACTTCCTGAGCAAGGCCAAAACACGTGGTTATTTGGTCTCAAACGCCTATTAGCTGGTTACGCTATGCACGCTGATTTGCTTGTTTTAAACGCCACTGAGCATAGCGATGACACTGCCTTCATTGCTCCCTATGCGGATATAGAGGGGCAACAGGCCTTAGCTTTAGGCAAGTTTTATTTGTTCGCCGAGCAGTTGCTGGCCGTGTTGGATTTTTGTGAACAAGGGGCATCCTTGGCCGATAAAGTGGCGGGTGCTTTGGCCTTGATAGAGCGCCTGTATTTGGCCGACGAGCAGGAACAACAAGACTTAATCGTCTTACGTCAAGCCATCGAAGATATGCTGCCCCATGCTAATCAATTTAGCGCAGCACTCAGTCAAGATGTGTTTGTTAGTGAGTTAGAACAAGGCCTTGCACAAAAGGGCGTTGGCCAACGGTTTTTGGCGGGTTACGTAAATTTCTGTACCCTGATGCCCATGCGCAGCATTCCCTTCAAAGTATTGTGTTTGCTGGGCATGAACGACAATGATTATCCTCGGCAAAGTGTGCCCGTGGGGTTTGATTTGATGCGGGTTAATCCCATCAAACGCGGCGACCGCTCGCGGCGCGTGGATGATCGCTATTTGTTTTTAGAGGCTTTGTTGTCGGCACGTGAGCAGCTATATGTCAGTTATATTGGCTTCAATCAAAAAGACAACAGTGAATTAAGCCCGTCTATTCTACTCAGTGAATTACTCGATTATTGTGCCCAAGCCTATGTATTGCAGGGTGAGCTTGGCCTAGAGCCGCAGCAAAGTGAGAAAAACTTGCGACAACACCTTTGCACCCAACATCGCTTGCAGGCTTTTGACCCAAGTTATTTCTCCGGTACGTTGCCACCGGGCAGTTACAACCAACAAGCCTGTCAGGTGGCATTAGCGAGTCAGCACGCCTTGGCTTCCCAGCCATTTAATCAAGAGGCGCTTAACGATGTCTTTAGCCTGCAAGGCTCATCGTTGTGGCGAGATGATAGTGAGTTTGTATTGGGCATTGACGACTTAGTGGCGTTTTTACAATGTCCGGCCAGAGCTTTTTTTAAACAACGCTGGCAAAGTCCTATTCCGTTTATTGATGAAGGTGACGATGACGAAGAACCTTTTGGCTTAGATAAGCTCGAAAAATACCAACTTCACCACAAATTGATTGAACGCCTCATTGCCGAGCATTTTAAGGAAAACCCAGCGAGACAACTTGCTAATGAAAATCCCAGTGAAGCAGCGTCAAAGCCAGTTGAGTCGTTACTCAACGCCCTAGGGCAGCAATTGCGGGCACAGGGTATATTGCCGGTAGCCTATGCCGGCACGTTAACTTTGCAACAAGCCCTAAACGTCAGCCATACCATGGCCGCTGAGATCAGCGACCTGAGTCATGCTCGCCAAGTCACCAGCCTTGACGTGGCGGTGCAAGTAAACATGGATTATCAACAACAACAGGTGCAAGTACCTGTCATTGGTATAGTAGACGGTATCTATGCCAACACCTTATTGCGCTGGCGTGGTGGGCAATTGCGCTGTAAAGACCGAGTGCAACTTTATGTTTCTTGGTTAACGTTGTGCGCTCAGGGCACACTTAACCTGAGCCAAGCGGTATTTGTCTACGTGGATAATCAGAAAATTAAAACATGGCAACTTCCACCTATCGACAGGCAGCAAGCGCTGGAGCAGTTACAAAACTTGGTGGCGCTGTATGTCGAAGGGCAAAACCGCATTGTGCATTTTTACCCCGAATCTGCATGGGAATGGTTAACCAGCGGGGATGAGACAAAAGTCTTTAAAAGGTTTAATGGCGACGAAGCAGGGCATGTCATAGGCGAAAACAAGGAAGCGCACATTCGCCGTGTTTGCCCTGATCTGGCCAATGTTTTTAGCGAATTTTGTGCGTTGAGTACACGTATATTGCAACCTTTGATCACCTTGCAGGAAAGCGCATGAGGCCCTTGGACAGTCTGACTTTTCCCTTAACTGGCGCGTCGTTGATTGAAGCCAGTGCCGGCACGGGTAAAACCTACACCATCGTAAATCTATATCTGCGCTTATTGCTTGGTCACGGTTGTCAGCCGCTGAATGTAGAACAAATTTTAGTGGTGACCTTCACCCATGCGGCCACCGCCGAGCTAAAAACCCGCATACGCCAGCGCCTAGCCCTCGCTTATTTAGATTTTTATCGGGAGCACAGCGACGACCCGTTTTTGCAAACCTTGCTGGCAGAATTACCCCAGCGTGAGTTGGCAACACAACGTTTAGCGCTGGCTAGTAAAAGCATGGATGAAGCGGCGATTTTTACCATTCATGGCTTTTGTCAACGAGCCTTGAGTGAACACGCTTTCGAAAGTGGGGCCATGTATGAGCAGCACTTCATTCTTGATGAAAGTGAGTGGTTAAAGCTCGCGGTTGAAGACTTCTGGCGACGGTTTGTTGTTACGCAAAGTACCGCCGTGCAAGCCAATTTATTAACACATTGGCACACACCCTCGGCGTTATTGATCCAACTTAAACCCTTGTTAGTGCGCGGTGCAGAGGTGTCTGAACCCCTTGCATTGAATGATGCTTTGGCGCGCTACCAACGCTACGCTGATGAGGTGCAAGCCTTTAAACACTGGTGGCAAACGCAAGGGTTAACACAGCAGATTGCCAACGCGGATTTTATTGCCAATCGCAAGGCAGGTAAGGCCGATAACTTGACACAGTTTGCCGATTTTTGTCGCAGTGATGACCTCCACCCCAATGTCAGTGATGGTTGGTTATTGTATGGATCTGCTAACATTGCCAGTGCCACCAAAAAAAGTACGCGTGTGCCAGATGTGGATTTTACACGCTTCGACCGCATGCACGAGGCCGAACAAGCTGCCAACAACGCTTTACTTCAAGGTTTCAGTTGTGCTGCGTTTGACCAAGTACACGCTAATTTAGTTAACCATAAAACGCGTTTACAGCTGCTGTCACCAGATGATCTATTAAGTCAGCTGGCTAAGGCGCTCACCAGCCAACCACATAGGCGAATGGCTGGGCAACCAAACGCCTTGGCCCAGTCTATTGTGGCGCGTTATCCGGCCGTGTTGATTGACGAGTTCCAAGATACCGATCCCACCCAGTTTGCGATTTTTAACGGGATCTATGGGGAGCACTCTGGGCACTCTGCTCAACCAAGTTCAGCCCCATGTTGGATCATGATCGGTGATCCTAAACAAGCTATTTATGGCTTTCGCGGCGCGGATATTTTCACCTACATTCAGGCTAAACGGCAGATTAGTCCTGACCAGCAATTCACCCTAGCCACCAACTGGCGGTCAACACCAGCGCTTATTAACGCGGTAAATCAGGTATTTGTGCACAGTGAACGGGCGTTTTTATTTGACCAAGATATTCCGTTTTTGGCGGTGAGCGCTGGGCGGGATAAACCTGGTGTGATGCTAAAGGGACAAGAGCAAGGGAGTCTGAGTTTTTGGCATTTACCCAGCCATGACGACAAACCTTTGGCTAAGGAATACGCGCAAGCTCGCTTAGCCAATTATTGCGCATGGCAACTCAGTCGCTTGCTCGATCCCCTGAACCAGGCAACGGCAGCGGGCAAGCCTATTCAGGCCAAAGACTGTTGTGTATTGGTGCGCACCCGCCATGAAGCGCAACTCATTAAGACTGCGTGCGCCCAGCGTGGTATTGCCACCGTGTATTTAATGCGCAAAAGCGTGTTTGCTGGACAAATGGCTGAAGATCTCTACCGTGTATTGCAGGCTTTGTTGCAACCCGGCAATGATAGGCTGCTACGCGGCGCGTTATTGAGTGAATTGTTTAACCACAGCGCCGCGCAACTCGACACATTATTTAATGATGATACGGCCTGGCAGCAGGTGGTAAGTCTGTTCTACCAGTGGCAGCAAGACTGGCACCAACATGGCTTAATGCTGGCCCTCAACAAACTATTGTTGCACTTTTCGGTGAGACAAAATCTCAGCCGGCAGTTTAGTGATGGTCTACGCCGGTTGACTGATCTGCAGCATTTACTTGAATTACTGCAAGAACAAAGCGCTGTCGTGCAGGGGCAAGCGCAGTTATTACATTGGTTTAAACGCTGTATTCAGCAACCAGACAATGAAAACGACAGTCAGCAATTGCGCTTGGAAACCGATGCCAATCTTGTGCAGATCACCACCTTACATGCGTCAAAAGGCTTGCAGTACCCGCTGGTATTTGTCCCTTTTGCTAGTGCCTATCGAGCAGAAAAAACAGCTGTCTTTCATAATGACAAGGCGAAGCTCCAAGTGGATTTTCTGGGGCGTGAACTGAATATTGAACGAGCAGATCATGAACGCTTGGCCGAAGACATTCGATTACTGTATGTGGCGCTTACGCGTGCCATGTATTTTTGTGCCGTGGGGGTGTGGCATAACAATCATGCTGTTAAACATCGCGCCTCGGGGTTTAAACAAAGTGCCTTAGGGAGCTTATTGTGTCGTCAAACAGATGACATTAACGATGAACTGATTAAGGCACGCATTCTCGAACACAGCGCGCGCGCTGCGGTTGTGTACCAGACTATCCCCAATGAGGACTTAATTCCGCACGCAGCTTTACCACTTGCCAGTGCAAAACAAAGTCAGCAAGCATCCTTGAGCACATTGAACCTAACACGTAGCGTAGACAGGCAGTGGCGCCTGACCAGTTATTCTGCCTTGAGTCGTCAGCAAACCCACCTTGATTTTGTTACCCCGGGGCAAGATGAAGGGGTAGACCAAGTCGAAATAAATCCTGTCGCCCAAGCTATAGATAGGCAGCAAAACACGGCGTTTACCTTTGCCAAAGGGGCAAACGCTGGTTCGTTTTTGCATGGCGTACTGGAAAATATCGATTTTCAACAAGCCTCGCGACAACTACCAGAAGTCGTGGCGCAACAGAGCAAACTATTTGCCATTGCGGCGCATTGGCAAAACACCCTTGAAACATGGCTTGGTGATGTATTACTCACACCGTTTAGTGCTGCTGCGACAACCAAAAGCCTCCAACTTAGTGTCTTATCAGCTCAACAGGTAAAGGTGGAAATGGAGTTTTACATGCCTTTAAAACAGGTACATGTGGCGCCCTTTAATCAGTTGATTAACCACTTTATGCCGCAGTTTCAGCGTCACTATGAATTTACTCAACTCAACGGCATGATCAAAGGATTTATCGATTTGGTGTTTTATTTTGAGGGCAAATTTTACGTTGCTGATTATAAATCCAATCACCTGGGGCATAGTTATGAAGACTATCAACACGCCGCCTTAGATAAAGCCATGCAGCAGCACGACTATTATCTGCAGGCTATTTTGTACAGTGTAGCCCTGCACCGTTGGTTGCAGCAGCATTGGCGAGACTACCACATAGACCAACATTACGGGGGCGCGTATTACTTGTTTTTACGTGGTATGCACAGCACTTTGCCGGGCAACGGCGTGTTGCATTATCAGCCACCGGTAGCATTAGTTTTGGCCCTCGACACGCTGTTTTCTGGGCAAGGAACGGGACGTGATGTCCTTGGCTTAATAGTTGACTCAGACAAGGCCGATAGTTCGCAGAAAAGCGGCCAACTTGAGGAGCAATTGCGCTTATGTTGAGTCGCGTTTTGTCAGCATCCCAACGCCAAACCAAAGCCTTGTTAAGTCAACTTTGTGAAGCACAACTATTGCGGCCTTTAGATCTGGCCTTTGGCGAATTTATTGCCAGTCTGGATGCCAATACTGCTGATATGGATGATGCTGCCCACCTTGATATTACGATGTTGGCGGCTTACCTCAGTAATCGGTTGGGCGAGCAACACAGTTGCTTGGATTTAAACACACTGCAACAACCCTTTGCCCCCATTTTTTTATTCAGCGATATCGCGCAACTGCGCCGTGCCTTGGTGCAATCTGCCGCAGTTTGGGTGTGTGAAGAGGGCAACAGTGCTGTTCAAAATGTGAGCAGTGAGCAAAGCTTGCAAACCCAGAATACGCCGCCAACTCGCCCCATGATCCTTGAAGACAATAGTGTGTATCTGCAACGTTATTGGCAATACGAAAAACACTTAGCTCAGCAGATTGTTGGCAAAGCCCAGCAGCGGCGCAGCCTAGATTTAGCGGCGGCGAGAGAGTTATTAAATCGCCTGTTTGTGCCACCTACGAGTGCTGATCTCAGTGATCAGCTAGCGCCAGACGAGGGGATTATCGATTGGCAAAAAGTCGCGGTGTGTGTGGCGGCCCAGCAAAGTATTAGTTTTATTACGGGCGGGCCGGGCACGGGCAAAACCACCACGGTGACTAAGTTACTTGCCTTATTGCAAGGTTTGGCCAAACAACAGCAGCGCGAACTCAGTATTGCCTTGGTGGCACCCACTGGCAAAGCCGCAGCACGCTTAACCAGTTCTATTGGTGCCGCTAAACAACACCTGCCAGCAGACTTGCAACTTGCCCTTCCGCAGCGCTGCCAAACGATCCACCGCTTGCTGGGAGCCATGCCTCAGAGCCCATATTTCAAAGCAAACGCCAATAAATTACTGCGTCTTGATGTTTTGGTGGTAGACGAAGCGTCGATGGTGGATTTACCCCTGATGAGTAAATTGTTCGACGCGCTACCCAACCGCGCACAAGTCATTTTATTGGGGGATAAAGATCAGCTTGCCTCAGTGGAAACAGGCAGTGTGTTGGCCGATATCTGTGCCGCCAAGTTCGTTAATAATGGCAGTAATACGACGCAGATTGAGCAAAACAACCATGCTTTTGCTGCCTACAGTCAAGCCACCCAACAAACTCTCATTGCTTTGATGCCAGAGCTTGCTCACCTTGGTTCTCACGCGCGACATGTGCCACAAATCGCTCACATTACCGACAATGTTGTGGTGTTACAAAAGAGCCACCGTTTTAGTCATAACAGTGGCATTGGACAATTGGCTCAGTGTTTAAACAGCGGTGATGTGCAAGGCAGTATGCAATTATTACGTGGGGAAAACGTCACTGATATTCAGTGGTTAGAGCCTCAAGCCAAGCAACTGTCAGCGTCTAACGCTGAAATATTACAGCGGTTAATTGTGCGTTTATTACCGGTTTATCAACGCTATTTTGCCGCTGTGGCCGCTGGGGATCTGGCCTTGGCGTTTCATTGTTTGAGTGAACAACAAGTGTTGTGTGCTCAGCGCGGCGGGGCATGGGGAATAGAGCAAATCAATGCCCTGATTGAGCAAGAGTTAAACAAGCAGGGTTACATAAATTCCAGCCAAGAATTTTATGCAGGCAAACCCCTTATTTTGAACCGCAATGATCACAGTTTAAATTTGTTTAACGGTGATATTGGCATTGTGATGGCTGATCCACACGAACCTACGTTAAGCAAAGTGTGGTTTCAACTGGCAGACGGGCAGATCCGCGGCTTTCTTCCCAACCGAATTCCCCCAAGTGATACCTTGTATGCCATGACCATTCATAAAAGTCAGGGCTCAGAATTTCAACACGTACACCTGTGTTTGCCACTCAGTCAGGGCAATATGAGTCCGCGAGGTTTGAGTCGTGAATTGCTCTACACTGGTTTAACCAGAGCCAAACAACAATTCAACTTATATGCTCAACAACTGGTATTGCAAGCCTGTATTAGCTCCCCCTGTATTCGTGGCAGTGGCTTGGCAAAACGATTGCGTTAAGCCTCGCCATTTTAAACAAGAAAGCCTGATTTTAAACAGGAGTACCTGGGGCATATGGGGAGGAACAGGCGTTTAAGCCCGGTAAAACTGTAAGCCATTACCATGGGGATCTCGCACATGAAATTCACGAGTTCCCCACGCCGTGTCTATCACTTTGCTCATGTTGTCGCCACGTCCAGCGGCGATAAATTCGGCATGTAGCGCATCCACATCGCTTACCACAAAGCGGTAGGTTGGCCGATCGTCTCCGGTTTTCCAATGGGTGGCGTCTTGCCACTGAAAATGCAACGCTATGCCATCCCGCTGCACCCCGGCATATTGCGGTTTGTTTGGATTGTCTACAAATACCTGTACAAAACCTATTTGCGCATAATATATCAGTGAACGACACACATCTTGCGACATCAGTACCGGCTGTACGGCTTGAATCGTCACACGCATTGTACCTCCTTCATCATGTTGATGGGCTAGCTTGCTTAAACAATCACCATTGGGACACTCTACCTTTTATATTCCATCACAATGTTTAAAAACATCACTCAGTTGCTCGTTAGTTAACGGGCCGTACTTGTTTTCACACATTAAACAAAACCTAGCGCCAGACGCCCGTCCTACCTCTTGAAATGTGCGCAACTCAGAAGAAGAATAACCACCCTCTTGCTTTGCAATAAAGTGAAAAAGCACAGTCGGCTTAATGAGTCGATTAATGATAGGCCCATAAAAAAGTATTATTTCAGTGACGACTTTTTCTAGCTCGCGCCAGTCTCCTGCAAGGGTTCTGGGATGGTTAAGCCCACGACATAAAAATTTTTTTTCGTCACTAGCTCCGTGAAGTCGAGTCACAAAATATCCTCTATAAACTTTAATGTAGATATATCTTCTAATTCTCATCTTGGTTTTGTTGTCCATTCTTTTCACGGTTTGTGGCACTAATGTAATGTTAGCTCTGTGTCAGCGGCTTATTTATTCAAGGTTGTCCTTGTAAGCTAAGTGTGGTTTGTGCACTAAGTAAGCTTGACGAAATAAGGTAAAATAATGATGTACTGCATCGGCTGTAGCAGGTTCATTGGCGGCTTTTAATACCTCGATGCATACCTCGGCAGTGCACAATTGATGGGGGTGAGCGGCTTCGCGTAGCTGATAACTAGATGCCAAAGTAGGCTGAATACCCAACACAGGTAAGTGGGCTAAGTAGCTGCTTCTAAACATTTTTTTCGCTTCACGCCAGGTGCCATCCAGCAGCACAAACAGCGGGATTTTAGAATGGCTTGGCTGACTAAAATAATCACTGGCTAACCAGCGCTTTGGTTCGGCGTATTGTTGCGGAAATACCACAATGGCTTGATAGCGAGGGTCGTTGAGTAAGGCTAGTAGCGCAGGATCAGGCTGAGTACGATCCCATACAAAGGCATGGTTGTCGGGAATAACATCGGCCACAAGACGCCCAGTATTGCTGGGTTTATAACATTCACCACGGTACATGATAAAACACATGGCAACGCCGCTTTTCACGCTGGGGCGCTTAGCACAAATGCATAAGTCTTGTGCCAATAGGCAGTTGTCGCAACGTTTTAGTTTATTGCCCCGGGCCTTAAAAACCCGACTGGATTGGCTGAGTGCTTGTTGACGTAAGCGAAGAATGGCGTTGTGGTGTGGCAAAACAATACTCGTGGTGTGATGGCTGAGTAAAGCCCACTCAGACTTAGTGAGAGTGGCTATACTGCTTTGGTTAATTTCGCGCTATGCTAGTGGATAATTGCCAATAACCAAACAAAAATAGTCACACATTATCAAGACCTAAGGCTAATGTGTGAAAGCGCAATTGTCCTTGGGTTATAAGTGAGCAGTAATGAAAACAGCGTTGATCCTATCTGGTGGTGGTGCCCGCGGTGCCTATCAGGTGGGAGTGTTAAAAGCGATTGCCGAGTTATTCCCCGAAACGCATATTAATCCTTTTCAAATCGTGTGTGGCACCTCAGCGGGTTCCATTAACGCAGCAAAAATTGCCACTGAAGCCGATCAATTCCATCAAGCCGTATTGGGCTTAGAAACGATTTGGAGCAATTTGCGCTCTGAGGACATCCATCAGGTGGGGTTAACTGACATTCTTAAAAGCTTGCTGAAAATCATCCTGTCGTTTTTTCACAGTGGTATTGCCAAGGGCAAACCCTTGTCATTGTTTAATAATCGTCCCCTTTATTATCTGCTTAAGCGCAGCATAGACATGACAAAATTGAACAAAATGCTGCATGAGCAACATATTCACGCCCTGTGTATTTCTGCATTGGGTTATGCATCAGGGCAAAATATTGGCTTCTATCAGGGGCAACCTGATATTCAAGCCTGGAAGAGTGCACGGCGCATAGGTGCCAGCACGATATTGGAACATAAACACCTGATGGCTTCTTCAGCCCTGCCGGCCATTTTTCCGGCGGTGCATATTAACCGCGAATTTTTTGGTGATGGGGCGCTACGTCAGTCGGCACCGCTCAGTGCCGCTCTGCACCTTGGCGCTGACAAATTATTGGTGATAGGCGTTAGTGGAAACCTAAAGAAGGCGCCAGCCAGGGTCAAAGCGGAAAACTCACCGTCTATCGCGCAGGTACTGGGCAACTTACTTAACAGTGCGTTTATTGATTCATTGGAAGAAGACATTCAGATGTTGCAGCGTTTCAACCGCTTTGCCGATGGACTAACGGTGGAAAAACAACAGGAATTAAAAGTACGCCCAGTGGATGTATTGGTGATAAAGCCGTCTTTGGATTTTGAGCAATTAGCCGGGCGTTTTACCCATCATCTGCCGCGCTCTATGCGCTTTTTATTGTCAATCATTGGCGCGAATCGCAAGGGTGGTGGTTCAAGTTTGGCCAGTTACATCTTGTTCGAAAAAGAGTTTTGTAAAGCCTTGATTGATTGTGGTTATCACGATGCACTGGCGCAAGCCGAACAGCTGCGCCAGTTTGTGGGGGTGTGTGATATTTAACGATTGTCGCGTTTGACTTGATTTTCTGCACAGTCACCAATAATCGGCAAATAACGCAGAACTTGCATATTGGGGTCAACCACCACCTTATCGTTGCTGTTCACCGCCACCACAATTTTACCATCGAGTGGGGTAAATACCCTAAGCTCACCATTGATGGCGATGGGCACCGGCATGGGGAAAGCGAAGTTATTGGGCACTTGCCAGGTTAATACTAGTTGCTCGGCACTGCGTTGTTGCTGCAATACGGGTAACTCTGCTTGTTTAAGATAAACCGCAAATAACCACGAGTAGTCCTCGCCCGTTTGTTGGTTAACGATATCAATAAAATCTTGTGTATTACGGTAGCGTGGAGCGATGGGGTAAGTTAAAGAGGCGGTGTCAGCAGTGCCATAGAGCAAGGTGCGTGTGGCCGCCCAAAAGGCTTCCTCACCAATTAACCAACGTAGGGTATGCACCGTCCAACCCCCTTTACCGTAGATGTCAGAGTTAAACGCTTGTTCAGAGGTCACTTGACCGTCGAGTACCACGGCTTTGCAGTTCAGCAAACCCAAATAGGATTTATACATACTGTGATGGTAAGCCGCTTCACCAAACCTATCTAAGCTATAAGCGGGTTGCATGTAAAAACCAAAACCTTCGTGTAACCATGCATCATTGAGTTTTTCGTGGGTGATCAAATTGCCAAACCATTCGTGAGCCAGCTCATGTTGCAACAACCAATCGTAACCCGCTTCATCGCGCAGGTATTTTTTACCGTAAGCATTGATGGTTTGATGCTCCATGCCTAAATGAGGGGTTTCAACAAAACCAAGTTTTTGATCCCCCCAAGGGTAGGGTCCTAGTTGTCGTTCATAAAATTCGATTTGACCACGCAGATCATGTTCAATCAGATCGCGTGCTTGTTGTTCATGTTTGCTCAGGGCCCAAAACTCAATAGGTACTTGACTGCCATTGATGCTGGTGTAGTGGTCTTGGATGCGCACGTATGGACCAATATTTAAGGCAATGTTGTAGTCACTGGCGGGTACGGATAACAGCCAATCATACTGTTGCTGATCGTTGCCAACGGCTTTTACTTGCTGCAATACACCATTGGTTACCGCACTTAGACCATTGGGCACCGTCAGGCGAATGCGCATGCCATTGGCTTTATCGGTAAAGCTGTCTTTGCAGGGCCAAAATAAATCACAGCCTTCACCTTGTACGGCTGTTGCAATCCAAGGCAGACCCTCTTCAGTTTGACTCCATACCGTGCCCCCTGCCCATGGCGCCTTTAATGCCACGTGAGGTTTACCCGCATAGGTGATGGCGACGTCAACTAATTCACCAGCGCTGCGTTGTTGGCCAAGGTCAATGGTCAATACGCCACCTTGGCGCTCAAAATTGGCGGCTTGACCATCGACGGTAATCGTTGAAATGGTAAAACGTGAGTCCAGTTTAAGTTCCACCGCTTGACTGGCGTCGAGAAGCAAAAACTGCGTTTTACTGGTGCCCGCAATACTTTGTTTTGCGGGAAATATCTGTAAGTCGAGATCGTAAAATTGTACATCTGCGCGCTGGGCTACTGTTGACAAGGGCTGACCGGTATCACCAATAATAGGATCAAGAGGCGGTTGATGGCTGCTGCAACCTGCCAATAGCAAACCGCTGGATAAAAGGGTGGCGGCAACTCTCAAGGAAAAAAATGTTTTGTGTAACGACATAACTCAACCTTTTAAACACACTCATCTAAGGGCTTAGCTTGCCATGTTGATGGCGTGGCGGCTACTCATTTAACACGCTGATTTGTAACATTAATTAGTCTTTAAACTGGCCTTTTAACATCGAGGCACTGTTGGTAAGACTGCCTATCGTACCGAGTACGCCAGCCAACGAAGCCATGATAATAAAGATTGATTGCCCGGAGGTTAACGCGATACCGCCAATGATCAGCACAATTAACATGCCTAATGGCAGGCGATAGCTCTTCCATACCCCGGCTTCTCCTTCGTGCACTAATTGCGCAAGGGTCGCGCTGGTTTCGGCATGTAAAACAAAATGACTAAAGCTTTTGTTAATGATGGTGAGGTGCTCATCACTGACTTTGAGCATGCCATTAATGGCCAAGTGTTCAATCATTTCCGTATTGCTGGGGTTAAGACGATGTTGTTTGGCGAGGTTATACAAGGCCAGTTTTTCGGCGCTTGAGCAAGACTCCCATTTAAAACGATAAATGGCGTCGGCATGCAATAAAATATAGTGAATCGTTGACCATTCGCCATCGGCAATGATGTTGTTATTGTTCTTCCATAATTTGTCAGCCTGCTGACCATGTTCTCGATAGTGGTGTACGACATCAGCGGGTACTTTGTCGAGGAGAAACTTAAGCTCAGGCAAATGGATGACTTCGTGACAGAGGATCTCACTATCGATATGGTTAAACAGACTGTCATCCACTTTGACACAAAAGTCCATCAGGCATTCTGACCACGACATGTATTCGGCATGTTCCAACAATGAAGCATTATTGCTGGCTAATGAATCTTTCATTTTGACGCGGCGTAAGCTTCGAAACCCAGAAAAAATCGTAAAAGATTCCAGGGTATTTGCCAAAGTCAGGGATTTGATTTCCATGATCAAATCCAGCAGGTGTTGGCGAAAATCGACTTTTTCTAAGCAAGTTTCGATATCCCAAATGCGCACCGCCAACAATCCCGTTGTGCTGTTTTTGGTCACATCAATTTTCAGATTAGGTAAAAACGTATTGTTTTTGGCAAAGAGCTGCAAACAAGGACTGAGTTGATACAGACAATCGAAGCCCGGCAAAATCTCGGTTGGCGCTTTATCTTTGGCCGTGTTCAGCTGATTGCGTAATAACAAGGCGATGCCTACACCGCTGAGTTTTACCGTATCCACTTGGATGATCAGGCGTTGATTGGGCTGCTCGTGATCAATGGTGGTGGCAAAATGGCACAAACGGGTGATGTGACGAAGAAAGCCATTCGGGCAGTAAATTCTTGGCCACAGCACTTTGCGATTAAAGTAGTACCATACCCAAATGAGGGCAATTAAACACAATATCGACAAAGCAATGCGGCTGTATTCCACATTGGTATTCAGTTTAATTGGGCTATTGGCATTGTCGAGGCGGGTGTCGAGTAAATAGGTGTTGGCCCATTTCCACAGTAACGATGCACCCACCAAGGTAGAAAGCTTAGGGTAATCCTGTGGTTCTACTGAGCTCAGTTGCCCCACACACGGTGTAGTATTAGCCAACAAGATATCGCGCCAGCTTTGTATCTCACTGTCGTCTATGGGTAAGAGTTCAAAAGGCGAGATACGGCGTTGGGTCACGGAGTTAGGATAGCGATTTAAGGCCATGTCAGTTAACTCATGGCGCTCTTTGTTGATGCCATTGCAATATTGTTGTTTGTAATACGCCTGCAAACTTTGCAAGGGCAGGGCAGCGGTTAATTGCAGGTAGATGAAATGCAATAACGACACACTCATTAGGGCATACACAAAGATTCGTGCACCTTTGCATAAATGCAGGTGTACCGCGTGGTTATGGCTTTTTGCACGAGGGCAAAAATGCTGCAAGTAATAACGGTAGATCAGCCAAAATAAGCAGAGTAAACCCACTAAAGGGATCACCAAACTGAACCACCACAGACCATTCACATTGGGGAAGCTCATAGTCAGTAACTGGCCAATGTAGTATAGGCAATAATTGGCGGTAATGAGTGTTGTGCAGGTTAACATACCGCGTTTGAGGTCAAGCTCTTGGGCGATACCTAATCGACGTTTTATCCACTGCCCAGAAGCAAGCTGTCCGACAGCTTTAATCACCACAAAGATCAGGGTGAGTAACAGCACAAAGGTCACCAAGATATACATAAACTGATTGGTCATGTAGCTATCAAGGCTATCTTTGGGACTAAACACCACCATCGCCCAATCGTCTACGTTGGTGGGATGAAGCGTAAACAAACCCGCTTCACCGTGGTAATAGCCCTCAATTTGCGCATCATTAGCGTTACTGCTGGCATCCATGCCGGCTTTAATCCATTGGCTTAAGTACGATTTACTCTGGCCAACATAAAACAGATTTTCTACCAGTGAACGATCTTCATCACTATGAAACAGCACGTCGCCGCTATTGCGATCAACCACCATAAAGGTAAAGTCGAAGTCGGCGGGTGGGGCTAAACTGACAGAGGGTAAAATAACGTCGGCGCCTAACACGTAACCCGCTACCGCCATATCTTGTTGGTTTGGTTCGGTGTGTTGATACATGGGCATGGAAATGGTGGTGCCACGTGTGCCATCGTTAAGGTTTAACAGACGTTGAATATATACATTGCGAAAACGACCAGCTGGCTCATCTGTTTGCGGATCAAAGTGGGGCAGTTGCCAACCCCGAAAATCTCGGACTTTTTTGAAATAATCGCGGTATGCCAAGGGAAATGCTTGTGGGGCGGCGTTTGACTCTTGGAAATAGACACTGGGTAGATTGGCGTTACCCGTTTCATCCATGGCGAACACCGATAAAATCGGGGTGCGAATAGCCGGTGTGTTAGGTGTTTTGTCGATGTAGCTATTGAACACCCCCGCGCTATGATCGATATTGGCTTGTAACCAACCAGCATAAAAACTCACTTCACCGAGTTTGCTTAAGGGTAACGATACCAACCGCAGTTGATCCTCGATTTGCTGCTCCACTATGCGACTTGTCCATAGCGTTGAGTCGCTGCTTGCTTGGATTTCTGCTGCAGAAGGTGAATGGTAAGAGGCTGTGCCGTAATCATTTGCAATGGCTGACACCGTCAACACACTACTCATTAAGCTGGGTAAGTGTTGCTCGCTAGCAGAGCCAGGATAAGCTTGAGATTGAGACTGGGCGAGGGCGGCGAGGGCATTGTTATACACGGCGTGAATGTCTTGGTAATTCCAGATAGGCGTGGTTGCAGGGTCATAGTTAGCCAGCACATCCATCTGCCAATCTGTAGAAAGCAGGGCGAGGTCTTCATTACTGAGTGCTTGCAGCGAGTTTAATCCATGTACCACCTGCTGATAAAAAGGCCGATATGTCGCCAGTTTACTGAATACCCTGTCGAGGTCCTTGTTTAAAGCCTGACTTAGGCTGACCGCATACTGTTTGGCTTGTTGATCCTTATAGGCCTGTAAACCGCTTTTGGTCAGATACGCAAGCACCAGTGCCACCAATACCACATAAAAACTGTAGCTGGCTAATTGACTTAAGCTGCGATAAAAACGGGTAATGCTATGATTTTCTGGTAGTAAAATAAGGCGCAACAACGCCCACATAAACAACAAACTCACCACACTGACCACCAGCAGTGAAATATTCCACTGACCACTGCTTTTGGCGGTTAATTCATGTTCGGGTAACAAGCCAACTAAATATAAACGGTTGATGGACACGGCATTACTGTTTGCTTTTACTTGCCCGTCTTGGCTGATGTTTAAGGACATGCTCAAAGCAAAGGGAAAAATAAAAATGCGAAATTCACCGTAGGACAAGGTTAAGTCGACGTGGCTACTGTAACTGGGTAACACAGCCTGTGGATCCCCCGAATCAAGGCTGCTTTTGCTATCAAAGTTGAGAAATGACTGTTTATTTTGAATGAGTAACTGTTGACTGATGCTTTTCATTTCTACGATGGAAATGGTTTTTTCACCGCCAATATTAGTGATCACCTTGCCGTCTTTATCAGCGAATAAAAATTGGCTGAAACCGCCTTGAGTATTTGGCAATAAATCTTTCAGTTCTAATGAAGCTCTGAATGTTTCGCTCAAGATGGTGATGTTTTGACCTTGCAGGAAATAGTGAAAACCGACGATTTTTTCGTCGTCCTTAATTTGGTTTGTGACTTTATTGGCACGCAGGTTGTTACTACTCACTTGAGTATTGCTGCTGATTTGGGTGTAGGTGCGTTGATAACTAGGGAAAATAGAACGAATGGATACTTCGCTTTCCAAATTTTTATGCATACTTTCTAAAGAATGCAGATTTTCATTGAGGGTATTCGAGGCTTCATACAAAACTCGATAAAAGTCATGATTGATGTAGCTTGCGGAGCGAGATAACAAACTGAAATAAGCCACACCGCCTAACAAGAGGATCAGGCAAAAGGCGTAGATCCAAATTTTACGACTTGAGGTTCTAAGCGACGTGTTTGTGCTTGGCTGTGTGGCTTCATTGGCCATAGGATAATCCTTCATTCAATACCAATCCCTCGAATTTCACGGCTGACAAAGCGTTTTGTTGTCGCTCTTTGCGGGGGAATTGTGATCCCTTAGCAGCGACGCCTTGAACCTTGCCCGCTGGATACAGGGTGAGTAACGACGTCTTATTACGAATTGGCGTAGCCCTTAGTTAAGGTCTTGAACGCTGAAAAAGCCAGCAAAGCGCTGAAAAATACGTTATTTAGCGCTGTATAAAATGTTATCATTTCGACCCTGCACAGCAGAATGTAAAACTAATTAGTCAAACTCAGTACACAGAGGGATGTGATGATGAATGAAGTGTCATCGGAAGAGTTTGTAGCCTTAAACAAAATGCTGCCAGAACAGCGTTTTGATTACACCTTGGCACAAATGATTGAAAAGCAATATTTATGGGGTTTATTTGGTGCAGACGGTTGGGTGATGCTCAAAGCGGAAGACGATGCGTGCGTGCCAATTTGGCCTCATCATGAGTTTGCCGCAGCGTGGGTAAGAGAAGATTTTCCCGATTGTCAGCCTAAACAAATTAGCTTTGCTGATTGGCGTGAAAAATGGTTGCCGGGGATGGCAAACAACAACACTTTGATCCTCGTGTTTCCATTAGGGGATGACGAAGAAGGTATTATGCTCGAAGCACAGGAAATGTTGGATTGCATCGAGGAAGACTTGGCGGATTCAAGCGAAGATGCGGCCAACGACAAGTAGATGATGGCGCATGCCGGTCTGGGTGAGGCACAAGCAAGTTTAAGGGTGTGGATGGCCAATCGTCCGCCCTTAGCCTTGTGGGACGAGGGATCAGAGGTGCTTGCCTTGCAACAGGGTGAGATTGCCGCCATTTCATCCGCCTGTGGGAATGGCTGGCGTAAGGTTTTTAACGTCTACGCCAAACTTGTTTTTGCTTTACCGCCAAGCCATTTCAGGCATTTCAAGCAAGCTGAGTATGCAAATTGGCAAAGTTACCGAGACCAATGCCTGCTGCGCAGCGGTAGTCAAACGGCGTTGATGTTTAGTCCCTTTCCCTGCAACCCACAACCCAATGATTTGCAACGTGGCCTTCCTGCTATATCGTCTTCAGCGACTATTTTCAGGCCGATTCATCTCATCATGGGCAGAACCTACGCTAGAAGCCTTGCCATCGCAGAGCGTCTAATTTGGCTCGATCACGACTTTGCGTTACATCCTGAACAGCAGGTGATTGTTTGCCCCTATTTCGACTACCGACAGTTGTCCAATCAAAAGATCATCCGTTTGACCGAATTGATGTGTGACTTGATAGAAGGGGAGCAGAGGGTGTAGCAAAGTGCTTGCGCCCTGCGTCGAGATTGACAACAATTGCACTCCCGATGAATTAACTGCTGGCAGTTTTATGTTGTTTAATCCACTGCGTGCGCAGTTTCCTTTTTTTAATCATGAGTCGAACAGCAACGAGGTATACCTCGACAGTGCGGCGACGACTCAAAAGCCACAAGTGGTGCTGGACGCCATGCAGCAGTTTTACGCCTTGAATAACGCCAATGTGCATCGCTCCTCGCATCACAAAGGTTCGCTGGCCACCCAACAATTTGAAGGGGTGCGCAGCCAAGTCCAGCAGTTTATCCATGCTGCTCATCCTGAAGAGATTATTTTTACCAAAGGGGCAACAGAAAGCATTAATTTGCTGGCGAATTGTCTGACACGCGAGTTAATCGGTTCACGCACAACCCTAGTGGTTTCGGCACTTGAACATCACGCCAACCTCGTGCCTTGGCAATGGTTTGCCAAGCGCATGGGTCTTGAGTTAATTGTCATGCCGGTTAATGACAAGGGTGTTTTGTTAATCGAACAAAGTCTTGACCTCATCAATGCCGATACCGCATTGGTCGCCATTGGTCATGTATCCAATGCCCTTGGTAATATTAATCCCATAGAAGCGATCATCACCAAGGCTCGTCAATGTGGGGCGCTGACTTTGATTGATGGTGCCCAAGCAGTGAGTCACCTCACCGTTGACGTTCAGCGTCTTGACTGTGATTTTTACGTGTTCAGTGGGCACAAAGTATATGGCCCAACTGGTATTGGCGTACTGTACGGTAAACGCCACCTTTTAGCGCTGATGCTGCCATATCAAATGGGGGGAGAAATGATCCGCCATGTCAGCTACGAGTACAGCACATTTCAAGATTTACCTTATAAATTTGAAGCAGGCACACCCAACATCAGTGGAGTTATTGGCTTAGGCGCCGCCTTGGGTTTTGTTGAGCAGCACCGAGGTGAAATAGTCCATCAAGAACAACGGCTTTATGGGTATTTGCTGACGGGCTTACAAAAAATTTCCGGACTAACACTGTGGGGCGACTGCGAACAAAGTGTAGCGCTGCAAGCTTTTACCATCCAAGGCATCGATCAGCAGGACATCAGCATGCTGCTCAGCGAACAGCATATTGCGATACGTACTGGCCACCACTGCGCTATGCCGCTCATGCATCGTTTAGGTATTCAGGGCAGTTTACGTATTTCCATTGGCTGCTACACCAATCAAGGTGATATCGATAAGTGTTTAGCTGCACTCAATACGGCTGTGGCTCGTTTGACCGGGCAGGAGCAACACATGGTCGGTACTTCCACAGATAACGCACTGTTTGCAGCGCAGTCATCTACCTTTGAGTTAGCACAAAAAGTGAAGCAGGCCAAAGGATGGGATGCACGTTATCGAGAGATCATGTTGGCCGGCAAGCACTTGGCCTTGCTGCCTAGCCAAGAACAAGGCAAACACAATGAAGTGCAGGGCTGTGAAAGTCAGGTATGGCTGTCTTGCCAGGAAGTGGATGGCCGTATTTATTTGCGGGGAGATTCACCGAGTAAAATCGTGCGTGGATTATTGGCCATTATTTTTGAGCGTTTAAATGGACAGCTTACCGAGCAGATTCGGCAATTTGATCTTATCGACTACATGACTCAACTGGGTTTAGCTCAGCAGCTCAGTCAATCCAGAAGCAATGGTTTACATGCGGTGGTGCAAAAAATTGTGGCGTATTGTGAAAGGCCTTAGGTCATTACGCTGTCTGTGCTAGGGCTTGCATAACAATTAAAGGTGAACACAATACAATGTTGACAAAGTCGCAGAAAAAAACCTTGAAGTGGTTAGCGATCATCGCTGTCCTCACCTTGCTCTATTTTGCAAACCGTGGCATTCAAACGTATCTAGGGCAGGTGGCGGTGGACAACACAGGCCTAAGTCAGCAGAGCTTTTCTACCGCTTTAGGCCAAGCACAGGCCCAACAGAAACTTTTGCTGGTGGAGTTGTCAGCCATTTGGTGTCCCACGTGTCGCAAGTTAGACAAAACGGTATTCAGTGATGAGGCGGTTCAACAGGTTATTACCGAGGATTTCGAGTTTGCCCGTGTTGAATTTTCTTCAAGCGACGGCCAAGCATTACGCAAGAAGTTCAAGGTTGCCGGTTTTCCAACAGTCTTAGTCCTCAACCCCCAAGGTCAATTGTTGGGGGTACTGCCTTTACAATTTGAGGCACACGCTTATGCAACTCGTCTCACCAATATTGCTCAAACCTACCTCAGTAGTCTAGTTGGAAGTAACAGCAATGAATAAACTCAAGGGCATAATCAGCATAGCGCTGTTACTTGGAGCCAGTCGCTGTGTTATGGCGCAAACCCCTGTCGAGGTAAAGGTTTTTATTGCCGCCATGTTCGAAATTGGTGAAAACAGCGGAGATAGAGCCGGGGAATTTCAACACTGGTATCAACGCTATTTTGTTGACGTGAAACCGACAAACGTTAAAGGGGCTCTGCATCCCGTATATTGCAATTCAAGCGGTGTATGCGGCGCCGTGCTTGGCATGGGTAAAGTCAGTTCATCAGCGTCTATGCAAGCCATTTTATTAGACTCGCGCTTCGATTTTCAGCTCAGTTATTTTTTGTTGAGTGGCGTAGGTGGTACGCCGCCAACACAAGGCACCATTGGTGATGTCAGTTGGGCGACGTGGTTAATCGATTATGACTTGGGGCACCGCTGGGATCCAAGTGAAGAGCCAAGTAAAGCGCAGGCCTTTATGCCCAGAAAGGGTTATGAAGCTATCCGCTGTTATCAGCTTAATGCGGCTTTAGTCAATCGAGCGGTGGCTTTAAGTGCCAAGGTAAGCTTATTAGATTCAGCGGCAGCACAAGCCTATCGCCAGCGCTATCCGCAAACCGCGGCGCAAGGTAAACCCGCTATTCTGGTCGGTACACACATGACCGGTGATACGTTTTTTCATGGTCCTGGGCTGTCTGCCCAAGCGCAATACATTGCCAAACTCTATGGTGCAGATGATTATGTGATCACCGAAATGGAAGCGGCGGCCATCACCCAAGTACTGGCAAGAACCGTGGGGACTGATCGCATCTTAAGTTTGCGTGGGGCGGTGAACTTTGACCAAGGTAATCCTCAGGAAAGCACCTTAGCACACCTTGATCCTGCGCCGGGGCAAACGGCAGGTGGGTTTGAGCAAACCGTGCAAAACATCGTGTTGGTTGGCTCAGCAGTGGTGGATGAGATAGTCAATAATTGGCCAACATGGCGCTAGCAAAGCTAGGCCATGTTTGGGGAAGTTAACTGAGCACGGTAGCGGTTGTTTGATTTATCGTCCTTGAACAAAGTGGCCTTCAGAGGTACTTTCTAAAGACTCTACTCTTTTTATGCGCATCTGTTTGTAGCGAGTATCAATGAAGTTAAACATTCTTGGGCGTATCATTTTCCTTTGTCTGGCTTTAAGTGTGATAAGCAAAAGTCAGGCTAAAGCTGATCTGACTGTACGCATCAATGAAAATGCGTTTCCTGCGGGATTCCTGCAAAATGCAAGCTGGCAAGGCATGGATGTTGATGTATTAGATGCCCTCAGTGCAAAAACCGGTTTGAGCTATCAAGTCATCACCATGCCCTTTAAACGTTCTATATCGGAATTAGCAAAGGGTGAAATTGATATTGTTGTCAATCTCACCAAAAATGCGGACAGAAGAGAGGTAATGAACTGGCTTGGTCCAATACGCAATACCAAAATAGCCTTGGTGGTCGCAAAGAACCACCAAGGGCCAAGCATCGCAAGTATTGATGAGTTAGTGCGGGTATTAAAAGACTACCGATTGCCTTTAGGTAAGGTGATCGGAGTAAGTTACAGCCCATTTTTAGATGGGCAATTACAAGAGAACCACCAATTAATTGCGCAAACCTGGAGCAGTGCCACCAGAAATCAAATTGTAGAAATGCTCCGAAAACAACGCATCTTTGGTTTTTTCCAAGATGAGTTTGAAGCTAGTAGTTTAATTCAAGCCCACAAAAATCACGCCAATGAGCCCTATGCAGACTTTGTCATCCGTCCTAGTACTATTGATAGCTCAATCTTAGGGGCTTTTTTTGGGGTATCCAAAAAGCTGAATCCTCAGACGATGCAAAAACTCAGTACAGCATTTGCAGAGATCCAAGATGATGGCACCTTGGTCAAACTCTACCAAAAATGGGCGGGTGCCCCAATGATGGTATCGAAAGACATAGCATTGGGTGATTGAGCTAAGCTTGGTGTATGTGGCAGGGCAGATATGTTGATCAAAGCCTGAGTCGATAGACTAATTAACCTGAGATCGGTTTAAGCAGCCACCATCGCATTTCTCTCAACGTCGCTAATATTAAGGGATGGCTTATTTTTC
>JAACSL010000015.1 GCA_009993955.1 Paraglaciecola sp.
CCCACTTTCTTGGTCGAAAGATCGGATCTTGGAACAGGCATTTAGTTCAATTTCTTAAACAGGATTGGGGTTAATTAGAAATGAGTGACCTGGCGATCAGCAATAAAATCAGAGAACTGCGGTTTTTTGCCGATGAAATGACACAACAAGAACTGGCAGAATTGGTTGGGGTGACACGACAAACCATCATGGCAATTGAAAAATGTAAGTATTCACCAACATTAGAATTGGCCTTCAAAATAGCTGAAATTTTTGGGCAATCCATTGACGAAGTCTTTCAGTACAAGAGTAATTAAATATGCTTTTAGCACAAAAATATTAGATATTTTAAAACTAGTTTTGCCATATCAAATTACACAAAAAACAAAGCCCGCTAAATGCGGGCTTTGTTATTAGTGCATAATAAAGGATGTAAGCATTTACTAACTACCTATCCACTCTACTCTATAAAGGTCTCTACGGCGATCTAAGTAATTTCTCACTGAACCCTCATTTTCGAGCTGGGTCAGCTTGTCAAAATCCAAATCTACAATCAATGTCATTTCGGTATTGGGTGTGGTTTCAGACACAATGGCATCATGTGGAAAAGCAAAATCAGAAGGCGAAAACACGGCAGACTGCCCGTATTGAATGTCTACATTATCCACTTTTGGCAAGTTGCCGACACTACCCGCTATAGCCACATAACACTCATTTTCGATAGCTCTTGCTTGAGCACATCGACGCACACGCAGATAACCGTTTTTGGTATCTGTCCAAAATGGCACAAACAATACTTTTATATCTTGTTCAGATAACAGGCGACCCAGTTCCGGAAATTCCACGTCGTAACAAATCAAAATGCCAATTTTGCCAAAGTCAGTATCAAAGGCTTGTAGCTTGTTACCACCGCGCATAATCCAATCGCGTTTTTCGTGGGGCGTGGGATGCAGTTTGTACTGGCTTTCAATCTGCCCATTTCGATGGCACAAATAACTAATATTGTATAACTCGTCTTCTTCCACCACAGGCATTGAACCAGCAATGATATTGATATTATAAGACACCGCTAAACGCGACATTTCCGTTAATATTTCATCGGTGTAGGTGGCTAAATTCCAAATGGCATCAATGGATGAATCGGCTGGTTTTATGCCCATCAATGGCGCATTAAAAAATTCAGGGAACAATGCCACATCGCACTTATAGTCTGACAAGGCATCCACAAAATATTCGGCTTGTTGCAGCAATGCTGGCACATCTTCGAAATAACGCATTTGCCATTGAACGCAACCAATCCGTGCAGTATTGCGATGGCCACCAAACAGTTTATGTTCGTCAGGATCATAATAAATGTTGTGCCATTGAAGCAGTGTGGCATAACCCATTGATTCCTTGTCTTGCGGTAAATAGGCTTTGAGAATTTGTTTTACTTCAAAACCGTTAGACAGTTGGAATGTTAGAATTGGGTCAAATAAATCTTTAGATTTTACCGCCTCGATGTATTCATACGGCGACATTTCCGACGCATGTTTGCGATAGTTTGGAATGCGACCACCAGCCATAATGGATTTCAAGTTGAGGTTTTTACACAATTCTCTACGCGCTTCATACAAACGGCGCCCTAAACGTAAACCTCGATATTCAGGAGAAACAAACACATCAACACCGTACAGTACATCCCCTTTGGGGTCATGGGTCGATAAATAGGCGTCACCGGTTATTTCATCATAGGTATGTTTGTCACCGAATTTGTCATAATCCACGATGACCGAAAATGCTGCAGCAATCACTTTGCCCTTATCTTCGATACAGATTTGGCCTTTGGGGAACATGGTCAACATGGCTTTGTATTTTTTTAATGGCCATGCACCGCCAACCTTTTCATACACCACGTCCATTAATTCTTTGACATCTGCATAGTCTTCTATCACTTGATAGCGCAGTTCAAAACTATGTTGTGAGTCCTCTTTTAAAGCACTCAACTCACCTTCTTTTTGCATATTAACTAGCCCTCATTTACCGCTAAAATTACTTACTGATTTTTAGTCAATAAATACTCATGTTCTGGGTCGACAATAAGACGCCCTTGCATCGCTTCTCTGCCTAACAGCATTAAATAGTTCATTTCCGATCGATCGGTTAAAGTCAGCTGAATCGACCAACTCATTTTGGCCATCACTATGGTTGTGGTAATAACGTAACGTTTTTCGCGTGTGGCAGTTGAACTCTTAACTTTGCGCACATCTTCAATTTTGGCTTCTCGCCGCACTATTTTGCTCACCTGGTGAATGTCGGGGTGAATATCAAAACTGACCCACGGTTCACCGTCTCGCTCAAAATCTTCAATGTTGTCAACGTGTAAAGAAGAGGTAGTTGCCCCTGTGTCAACCCGCACGTTTAGGTCTGTGATGCTGAGCTCTGGTAGATCACACAGCTCTAAGGAACCAACAATATGTTTATTGTCTAGGGTGTTCATTATTCACCTCTTCGGTTATTTATAACACTATCGACTGATCAGCCAAATCCAAGTTATCTTGCAATAATTCCAGTCCAATAGCGACTGAGTCCGGTTTTTTAAAGTAGGCGATGTGATACATCGCTTCGCCAGCTTGCGCCAACGGAATGTTCTGTTTGCCAATCACCACACCCTCTTCAGGCGCGGTAATGCGGCTCAGTTCGTTGCCATAAGGGTCTGAAATTTTTGCCAACAATTCTCCCTTTTGCACATGATCACCCAGCTGACTAACATGACTCACTAACCCGCTCTCACTCGCTCTTACCCAACCACTTTGTCTGGCAACCAATGGTTTAATGTCGTGTTCTTTGGTCACCTTTCTTTTATTCAACATGCCTATTTCGCGCATGACATTAATAACGCCTTTGACCCCAGCCCTTATCGACAATTCATCATAACGCAAGGCTTCTCCTGCTTCGTAAAGCAGCACACTGACGCCCATTTCAGCGGCACATTGACGCAACGATCCCTCACGTAAATCGGTATTTAATAACACAGGTAAGCCAAAGGATTTAGCCATGCGCAAGGTTGTCTCATCATCTAAATTGCCGCGGATCTGCGGCAAGTTACTGCGATGTATCGCACCAGTATGCAAGTCGATGCCGTATTGGCATTTGGCGACAATTTCTGTGATAAAAAGATTGGCAATACGCCCTGCCAGTGAACCTTTTGCCGAGCCTGGAAAAGAACGATTTAAGTCTCGTCTGTCAGGCAAATAGCGGCTCTGATTTAACACACCGTACACATTCACCATTGGCACAGCGATTAAGGTGCCGCGCAAATTTTTTATTGCTTTACTTTTCAGCAATCTAGCAACAATTTCGATGCCGTTGAGTTCATCACCGTGAATGGCTGCACTAACAAATAATGTTGGGCCAGCTCGTCTACCACGCTGCACATGAACTGGAATAGGTAGCTTGGTATCAGTAAATAACCTGGGTGTCGGTAGCTGAATTTGCTTGGTTTCTCCAGGCCTAATACTTACGCCAGCAATTTCAAGTTTTTCTATCGCCACCTTAGCCCTTCCCTACCGTTTTATTTTTATGCGGTTGCGCATTTTCTTCAATGAATTGAATGATCATAGACGCCACATCTTTGCCCGTAGCTTTTTCGATTCCCTCTAGGCCAGGCGATGAGTTGACCTCCATCACAACTGGACCATTGTTAGACCGCAGAATATCGACGCCGCTCATGTTCAGCCCCATGGTTTTTGCGGCATTTATGGCGGTTTTGCGTTCTGCGGGTGACAAACGCACTAAGCTGGCTGTGCCACCCCGATGCAAATTGGAGCGGAATTCGCCATCACTGGCTTGTCGTTTCATCGCCGCCACTACCTTGCCACCCACAACAAAACAACGAATGTCCGCGCCACCCGCTTCTTTTATATATTCTTGCACGAGGATGTTGGCATTCAAGTCCATAAAAGCTTCGATAATTGCTTCTGCTGTTTTTTGAGTTTCTGCTAAAACCACCCCTATACCTTGAGTCCCCTCTAGCAGTTTTATCACCACAGGAGCACCACCTACATTCTTGATTAAATCATCGATTCGATCGGGATGATTAGCAAAACCAGTCCTGGGTAAACCAATGCCTTTGCGCGATAACAACTGCAACGAACGGAGTTTGTCGCGAGAGCGGCTAATGGCCACTGACTCATTGATGGAGAACGTCCCCATCATCTCAAATTGGCGCACAACCGATGTGCCATAAAAGGTGACTGATGAACCGATTCTTGGGATAACTGCGTCATATTTAGGCAGCGGTTCTCCTTTATAGCGCACCGATGGGCGGCTACTCGTAATATCCATGTAACAGTGCATAGTATCGACGATGTCCACTTCGTGTCCTCGCAACTCACCCGCTTCTTTCAAACGTTGAGTTGAGTACAACTTGGCATTTCGTGACAAAATAGCGATACGCATAATAATTCTCCGCCGAATACCACTTATATTCGGTAAAAAGGTGATTTGGCCGGCATTATATAGCTAAATGTTGGCTAAATGTCGTAAAATCGAGAGCCAGCAGTAATGGAGCGCTTCTATGGTAAGCCAAGAGCAACGTGAAAACGCCTTTTTATGGACATTGGATGCACTCAAAAGCGGTGACATTGCGGTTCCGATAATTGCGAGGGATTTTTCACCAGAAGATTGGGCATTTATTTTTGAGGGCCTACCCAAAGATTTGCGTTTTGAACTGTGGGAAACCCTCAGTGAAGACAAAAAGTCTCCCATTTTGGCGGCCATGCGTGATGACTCGCGTGAGCAGCTCATCTCTCTTTTAAGTACCCAAAATCTTGAAGACTTAGCCCTGAATAGTAGTGCTGAGCATTTAGTCGAAATATTGGATGTTTTGCCTAATCGTGTCGCCAAAGGCATCATTAAAAAGCTGAATCCAGAGGAGTCTGGATTAATTGAAGAAGCGCTAAATTATGACGACGACCAATTGGGTCGTTATATCAATCATGACGTCTATACGGTACATAAGTCCGCTAACGTAGGCGACTTACTTAATGAGTTAAAACAAGAATCACTGCCTCCCTACACTGACAGCGTCTTGGTGGTTGATGATGCTAACCATTATTTGGGACAAGTAGACATCAATGCGATATTCAACAGCGACACCACCCTTAGCTTGGTGCAACTTGCTGAGTTTTCTGATCGGGTATTAGCAGCTGACATGGATTTATATGATGCCGCTGAGGCGGTAAAAAGTAGTGGCCGTTCCATGCTGCCAGTTATCGCCAAAGACGGCAGACTGGTTGGGCGGTTCACCATAAAAGACGGCATCGACGTCTTCCAAGAATTCTATGAAGCCCAAGTCTCGCATATGGGCCGCGTTAGCGATGAAGATTTATTTGCTCCGGTGTTTACCAGCGCAAGACGTCGCGCTGTGTGGTTAGGTATAAATTTAGTTACGGCCTTTGCGGCATCGATAGTCATCGGGGTGTTTGACCAAGTAGTTTCACAGGTGGTTGCACTTGCCGTGCTCATGCCAATAGTTGCGAGCATGGGCGGTATTACAGGCAGTCAAACTCTGACCTTGACGATTCGGGGTTTAGCGACTGGGCAATTAGCTAAATCCAATTTAAGAGCCTTAAGCAATAAAGAAGTCTTGGTTGCTTTTTTTAATGGCTTGTTATGGGCAATTATTGTGGCAGTGATCACCTCTTTTTGGTTCAGCAACCCTTGGCTATCGGTGATCATAGGGTTTTCCTTGGTGTTGAATATGTTGGTTGCCGCGTTTGCTGGTATCGCGATTCCGGTATTTCTCGATCGCATCGGTATCGACCCCGCATTGGCTGGCTCAGTTATCCTGACCACGGTCACCGATGTTGTTGGCTTTTTTGTATTTTTAGGCTCGGCTTCTTTGCTCCTGATTTAATGCTTATTCAAAATTGTTACATGGCTATGCACAGATTAAATGCCACTGGTCATAGCACTGTCATGCTTTGTTCTCTATAATTCGGCACTTTGTTAACGACTGGTTCAAGGTGACGTAAAACTATGGCCAACAAGAATAAGTGGACGATTGAAGACTCTGAGAATCTTTACAGAGTAAATCGTTGGGGTGCCGGGTATTTCGAAATCGGCCAAAATGGCAATCTAAGCATCACGCCAGATCTGCAGAATAAAGACATTCGCATCGATTTCAAAACCGTACTTGAAGAGATCAAGGAAGAGGGTATCCAGTTTCCAGTTGTGGTGCGTTTTCACGATATCCTGCGCTCGCAAGTGGAACTATTAAATAAAATTTTCCGCAAAACCGTACAAGACGCTGAGTATCAAGGGCAGTACATGGGTGTTTACCCCATTAAAGTAAACCAAATGCGTGAAGTGGTAGAAGAGATCGTTGATGCTGGCGCACCATTTAATTACGGTCTAGAGGCAGGATCAAAAGCAGAACTGCTAACGGTCATGGCCTACAACACCAATGAAGAATCACTGACTGTCTTAAACGGCTATAAAGACAAAGAATTCATGCGTTTGGCCCTACTTGGTAACAAACTAGGCCGCAAGTTTATTGTGGTTATTGAAAAATATTCAGAGCTCTTGCTGTTAGTGAAAACGTCCAAAGAATTAGGCATCAAGCCAATGATTGGCGTGCGGTCAAAAATGACGGTCAAAGGCCGCGGTAAGTGGGAAGGTTCAGGGGGGGATAGAGCAAAATTTGGCTTAACTATCAGCGAAATTATCAGCGCTGCTCGCTATTTGAAAGAACACGATATGGCTGAATGCCTAACCTTATTGCACTTCCATATTGGTAGTCAGTTGACCGACATCCGTGCGGTGAAGGAAGCCATTACCGAAGGTGCGATGATTTATGCCGACCTCTACAACATGGGCTATAAGCTGCAATATGTTGATGTGGGTGGCGGCCTAGGCATTGATTATGATGGTTCTCAGTCAACCAGTGACTCATCCAGAAACTACAGCATGGAAGAATACGTCGCTGACATCGTATTTGGCATGAAACAAGTATGTGATTTGGAAAAAGTGCCACATCCAACCTTAGTGAGTGAGAGCGGCAGGGCAATAACAGCACATCACAGTTGCGTGGTTACCCAAGTAGTGGGTGAAATCAAAGCTAATGCCATGGGCATCGATACGTCGCCCATCGAAGACGAGCACATTTTACTCACCAATATGCGTGAGTTGTCCATCGAGATTGAGAAACAGAACAATCTGCAAGAAATATTTAATGATGCATCGCAATGGAAGGAACAAGCGTTAACTGCGTTCAAACTGCGTGTTATTTCGTTGGAAGAATTGGGCATGATTGAGACCTTGTACTGGCAAATCATGGTTAAATTACAGCAACGACTCACCGAAGTTGATTTCATTCCCGAAGAGATGCGTGAGCTTGACTACGATTTGTCCTCTCAGTATCTGTGTAATTTCTCTGTGTTTCAGTCTGCTGCAGATACATGGGCCATCGACCAAGTTTTGCCGGTCATTCCATTAACACGAATGGATGAAAAGCCATCGATCAACTGCTCACTGGTTGACATAACCTGTGACAGCGACGGCAAACTTGATCAGTTTGTGAGTGCAAATGGTATTGCTGATGTGATTCCCATGCACGAACTCAAACCCGGTGAAGACTATTACCTCGGACTATTTTTGACCGGTGCGTATCAGGATGTAATGGGTGATATGCACAACTTGTTTGGGCGTTTGAATGAAGTGCATATTTTCAGCTATGACGACGATCCTGAAGACTTTTATATTGAAGAAGTAGTTAAAGGGTCTTCTGTGGAAGATGTATTGTCTATCATGCAATACAACCCAGGTGCGATGGCGCAAAGTGTCAAACGTATGATCGATGGACATGTTGCGAAGGGACATTTGAACCCACGTGAAGGGGTAAAATGGACTGACTTCTATGAAGCCTGTTTAAAGGGTTATACTTATCTGAAAACCACAGACTAATCACTTCTTTCTGTAACCATAACTCAGTAACTAGCGTATTGAGTTATGGTTTTCTCACCACAGTTGGCTTAGGGCTGACCAAGTTGCGCAGCAGATTGCTGTTCCAACTGTTTAAAACAATTTGCCCAAAATTGTGCACTGAATTGATTAATTAAGTTCGATTCAGCATTCATTAGCATCACATACCCCACCTGATATTCTGGTGAAAATGCAATGTCAGCACGATAACCTTGCACCCAGCCACCATGATAATTGAGCGTATGCCCCTTAAAGTCATAGATACGCCAACCCAAACCATAATGCGCATCGAGCAAATACGGACGCCAGTCTTTTCGATAAATTTCCTGCTTACTTGGTGTCATCGGTGTGGTGACAGTCTCCACCAGTTGATGGTCAATCACCCCGGGATTTTCGCCCAGCAGCGCTCTTAACCAAAGTACCATGTCTTCAATACTCGCATTCACCCCCGCTGCTGCAGGATACTGATAGTAATCGTCTTTTACCGATACACTGCGCCACTTACTCTTACCAATTGCCACATGCGGTTTAGCCCAATGTTGCGCCTCTTGTAAGCGTGTTTTACCTACGCTGGCGTAGGGCATGTTCAGGGGTTTAAGCAATGTCTGATTTAAAGCTTGAGCATAGGAACTGTGATGTTGCTGAAAGTACTCTTCAACAACGGCAAATAAGGCATTTTGATAGGTGTAACATTTACCCGGCTCACACAGAGGATTCAGGTCAGCCAGCATACTCAGTACTTTATCTACAGGATAGTTCGCCTCAATAAGGTTGTCATAGGCATTGGGTGTATAACCACTCGATTGACCAATGATATGCTGCAAAAGTAATTGCTCACTATCCTTTTTAGACAATGAATAGCGAGGCAATATCTGCGAAACTGGCTGTTGCCAAGTCAAACGTTGTTGCGCAACGTATTTAGCCATTAACATAGCAGTAAAGGTTTTTGATACCGAGGCCAATCTGAACACCGACGCGGTGGTGACAGCTTCACCTTGCGCGCTCTCTTTGCCATAAAGATATATGCGTGCTGGTTTATCTTTATCCACAAAAGCAAAAGCATACCCGGGTAAATTTTTATCCGCCGCTTTGTGACTAATCGCTGAAGCAAAATCGTCTAGCCACTCATCTGCCAGAACAGGCCAAGCCAAACTTAGTGCAAAAAACAACAACACTTTAATGCGGGTGTATCTGGGGGTCATTCGTAATATTTTTCCATGCGTTTTACTGCCTTTTTGTTAGGTTTGTCGTGCATCTTAGTGTGTAGCATATGGTAATGTTTAGTGCTGATGTTGAGCATCATAACAACAAGGGCTTTTAAGCGGAAATACTCTGCCAATAAAAGACACACCTTAGCTTTCATCAATCACCGCCGTTTTCGTCGCATTCATCAACAAAATTTGCCTTAATATAGGCTAATGTGAAGTTTACGGTGTTACCTTATGTTTGATACATCGCGTTTCCGCCAAGCCCGATTAAGTCGTGATCCGCGCTTCGATGGCAGTTTTTTTGTTGCGGTGAAAACAACAAAAATTTTTTGTCGTCCAATATGTCCTGCCAACCCTCCATTAGAGAAGAATGTCGAATATTTTCAGTTTGCCCAACAGGCTATGCAACACGGTTATCGTCCGTGTTTACGTTGTCATCCGGATAGTGCGCCCACCTCCAATTTATGGCAAGGCACCGACACAACGGTCAAACGAGCCAGTCATTTACTGCATGCCCATCATGAACTCAGTGTGACAGAAATTGCCAATAAGTTAGGGATTGGCGAACGATATTTGCGCGATCTTTTTCAACGCCAACTGGGCATTAGCCCCAAACAATTTCAATTGTTTGATCAGTTGCTGTTTGCTAAACAGTTGCTTCATCATAGCAATTTATCAGTGGAACAAATTGCCCAAAGTTGTGGTTTTGCCAGCGCGCGACGCCTACAAATTCAGTTAAAAAAGGTAACAGGCCTCAGTCCTGTGCAAATTCGTAGTCGGCAGAATAAGGTTGAACAACAAATTTGTGTTTCGTTACCCTATCGCCGTCCTTTTGCTTGGCAAGCGCTTCGGGATTTTTTAGCCAAGCGGGCGATAGCTGGCGTTGAGCAAGTAGAAGCCGATAGCTATGCTCGATATGTCCAGTGCAATGGTCAGCTTGTTTGGTTTAAAGCCACAATTCATGAGCACGAAGGGTGTTTTAAGATTGCGATAACATTGGATGATGTCACTCAGCTTGCCAAGCTCTTGCGAAATATCGCAAGGGTACTGGATTTAAACGCGGATATTCAGCAGATAAACGCAAACTTACTCGCCAGTGGACTGGCTGAACACCAACTTATACAAGGCTTACGTGTTCCCGGCGTATGGGATGTTTTTGAAGCCGGTTGCCGAGCAATACTGGGCCAACAAGTGTCTGTCACTGCTGCCATAAATTTAATCACACAATTGACTCAGGAACTCAGCGACGATAGCGCCCTTGGTCTGACATTTCCAACACCACAAAGCGTGGCGCAAAGTGACCTAAGTTTCCTCAGAATACCTCAGAGCAGACGCCAAAGTTTGCACGCATTGGCTGTGTGGTGTTGGCAACATCCAGACGCTTCGGTGGATGATTGGTTGGCCATCAAAGGCATAGGACCGTGGACAATTAGTTATACAAAATTGCGTGGTTTGTCTGCCCCTGATGAGTGGTTAAACACAGACTTGGTAATCAAAAAACAACTTGAACAATATCAGATCAACCCAGAGTTAGCAGCGCCCTGGCGAAGTTACCTCACATTACAACTGTGGAATCTCGCATGAACAATACACAATTTTTAGACTACTGGGACAGTCCCTTAGGCTGTCTCGCCTTCAGTGCATCTTGCACGGGTTTGACCTCAATAAAATTTGTTAGTGAACACCAACTACCCATATTTGCCAATAAATACATAACATCTGCTAAAACACAGTTGGAAGAGTATTTTTTGGGTAAACGCCGAACCTTTGATTTAAGCTTGGATTCTAGCGGCACTGAATTTCAACAGTCAGTATGGCAAGCATTGCTCACTATCCCGTATGGCGAGAAACGATCTTACCGTGACATTGCTCTAGCTATCGACAAACCCAAGGCGGTCAGAGCGGTCGGCGCAGCAAATGGGCGCAATCCTTTTACCATTGTTGTGCCATGCCACCGCGTGATTGGTGCGAATGGTTCCTTGACAGGTTATGCTTGGGGGGTCGACATTAAAGCGCAATTGTTGAGGCATGAAGCACAATATCAGTAATACAAAACCTGTGTAGCGCTTGTATGATTAACTTACTTTAGAAGGATGGCAGCTTGCCGCTCAAATACGCTTTTGAACTGGTTTTATTGTCTGCCATTTGGGGCGCGTCATTTTTATTCATGCGCACCACCACGGGAGAGTTTGGGCCAATTTTACTGATTACACTGCGCACTGGTAATGCCGCCTTGGTGCTTCTTCCGTTTCTCCTCTATCAAAACAAACTTCAGCTACTCATCACCCATTGGCGTGTGATCTTTGTGGTTGGCTTAACCAACACCGCCGTGCCTTTTTGCCTTTTCAGTTATAGCACCTTTCATTTGGGTGCGGGTTATTCATCGGTACTTAATGCTACCGCACCGATGTTTAGTGCAGTTGTTGCCTTTGTATGGCTAAAAGAATCCTTGCCCAGACTCGCGGTGTTTGGGCTTTTTATTGGTTTCTGTGGGGTGATCGTGTTGAGTTTTGCTCGTCAACATATGGAAATGGCAAACAGTATACTGCCGGTTATCGCGGCTTTAGTGGCAACCTTTTTATATGGTATTGCTGCCTGCACGGCAAAACGTTATTTGACTGGCGTCAATGCCTTAGCAATTGCCACTGGCAGTCAATGTTTTGCCTTTCTCACCCTCTTGCCCCTGAGTTTCTTTTACCTACCATCCGTGATGCCAAGCAATGAAAGTTGGTGGCAAGTTCTGCTGCTCGGGCTGGTGTGCACCGCTTTTGCGTATATTTTGTACTTCCGACTAATGAGTAATGTTGGTGTGACCAAAGCCATTACTGTCGCTTATTTAGTACCAGTGTTTGGTGTGTTGTGGGGCATGGTATTTTTGGATGAATCACTGACCATGAGCATGTTAATGGGTGCCAGCCTCATATTACTTGGCGTGGCGCTAACAACAGGCCTTTTAAGGCGCAAAAAAGTCCCTTTAATAAAAGTGGTTTAATCCTCAATCAATTGTAAACGCACTAAATTTCTACCATCACGTTTTGCCGTAAACAGGGCGTCATCAGCAGCAGAAATCACTTCTGACATACTGCGAGAAATCGCCGTAAACGAAATACCAAAGCTACCGGTCAATTGAATAGAGGTTGTGCCAGTGCTAATGGTCATCGCCGCTAGCTTATTGCACAGTAACTGGCAAAAATCAGCGGCCTCGTGAGGACCAGTATCAGGCATTAATAAGATGAATTCACCTCCTGCCCAGCGCCCCAGAATGTCGTTTTCTCGCGCTTCGTTTTGCAACATCTGGGCAACCTGGCGCAGCACGATATCGCCGGCTTTACGACCATGAGTTTCATTAATGGGTGCAAAATTATCTAAGTCGATTAGCACCAAGCTCACCGATTGTTTGGCGTACATCAATTCTTCGAATTTTAGGGAAATGTTGCTGCGATTGGGTAGCTCAGTGAGGATATCAATCTGCTTAATCTTTTGAATATCGCGTTTGAAGTAATACAGCAGATTATAAATCAGTAAAAACAGACCGAAGATCACCACTAACAACGTAACCACACTGATGATGAAACCGCGACTGATGTCTGTTTGTCGAGATTGCAGCGGCGTAATGAGATACAAGGTCCAATCAAATGGTTGAATATTTAATTCCGCAATAAGCGATTCTTGGCCATCAATTGGCAGCAACAAATTATTTAATTTTTGTTGTTTTTCAGCCCCTAATTCGCTGTACCAACTTAAGTCATTGAGGTTTTTGAATTTTACTCCTTGCACCAATAATTCTGTGTCTGAGGTGAGCGTAATATCTTTGTTTTGGTCAACAAAGATAAAGTCATAACCGTAGGTTTGTTTGTATTGATTAAACACCTCAGTAAAACTTTTTAAGCTTTTACCCACGCCAAACACGCCAAGGAACTGGTGGTTTTCGTCATACACTTTTAAGTCGATATAAAACTGTGGGTCTTGCCACTGACCAATATCGGCCATGGCATCAGCATTTTGTGCTTTGTACCGAAAATACCAGTCAACACTGCCTTCAATTAAATCTAATTTTGTACCATTTGAATTGTACTGAACGCGGCTAATCTCACTGGCGATAAAAAAGTTAAGGTCAAATTCGTCATGCAAACGTCTGAGCATGGTGAAAACCTTCTCTTCATCAATGGTTGTGGTTTGCATAATTTGGGTGAGTTCTTTGGCTTTCACCAACGTTTGCGAGATATGCAAGGGCTTCATCAACTCTTCAACGATGAGCTGTAATGCAGGAGAATGAGATTGTTGTTGCGCTCGGCTTTGTTCTGCCACGATTTTCGAAATACTGATATGCACCAGTGTGACAATTGAAATAACAACGACCACAAAAAGAAAAAGAATGCTTCGGTGTAACGTTCGAAAAATATTCACTGGCTGCCTTGCTTAATTTGTTACTAATTCCAATTTTATCTGAGGAGTGTACCTGTTTGTCCCCTGCGGGAGAACCTAGGTAAATGAAAACACTAGTGTAGCACTTCAATATACCACGTCGTCATGCCAATTTAAGCTCGATTTGTACATTACATTGTTAACTAATCTCATTTATTCTTCGAGCAGTTTTTCATTACCTTTCAACATATTTCACAGTGACGGTACAGATATTTGCCTTACCTTGAAAACTAGCACACGGATAAAAATTCTTGAAAGCGTTAAAAATGCTTTCAAAGCTGCACCCGCTTGGGTCATTATTCCCTTCTTGGTACGTGGAATTCACACGATACGTTCATTTTGATTAGCGAATAAAGGAAGAGTTATGACATTTTCAGTGGTGATTTTGGCTGCGGGTAAAGGTACCAGAATGAAGTCTACCCTGCCCAAAGTATTGCATCCCATCGCTGGCAAACCTATGGTGCAGCATATTATCTCTGCAGCGCAAAGTTTGGGCGCAGACAATATTAATCTTGTCTACGGTCATGGCGCTGATCAACTGCAAGCAGCACTTTCCCAGAATACGCTTAACTGGTGTTTGCAGGCCGAACAGCTTGGCACTGGGCATGCGGTGCAACAAGCCCTACCTTTTTTAAGCGATGGTGAAGACGTATTGATTCTGGTTGGTGATGCGCCTTTGATTAAAGCCAGTACCTTAAGGGCTTTACTTGAAGTGAAACAACACGCCGACCTCGCACTATTAACCGTGCACCTTGATGACCCCAGTGGCATGGGCCGCATCATTCGTCATGGGGAACAAGTCACTGCGATTGTTGAACATAAAGATGCTAACCCAGAACAACTAAAAATTCGTGAAATCAATACCGGCATCATGATTATGGGTGTCACCGATTTAAAAAGATGGTTGGCAAAACTCAAAAATAACAATAGTCAGGGTGAATTTTATCTCACCGATGTCATCGCCATGGCGGCAGAGGAAGGAAAAATCATTAAGGCTGCTCATCCAGGGTCGGCCATTGAAGTGGAAGGGGTGAATAACCGCGTACAACTCGCCAGATTAGAACGCGCTTTTCAGTTAGAGCAAGCCACTGAATTAATGAATAAAGGTGTTAGCTTACTCGACCCGCAACGTTTTGATTTACGCGGTGACTTAGTAGTGGGGCAAGACATTGTTATCGATGTCAATGTTGTTATTGAAGGCACGGTGAGTATTGGTTCAAATGTTAAGATTGGCCCAAATTGCCTGTTGATTGATTGTGAGATTGCTGACAATGCCAATATCGAAGCAAACTCAATAGTCGAACAAGCCAAGGTAGCCTCTGGCTGCACGGTTGGGCCTTTTGCGCGCTTACGCCCCGGTGCTGTGCTTGAAAAAAATGCCAAAGTCGGCAACTTCGTTGAACTTAAAAATACTATTTTGGGTGAAGGTGCTAAGGCCAACCACTTTACTTATCTAGGTGACACAACCGTAGGCAGTAAAGTCAATATTGGCGCGGGTACCATTACCTGCAACTACGATGGTGTTAACAAATCCAAAACCATCATCGGTAGCGGTGCTTTTATTGGTTCAAACAGTTCCTTGGTTGCGCCAGTGATAATCGGCAAAAATGCAACCGTGGGTGCAGGTTCCACGATCACCAAAGATGTGCAAGACGAAGAACTTGCCATTGCCCGAGGCAAACAACGGAACATCGCTGGTTGGCAGCGCCCAACTAAACGACCCACATAATCTGAAACAGAATTCGAAACCAATTCGAAATATATAAATTGCATTTTGAAAGATTTTATTTAAAATGTCGTTCAACTTGATTCTGGCGTCATAGTGGAGCTGTGCAAAGCTACATGCAAAAACGTAATACCCAACAGCGTCGTCGCACCATTATCGACCTGCTCCAACAGTCAGGCGAGGTGATGGTAGACGCATTGGCTCAGCAATTTTCTACCTCAGAGGTCACCATTCGCAAGGATCTGACAGAGTTAGAAAATAATGGTTTGCTACTACGGAAATTCGGTGGGGCGGTGTTATTACGCCAAGATGCGTCAGAACTTTCCAGTGAAAAACTTTCGAATCGAAAGATAGCTATTGGGCAAGCCGCGGCTGCTTTGATTCAAGATCATAACCGAATCATTATCGATGCCGGTAGTACCACGTCTGCCTTGCTTCCCTTGCTCGCGACAAAAACAGGCCTAGTGGTCATGACAAACTCTATTCACGTTGCCACCACCCTGCTTGAGCAAGAAAATGAACCCACCGTGCTAATGACCGGAGGATCGTGGGATGCACAATCTCACTCGTTCCAAGGTAAGATGGCGGAAAAGATGTTGCGCGCCTACAACTTTGATCAAGCGTTTGTGGGGGCAGCCGGTTTAGACTTAGAAAATGGCACCACCACCTTTAATGAACTCACACAATTGAGTAAAGTCATGGCGGATGTATCGCAACAAGTTGTGGTGATGGCCGAATCGGAAAAATTACAACGTAAAATACCCAATGTTGAATTACCTTGGCAGGCGATTTCAGTGTTAGTCACTGACGATTTAATTAGCCCCAGTGCAAAACAACATATTGAACAACATGGCGTACAGGTGATCTGCGCCACAACACTAAAAGCGGAGTAAAGGTATGTGTGGAATTGTTGGTGCAATTGCAGAGCGCAATGTGGTTGAAATTTTGCTCGAAGGCCTGAGACGCTTAGAGTATCGCGGTTATGACTCAGCCGGCATCGCCCTCATGGACGAAGCGGGCAACTTAAGCCGTACTCGCCGCATTGGTAAAGTAAAAGAACTCGCCGACGCCCTGCAAAAGGAGCCCGTTAAAGGCACTACGGGTATCGCCCACACCCGCTGGGCTACGCATGGTGGCGTAACCGAGGCCAATGCCCATCCACATTTTTCCACCGAACGCGTAGCCGTTGTTCACAATGGGATTATTGAAAATTACCAACAACTGCGCCGCGAACTCACCGCTAAAGGTTATGGTTTTAGCTCTGACACTGATACTGAAACCATTGCTCACCAAGTACATTGGGAACTCGACCAAGGTCAGGATTTGCTGAAAGCAGTACAGCGAGCGGTGGCTAAATTTCATGGTGCTTATGGCACGGTCATCATCGACAAACATGATCCACAACGCATGATCGTGGCCCGCTCTGGCAGCCCCTTAGTGATTGGTTTAGGCATTGGCGAAAACTTTATTGCGTCAGACCAAATGGCACTGTTACCCGTAACTCGGCGTTTTATGTTTTTAGAAGAAGGTGACGTTGCCGAGATCACCCGCACCAGCATCAAAGTGTACGACATGTTAGGGCATGCTGTTGAGCGTGAAGTGAATGAATCTGATATCGAACACGATGCAGGCGACAAAGCAGGCTATCGCCATTACATGCTCAAAGAAATCCATGAACAACCTAGCGTGGTGCGTAATACCTTAAGTGGCCGACTGCAAGAACATGGCATCAGTGCCAATATTTTTGGCCACGACACCGACGCCATTCTCGCCGGTATAAAACATGTGCAAATCATCGCCTGTGGCACCAGTTATCACTCGGGCATGACAGCGCGCTATTGGTTAGAGCAATACGCCAATGTATCATGTAACGTTGAAATCGCCTCAGAATTTCGCTACCGCAAATCCTTTGTGCACCCCAACAGTTTGATTGTTACCATTTCTCAGTCAGGCGAAACCGCCGATACTTTGGCCGCGCTACGCCTAGCCAAAGCACAAGGTTACACCGCCAGTTTATCCATTTGTAATGTGCCCGGTTCTTCCCTAGTGCGTGAATCAGATATGGCTTTCATGACCCTTGCCGGGGCAGAAATAGGCGTGGCCTCAACCAAGGCGTTTACGACTCAGTTAACCGCCCTACTCATGCTTACCCTTGCCCTTGGCAAACACAACGGCATGAGTGACACAGATCACGATAACATTATCAAAGCCTTGCATAGCCTACCCACCAAACTCGAAGAAACCCTGAGTTTAACGAAGGGTATTAAAGCCTTGGCGGAAGAATTTGCCGACAAACATCACAGTCTGTTTTTAGGTCGCGGGGAACAATACCCTATCGCCATGGAAGGGGCGTTAAAGCTCAAAGAAATTTCCTACATTCACGCCGAAGCGTATGCCTCAGGTGAACTGAAACATGGTCCTTTGGCACTCATCGACGACGAAATGCCGGTGATCGTTGTCGCGCCAAATAACGAGTTGTTGGAAAAGCTGAAATCTAACGTAGAAGAAGTGCGCGCGCGCGGTGGCATCATGTACGTGTTCGCCGATAAAAATGCACATTTCCAAAGCGACAAGACCATGCGAGTCATCAATGTACCCCATTGTGAAGCCGCCATCGCCCCGATTATTTACACCATCCCACTGCAGTTGCTGTCGTATTACGTCGCCATCATCAAAGGAACTGATGTGGATCAACCGCGTAACTTAGCGAAATCCGTAACCGTTGAATAACATAAAGGGGCGCAAGCCCCTTTTTTGTGGGAGAGTAATAAAGTTTCATACTAAGTATTAAAGTATCATACTGAGCAATAAAGATTCATACTGAAAATTGATTAGAAGGCCAGCATTTTTGCTGGCTTTTTTTATTTTGGTCGACAACAGTGAATTAACAGTATAAGGCGTGCAGGTGCTTTGGTACTTGCAGGTAAAATACTAGGTTATAGAAGATGTCGGCGTTGTTGATCAAATAAATGTCCTAACCCCATGTTTTAAATATCAATATTTGGTTTTCTCGATTTCCCGGCGAACAGGCATACCTAGACTAAGCATTTTGTTCAACGCCTTCACCCCGACTAACATTTCTGCCACTTGGGCATCATGACAACGGAAGTTCAATCGATTGCCTATCAGGGTTTTGTAACGGTACATCGCTGTTTCCGATAGCGAACGCTGATGATAGCCCACATCTTTCTTCCATTGTGCCAGCGTAAACGCCTTGAGCGCCTTCACCGCCTCGTTCCTGATATGCCCATCTTCCCAATAGCCCGCATTTTTGCGTGGTGGGATAGTCGCCATGGCTTTTTTCTTCATTATTACTTGATGACAGGCACGCGTGTCATAAGCACCATCAGCACTTACTTGGTCTATCTTACGTCTTTGCCGAGACGCTTACTTTTATTTTACCTATACTCTTACAAGCACCATTTTTTGATATGCATGCTGACGATGCTGCCAACTATGGAGCTATTGGCGCTGTTATAGGCCATGAGATAGGTCACGGTTTTGACGACCAAGGTTCTAAATATGATGGCCAAGGGAATTTACGTAGTTGGTGGACCGATGAAGATCGCGCTGCGTTTGACGTGCTAGGTAAAAAACTGGTTGCGCAATACGATAAGTTTAAACCTATTGAAGGACAAAACGTGAATGGTAGTTTAACCTTGGGTGAAAACATTGGCGACTTAGCTGGTGTGACCATAGGTTATAAAGCCTACCAAATGTCATTGCAGGGTAATGAGGCCAACGTCATTGATGGCCTAACAGGCTCACAACGATTCTTCATGGGGTATGCTCAAGTGTGGCGTAGTAAATCACGCGAAGATGCCTTGCGTGCTCAACTGCTCAGTGACCCACATTCACCAGGCGAATTCCGTGTGAATGGTATTGCGCCCAACGTGGATGCTTTCTACGAGGCATTTGATGTGAAAGAAGGCGATGCCATGCATTTAGCCCCTGAAGATCGGGTAAAAATCTGGTAATAAAAAACGGCTAGCTCAGGCTTCCTTTTAGAATACCAGTCAGCTTAGCTGACTGGTGTTTTGTTGGTAAGACGTTTCTCCGTTTTTTCATACTACTTTTGGTCAGTGACCGTTAGTCTTTTAGCTTCAACAAGAGGCTTGTCTTGTACCGAGTTCGAGTTAATAAAACTTAACCAATCCTATTTATCGGTTGCTGAAAAAATCCAAGCTGGCACTTAAACCCCATTTGTTCTTTAATTTAAACTTTTCTCTAATTGGGCTATTTCTTCTCGAATGGCGGGTACTCGCTCCATCCTGAAATGATGCATGGCGATTCTTCTTTGAACGCAAGGTGTTTTTTTGATGTAAGTATTTTTCCAACTTTCCGGGAATAATTGACTATCCAACAAGTTTCCATGCTTTTCGTATAGCCTTGACAACTCTATGGCATTCCTAACAGTCGAAATTTTTGTTGACTCATCCAACTCATCTAATCTTGGCAAACCTTTGTCAGCTCTTCTAAAGTTGACGAGCTCATAAAAGTCTTGTGCCATTTGATGAATTTCCACAAAATCCTTGTCTGTAAGTGATGTGAAAACAATCCCCCCTGGCATTTTTCCGAAATCAACAATTGACCTTAAAAAAATACCTAAACTAGATAAATCATGCCGTATCATCCCATACTCAATTAATGCCATTGCCCGTTTAAGATAAAAAACACCTTTTTCACGTTGTGGGTCTACTGTAACCTCACTCAAATTAGCTATAATCAAATGCTCTAAGCCAGCAGAGGTATCACCCAGGTCCACAAGTTGTTTCGCCACTTTCAGTTGAGTCTCTCTATCGAATCTTTCACGGTTTTCATATTGCAGTATGGTCGATAGGGCAAGTTTGTCATCGTTTTGTCCCATTCGCAGCAAGGTCTCATTATCCGCCTCTCGATAAGCGTCAAGATACTCATCGTTTAAGCCAGGAAACTCATCCAGGTTGGATTTAAGGCCCATTAACAAGGCGTCACCACCTGCAAAACTGATATGACCTCTACTTACTTCCCAATCACGCAATTGGTCTGCCGCATAGGCTCGATCGGCTTCAGATAAGTCCTCAGCAGCCACGCACCAGTCCTCTTCATAGGTAAGATACTCTTCACCCGACGCACCACTTAGTTGAATAATTTTGGTATATTCATCTGTGGCTTTAGCCACAAGCGCCTGAATACGTATTTTATTCTCATCAAAAGGGGCGTCTGGTAGTTCTGAAAAAGGTAATACTTTCGTAATTAACTTATTTGTCGCTGTGGCCACCTGTTTCTGCTGCATTACAGGCAACAACGTGGCAGTGCTCGCCCCTCCCTGCTCTGCAGTAAACAAGAAATACCCAACGCCAACACCAATCAAAATTACACTGCCCAGCATAATAGGTATTTTCATATAAACATCCTCTTTTCCTTCTCTTTATTAATGCGGCTTTAGCGCAATTAATCGAAATTAAACACTCTTACAAGCCTGATTAATAACATCTGCGTGAACACTTGTACATGCAGCAGCAACTGAAGCAATATTGTAGTCCAACTGATTTTTACATTTTGTATAATTGTCTGTCGTCACACTAGCACCAAGCAAAGCACTGACTACCTTACCGCCAATACTCACACTAAAATTCCCCTCGTATGAATTTTCTCCCAAACATGCAATTTGATGGGTTATTGCCGCTTCCTGCGCAAGTTTTTCATTGCAAGCCGCAAGATCTGAATTCGCCTGTCTAGTTTTATCATCGCATTCTTGTTTTTTCTGTTCCTCAGCAGTTGGACCAGAATCTCCATCACCTTGGTCACCACCAGTAGTATCCTGTGAGCCGTAGCCGTAGCCACCGTAGCCGTAGCCACCCCAGCCACCCCCACCAGTATACGTACCGTTCACCTCTATGATCTCGGTAGCTCTAGCTGAACTCACACCCCAGTTCCAACCGTTTTTAAGACTGTCTGCTACAGCCGAGTAAATATCACTGTCTTCCAGATACCTGTCATTATTGGGTATGTCATATCCAATTGACCCTGTAAAACATACAACTGCAAACGCTAACTTTGACAAGTTATTTTTCATTTTTTAGCTCCTTTTTGATGTAAATCACTTTTATACATACCTTTTCTATCACTTTAGTCAGTAATGTTATTTGAAAAGATAAGCTCATCCAGATCTTTCCATGCGGTGAATATAGATTCGCAAACAAAGATTTGTTCTTTGTCTAAATCTCTCAACTTGTAAGATTTTAAAATACCGAGATACATAAGTTTATTCAGCGAATTTTTCGTCGCATTCGTAGTAAAACCAAGCTCATTAATAATGATTTCAGAAGTAACAAGGGGTTTGGTCCACAGCAAGGTTAACAGCACTTTATCTTGCTCGTTGAGTGGCGATAGTGCATATTTTGACGCTAAAGTCGCGTTTGTTTTAGTCAATATTTCAGCTACTTTTTGTTTGTATTGAATAGTCCAGCGATGTGCTTTTTGCCAATACGGGTGATCTAGACCAGCTTGAGGTTTTTTATTAAATGCCAACACCGCATCTTGATAATACGCAACTTCGGTTGACATACGGTAAAGCGAAAGGTGCACAAAATGTTTATCAGAGTCATTCATCAGTTTTTCATAAATGATGCGAGACATTCTGCCGTTGGCATCCATAAAAGGGTGTAACAGGAGAAAACCAGCATAACAGGATATAGCCTTATCTATTCCATTAAAATTAGGGGAGTTCACTTCTTCTAACCAGTCACTAAGGCGCTGTGCTATTGACTCTGGTGCAGGTGGTATATATGTTGCCTTCTCTAACGATTGACCTACCCAGTTCTGAGCAGTGCGAATCTTTCCAGCATTAAGCCTATCTGGCATCAGTAGTTTGTTAATAACACACAATAATTCTTCAGTGATATGCGCGTTTTTTACTATCTGCTGCTTGGCCAACTCATAACGCTGAATAGTACAATAAAGCAGCGTAGCCTGTGCACTTACGTCAGCAAAACCCACATCAACCAGAGCAAGCTGCAAGCGAGACACGCTTCGGCATTCTTTTAAGGCCGGCCCACCGCATAAAAAGCGACTAAGAAATTGATTTAGTGAGAAATTACCGAAGCAAGTACCTTCAACAAATTGTGTATCGTTGGAGTTTAAATTGTGTTGTTGGGTGTTGGGTGTTGGGTGTTGGGTGTTGGGTGTTGGGTGTTGGGTGTTGCAGATTTTTTAAGTTACTCATCTTTTCATTCCTTTGAATACCGATCCTTTAGAAAAATGGTAAATTAATTCTCAAAGGCTGTAAATAAGTTTTTTAAGCCAGTTTCGACCTAAGCCATCCTAGAAAATTACGCCAACCGCTCTTTAACAAATCATAGCTACAACGCCCATAACCGTTTAACCCAGGCCAACAAAACCGGCACAACGCTGGCCATGGCCTATGATGCCACCATGTAGTTTGTATTCCCCAGCGTGCAAGGTATTTGATGTACTCCTTCTAACCATGGCACGGTGATCAAATTACAGGCAGTCGTGTGTTATCACGTCATACAAAATGAAGATGACCGAGCATTTTTTACTACAACGCTTCTCACTGTCGGTTTACTGCTGATAGGTGATGGTAAACGGCAAATGGGTATAACTACAGTGATCTAACTCATCGCTGTAGTGATAAACCGTATTGCCCGTCGGCTGAAGAAGGTATTCATTGCCAAATTGTTGCCAGACGATAGGTTCGTTTGTACCACAATACGCTCTTAGCTGATCACGCCAATGTCCCTGCTCTAAAGCAGACAAAGGCTTTGGCCTAGTTATGGTCTGGCCCTTAGCCATAAACCGCCAATGCATATTGTCGAGATTTAAATAGGCCACACTGCCGTCAGTCAAATAATGGCTGAGGGAAGTTAACTCCACCGTTAATTTTTCGTTCTGGGTCGCGCGTGAATAACGGCTGCTAGTCCTATCGACGATAAAAACCCCATGTTGTCCAAGGATTTCGAATACAGCCTCTTTTCTGTCTTGAGAATATCCCACCAATAAAGCTGTTGCTTCGTCAACCCCAAAACCAAAACGCTGATTATTAACAGCCGTAAATAGCGCCAATCTGGTCTCGCGATCCCGTTCAGAAAAGTGGGTATCCAAGAGGCCAAAATTAAATAAGCCAGTGCCCCCCTCCATTTTGTAGGTTAAGTCACCCCCTAATACACCAGAAGAACAAATGCTATTCACAGGGCAACGCTGACTTGGTGGCGCAATTGAAAATGCCCCACGCGACATGGCAAATTCAGGATCACCATTGGTAATCATCGGTATCGGCATTTGCTCAAACACGCCCCCCGACTGCACTGCAGTGCCCGCGCTCGTTCCACCAACTATTAACTTACCGAGTTTAACTTGTTGTTTGATCAAGGTGAGTTCAGGGCTGTCGAGACTATCGGCAAACCTGAGTGCACTCAAGGTTAAACTTTGGTCACCTCCATTAAAAAATACCCCCTGAACCTCTGATAATGCTTGAAGCATTAGCTCTGGAGCATCACAAAACTGCCGTTGTTTGGCCGTGCGCTCTGGATAAATGTCGTATCGATAAAAGCTATTATTTTTTGCTCTAAGTGTGTCCAACATCGAGCAGCCAGGCTCACCCTTTACTGCTAATTGCCGTGCCTGTTGATAAACACCATCTAAGGGCAGCCAGATTACGTCAGCGCCAGCCTGTTCAAAAACGGAGATATAAAAATCAGCGGCTTCAAACGGGTCTCGGGCAGAAGCCGTGATAACAGCAATCTTAGGTACTGACTGTGCTTGAGGCATACGCAAGGCTGCTTGTTGCACAAATCGGCGGTAGATCCGCAGGGACGATTGATTTTGATTTTTGCTTAAATCCACTCGTTCTTTTTTACGCTCCCCTTTTTGCTTGGATTGACGGTATTCAAAACTGTCGAGGAAAGCGTAATACAGGGCGTCGTCCATAGTCTGATATAAGGACAAATGACCACTTTGCACAAAGTACTCGCGCAAGCCTTGCAGGTTAATAATGAGATCCGCACTTTTTGCATAGATATGCTGAAGAACAAGATTTATTTGCATTTTTTGTGAGGCAGACAGGGCTAAAAAAACCGCTGTATTTCTAAATTTATAGGCGTTTTTTTCGCTGAACTGGTAAAGATTTTCAAATTTGTCGTCAGGGCTAAAATAATTTTCAGTGCAATTTTTTGTGGCCATACTTGAACAAGTGGCTAATCCACCCCCTGCTAACATTAATTCAAATTGGGTAGTTTTGGATTCTGTCGAATACGAATAACTGCATGATAATATTGAATATATGTAAATAAAAATGACGGCAATACGTTTTTTTCCGCTGCTTAAAATTAAGCAAAAAAGGGATAAGTCCTTCATTGAAAATGATTCTTGTAGCTTATTGACTTTGGCGAACCCTAGTGTTAATTCTTGGACATTGTCAATGCACAGAAAAAATCCAACGTCACTGTGGAATTTGCATAAAACCAACAAGCTAACATGATTAAAAAAGCCGCCAATCTTGGCACCTATCATTATAAAAGTTTTTATTTGTCGGAGTGGTTCGACGAATAAATTTTCTGTTCACTGACTTCACCAGAATCGAAGTCAGGCTGATCTCTTGCGGTCGATGTCCACGCCAGTCGCTGGGCTAAACGCAACCTAAAACAAACTAAAAAACAAAAAGCATCTCGCCATGTTTTGCATTGGCGTATGAAGGAACTGAACATGAGAATTAACAAAACTGCTTTTGCGGTTGCGTCAGCGACCGTGCTTTGCTGTGCAAGCCCCGCCGTGCTTGCCCAAACAACCACCACCGCTGCCCCAGAACAAGACGTTGAAGTTATCAGTATTACAGGCTCTTACATCAAGGGCGTTGACTTACAAGGTGCCCAACCACTCACCATTATCGATGCTGAAGCGATAAAACGCTCAGGTGCCGCTAGCATCAGCGAATTGATGAACAACCTTGGCCAAACCCGTGGTGGCGAAGGTTCTTTTTCAACGGCACAAAGCGGCGCAACGTCAACGTCAACACCAGCGGGGCAAGCTGCCGCATCATTGCGCGGCCTGGGCCCAGCATCGACCCTAACGCTGATCAACGGACGGCGCATTGCCGCCAGTGCTTTTGCTTCGGGCACCCAAAACTTTGTCGACATCAACAGTATTCCCCTCGCCGCGATTGAAAGAATTGAGATCCTCGCCACCGGCGCATCCGCCACTTATGGGGCTGATGCCGTGGCGGGTGTGATTAACTATATTTTGAAAAAAAATTATGTCGGTGCGGAGATCAATGCCTCGTATGGCAATAGCACCGCGAGTAGCGATGAAGGCAAGAGCAATATTAACTTTGCCTATGGCAGTGAGGTTGCTGGCGGAAATTTAACGGTATTTGCTGATTTCTTTGATCGCAAGGCGTTTAAAGCCAGCGACCGTGAGGCAACACGTCAACCGTTATTGGTCAGTAGCTATTCGTATTTGCCCAAAGGCACACCCAATATTTATTATTATTCAGCAAAAGATGGCAATGAAATTGGCAACCCCAATTGTGCAACGGCCCTTGTCACTACTGAATTTGGTGAAGATATTTGTGCCTATTATGGCAATGAAGATGATTATTTAGACACCCCATTTAAAAGCCTATCCACCGGATTTATATTTAACCGAGCCATAGGTCAACTGAATTGGAATACTGATTTCTTCTACTCTCGCACCCAATCTACCGCCTACTCAAGCCCATCTCCCATCAATCAGTTGGATGATTCTGAAGGCCCTTTTGCAGATGAAACAGCGCTAAATATTTTTCCAGATGCCCTACGTGACAGCTTACTCGACAGCATATACATCGATCCCTTTTATACTCAGGCTGGGCAGAAACTGTATGGTTTCCAGTTTGATGCGCGATTTGCCACCCCTCGCACCATAGATATCGAAAATCAGGCTTTTCGTTTGGTGTCAGCGTTGTCTGGTAGCTATCAGGCTTGGGATTGGGAATCGGCGATTACCTTATCGCAATCTAAATCAGAACAAAGCGCGGTGGCTGGTGTATATAATCGTTATCAATACCACGCATCGTTGGCAGGCGAGCTGTGCACCGATGGCAGCATAGCCACCTATGATGGTAATACCCTAAGCTGCGCCACCAGCAGTTTAGCTGGCATGTACAACCCCTTTTTATCAAACGATGTAAGCAACGACGCCATTCTTCAGCTCAGTCAAGCCCAGCCAACACGGGATGGAAAAAGTACGGTTTATGCGTGGGATTTTCGTGCCACGGGAGACTTATTTGAATTCAACCACGACTTCGTAAAAGCAGCGTTTGGTTTGGAAGCACGCAGCGAAAAAATCACTGACATACCCTCAGAAGACTCTCGTGCAAGGTTTGCCAATGGGTATTTGGTGGATGTAATGGGCTTTGGTTCCAGTTTATCTGAAGCGTCACGCACTCAGGTAGGTGCCTTTGCTGAGTTGTACATTCCCCTCACTGAGCAAATCCAAATGCAAGTAGCGGGTCGTTATGATCACTACAACGATTTTGGCGGCACCTTTAATCCCAAAATAGCGCTGACTTACAGACCGAATGATGATCTGATATTACGCGCTTCATGGGCGACGTCGTTTCGGGCACCCTCGCTCACGCAATCTGGGGTAAAGTTACGCACCACCACCGCTGCATTTGATTGTTCTGCTAACCAATCTGTGTCTCTGCTTTATTGTGAAGGTGAAAACTCGATACGCAGTAACAACGTTTTAGAATTAGGCAATGCCGCATTGAAAGCGGAAGAATCAAAATCGATTAGTGCTGGTTTTAGCTACAGTCCAACTAAGAACACCAATATTACCGCTGATTATTGGTACTTCGACCATGAAGGCATTGTCGATACCGATATGACTGCCCTGCTTGATCGCGCTAACACTGATGCCTCAGTGCGTTTTTGTGGATTGGTGCCAGAAGGTCAAGTTGGTATCTCCTACGATCCAGATTTGTGTTTAGTCACTGATCTCGCTGGTTTAACCATAGAGCAGCAAGGTGCCAACTTAAGTGAAATTTTAAGTGCTTGGGATGACTTCGACCAACCCCGTTATGTGGAGCTGCCCTTGTATCGCGACCATGTACTGCAGTTAGAAAATACCGGCACACAAGAAGTGAGCGGCGTTGACTTAGCCATTGATCACAAATTTGATTTTAACAAGGGTAGCCTCACCCTTGCGCTAAACGCCACTCATTACATTAAGTTTGAACGCAATAAACCGGGTTCGGATGAGATTGAGTCTTTGATTGGCACTTGGCGCTATCCTGCTGATATCGCTGATTTCAGTGTTTTTTGGGATGATGAAAAGTATTACCTTGGCTTAACGGCTTTTTACATTAGTAGCTACCAAGATGATATTGAGGGGCTGCGGGGGCGTGAAATTGATGAGTTATTTGACTTAGGTGTGCTGGTTGATAGTGAAGAACGTAATGTCGATGCATGGACCACTGTGCGCGCCAGTGCGGGTTATTATTTCGACAATGTCACCCTTAAACTTACCATCGATAATCTGTTTGATCGCACTGCCCCCCTAGCTTATGGTTCTAGCCGAGGTTTTGACGCGTATAATCATAATGCCAATGGCACCACCTATAACTTATCATTGAGCTACTTTTTTTAGTGCTGTAAAGGGAAGTATAAGATCAAGATCTTATACTTCCCTTACTGTGTGAACACCGATTATCCAAGGCTTAACTATGCAAGCACCTCTATCTGAGGCAACACCAAAGTCGATGGTAAGTAAGCTGCCAGACGCTTTTGTTATTCTCTTTTTTGTTATTCTGCTGGCTGGGGTAATGACCTATTGTGTGCCTGCCGGTCAGTTTCAAAATGAAGAAGTCATTAAAACCATTGATGGCAAAACCGTTGTCAGCAATCAACTCAAAGCAGACAGTTTTGCGTTTAGCGAAACAACCAATGTGGGGGTGAGTGTATTTGCTGCCGGCGGACAAACTGGGATCATGAACTATGCTTTCGAAGGTTTGGTTTCAGGCGACAAGTGGGGTTCAGCCGTTGGGGTGGTGGCGTTTATTCTGATTGTAGGTGGGGCGTTTGGCATCATCATGGAATCCGGTGCAATTAACAATGGTATTCTGGCTCTCATCAGCAAAACTCGTCATGCAGACTACGTCATTCTACCGTTGATGTTCATCCTCTTTTCGCTTGGGGGAGCCATATTTGGTATGGGTGAGGAAGCCATCGCATTTTGTATTGTATTAGTGCCCGTGGTCATTGCCATGGGCTATGACGCTATCACCGCTGTACTCATAACCTATGTTGCTACCCAAATCGGCTTCGCTACCTCATGGATGAACCCTTTTTCGGTAGCCATTGCCCAGGGTATCGCTGAAGTTCCACTTTTGTCAGGGCATCGCTTTCGTATTGCACTGTGGTTTGTCTTTACCGGCATCGGTCTGTTTTTCACCTTGCGATATGCCAAAAAAATCAGGGCGACACCAGAGTCATCTTTGAGTTATGTGTCTGATGCATATTTTCGCCAAAAACAAAGCGTGATCCGCTATCAATTTAGCGGCGCTGACATCGCTATTTTATTACTGTTTTTGGTCGGTATTCTCTGGGTTATCTGGGGTGTCACCTACCATCAATATTACATCCCAGAAATCGCCAGCCAGTTTTTTAGCCTAGGCATCGCCGTCGCTGCCCTGTGTGTCATCACCAAACGCATGACAATGAACCAAGTATCTCAAGCTTTTCAACAGGGAGCGAAAGATTTATTACCCGCCGCGTTAATTGTGGGCATGGCCAAGGGCATTGTGCTGATCTTAGGTGGCTCAGATCCCAGTCAAGCGTCGGTATTAAATACCCTACTGTTTTATGCCAGTGAGGCGATTGGTGAATTAGGTGCCGTATTTAGTGCAGTACTGATGTTTGTATTTCAGGCGGTCTTTAATTTTTTTGTCGCGTCTGGCTCTGGTCAAGCTGCGATTACCATGCCACTGATGGCGCCACTGTCTGATTTGGTGGGCGTGTCGCGACAGGTAGCCGTATTAGCATTTCAATTAGGCGATGGCCTTACGAATATTATTATTCCCACCTCAGCCTCGTTAATCGGGTGCTTGGGGGTAGCGCGTATCGATTGGTCAACCTGGTTGAAGTTTTGTTGGAAACTGACACTATTGCTGCTTGTTAGCGCCGCGATAAGTATTGTCATCGCAGTCTCTACTGCTTACGCCTAAGTCAATATTGTCTACTCTATTAGTATGGATCTCACATGATATATTTACTCAAAGGCGCTGACGTTTACGCGCCGCAACATCTTGGCCCTCAGGATATTTTGTTGAGTGGTCAGCAAATACTTAAGATTGCCCCCAACATTACTTTAAACGGAGACGATGTCGTCACCATTGATGCCACGCAATGCTTGGCTGTGCCCGGATTTGTGGATAGCTTGGTACACTTTTGTGGTGGAGGCGGTGAAGGAGGCTTTCACACTCGCACCCCAGAAATGCAATTGACTGAGGCTACGTTGGCTGGCGTGACCACCGTGATAGGCGCATTAGGCACAGATGCCACGACACGAAGTCATGCAGATTTATTAGCCAAAGCCAAAGCCTTGCAAACAGAAGGTATATCCACTTACTGCTACACGGGATCGTATCAGCTGCCGCCACGCACTATCAGCGGCTCAGTGACCGACGATATTATGCTTATCGAGAAATTTATTGGTATTGGCGAAGTCGCCATAGCCGATCATCGTTCGTCACAACCTAGCTCTTTAGAATTGAGCCGAATCGCTTCACAGGCGAGGGTTGGCGGCATGTTAAGTGGCAAGGGTGGCATTGTCAGTATCCATGTTGGTGACAGTCACACCATGTTGAGTTTATTGCACGAGGTGATCGACACCAGTGATATTCCAGCCAGTCAGTTTTATCCGACACATATCAACCGCAACCAAGCGTTACTTGATGCGGGTGTGGCGTGGACAAAAGCAGGTGGTGCCATCGATTTTACCACCAGCACAAGTCAGCAAATCATCGCACAAGGCGAGATACCGGCTGCAGAAGCACTGGCTTACTGCCTGCGTTTAGGTGTGAATATTAGCCAACTGACCATGAGCTCAGATGGCAATGCTAGCCTACCTGTGTTTAATCAACAGGGTGAGTTATGTGGCTTAGAAGTGGGCAAAGTGAATAGCTTGTACCACAGCTTTTTAGAGCTGATTAATCAACATCATGTCGCCATAGAAGATGCCGTTGCCAGTATCACAGCAAGCCCGGCCACCATTCTTAAACTGCATAACAAAGGTCGATTAAAAGCCGGAAATGATGCTGATCTTGTATTACTCAATAAACAAAATTTAGGCATAGATAAAGTGTTTGCCATGGGTAAGCTAGTGGTGGACAAGGGTTTGCCGTTAGTGACTGGCACCTTTGAAAACATCCCCTAAGCCCAGACGTAAGTTAAACCAATAAACAAATTATCAATCTCTGTAAAACGGCAAACCGCGCTCGGAACAGTGTATCTTGTCAATTATTTAGCAGGGTCTATCAAGCAAAGTGATAATCCCCTACCGAGTAGTCTGCTATAAGGTATGCAAGGTAAAAACTCACGGTGGTGTTATGACAACGATACAAATTGATCATGAAGAAATTACGATGTTTCGTGACATGGTGTTGCGTTTTTTAGAGCAAGAAATTCTGCCGCACTATGAAACATGGGAGCACAACCATCATACCCCACGTGAGGTATGGCAAACCATGGGCAAGGCAGGCATGTTGTTGGTGGATTTGCCTGAAGAATATGGCGCGGCGGGGGCCAGTTTTGACGTGTGCCAGATGATTCAAGAAGAGATGTGTCGTTTGGGTTTGCATGGCTTAGCCACCGGCTACAACATTCACGCCAATATCGTTGCACCGTATATTTTGAATATTGGCAACAAACAACAACAAAGCCGTTGGCTTCCACCCATGGTGACTGGGGATGTGCTGACAGCCTTGGCCATGACCGAACCCGGTGCCGGCAGCGATGTGGCCAATATGCGCACCACCGCAGTAAAAGACGGTGACCACTACGTATTAAATGGCTCAAAAACCTTTATTACCAACGGCAATATGGCAGACATGATTATTGTGTGCGCAAAAACCGATGCCAAAGCGGGAGCAAAAGGTATTTCATTATTTTTAGTGGATACCAGCTTGGCGGGTTTTGCCACCGGCAAACCCATTGAAAAAATCGGCCAACACAGTAGCGATACCGCAGAATTGTTCTTCGAAAATATGCGCCTACCCAGCGATGCCTTGCTTGGCGAAGAAGGCAAAGGCTTTGTCTATTTAATGCAAGAATTACCCCGCGAGCGACTGGGTTGTGCGGTACAAGCCATCGGTCATGCGCAAGGTGCGCTGGATTTAACTGTCGATTATGTTAAGCAGCGTAAGGCCTTTGGCCAAGCGGTGAGTCAGTTTCAGAATACTCGTTTTAAATTGGCAGAATGCCATACCCAGCTTGAGTTGTGCCGCGCCATGCTCGACCAATACATGCTGAAATATAAACAAGACAAGATGACGGTTACCGATGCCGCCATGCTCAAACTCGCCGCCACCGAAATGCAACTCACTATGGTCAATGAATGTTTGCAGTTGTTTGGTGGCTATGGTTACACCCACGAATACCCCATCTCGCGTTTTTATCGTGATGCACGGGTACAAACTATTTACGCAGGCAGTTCTGAGATCATGAAAGAGGTGATTGCCCGCGGAATTTTAGGCCGCTGATGCATGCTCTGATTTTTTACAAGAAAATTTAATGCGATTCATAATGTAGACTCATGAAGGTGTTCTACTCTGTAATCTAGCATCATAAATGGCTAATCAACATTACACGGGGAAACCAAATGAACATTAACAAATCTGCACCTGCCGTTGCATCACATGAAATTGTTATTAATGCGCCGATTGATAAAGTTTGGACGCTTGTCGCTGATGTTGAGGCATGGCCAAATTGGAATCCAGCGGTAAAAAGTGCAAAACTTAATGGCGAGTTCAAACTTGCTACAACCTTCAATTGGAAAAGCGGTGGGATATCGATCGTTTCTACTTTTCAGGAAATTGAGGTCAATGCCAAACTGGTGTGGACAGGTAAAGCAATCGGCACACAAGCCATCCATGCTTGGACATTTGCCTCTACACCATCTGGCGTGCTGGTCTCAACCGCCGAATCATTTGAGGGCTGGTTAGTGAAATTAATGCCAAAAGCCATGCAAAAAACCTTAGACGAATCATTAACGGCATGGTTAGAAGAAATGAAACGCAAGGCGGAGGGATAACAATCATTGAACTCAACAAAGCGTTAAAAATAAAGACAACAACTATTTTTAAATAGGTGTTCACCGCTCAGCCTTGTTGACCGTGTATCAGGCCTTTGAATTTGCGCACTGATGGCAAAGTTTGGTGCTTAGGCAGTGAGTTTGTCTGATCTCGTAGTTGGCTTTAGCAAGCTGATAGCAGACTGGCTCAAAACCAAGCTCTAAGCACGCTGTTTATTTAAGGTCATCGCCTAGACCATCAATTCTGTATGCGGCTAATTCTGGTCGGGTGGCAGCTAACACCTGGTTTTTAACCACCTGCAACAGGCTTGAATGTTGGAAACCTTGATTTTGCTGCTAATATCTTGAGTAGTTGAGTGCTGAACTGCACAGTAAATGACTGCAGATATAGGGTAAAGACGATGGATTTTTGTGCCCATGGCGAGGTAAAAACTGATTGGCAAAACAATGTACTGATTGTGCGCTTTGCTACGCAGTTTAATCTGAAAGGCGCGATTGAAGCCTGTGATTCAATAGAAAAGCAGATAGTCACCAGACCCATGAAGTGGGCAAGAATCGATATTTATGAAAACCAAGATGTGCTTGCGCCTCCTGATAGTTTTGATTTTCTAGATGCACATATCAAAACAATCTCTGTTTGCCAGTGTGTCTTATTTTGCATTATCAATGACAACTTGCTTATCAAAGAGTACTTTTCTGCACTTTTCCACAAATACAAGCAACCATTTTTCTTTTGCTCCACCTTGGACGAGGCCATGCTCAGGGTCAATGCAGACCTAGCAAACCGATAAAATGCCCTATTCTGGCACAATATAAAGCCTGTAGGCGCTTTTCAAGCTGACCTGATTTATCACCGCATTACCCAATTTGTCACTCGTAACCTGCTGGCTTTCCATCCAGACTAATTAATCAAAAATTACCCAACACCACTCAGGTAGTTCACGGCAATATTGCAGCAAACGGCATGCAAAAAAGGCCACTAGCTGAAGTGCATTAGGACTGGCAAAGATGAATTTGAGCGGCAATGTTATTTTGGTAACCGGAGGAGGATCGGGAATTGGGGCAGCCATTGCCACGCGTTTCAAAGCAATGGGTAATCCTGTCATTATCTGTGGACGCAACAAAATAAAATTGCAAGCTGCGGCTGAGAATATGGGCGTCAACCATATTGTGTGTGATGTCTCTGATGAGCAGCAGGTGAAGGCTATGTTAGAGCAGATTAATCAAATATATGGGCATCTCGATATATTGGTTAATTGTGCTGGCGTCATGCACACCTATGATTTTTTTAGCGACCCAGATACAGCGAGCAGAATACAAACTGAAATTGAGATCAATGCCATTGCCCCACTTAAGCTGACCTATGCCGCCTTACCCTTATTACAACAGAGCAGCCACCCTGCCATTGTATTTGTCAGTTCAGGCCTAGCTTACATCCCCTTTTTCGCAACGCCTGCTTATTCGGGTAGTAAAGCCTTAATTCATCACAGTGCTCAAGCCCTACGACAGCAATTCAAAAAACACGGCATTCGAGTGTTTGAGTTACTGCCGCCGATCACCGATACGCCGATGGCAGAAGGCGTCGATGTGAAAGGTTTCAAAAAATCATCACCAGAAGAGGTGGTCGATGCCTTGATTGACGGCATGTTAAAAGAAAAATTTGAAATTGCCGCTGGGGCGTCGAGGCAACTTCGTTTTATGAGTCGGCTGGCACCTGGGTTTCTGTTTAAACAAATGACACAAGCTTTTGAGGGGAAATGAGTTGATGCCAAACCAAGTAAAGTTCGCCATTGCGCTATTAATGTCCGTCACAATTTTCCGAGCGCAGACGGTATTGTTTTTATCAAGTGTTGAGATGTTTGGCGGAATAGCACCCGACGCATGGTTTGCACCGTGGTTCAGTGATGCACTGTTAGGATTTTTAGTGCCGCTGATGGTTTACCTGTTTTGGCAGAAAAGAAGCACAAAAATTTGGGGTGCCCTGATCATTTACAATGCAGTGGGCGCGTTTGATTATGCCACCGGCCTTGCCACTCAATTCACTGCGCCAATGCCCGTCGAGATGGCGTCAGCCATGACCGTCTATCTAGGCATAGGGGTTTTTATGCTGTGTCAATTAATCGCGTTAGTGCTGTTATTTCGAACTGATGTCATTGCTTATTTCACGGCGCATCGGTAATGCACACCAGCGGTGTATCGGCGAAAAATAATCGATGAGATGTCATTCATCGGTCTATCTACACGAGATTCTGTCTATGCCTCCTAAGATGCCAAAAAACGATGTAACACGGGTAGCTATTGTCGGTGCAACTGGTTTGGTTGGCACGTCGCTTTACCACATATTAGACGAAAAAACGTATCAAATTTCAGTGGTGGGCCGTTCACGCGCCAAATTAAGAACCAACTTTCGAAAAGCATTTAACCATCTGACATGGGCAGAATTTAAAGACAGCGATGCCAGACATTACGATGTCATTATCAACCTAGCCGGCGCCGGTGTTTCCGACAAAAAATGGACCACAGAATACAAGTTGGTCATGGTCGATAGTCGCATTGATGCCACCAAAATGTGTACTGAAAAATGTCGTGAGAATCCGAAGATTCGATTGATCAATGCATCAGCTGTGAGTGCCTATGGATTTTATGCTGGCCCGTCAATTCGCTTTGACGAAAGCAATCAGGCACAGCGGACCGGTCATGCTTTTTTGCAAGATTTAATAGACAAATGGGAAGAAACAGCTCTTGAGGCCGAAGCATATGGTAGCGCCGTGACCCTGTTAAGAATAGGTGTGGTTTTTCACCCAGACGAAGGCGCATTACCCGCCATGATGCAACCATTTCGCTACTTTATTGGTGGCCCTGTTGGTTCTGGGCAACAAATGATTTCCTGGATCAGCACCCAAGACCTTGCCCGTATTATGGTATTTTTAATCAGCCACCCAGACATTAGCGGGCCGGTAAATTGTGTCTCACCCGGGGCAGTATCAAATCGTGAATTTGCCCAAACACTTGGTGAAGCAATGCGCAGACCCAGTGTCGTTACCACTCCGGCTTTGGTTATTCGCGCTGCCATGGGACAAATGGGTGACGAATTGATCGTTAAGGGTCAACACGTCTACCCACAAAAATTGATCGAGGCCGGTTTTGAGTTCAGCTACCCCAATTTACGGGGCTATTTCTCTGATCATTTTGGTAAGTGAACCGCCGCCGTCACAGCTATTTTCAACCGGCCTAGTGTATATCAGTCGAGGAACATCCTATGAAAAAATGGATGATTATTGGCATCTTCATCATACAGGCTGTTATTGCCATCATACTTTGTTACAGCCAACACCATGATGGAATTGGCGGTCCGTATCCAACTAAACAGCTGTGCGTTAATGTTGGGTGTTTGACACCCCTGCTAACCTGAATTCTTCTGGTGTTTTTTGCATCCACGTTTTGAAAGCCCTATGAAAGGATTTTGGATCACTGAAACCCACCATGTAGGCTATTTTGCTTGGGGGTAAACGGCTTTTAGTTAAATACCTTACCGACAAATCCAGGCGAATTTTGTCTAGGATATCCTGATATGAGGTGCCTTCACTTTTTAAATTTCGCTGAAAGGTAGAGCGGCTCATGTCCATTTGTTGGCAGACCAATTCTGCTCTTGGTAAGCCATTAATGAGTAAGGCACGAATAGCAAGTTCAACCCGTTCAGCAAACGACTGTATTTTACTGCGATCTTCGAGTTGACGTTCCAAATCAACTTCGATGGCTTTCCACAGCGGTTCATTTTCGGAAATAAACGGGGCAAGCACATCCTTTTCAGCAAAGGTGACTTTAAAGTGAGTGCCAACCTCGCTTTTGGTACCCAAATATTCATACAGAGCAGGCTCGTTATTGTGCGAACTTGGCACTGTTACAGAGCTTGGAATAACGTGTAAACCGGTATGGTTACGTGCAGTCTCGATGAGTGATATGCCAATGGCAAAGCCCAGCGACGGAGGTAGAGGTAAATGGTCATATTCACTGGTGATTTCTAAGCTCAAGCCTTTTGTTAAGCGTTTGATATGGAACTTCACTGGCCCAAACAAGGTTTTGTAGCGAGCAATTCGGCCCAGTCCAATATGAAGATTTGGCGCAGAGGCACAAGCTAGCAGGATGGGATTTAGTGCTCCACTGCCCATAATGCGCCCTAATGCCAGAAAGTTCGCCTCTGGCCCTGCTAAGCGCGCAATCGTATGCCATAACAGCATGAAGTCTTCGCCACTCACACCAACGTCGGCTCTTGCCCTGGTTTTAGCTGACCAAGGCACCTCAGCCAAGGCGAGGGCTGGATCAACACTTAAAATTTGGCAAATTGCTGTCTTTAAAATCGCAATAGAGTGTTGGTTCACGGTGCTACTCCTCAAAGTGTGCGGGGTTAATACTTAGCTTAACCAGAAAAGTCATCGGCAGAACACTCGCTGACCATATTCATCACTCAATGACCACTTTTGCAACTATCTCATCAGCGCCATTCAACTTAACCTATGTGACGATGGTTTAAAAAGCAAGGTGTCAGGTCATCAGTTAGCTGATCACACACGCCCGCACGTTAATAAGGGACACACACATGACGATAGAAGTTTACAGCATTTTTGTTTATGGCCTGTTGGGCTTTGTGGTTGTCGCTGCACAGGCCACCTATGCAACGTTTACCGGTGCCGTGCAATATGGTTTATCAAACCGTGAGGGTGCCCAACCCAATAAGGGGCCTCTGGGTTTTCACATTGACCGAACATTGGCCAATTTAATCGAGGGTGGTCTGATGTATTTACCCATGGCGTTGGTGGCGGTTTATGCAGATATCGCCAATCCGTGGACTCATTACGCGCCGTTAATGACCATCGTCTCACGTATCCTCTACGTGCCACTTTATATGCTGGGTATTGAAAAAATTCGAACATTTGTTTGGCTCTTCTCATTTTTTGCGGTGCCTGCCATGGCTTACGGAATTGTGTTGGGAATGGCGGCTTAAGTCATGACCAAAACACACTATCTGAATATGTTTGCCTGTGTCAGTACCGGGATTTTTACCGGTGGCACCCTGATGATAGCCATCACTTTTGGTTTGCAATGGCGAGATTTAGCGCCCAACGACTTACTCCTTGCCTTTAGTCATGATTGGAAAAACATCGCAGCCACCATTATCCCCTTTGCATTATTGCAAACTATGTTACTGCCCATCGCAGTTTACCTCGCCTGGCCTTATCGGGTGGCGAGAAAATACTGGCTGATAGCTCTGTTGTTTTGGTTGCTAAATTGCACCATCACCTCTGTCTATCACTTGCCAGTGGTGCTTGCCGGGTTGAACGGTGAAATCGCTGTTGCAGACATCACAACAGTGGTTGAGCAATGGCTGTTGTTTCATTGGCCCCGGGTATGCCTGGGCGTCGCAACCACCTGTTTTGCGATATTGGCGGCCATGCAACAGACTAAAAAGGCAGAATAGTTAACATGCGCATCCAAGATAAAATCATTTTAATTACTGGCGGGAATGCTGGTATTGGCTTAGAAATGGCAAAACAACTGACAAAATTGGGGGCAAAAGTAATTATATGCGGCAGAAATGAGGCCACACTTGCCAGCGCGGCTAAGCAGTTTGATCTAGATTACATACGCTGTGATGTGAGCCTTGCCTACGATCAGAAGCTAATGGTAAAGGCCTTGCAGGCTAGGTATGAGCGACTGGATATGTTGATCAATAACGCTGGCATGATGCACAAATACGCATTTGTTGACGATGCCGATACCTTGACCAAAGTTGTCGAAGAAATTCAAGTCAATGCTATTTCGCCTTTGAGCACAACTTACCACCTTTTACCGATGCTAAAAAGAAGTCACGATGCAGCGGTAGTGTTTGTCAGTTCTGTCTTAGCTTATGTGCCAAGCCCCGCCGCGCCAATCTATTCAGGAACTAAATCGTTTATTCATCATTGTGCACAAACCTTGCGGTATCAATTCAAAGCCTACAATATAAAAGTGTTTGAATTGTTGCCACCTGCGACAAAAACCGCCATGGCGGTTAATTTTGATTCAGCGAAAATCCCCCTTATGTCGGTTGAAAAATTGGTGGCCGAATTTATTAAGGGACTGCAACATGATCGCTTTGAAATTGTGGCTGGATCGTCAAAACAAGTGCGCCTAATGAGTCGTTTAGCGCCTAAATTCTTGTTTAAACAAATCGTCAAATCCTTTAACTGAGACCGGCCTATTGGCTAGTCACTGCTCGAGTATCATCTGCTGCAATGACCTCTTTCATCTTAGCCATGACATAAGCCACGCCCTCTGTGCGCAGCATAGGCCCAAATTCACTTTGTTTGCTCGACACTAAACTAATGCCTTCTGCCACCATGTCGTAAATAAGCCAGCTGTGTGTTCTGCTGTTTTTACGCAGTTTAAATGCAATGTTAATATCAGGCCGCCCCGACTCTTTGATCAGCCCTTTTATCGTCACATCGCTTTGTTCAGTCACGCCACGAAAGGGTTCTAACTCAAGGGTTTGATTGTGGTAAACACTTAAGGTAGTGGCATAGGTCGCAATCAAATACTCCCGAAAGAGTTCGGCAAAGGCCGACAGTTCCTCCTTTTGCATGCTGCGAAAATACTTGCCAAGCACCTTAAACGCACAAAACTCATAATCCACATAGGGCATTAACTCTTGATCCATGATTTTGCGCATTAACTTGGGGTCGCTTGCCAAGCTGATTTGTTGGTTTTTTATACTGGTAAACGTTTTGTCAGTGGCTAACGACAGCACTTGATGAGGATCTAACTGTGTCTCAGTGACATTCTGATAATCCTCACTCTGCGCCCTAACTTGCAACGTTAAGAGTAATATCAAACCGCACAGTAACCTTATGTGAACACGCATCTCAATCTTCCCCTTCTGTTGGTTTAAACCGTTTTAACTGAGTAAGCCTTGTTGAGTAGTGGCGAAGGTTAAACCGCAACGTGGTAAAAAGTGATGGGGCAAAACCAAATACACATGGCTCAACGCCACTTATGAGTATTCAGTCTGCAGTAGCGGCAGTGCTTGTGCGAGTAGCAATTCCGTTCACTTGGTGACAAATACTGTCATCACTGAGAAGCAGAGGGTAAGGTGATGTGCGGGGCGAGCGTCTTTAGTGTGCACAAGCCGCACCACAGCATGCCCTGTGTGTCTCTGGTTTAACACAAGGCAGGCATGTTGTTTTTCTATAACAAGTTCAAGGCTGTGAATTGAGCGCAATTTGATCTGCATGCTCTGAGCTGTTTGTTGGTATTTTTATGCCAAAAACCAAACAGTAGAGAACTGGAGTTAAGCCGAGTGAAATTAATAGCGTGCCAATACCCAGACCAAAAGCCATGGCGCTGGCCATGCTAAAAAACAAAATATCTTTGGTGATAATCAGTGGTAACAAACCGATGACGGTGGTCACCGTTGACATCAGTATTGGCCACAAACGTCGTTTACACGCACTAATCACGGTTAGCCCTTGATCCTTAGCACCTTCGGCTAATTCAATATCGATACGGTCAACCAAGACAATGGAGTTGTTGATTAATATACCAACGAGGGCAAATAATCCAAGGATGACCATAAAGCCAAACGTCGCTTGCATCAGATACAAACCAAGCGCCGCCCCGATGATCACAAAGGCAGGGTAAGCAGCAATACGGCTGGCCGTTTAAAACCATTAAATTGCACCACGAGAGTCACCAAAAAAATAGCAAATATGAGCGGCATTGTTGCCCCAAGTGCCGCATTGGTGGCATTGATCTCATTTAGCAAGCCATCAAACTCGGTGTAATGTCCAGCTGCTAACGTTTGGTTGAAGGCCGCTAATTTTGGCGTCAAGATTGGCACCATATCTTGCGGGGTTAGCTTGGGGTTGCGGCCTTGAATGGTAACCGTGCGGCTCATGTCCTCTCGCTGAATAAAGGAGAATCCGGGAGTCCGTTCGACACGAGCGACTTGGGACAAGGGAATAGCCTCGCCAGTTGTCGACGAAAATACCGAAGCTGTTCTCAAACGGTCAATGCTTGAACGCTCTTGTCCTGCGCTGCGGATCACAATGGGGATCACTTCATCGCCGTCGCGAAACTGTGAGATCGGGCTACCTGAAGAGAACTGCTCTAATAATCGCGAAATATCATTGGAGGTCACGCCGGCAATGCGGGCGGCCTGTTGGTCAACACGCACATCGAGATGATCAATTTTAGTGTACCAATCTGACCACACGTCAATCGTACCGGGCACATCCAAGAGAATACGTTCAAGTTCAGCCGCTTTGGAAAACAAGTAGTCGGCATCGGGTCCTTTTAGTTGAATTTCAATGACATACGGGTCAGATTGGCCTAAAAACATCCGCGAGACCCTTGCCCGAACATCGGGTAAGGCCGATCTAAAATCTTCCCTAAGCATAGGGATATTAGCGATGGCTGCGTCGATATCCTTGACGTTTACCACAATAAAACCTTTGTTAGGCGCGGGATCAACAGGCGCAAGTGACAAGACAAAACGCGGGCCACCAAAACCCACATAAGCGGCATAACTTAAGACCTCAGGATAACGTGTTTTGTCATCAATGATGTTCATCATGCTTTGCAAGCGCGCCTGCGTTGTTCGCTCGGTGACGCCTGCTGGTAAATCAACATAAATGAGGATCTGCGCTCGATCACTTTCGGGTAAAAATTTCTGCTCAATGGTGCTCATTAACCATGCACTGAGCAATAAAATGATGATCATAGAAAGGGCGTAACTCCACCTAAAGCGCAGAATCACCAAAAGAATTGCGCCATAAAGTTGTTCCGCTCCCAAAAAAATGCGCTCGCTCAGTGAGGGATTTAACTTTGCCTGATGGCTGTGACTTGCCACCGGCATGCGCACAAAGTGATAACACAACGTAGTGGTTATGGTCATAGCAAAAACCCAAGAAATCGATAAGGAAATTAAAATAACTTGGGAAATCGAGCGGGTGTATTCGGTTGAGGCTGTTTCAGCAATCAACAAGGGCAAAAATACCGCAATGGTGGTAAAGGATGAAGCCAACAAAGGAAATGCAAGTTCTGAACTGGTTTGTTTGAGGGCTAGATCTCGATCACCATGCTCACCGAGACGTCGTTTAAAATCTTCAGAAATAACAATGCCATTGTCCACCAGCAGACCCAGAGAAATAATCAGGGTAGCCAAACTCATGCGTTCCAGTTGTAAACCAAAAACACTCATCAAGCCCAGGGTAGCAAAGATAACCGCGGGTATAATGGAACCTACTATCAGCCCCGTTCTGATCCCTAAAAAAATGATGACAACGATGAGCACGATGGCAAGGGTTTGCAGCATGTTAACTGTTACCCCACTCAGCGCGTTACTCACCTGATCAGCCTGATAGGTGATGACATCAAAATGCAACCCAAGGGGCAACGTTTGGCGCAACTCGTCAATTTTTAAGCTGGCACGTTTTGAATAGTTGATAACCGATTGATCAGAGCGCATGGCTAGGGTCAACACCAAGGCCTCATGACCATTAAAAAACGCTTTATTTCGCGGTGGGTCAATATACCCGTGGCTCACCGTTGCGATGTCGCCTAGTCTCACCAGTCCATCTACCCCCGGAATAGTTAACAAGGTGGCAGCAATATCATTGACGGATTGATAATCACCGGAAGGTGTGACAAAAAACGCCAGATCGCCGGTATCAATTTGACCGCCGGGACGAATGATATTTTGGTTTTGAATGGCACTCAGAAATTGGGCGGGGGATATACCAATCTGCGACGCCACGGCATCTTGATATTCAACAAAAATCTGTTCCGCCTGCACCCCTAAAATTTCACTTTTTTTGGTGCCGGGTATGGTCAGCAGTTGGTCACGCAGATGTTGTGCGTAATCAAACAACTCGCTTTTTTCATATTGTTCCCCCCACAATGCCAGTGTAATGATCGCCACATCACCAAAATCATCGTTGATAAAAGGCTGATTTGTGCCCTCTGGCAGGGACGCGGACGCGTCTAAGATTTTTTCTCTGAGTTGATCAAAAATTTGCCCAAGTTCAGTGTAATTGTCATCAATCACGGGATGAATTATCGAAATGCCATCCATTGAGGTGGATCGTATTTCTTTGAGCTCAGCCAGACTTGTGATGGCCTCTTCAAGGGGTTTAGTGATGAGCATTTCCACTTTTGCTGCATCCAATCCCGGAAACGTTGTCACCACAACCGCTTCCCTGACTAAGATTTCTGGATCCTCTCTCGCCGGCAAGTTGAAATAACTGTAAAGGCCGTAAGCCATGAATAGCCCAGCAACCAGAAAAACCGCGGATTGAAATCGTAGGGCAGTGATGCTTAGATTCATAATGATTGTTCGCCTTTATTCATTGAATCGACTAACACCCACACCAATGGGGATGACTCTATCTCCATCGCGTAATGTCGCTTGCCCTTTTGCAACGATTAAATCGCCGATGTTGAGCCCCTTGATCACTTCGATACCCGCATCGGTGATATTGCCAAGTTCTACTTGCTGTTGTGACACAATGCCGCTGTTGATATCGACCACAAAAACCGCCCCCTGCGATGTGTTAACAACGCGATAGGCGCTCAGTGGAATGACCACCGTTTGTTTGGCAAAGTTGTCCGTTCGTCCTTGAACTTCTACTCGTAAGCCAGGCCGAAGTCCGGATGAATCGTCAATATTGAGCACCACTGGATACAATCCAGACAAACCCGCAGCCTTGCCTATTTCAACTACGGTGGCACTTTTTTAAATTCCGTAGGGCCGGATCAACAGGGTGGTGTTCAAGCCAATGACAAAAAAATCCAAGGCCAATACGGGCAAATTAACTACCGCTTCTAAGCCACCCTCGTTACCGATCACGCGATATACTGCTTGTCCAGCACTGACTGTTTGTGATGGCTCAAGCAAACGTGCAACAACTTGACCGTCATAAGGGGCAATTATTACCGTCTCTGCGAGGCGTTTTTGCGCCTGACCAATGGCCGCCTGATGCCCCTCCACTCGCGCTTGAGCACTGTGTAAACGAGCCTTTGCACTGTCCATTTCATTGGTGGATATGGCACCGCTTTCTCGCAAGCTAAACAGGCGATCGTAGTTTAACTGCGCAAACGTCAGCTCTGTTTGAGCATCAAGCAGATTGGCTTTGCGCTCCTCAACAGAAAGTGAAAGTTCGGTGCTGTCAATTTTTGCTAGCACCTCACCTCGCTGGATGGATTGTCCGAGTTCTTTGTTAAGAGTAACGATTTGACCCGCTTGCAAAAAACTTAAATCTGAACGTTGTTTCGCCCTCAATAATCCCGCATAAACAGGAACCGATTGACTGGCATGCAACTGAACTACATGCACCACCACAGACTGCGGTGTTTGTTCTGCCACTGTGCTTGGGTCAGAGCAAGCAACAATGCAACAAATTGAAATGAAGTAAAGGTACAAGTTTTTCAAGATTTTCAACTACAAAGCAAGGTGATGATGTGTTGGATATAGTGTGCAAAGGTATGCCGTTTTACGAGTGATGAATTAGGTCATTGAGTGACAAATACAGTCATGCCACAACTCTGCGGGACAAGCCGGCACTCAGCGCATGGCACATCAATATTTTCGCTAGATGTTAAACACTGAAACTGAGGCTGACGACTACACCACTGCGGTCTTTTAAGTTGCTGATGTTTATCTGGGCATGATGATATTGGGCAATTATCTTGGCAATATACAAACCTAAACCCAGGTGAGCTTGCTCACTGCTTTGAGTTTTACGCAGCGACACCATGGAATCAAATAATCTGTCTTGCATGTCTTCGGGCAACAGCAGACCTTGGTTGCTAATGTGCAGATCTAGCCCCCTGTCACTGTGACTCAGGTGCAAGCGAATCGGCGTGGCGGCTTCACTGAAGTCCACGGCATTGGCAATGATTTTGTCTAACATCTGGGCAAATAACTCAGGTGAGCCACTCAAGCTGACATCTCGGCAGGTGTCTTCCATGTGCAGAGCAAAGGTCTGTTTTGGGTAAACCAAGGCATAACCTTGCACACAGCCTTGTAATACCTCGCTGACAATAAAGGTTTCCCTCTCATTGTTTTGAATGGCTTGTTCTAAGCGTGTGGCCTCGCTCATATTACTGAGGATTTTACTCAAGCGCTGAATACCGTCTTTGGCGCGCTCAATATATTGCTGACTTGCCGCAGATTGCCCTTCGTCACTGAGATTATCCAGCGAAGAATTAACAATGGCCACCGGCGTACGCAATTCATGGCTTAAACGCGAGGCCATGTTTTCTAGGTAAGTATTGTACTGCCCCAATTTGCCCAACACCGAATGAAAGGTACGCGATAAATCACCGATTTCATCATTGGCGTGAGAGGGTGAAATTTGCCCGACAATTTTACCGTGGTTATCGATGGCATCTTCCGTGGCATCACGCAGTTTGCGGATGCGCCACGATATGCGCGACGCCAATAAAAATAAGGCTAAGGTGCCGATGACTATCACCGCCAAGAAAAAATGAAATTGCTGTTCTAAAGCCTTATTACGCAAGGTACGAATACCGTTGGTAGTTTGTTCCACTACCACAGCCCCCATCACTTGCTGGTCGATAAAAATTGGGTGGGCGGCCGATAAAATCACGGCTTTACTGTCTGGACTTAAGCGCCACAGAGTGCTGGGTGTGCCGCTCAGGGCTTGGGCAATATCCTGACCTTTTAGGGCATAGGCGTCCTGCAGATCATCAACAAAATCGGCGGGGGGTTTGGTCAATATTTGATAATACAAAGGCAGCAACCAATGACTTTCAACATACTGCCACCACGATTGGCTGGTACTTGGGCTATCACTACTTTGCACACCACTAGCCCGCTGAATTTGCCCGGAACGGGCGAGGACCCGCATGTGTTTATCCACCACCCACACACGCGCATTGGAATATTGCAAACCTTTAAGAATGCGCTCAATCTCAGGCGACGGCACCAGCACTGTGCCTAAACTGTCTACTTGCGAGGTGTTGGCCGTGCCAATGATGTATTCCACCTGGCGACTCACCGGATCGTCCACATCTACGATGGCAAACGCTATCTTGCTCGACATCATGTTAAGGGGGAAGCGCAACTCAAGGTTGTATCCGCGTGGGGTGGCACGCCATTGCCCCTGGATCCGCGTTTCTAAACGCTCTGGCTGTAGTGACTCTGTTTGGTCTTTAAGTAAATATGCATTCACCCATCCCGGCTTTGTTGGCGCCACGATGTAGCGTTGGAATTGCCCATGTTCATCGGTCATGGCAATTTGCAAATGGTCGTTGCGGTCGATACGTAAACTGTTGCTGGGGCGATATAACACAGCGTCATCCACCACCGCAAACATGGCATATAAGTAGCGGTCGAACTGCCCAACCATATGCTCAAAATGCAAACTTTGTGGCTGGTAGTCTTGTACTTGGTCTAGCAGATATTGATCAGCGTAATGTATTTTCTGACTCTGGTAATCTTGCCAATCGTCGAGTTCACCGTCTAACTGAATGGGGTAAGCAATTTTATAGGCATATAAATCTGTGCCCGGTTTCACATCACTCAAATAAGCAGATTGATTATCAAACAGCGCTGGGCGCTCATGCAAGGCCGTGGCGACCGCACGGGCGGTGCCCACCATGGTTTGTTCTTGCCCAATGCGCAAATAAGTTTCCAACTCCCACACGTATTGGTAGCCCAGCCAGGGAATGGCAAATAAAAACGATGAAAACACCACCAGCTTGAGGCGGATGCCAAAGCGAAAACGCTGCATTAGCGCGTAAACTCCCTCAGTTTTTCCATCGATAACCCATGCCATACACGGTTTCGACACGATCGAATTGACTATCTACCTGCACAAATTTTTTACGTATGCGTTTGATGTGCGAGGTGATGGTAGTGTCGTCTACCACCATTTTTGATTCATCCATTAGTTGCTGACGACTTTTCACATGGCCTGAATATTTGGCAATGGCGTGCAACATCCAAAATTCAGTGACGGTCAACTCAATCGCCTGCCCTTGCCAGGTTACCGTCATACGTTTGCTGTCCATGCTCAATTCGCCAGTGTGAATAATATCGGCAGCGCTTTGTGGTTGACTCAGCAAAGCCGTGCGTCTGAACAACGCGGCAATCCGCGCCAATAAATGCGGCAGGCTGATATCTTTGGTGAGGTAGTCGTCAGCGCCCATACGCAAGCCACAAATGGTGTCGTAGTCATTATCACGGGCCGTAAAAAAGATAATAGGTAGGGTTTTTGACAGCGCGCGCAAAAGCTGACACACCGCAAAACCACCATCAATTTCGTCCTGCAAGCCAATATCAATGATGGCTAGATCAGGTAAACGCTGAGCAAAAGCCTGCTCAGCTTGTTGACGACTGGCATAGGCTTGTACCTCATAACCCTGTTTACCTAGGGCGGCCACATAGTTGTCGCGTAAGGCCTGATCATCTTCGACCAAGGCAATGCGTTTTGACATGGTGCTTCTCGCTGGTTGTTGTGCCCGCACTATAACGCAAAATTTATCTGCTGTTAGCAAGGGAATGCCTTGGCAAGCTAATTTCCATTTTTTCGCCACAATTGCTCAGCACATTGCCATTTTGTCAGCCCGATATCGCCAGTAAATGCCTGTTTACTAGTTAGGCATTCCCCCTAACCCAAAAGGAAATAAACATGAAAACGACCTTAAACATGATCACCCGTGCCCTAACAATTGCTGCATTAATGTCTGGCCAAGCCTTAGCAGGCAATGTGAGTAAAGACGAAAAAACCAATGAACTAGTTGGACTCAGTTCCGGTGTTGTCATCGGTTCACTGATTGCCGGCCCCGTTGGTGGCGCTATAGCGGGCTTGTTTGGCATCATGATCGCCGACGATGTGAATGGCGACAAACGCCTCAGTCAGGGTAAAGTACAGTTGCAACAAAAAGAGCAGGCCTTGCTTGTGATGCAACAGCGTTATCGTGAAGCTGAAACACGCGCCGCTATTTTAATGGCTTCCTTAGATAAATCCCTTGAGCAAAGTTTGCCTGCCTTACACAGCAACATTCAATTTAAAACCGCATCAGCCAAGCTCGAAGCCCACTACCAGACAGAGTTAGATTTAGTTGCCGCCAGTTTACGCAGCAATCCTAGTTTGCAGTTGCGTGTGTCGGGTTATGCCGACCAACGAGGTGACAGTGACTATAACCAAAACTTGTCTGAGCAACGGGCACAAACGGTGAAAGCCTATTTGCTCGCCCAAGGTGTGGCTGAAACACAGATCAATACTCAGGCGTTTGGGGAAAAGGTACTGGTGAGCTCTGCACCACAAGCAGAGCAACACTTCTTTGATCGTCGAGTTACCCTCGATTTATCTGAATCCAGTCAAGAGATGACCGCCGCTCACCCCTAAGTAGGAGAATAACCATGTGGCCTGTCGTAAAACTTGCCGGTATTTTATGTGTGGTGTCGGCGATGGGAGCTTTGCAGTACGCCAAACCTCCTGTCATCCAAGCCCAGTCAAGTATCAATGGCAGTGCCCCTGCCATTGATCAACAACCAGCTGTCATTACCCTGCCCGCAAACACGGGCAGTTGGCAAGTGGCTGACCCGTATTTAGCCAAGCGTGGCAGTTTATATTTTAGCCCGTCTGACACTGACCCCCCCCCCGTTTATCGCGCCAGCCTTGGTCTCAATACTCAAGTTGAGATCCATGTCACTGGCATGGTGGCCCGCACTCAGGTGCGGCAAACCTTCAAAAATGACCAAGATCTATGGCAAAACGCCTTGTACGTTTTTCCGTTGCCAGAAAATGCGGCGGTAGACCACATGCAAATGCAAGTGGGTGAACGTGTTATCGAGGGACAAATCAAAGAAAAACAGCAAGCCAAAAAAATATTTGAAGCGGCCAAAAAAACAGGCAAAAAAGCCAGTTTAGTGGAACAACAACGTCCCAATATGTTCAGCAATCACATCGCCAATATTGCACCAGGCGAACAGATTACTGTGACCATCGAATATCAACAAACCTTGGCATTTCAGCAAGGCAAATACAGCCTGCGATTTCCCATGACCATTACACCTCGTTATATGCCGAGCAACAAACACCACCTTGCCGATGCTGATGGCCGGGCTGATCCCCTTGCAGCTGAACCTGATGATACGCTAGCGCAGGCAGTTGTCGCACCGGTTGAAACACATCCGGACGATGTCACTAACGAGAGCGCTGCTTATCACCACAAGGCCGAAGACCTTGATTTGCAGGTGTATTTGCATGCGGGTGTTGCCCTCGAGCAAATCGACAGTGCCTACCATCGCATCGTCAGCCAAATTGAATCGACAGGGCTGTATCACATTCAGCTTGCGGAGCAGACCTTAGCAAATCGAGACTTCGAGCTAAGTTGGCAACCTAAGTTAAGTCAAAGGGTGCAAGTCAGTCATTTCCAGCAGCAATTTAATCAACAAACCTATGGTTTGATCATGATCTACCCACCACAAGACTTACACAGTAGCGCAGCGCTCAACCAAGACCGCGAGCTTATTTTTGTATTGGATACCTCTGGATCCATGACTGGCGAGTCAATTATCCAAGCCAAACAAGCGTTATTACTGGCGCTAGACGAACTGTCGGTGCATGACACATTTAATGTCATTGAGTTCAACAGCACGGCTCAACGTTTATGGCCCACCAGTCAAGCAGCCGAGGCAGAATGGTTACAAGAGGCACGCTCATTTATTGAAAACTTGAGTGCCAATGGCGGAACAGAAATGGCAGGGGCACTGAGTTTGGCCTTGGAACAACGTCTACCTCAAGGGCAAAACGATAGACTCAAACAAGTGATATTTATTACTGACGGCAGTGTTGGCAATGAAAACACATTGATGCAACTTATCCAGCAACAGTTGGGTGATGCGCGACTGTTTACCGTGGGAATAGGCTCAGCGCCGAACAGTTATTTTATGAGTGAAGCGGCACAAACTGGCAAAGGCACCTACACCTACATCGGTGCGGTGAGCGAAGTCAAAGACAAGATGCTGAGCTTATTGCAAAAACTGGCACATCCAGCGCTGACAGATATTAATGTGCGTTTCAACGGCCAACGCTTAGATATGCTAGCGCAACTTGAGAGCTATCCTCGCACCATGACCGACCTGTACTTGGGTGAACCTCTCATCTTGAGTTACGAACAAACGTTGCCAGCACAAAACACACAAGCTGCGGTGAGCACTGACGCATTGAGCTTACATGGACGTTTCCAGCAGGCGCCATGGCAACAGCAATTAACCGCCAGCACCCTACAAAAACAGGCTGGATTAAATGTGCTGTGGGCAAGGCAAAAAATCACTCAGCTTAGTCGCGATCTCAGAACGATTACTATGGATAGCAGTGATGCAGATAGGGCCAAGGACATTCAACAATCCATCACCGACATAGCCCTGACTCATCATCTTGTTAGCCAATTTACTAGCCTAGTAGCGGTTGATATTAGCCCCAGCAAACCCGCGCACTTGATGAGTGTGGATACCTTGGTGAAAAACCGCGCCCCTCTCAACAACCCTTTGTTAGGGCAGTTGCCACAAACCGCCACAACGGCTGACTTACAGATGTTAGTTGGTTTAATTTTACTCGGAATCGCTCTATGCAATCTCTTTATTGGCGCAAACAGAAAACGTCTCAAAGCATACTGAAATGGGCTTGGCGACAAAAATGGACAATGTTACTCATGGTGGCCGGCCTGTATCAATTTGGCGGTGGTTTGTACCTCTATGCCAAGGCACAATTTGCCCAGTATTTGATTGGCCATGCCTGGCAGGCTTCGCTGCAAGACGGTGGGCCTCACCGGCCTTGGCCATGGGCCGACACCTACCCTGTGGCGGAGCTAAGCATAAAAGGACACCAATGGTATGTCTTGGCGGGTGCCAATGCGCGCAATCTCGCGTTTGCCCCTACGCATTTGAGTGCCAGTGCTCTACCCGCAAAACCCGGCAATAGCATTATCGTTGGTCACCGTGATACACAATTCTCAGCCTTAAAATCCTTGCAAGTAGGTGATGTAATCATGGCGACAAACTTAACTCAGCAGCAAACTTATCAAATAAGCTCGATACGCATTGCTGACCAAACACAGTTAAAATTTATGCAATTTAGCGAAGATGAACCTGAAAACTCGCCAGCGACACCACTCAGTGAAGCAGTACCCAGTTTAACCTTGGTCACCTGCTACCCCTTCGATAGTGTGTTGCCCAACCCAACCCTACGTTATGTCATCAGGGCCGTGGCGAGCCAGACAACAGCACTCAACGATCCAGCCTGAATGGCCTGTTAAGCCTATCCACAGCTTAAACGGCGCCAACAAATGGTATATATGGTTTTAATCAGGGAGTCTGCTGTTAAAGCCAGTACTTTTCTATGTATTTCAGGGGAGATTCAAGCGGGGCAGGTTTAGCCGAATTTGGCAAAATGTATCAAAATGTGTAAAAGAAATCCTGCGTCTGTGTTGCGCTTAGCGTATAGTAATGCGGCAACGTATTGCTGCTTAACGAATACGTGATCCCTCTCACTAACAAAAAAGGAACTGTTATGAATTTTAGCAAAAATAAATTAGCAACATTGATTGCTCTTGGCTTATTAAGTTTAACGGCTTGTACTGAAGCGCAAAAAGACACGACTGCAGAAGCGAAAAAAGAAGCCGCAGCAAGCATGGAAGCAGCCAAAGAAAAAGCAGCAGACATGGCAGAAGATACCAAGGATGCAATGGCTGAAGCCGCGAATGAAGCGGGTGATATGATGGATGACGCCAAAGATACCATGGGCGAAGCTTATGAAGATGCCAAAGACGAAGCCAGCGACATGATGGAAGAAGGTAAGGAAAAGGCCGCAGAACTACAAGATGATGCTGCTGCTAAACTAAAAGAAGCGTGTATTGCTACCAAGAAAAAAATGGGCGGCGATCCAGCAGATTGTTAATTTGGGTGTGATGCTGATTTCAGGCAGGCATTTAGGTTGCTTGGTTAGAAGCAGAACAACTGAACTTAACGCAAAGGGCAGAATCTCACTGCCCTTTTTTGATCCTGCAAATCAGCTAACTTAGCAAGGGGTGAAAGCCTGAGGGAAAATCCAAACTTCCCTTGAAATGGCAGCGATTCGTCTGCATATAAGAAAGCTAAGTTTTTTGCATGATACGCTACTTCATAACTGCCAAGGACATTCACAGCATGTTTGCACTCGACATAAAAGGTTTAACCAAGATTTATAAAGGAGGAACCCAAGCACTGCGGGGTATCGACCTGCAAGTCAAACAGGGTGATTTCTTTGCGTTGCTTGGTCCCAATGGTGCAGGTAAATCTACCACCATCGGCATTATCAGTTCTTTGGTAAACAAAACAGCGGGTGAGGTTCAGATTTTTGAACACTCTCTGAGCACAGAATTAGATATGGCGAAAGCCTGTATTGGTCTTGTGCCGCAGGAATTTAACTTCAATCAATTTGAAACCTTGATGCAAATCATGCTTAACCAAGCCGGTTATTATGGTGTGCCGCGCCATGTCGCTAAACCCAGGGCTGAAAAATACTTAAAACAATTAGACCTGTGGGAAAAACGTAATTCAACTGCGCGAACGCTATCTGGTGGCATGAAACGTCGTTTGATGATAGCACGAGCCTTGATGCATGAACCTAGAATGCTTATTCTTGATGAGCCAACAGCTGGTGTAGATATTGAAATTCGCCGCTCAATGTGGACTTTTCTGAAACAGATCAATGAACAAGGTGTGACCATCATTCTGACTACCCACTACTTAGAGGAAGCAGAGATGTTATGCCGGAACATCGCCATTATCGATAAAGGGGTGATTGTGCAAAACACCAGCATGAAATCCTTATTGGCGACCCTAAATATTGAGACTTTTGTCCTAGATTTATCTAAGAATGTTAATTCTTTACAGTTAGAAGGCTTTACTACGCGCTTGTTAGATGGGCATACCTTAGAAGTCGACGTGCCCAAAGAAGCGGGGCTGAATAGCGTTTTCGAACAACTGAGCCAACAAGCTATCCAAGTGTTGAGTATGCGCAATAAGTCCAATCGTTTAGAGGAACTATTTGTGCGTTTGGTTGAGTCTGGTCGTCAGTCTACAAATGGGGAGAAATAATATGGCGAGTCGCAACATCGTCGCTTTGCGCACTATTTGGATTAAAGAAATCACGCGCTTCATGCGCATTTGGATCCAAACTTTGCTGCCGCCCGCTATCACCATGACCCTGTACTTTGTTATTTTCGGTAACTTAATTGGCAGCCGCATCGGCGAAATGGGTGGATTTAGCTACATGGAGTTTATTGTGCCCGGCTTGATAATGATGGCGGTCATCACTAACTCGTATGCCAATGTCAGCTCCTCATTTTACAGTGCAAAATTTCAACGTAATGTGGAAGAAATGCTTGTCGCCCCCGTGCCCAATTGGGTCATCATTGGCGGTTTTGTTGGCGGTGGTGTGGCGCGCGCCATGTTGATTGGTTTGATTGTGACCTTGGTTTCGATGTTTTTTGTCGATGTGCGCATCCATAATCTTTTTATCATCGTGCTGACCCTGATCCTCACCGCCAGCTTGTTTGCGACGGCGGGTCTAATCAATGCTATTTATGCAAATAGTTTTGATGACATCAGCATCATACCAACCTTCGTATTAACCCCTCTTACCTACCTTGGCGGCGTGTTTTATTCACTGTCTTTATTACCGGAGTTTTGGCAGTGGGTGAGCAAAGCCAATCCCATCGTGTATATGGTGAACGGTTTTCGTTATGGTTTTCTTGGGGTCGCAGATATTGATCCAAGCATTTCCGTCGCGTTGTTGGTGAGTTTCAATATCGTGTTATTAGCCCTGGCCTTTTCGCTGATTAAACGTGGTGTTGGGATCCGCAGCTAGTGATGGTATAAACGAGTATGCACAAGGCGCCGCGCGGGATAGAGACGAATCAACAAGGTATTCATCAGCACCTGCTAAAAACCGTGGCTAAGTATTTACGAGTCGAGTCGAAAAAGCCCATCGCCGCACACAGCCAAGTCGCGTTTAAGGCATTTAAACAGTGGTTGGGCCCGTGGAATGGTGAGATTATTTTTGATTCTTGCTGCGGCGTGGGTGAAAGCACAGCGTACATTGCCCACCAGCATCCTCACGCAAAGGTAATTGGTATCGATAAGTCGGTAGCAAGGTTAGACAAACACCATGCCTACGCACAGTCAGTAGATAACTATCTTTTGTTACGGGCTGAGCTAAACGATTTTTGGAGATTAGCTGTTCTTGATGGAATTAAACTCTATAAACACTATTTACTCTATCCCAACCCCTACCCTAAATCCGCTCAGTTGCAAAGCCGTTGGTATGCTTCGTCTGCCTTTCCTCACATCCTTGCACTTGGCGGTTTGCTTGAAGTTAGGAGCAATTGGCAACTGTATATTGAAGAGTTTTCCGAGGCCTTAAAATACGTCATACACAGTGTGCAAGCTCAGGCTTTTACTGCCCCTCAAGCCATCACGCCATTTGAACGAAAGTATTGGGAAAGTGGTCAGCAAAGCTGGCAGCTACAGGTAAATTTAGATAAAGAATAACCAATCTTATTTAGTGTTTTAGTCGGTGACAGCTTTGGGTTGACTGAAATAAAAGCCTTGACCGTATTTTATGCCCCGTTCTAACACACTACGATAACAACTCGCTGTTTCGATATGTTCTGCGATGACAGCAAGTCGCCTTTCCTGCAGTACGCTTAAAACATCAGATACTTGCTTTTCTAAGGCGGCATTTTGCGCCGAGCTCAAATACTTGGCGCTGATTTTAATGGCATGAATTGGCAGTGCCAATAACTGTTCGGCTTTGGTTGAGCTTGGATCAAAATGATCAATTGTTATATCAATCTTTTGTGTCTGGCAGAAAAAGGCAAACTCTGTAAACAACTCAGGATTTTGCAACGCATTATTAGCGGTGATCTCCAAGGCTATGCGCTGTGGATTGGGATAGTCTTGTAACTGAGCTCGCATAAACACACGTAAACTTGGGTCACTCATATCTTCAAAACTCAAATTAATGTTCCACGCAACATTAATATTGCGAAAGTAATTTGCGCTGCGATTAAAAATAGTTTGGGTTAGTTGACTCACGGTATGTTGCCGTTCGATGAGATGGAGCAAGTCAGTGGGCAAAAATGACGGCTGACTCGTACTCAATAAACGCATTAAACATTCATAGCGCCACACCGCACCATTGCTGATATCAATGATGGGTTGGAAAAACGGTACGATATTATCGAGACTGAAACCTTCTGTTACTTGAGTAACTTGCATGTTGGTCTTGTTATTGTTTTTCTTGAACAATATAACAACTTGGCGGTAACTGCAAAGTCTGCATGTTCAGCGTCAAACTATTGGTCTACAAGCGGATTTGAGGTAAAGTTCGCGCTTTGAAAATTTTCAATCGGGGTTACACAATGGGTGGTGCAGAAGTCAGTTTGGAACACCTGTACAAGGTTTTTACCATGCCTGAAGGTAAAAGCTCCAAACTTGCCCAGATTGAACAACATCTTTCCGACAATTTAGCCGGCTTTTTGTCTCAACATGTAGTTACCACGGTTAAGTCGCTGGAACAAATTGAGAAGAACTTTGCGGCTTATGCGGTCCCTGAACAACCTGAGTTTGTATCTGAACATGCGGCGAACTTACTGGATAAGTTAGTGGCTAATTCGGTGAATACCTATTCGCCGACATTTATTGGTCACATGACCTCGGCGTTACCCTACTTTCATCTGCCTCTAGCAAAGCTGTTAGTGGGCTTGAATCAAAACCTGGTTAAAATTGAAACGTCTAAAGCCTTTACGCCTCTTGAACGTCAAGTGCTCGGTATGATGCATGAGTTGGTCTATGCCCAGTCGAGCGATTTTTATGGCACGTATTTGCACAGCGCGAACCACGCTTTAGGGGCCTTTTGTTCTGGTGGCACCATCGCTAACGTCACCGCCTTGTGGGTAGCGCGAAACAAAGCACTACCTGCCACTAATCAATTTCGTGGTGTGGCCTATGAAGGCCTAGCGGCTGGCTTGCAACATTATAACTACAAAAAAATGGCGGTTTTATCCTCTAAAAGAGGCCATTATTCGTTGTCAAAAGCCGTTGACTTGCTTGGCTTGGGTCGCGAACAGCTGCTCACCATCGATTGTCCAACACAACGTTTGTCTGCGGAAAAAGCGCTGAGTGTAGGGCGTCAGTACCAACAAGAGGGCAATAAATTATTGGCCATTGTGGGGATTGCAGGTACCACTGAAACTGGTCATGTGGACCCCCTAGATGAACTGGCTGACGTAGCGGCAGAGTTAGGTTGCCATTTTCATGTTGACGCAGCATGGGGTGGCGCAACCTTGTTTTCCCGCACCTATGGAAAACTGCTCAAAGGTATTGAACGTGCTGACTCCGTCATCCTCGATGCACACAAACAGATGTATGTGCCCATGGGCGCTGGCATGGTGTTGTTTAAAGACCCTAACGACAGCAATGCCGTGCGTCATCATGCTCAATACATATTACGCGCCGGTTCCAAAGATTTAGGAGCCACAACCTTAGAAGGCTCACGCAACGGCATGGCGATGATGGTTTATGCCTCATTGCATATTTTTGGTCGGCAGGGTTATGAACTATTAATCAATCAAAGTATTGAAAAAGCAAAAACCTTTGCGCGAATGATCCAATCGAATCCGGATTTTGAATTGATCACGGCACCAACTTTGTCGTTATTAACTTACCGTGTTAACCCTGAATTATTGCAGGAAAAAATTGGGCGCATGCCACAACTGGCTAATGCATTAAATTTGGAACTTGATCAACTCACTGTAAGTATTCAAAAGCAACAACGGGAAGCGGGTAAATCATTTGTTTCGCGGACCCGTTTGCAAACTGAACGTTATGGTGGGCAAACCATAACGGTCTTCCGAGTGGTGATTGCAAACCCCTTAACCACCGAGCTTGATTTACAAAACATTCTCGACGAACAGTTGACGATTGCACATAAAACCAAAACTTGGCAGAAACTCTGCGCCAGACACAAAAAAGCCAGCTAAAATAATAAGTTAGCTGGCTCTACCGGGTTAATCAACGAAATTAAAACTGAAACTGAATATTGTCAATTAAGCGCGTTTTGCCTAAAAATGCCGCGGCTAAGATGACTAAATCGGTATCTTCATGACTGGGCGGCATTAACGTTTGCGCCGCCCGCACTTCTATGTAATCAGGGCTAAAACCATGCTCCAGCAAATGTGCTTTACAGGCAGATACAAGCTTGCTGAAATCACGGCGTCCTTGTTTAATACTGGCCACTAAAGCCTGCAACTGTGCATAAAGTATCGGTGCAATGAGGCGCTGTTGTGCTGTCAAATATTGATTGCGAGAGCTCATGGCTAAACCATCGTCTTCACGTGTGGTGGGCACCCCAAACACCTGCAGGTTCATGGATAAATCCGTCACCATGGCTTTGATCACTTGCAGCTGTTGAAAGTCTTTTTCACCAAAAAAGGCTAGGTTTGGTTGCACCATGTTAAATAACTTACACACAATGGTGGCAACCCCACGAAAATGTCCAGGACGGCTTGCACCACAGATCATGTAAGAGATACCCGGCACCTCAACAAACGTCTGCTGCTCTAAACCCCGTGCATAAATATCTGCAACTTTGGGCACAAACAAAAGACTCACCCCGAGTTCTTCTAACAACAGCGCGTCACGCTCCAAGGTGCGTGGATAAGCCTCTAAATCCTCATCTGGGCCAAACTGCATGGGATTCACAAAAATGGATACCACTACTTCGTCTGCGTGTTTTTTCGCTTCTCGTACCAAGTTCAGGTGGCCTTGATGCAGGTTTCCCATGGTAGGAACAAAAGCAATCACTCGACCATTATTCTGCCATTCGCGGCGCTGTTGGCGTAACAGCGGGATATCACTGATTACTTGCATCACCTTCTCACTTCATTCTTAGATAACAACTAATTAAAACTGTGCTCGGTTGAGGGGAATACTCCCTCTTGCACTTCTTGGATATAATCTCGCACTGCTTGGCGCACATCGCCGCTTTGTTGCAGATAATTTTTGGAAAATTTAGGCATGTAGTTCGCGCTGATCCCAAACATGTCGTGCATCACCAAAATCTGACCGTCAGTTTTATGCCCAGCACCGATACCAATAACAGGAATATGTAAGGCCAAAGAAATTTTTTCGGCCAAACCCACCGGCACACACTCGAGTACCAACAACTGACAACCCGCACGCTCCAGTGCTTTGGCATGGTCAAGAATTTGCTCTGCTTGTAAATCGTCGCGGCCTTGCACTTTAAAGCCACCAAATACATGCACCGATTGTGGGGTTAAACCTAAATGTCCGCACACTGGTACGCCACGTTCAACGAGGGCTTTAATTGTATCAACCAGCCAAGTCCCGCCTTCCAACTTAACCATGTTGGCACCCGCACTCATTAAACTAGCTGCGTTTGTGAATGCTTGTTCTTGTGTTGCATATGACATAAATGGCATGTCGGCCACCACAAATGCTCGTTGTGTGGCACGACTTACTGCTCGGGTATGATAGGCAATATCGGCAACGGTAACCCCCAAGGTATCATCTGCCCCTTGCAATACCATACCCAATGAATCACCAATCAATAAAACGTCGACGCCTTGTTCATCAAATAATTTAGCAAAACTCGCATCATAGGCGGTCAATGCCGCAATTTTCTGTTTGTCTTGTTTCATCTTTAACAAACTCGAGGTGTTCACTTTTTTCATACAAGCCTCCGCTTCTGTACCGACACGTTAATGTTTAAGATGAAAACGCGTTCAACTATAGGATTTTTTTCAGGAATTTCTAGAAAAGTAGGGCCGGAGCAACAACCTTTAACTGGTTGATGGGGCATTGAGCCATTAATTCATGCAAAGTTTCGCCACTTGGTAGGCTAAGCGCTTGGTCAATTTCGGCTAATGGATACAAAACAAACTCGCGCTCACGCATACCATAGTGCGGCACAACCAATTCCTGGCTCACTATCTGCTCATTGCCATATAACAAGATATCAATATCTAGTGTTCTTGGTCCCCAGCGCTGTGTTTTGCGCACACGCCCTTGCTGCTGTTCAATACCTTGCGTGGCCTGCAACAACGACAAAGCGCTAAGCTCGGTGCGTATTTTTAGCACCGCATTCACGTAATCTGCTTGGTCTTTCGGGCCCATTGGTAGACTTTGATAAAAACTTGAGCACACCACACATTGTGTTTGTGGCAACAGGCTCAGCGCTTTGATGGCTTGCTGGAGTTGAATAAGAGGCTCTGCTTGGTTACTGCCTAGTCCAAGATACACATCAATCATGGGTTTTTCTTAGCTTTTCCACGATAGCGACGCGGTTTTGGTTTGCTAGCGCCTCCTCCTTCAGCATTACGCAGTTCGATTAACATGTTTTTACGTGCTTCTTCGTCTGCAGCTTGAAAGTCAGTCCACCATTCGGCCAATTCCAATAAGGCTCCACCCTCCACTTCGCCCCTTAACAGTAAAAAGTCGTAAGCAGCTCGAAATTTGGGATTTTCTAACATCTGATATGCTCGCCGCCCAAAACGCTTGGCTAGGCGATGTTGCAACTGCCAAATTTCACGGATCGGTAAACTAAAACGTTTGGGGATCATAATGCGTTGAATTTGCTGGTGAATCACATCATTCATGGCCAGATTAAACGCATCAAAATGATTAAGTCCACCTTCCACCATTAACTGTTGGCAGCGCTCTTCCAAGGGATACCATAAAAATGCAGCAAAGATAAAAGCCGGAGTAACACGTTGACCAGTGTTAATTCGATTGTCAGTATTTGTCAGCACTTGTTCAACCAAACGCATTTCTTTGCTTTGGCTGTCGCCCAACAACGGGGCGAGTTGCGAGAACAAGGGCTCGAACAGATGATAATGATGGAGTAAACGGAAGGTCTCTAAACCTTGCCCCGCCAACAGCAACTTCAATACTTCCTCAAATAAACGTGCCGCCGGAATATTGTTTAGCAGTGGGGCTAATTGATAAATGGGTTTGGCGCTGGCATCACTGATGCGCATATTCAGTTTTACAGCAAAACGCACCGCGCGAAGCATGCGAACTGGATCTTCTCGGTAACGTGTTTCAGGGTCACCAATTAAGGCTATTTCTCTGGCTTTAATGGCTTGCATACCCCCAGCGAAATCACTGATGGAATAATCGGCAATGTTGTAATACATGGCATTGATGGTGAAATCGCGGCGTTGCGCATCTTCTTCAATCGAACCAAAAACGTTGTCTCGTAACAGTTGACCGTGATCACTGTGTTTACTGTCATTTGCCGGGACCTCACCATCGTCATCACTGTCTAAGTGATGACCTCGGAAGGTAGCAACTTCAATAATTTCACGGCCATACACGATGTGCGCTAAGCGAAAACGCCGGCCAATCAAACGACAATTGCGAAACAAGCCCTTAATTTGTTCGGGCGTTGCATTAGTAGTGACATCAAAGTCTTTTGGATGTTTACCCAAAATTAAATCACGCACACATCCACCAACTAAGTATGCTTGATACCCACTATTGTGTAGGCGATACAACACCTTTAAGGCATTTTCACTGATATCGTCACGGGAAACATTGTGTTCAGCACGGGGGATAATCGTGGCGGTCATAGGGGCGATTTTACCGGCAACAGCTGCAGTCTTACCAGGCGATTTGCCACGCAAGGCCCCCTTCACTTTATCAATGACACGAGAAATAATAGTTTCTACTCCCACACTGGCTTATCTCAGAAAATCGTCGCTAATCATATACGTTATAACTCGGCAATTCTATTGTCATGACAGGCAATGACCTTGGGCACATGAGCAAGATCCCAGCTTTCTATTGCCCAATTAAGCATTGTCTCAACTTTAGCCTTACAAAGACTTGCCGGCGGGCTTAAGCCCAAGAATTTCATAGCATCAACTAGATTGTGATTGGCTCGGTTTGGGTCTAGTACCTGAGCGTGATTCTGCTTACTTAACTTTTTTCCCTCTGCATTGATCACAAGCGGCAAGTGCACAAAACGTGGCGCTGGCACCGCAAATGCCCGATACAAAGCGAGCTGGTAAAAGGTAGCTTGCAGCAAATCAGCACCGCGTACTACCTCAGTAATACCTTGATCGATATCATCACTGACTACGGCTAATTGATAAGCATATAAACCGTCTTTACGTTTTAAGCAAAACTGCGCTTCCACTGCATTGTTGTCTGCCACCACTTGCTGTTGCACTGCATCATAAAATGTAGTGATAGCCTGAGTATTCTTAAAGCGTATTGCGGCACCCTCTGGGCTTTTCCCTTGGTCGGCACAAGGACAGCATATTTTGCAATCCAACATGGCCAGCTCGGCCCGCGTACAGTGGCAATTGTAGGTGAGATTCTGTTGCAACAATTCTGCCAAACGCCCTTCATACATATGGCTTCGTTGGCTTTGATAGACAATCTTGTTATCCCAAAGCAGCTGATGCCGCTCGAGGCTTTCTATTATCCCTTGGCTCGCCCCTGCAACTTCACGCGGTGGGTCAATATCTTCAATGCGCAATAACCACTGACCATTATTTTTTTTGGCTTGCAGGTAACTGCCAAGGGCTGTAATTAGCGAGCCAAAATGAAGTTCACCTGACGGAGATGGAGCAAAGCGCCCAATATAAGGCTGGTTTGGTATGGAAGTAAGAGACTGCTGAGGTGTTGTCATAGAATGGAACTGAAGACCGTGTATTACAAAAAGACACGGTGCTTCCTCGACTGTTTATTTGCCTTGATTGGCAACCGTAGGCTTAACGCAGCAAACTAGCCTTGTAATTGCTTCTCTTTAATCTCTGCCATGGTTTTACAATCAATACACAGGTCAGCTGTTGGACGCGCTTCTAAGCGACGTACACCAATCTCAATCCCGCACGAGTCGCAAAAACCAAAATCATCTTCTTCTATGCGTTTTAAGGTTTTTTCGATTTTTTTGATTAGCTTTCGTTCACGGTCACGGGTGCGTAATTCAAGACTGAATTCTTCTTCTTGCGCCGCTCTATCAACTGGGTCAGGAAAATTCGCTGCTTCGTCTTGCATGTGGTGCACAGTACGATCCACTTCCTGACGTAACTGGTCACGCCAAGCTTTAAGTAACAAACGAAAATGCTCCATTTGCTTTTCATTCATGTACTCTTCGCCAGCTTTCTCAACGTAAGGCGTTAAGCCTGCTTGCGCGAGCAAACCAAGTGATTTTACCGTTTTTTCTGTTGGCATTTGCCAAATCTCCTAAACTGCAGCACGAGCTGTTTTGTGCTGGCGGCTATGTATATCAGAAAGCCCTTACACAGGCAATTTTTGCATCGTATCCGGCCGATACATGCCTAAAACTAAATTTAAGCTGCGCAATATGGCGACTCGCCAGAAAAAATCAACTGTAAATTTACACAATAGTGGGTATCGACTGATTTATAAGGATTTTTTCTGGCGATATTTTTGTCGAATAAGCGAGCACTTCTACTCCCGCTGCCATCCCTTGCAATAATGCATGGTGGTAGACCTCATCAATATGTTTGGCGATGTGTACTGCGTCGATCCCTGAATGCTGCACTAAAAACAACAATACCGCCCTTTTTCCTTGTTGAGCAATGTTAGCTAACTCACGAACATGCCGCTGCCCACGGACGGTTTTGGCATCGGGGAAATAACCCTGGTGGTTGTCGAGGAAAGTCGCGGATTTCACTTCAACATAGCAGTCGGGGCGGTGTGCAGCGGTTAAGCAAAAATCGATACGACTGTTGTCATCGCCAAATTTAACCTCGCGTTGCACCTTGTCATATCCCTGCAATTCGATAATAGCCTTTGTGGCAATCCCCTCAGCCACTAGGGTGTTGGCATTGAGAGTGTTGATGCCGATCCAATGTCCTTGTTGAGTGCAACTTATTTGCCAGCTGTAGGGCAATTTACGTTTTAAGTTTGAACTTAGCTGTAACCATACGGCCGATCCAGGCTCAGCACAGCCGGTCATCGCCCCGGTATTGGCACAATGTGCGGTAACCAGCTTACCATCAGCTAATTCGACGTCAGCCAAAAAGCGCTTGTAACGTTTGATTAATGTGCCAGGCAGCAGTGGTGGGTAAAAATTCAAGTAGTAATCCCTATCATTTTATTTGATGCTATTCTCAGTATCTAATCGAGGAAGCAGAGTTTATGTCCCATTTTTCAGTGAGCCTTAGTAGCGAGGCCATGCCTGACTATTATGTGCAAGGTACCACGTTGTGTATAAATGGTCAGCAGGCCACCATCCATGTTGGCCAAGCCAAACAAGACTTCATGCCAATTCAAAAAGCCGCGCGAGTCATTGATGGGCTAGGCATAAGCAAAGTAAAGCTCGAAGGAGCGTGGACTTTGGAGCAACAATGGCAGTTTGCTTTGAGTTTTTATTCCAGCAAAAAACACTGTGAAGTGCTTTGGCTGGAAAACGCTGACCGCCATGAATTGCAACACCGCCTCATCGCGAATCACTTTACGCGAGAACTCATCAATGCCACACCAGAAGATCTGTCTCCCCAATTGTTAGCTGAGCGATGTATTGCCTGGCTGCAAGCGCTAGCGCCCAGTGCGGTGTCAAGTCAGATTATTATCGGCGAACAGCTTAAAACTGAGGGCTGGCAAGGCATTTACCAAGTCGGGCGTGGTAGCACTCGACCGCCTGTTATGGCGGTGATTGATTTTAATCCCAGTGGCAATGCCCTTGAAGCGGTATCAGCTTGTCTCGTTGGTAAAGGCATTACCTTTGATAGCGGCGGCTACAGTATAAAAAGCAGCGAAGGCATGTTAACCATGAAATGTGATATGGGGGGCGCAGCAACAGTTGTTGGTGGTCTGGGTTTAGCCATTATGCGAGGCTTAAACACGCGGGTAAAAGTCTTTTTGTGTTGCGCTGAAAACCTAGTCAGTGGCCATGCCTATAAGTTGGGTGACATTATTACCTACAAAAATGGCACCACCGTGGAGATTGTTAATACAGATGCCGAGGGACGCTTAGTTTTAGCTGACGGGCTATTGGCAGCCAGTGCTACTGGGGCGCCTTTGATCATAGACGCCGCTACCTTAACCGGCGCCGCTCATGTCGCACTGGGTGATGAGTACAATGCAATTTTTGCCTTAGACAAACCACTACAAGCCCATATATTAAGCTGCTCAATAGTTGAACATGAGCCTGCTTGGTGTTTGCCCTTAGAACCTTGGCATCGAGACAAGTGTCCTTCTTATTTTGCTGATACCGCCAACAGTCGCGCACAAAAAGGAGGAGGGGCAGGTGGCGCGTCAAATGCGGCTGGTTTTCTATCGCGCTTTGTCCATCAATCGGGGCAAGGATGGGTGCACATGGACTTAGCCGCGGCCTATCTGAGCCATGCATCCAGCACTCTGCCCGCTGGTGCAACAGCTCAAGGCGTAAGGACAATAGCGCGAGTGCTGATGAGTGATGCTAAGAGTTAGACCTGAGTGACCAAAAAACCCAGGTTAGGCAGCCATGAAAGGAAGCCCACAAGAGGCGGTGTTATAAACCGCCTAATCTTTCTGCCAATATTTTATATTTTTCCACATCACCGGAATCAAAAAGTGGTTTTCCTTCCGCGTCTTTTTCCTGTGCGATTAACAGGCTTTCACGCTCCAAGCGCTCGACCCTAACATCCTGTACACCTAAAAATTTGGCCACTTCAGCAACTGTCATAAGACTCATGCAACTTTCCTCTTTCATTTATAAATTTTGTTATTTTTATGGCTCAATTAAAGCGTAAATAACGATTTATGCTAGCCCGCTAGCTTTCGTTGACACTGTAAAATTCTAGAGTAGCCCAACATTCCGGCAATTAAAACATCAAGTTATTGAAATTAAGACTATTTCTCGAGAAAGTTTGGGTGGAGGTAACAACTTACGATAAACTGTGGCTTGGCTTGCTTAGTCAGCGATACCCCTACGCTCATTGCGGCCCGTTTACCCGCTATTGACTGTTAACAATTGAGTTAAGGATAGTTAATGGATACTTTGTCCGCCGCCGTCACCTTATTTTTGATAATGGATCCCTTGGGCAATTTGCCGATCTTCATGTCTGTGCTAAAAACCATCGAACCCAAACGCCACCGGATTGTATTGGCTCGTGAGTTACTATTTTCACTCATCATTATGTTGATATTTCTCTACAGCGGTCAGGCCGTTTTGTCGTTTTTAAGTGTCAAGCAAGAAACCGTAAGTATTGCAGGGGGTATTATTTTATTCTTAATCGCCCTAAGAATGATATTCCCGCAACCAGGTGGTGTAACGGGTTTACCCCCAGGAGAAGAGCCTTTTATTGTGCCTCTAGCCATCCCGATGGTTGCCGGCCCCTCTATTCTTGCGGCACTCATTTTATTGGCCAATCAAGATCATAATAGAATGTTAGACTGGACCATTGCATTGGGCTTAGCTTGGTTTATCTCTGCTACAATCCTGATGTTTTCCAGTGTATTACACAAAATTCTTGGGGAACGTGGTCTGATTGCCATCGAACGATTAATGGGCATGATATTAGTGATGATATCCATCCAAATGTTACTTGACGGTGTTGGCCAATATTACTTGTTGCGCTAACACATTGTTTATTGAAGGTGTACTTTGTTAAAAAAATTATCCGTGTTTCAAGAAGTGCGTGAATTACAAGGCTGGCAGGCGGTCGCTTATGCCGCCACCTTGCTCGAAAGGATGTTGCCTAACTACACGTTATTTTGTGAAATTACTGAGTTCGCTGACCCAAGCTTGTATCGCAATAGCTTGGATGCGATTTGGGACTGGCTGGCCTCACCTAAAGCAAAAATCAATTTCACTGCACAGTTAGAAAAAGTTGAATTAGCTGTGCCTGACGCCGCTGATTTTGACCATTTTGGTGTTTTTCCTGCCATTGATGTAGCAATGTCGATGACCGCAATCATTCTGCTGATACAAGGAGAGGATGCACAAGGCGCGGTTGTCGTGAGTAAACTTTCACAAGGTGGTGTAGAGGCATTTATCGAGGCAACGGCCAACGGTGAAATAAGCGATGCAGAAATCAAAGCCCATCCGTTGATGCAGTTTGAAATAGAAACTCAACAAGAATTATTAATCTTAATCAAAAAACTACCCCACAATGCAAGCACTTGTAAGACCTTGAAAGCCTTTGCACTTGAGCCCGGAATAAGCAATATAGGGTTAGAAATCAATTAATTAATAAAAAATTCGTTAAAGAATACATAGTTTTAATTCTACTTATGCATGTTGGTAAAGACGTGCTGATACTTGGCTGGTTTGTAGCTGCTTGAGGAGATGCCAACTCTGTGGCACCACATAGCCAGCATTTGGTAATTCACATTCGATGTAAATCAATCCGTGCTGGGCGATAAGCTTGTGTTGATGCAAACGCTCAATGGTGCGGGGCACGAGGTTTTGATGAAAAGGTGGATCGATAAATACGATATCAAACGGTTCACTTAGACTGGCAAGGTAGATGAGGGCATCACCCTGTATGACGTTACCTTGCTCGCTAGTCACGTGTAGTTTTTGCAAATTATGTTGCAACTGCTGATAGGCTTTTTTGTCCAGCTCAAACATCAGCACACTTTTGGCATAACGCGACAGAGCCTCAAATCCAAGCCCGCCACTGCCAGCAAATACATCCAAGCAAGTGGCATCTGTAATATACGGCATGAGCCAATTGAATAGGGTTTCTTTATTTCGGTCCGTGGTTGGTCTTAAGCCATTAACATCAGTAACCGGTAGTTTAGTGCCCCGCCATTTACCGCTGATAATGCGAATTAAGCCACTTGTAGGCTTTGTTGGTTTTACGCCTCGCTTCATATGTCTTTGAAATGCTATTATTGCCCCAATTAAGCATTAGTTTATCGCACATGACTCTCTGATTTCCCAAGGATTTAGTAAAAATATGTCAAAGTTTTTTAACTGGCTGAATAAAGACAAAAATAAGCAGGCTGACACTACACAGCCTGAACCATTACAGACAGAACCTACTCATGTTGAGCCTTCACAGGGCAAACTTAGTCAAGTAGAAACTGATCAAGATTTACCTGTGCAGGTCGCCCCTGTGCAGGTCGCCCCTGTGCAGGTCGCCCCTATGCAGGTCGCCCCTATGCAGGTCGCCCCTTTGCAGAACACCCAAACCTTAGTATCTCAGCCCCAGATAGCCCCGGCACAGACTTCCAAGCAATTACCTCCTGAAAAACATACAGAGCGGGCTTCAATAGATAAAAAACTAGATAGTCTTGAAGAAACTAAGCCGGTACAGCTTACCAAACCGCTCGTAAAACAGGGGTCGCAAGAATTCGACACAAGAGAGCGTGAGCAAGCAGAGACAGAACAAAATTTCTTTTCACGTTTGAAACGAGGTTTGTCCCGAACCACTGAAAATATTGGTCAAGGCATCGTTGGATTATTTCGTGGCAAGCATATAGATAGTGACTTATATGAAGAGTTAGAAACCCAGTTATTGGTTGCCGATGTGGGCATGGGCACCACAGCCAAAATAGTAAAAGGTTTGACCGAGAGCGCCGATCGCAAGCAGTTGAAAGACCCAAGTTCCCTGCTGCAAATTCTTAAAAATCAGTTGGTGGACATACTCACTCAGGTAGATAAACCACTGCAAATTGACCACAATAAGCGCCCTTTTGTAATTTTAATGGTGGGAGTTAACGGCGTAGGAAAAACCACAACCATTGGCAAAATGGCGAAAAAATTCCAGGCTGAAGGCAAAAAAGTTATGCTGGCAGCAGGCGACACGTTTAGAGCAGCTGCCGTGGAGCAGTTACAGGTATGGGGCCAACGTAACAACATTCCTGTAGTCGCTCAGCAGACTGGCTCAGACAGTGCGTCGGTGATATTTGACGCTTTTCAATCAGCCAAATCCAAAAATGTTGATGTATTAATTGCCGACACAGCAGGCAGACTGCAAAACAAAGACCATCTTATGGAAGAGCTTAAAAAAGTGGTAAGGGTGATGAAAAAGATCGATCCTGATGCGCCCCATGAAATTATGCTGACTTTGGATGCAGGAACGGGTCAGAATGCCATTAGCCAAGCTAATTTATTCAATCAGGCTGTTGGTTTAACTGGGCTGTGTTTGAGTAAACTTGATGGTACGGCTAAAGGTGGGGTGATTTTTGCTCTTGCTGATCAGTTTTCAATTCCGATTCGCTACATTGGTATTGGTGAGGGCATTGATGACTTGCGTCCTTTTAATGGACGTGACTTTGTAGACGCTTTATTCTCAGAAACCTCGAGTACACGCAAACAAGACAACAACAAAACCCATGATTAAATTTGAGCAGGTCAGTAAAACTTATGCAGGTGGCCAACAAGCGCTGCGTAAAGTTGATTTTCAAATTGAACCCGGTGAAATGGCTTTTTTGACAGGGCATTCAGGCGCTGGAAAAAGCACTATCCTCAAGTTGATCAGTATCATGGAGCGACCAACCGTGGGTCGTGTTCTCATCAATGGTCACGACTTAAACGTAATAGGCCGCAAAGATATTGCCTACATTCGCCGTGACATTGGCATGATTTTCCAAAGTCATCAGCTGCTGATGGACAAAACCGTATACGACAATGTTGCTCTGCCATTGGTGATTGAGGGTTATTCCCACAAAGAAACCACTAAACGCGTGCATTCGGCCTTAGAAATGGTTGGCTTGCGCGATAAAATCAGAAATATTCCCATTACCCTGTCGGGTGGCGAACAACAACGTGTTGGCATCGCTCGGGCGATAGTGAACAAACCGCCTTTATTATTAGCCGATGAACCAACGGGTAACTTAGATCCAAAATTATCCCTTGAAATCATTCAGCTTTTTGAAAATTTTAATCAAGCTGGTGTATCCGTTTTTATCGCCACTCACGATTTGGGTTTGATTGCACGCATGAAATATCGCACCCTGACCTTAAAAAACGGGCAGATGATTACCGATGGTTTAGCCGATGATTTTCAAGGCCAAGATACCTATGTTTGAATTTAGCTCACACAGCAAGGTGCTATTTTTATGAGTATTTTATTCAAAGGCCGCCTGCAAGGTGCACAAATATCTCATATCGGCACAGGCCAGCGCATCGTCATGTTTTTTGTCAGCCATGTGCGTCAAGCCTTGGGCAGCCTTGGTGAATTGTGGCGCTCACGGATTTCTTCCATGATGACGATTGGCGTGCTTGGCCTCAGCATTACCCTTCCCAGTACCTTGTACGTATTGGTTAAGAATGCCGAGAATATCAGTTCTGGTTGGCAACAAGCTTCGGAAATATCCTTATTTTTGGCCCCCAATAGCAGTCAGGGCGATATCAATCAATTATTAAAACGTATTCAATTGTGGCCCGAAATCGACAAGATCCATTTCATCCCAGCCGACCAGGCCTTAGAGGAATTTAAGCAATTGTCTGGTTTTGGTGATGCCCTTGCATACCTCAGCACTAACCCTTTGCCAAATGTAGTATTGGTTACCCCTACAGAACGCCATGCTGGGCCAACTGCGGCGAGATTGTTGTTAGAAAAATTACGTAAAGAGCGTGAAGTAGAAATAGGCAAATTAGACATCGAATGGTTGGAACGTCTACATGCCATTATCAGTGTGGCACAGGAACTCGTTAGCGTTATCGCCTTGTTATTGTTCCTCGCTGTGGTTTTAATTATTGGCAATACAATTAGACTAAATATTCTTAATAAAAAAGATGAAATATTAGTGATGAAATTAGTAGGGGCGACAGATTCATTCATTCAACGTCCGTTTTTATATACCGGCTTTTGGTACGGGTTACTAGGCGGATTGTTGGCTTGGTTTGCCGTGGTGTTATTGCTGTGGTGGATGAGTAGCAGTGTGGCTGCTGTGAGTGCTTTATATCAGAAAAATTTCAACCTCACAGGCATCGATGCGAGTACCTTACTGTTGATGTTATCTCTGTCGGTTATCTTGGGTCTGAGTGGTTCTCTGCTTTCGGTTAAACGTTATGTCAGTGAGATTGAACCGAAATAAGGGCTTAAGTGGGCTGAACCTGACCTATTCAAGGAACAGCCCCGCCATTGCTGAGTAGCGTTTGCGTAATTGATCATTACTTTGGATTGTTGGTTCTTTTGATAAACGTAAGTGACCATCTTTAAAAGCCGGCCATGTAACCAAGCTATCAGTTTTCTTTTTAACTGATGCCGAATTTGGATTCCCCGAATTTGGACTCCCCGAATTTGGACTCCCCGACATGATAAAATTCACCACATATTCCTGGGTTAATTTAGCCACATCAAAGTCAACTTTGGTCCATTTATAAATATTGTTCTCACGCAGATTACCCATGAAGTATTCAATCTCTGCGGAATGCACTGCACCACGATCTTCACTTGCTACCTCATCATCTGTTTGACTTTCTGGCTTAAATGTTTCGCGAATGGCAGGGCGAATGTGGTCATAAACATAATAATAAACATGATGATTATCAGTGGATGCCACACCATCAACAAAATACCAAGTCGACGCTGAGATAAAGCGATCACTAGCTAGGTCTTGGGCAGCGTTTAATATCTCCTCGGTTGATACGCCAGGATAGGCTGCCATCACCAACTCTGCCTGTTCAGGATATAGTTGGGCGATTGCATTGGTGAAGCTGTCTACGCTTGGTGGGGCCTCACCTAAAATCTGTTGGTACTTTTCTTCCTGAGAGTTAACGCCTGCCAACAATGGCACCTTGGCAACCTTACCTTGCTTCAGTAACTCGAGCGGTTCTTGTGCAAAAAAGTCACCATCGATATTCGGGCCAAGGAGAGGAAAAGTATTGCCAGCAAAATCTGCCAAAAACTGATCCGCGGCTACGGCACGCAAGTCTTGTAAAGTCATGCTGCCGCCTGCATCATAACGCTGGAACATACGCTCACCCCAGGCCTCTAATTCCTGCAATGATGGAATATCGTTTAATAACATCGAGCCACTTTCTACTATCGCTTTTTGAAAAAGCCCAATGGAGTCTTCTGCCAGCATGTGAGCTGTGACAGAAATCGCCCCAGCAGACTCTCCGGCCATGGTAATATTGTGTGGATCACCACCAAAAGCCGCAATGTTGCTCTGCAGCCATTTTAATGCAGCTTGTTGATCGTATAGGCCGTAGTTTCCAGACGTCTTTGACTCCGCTTCTGCGCTGAGAAGGGGATGAGCGGCAAAACCAAATACACCTAAGCGATAATTGACCGTTACCGTGATAATGCCTTTTTCTGCCATACTGGTGCCGTCGTATCTTGCTTCAGATCCATCACCTGCGACAAAGCCTCCCCCATAAAAATACACCAACACTGGCAGTTCCGCTGCGTCAGAATTTTGTGGCGTTTCAGGTTTCCAAATATTTAAGAACAAACAATCTTCACTCATGCCAGAATCACGGAATTGCATGTCGCTAAATAATGGTTCTTGCATACATTTATGTGAGAACACATCGGCATGGCGCACACCTTGCCAAGTTTCTGGGGCTTGCGGTCGTTTCCATCTCAACTCGCCAATGGGTGCCATGGCGTAGGGGATCCCTTTAAACGCAATGACTTTCGTACGCTCGATCCATTGCCCGTTCAGCATGCCTTGTTCCACCACAACTAAACGTGGATTGGCGGGTGGACTATCATCACCACAGGCAAGCAAACAAGAACTGACCAGAAGTGCACCTAAAAAACGTTTAAGAATAGTCATTTCTGTTTCCTATACCCGATGATAGTGATGTTCAACAAAGCGCTTCCAGCCGTTTTTGTTTTTCGCTTCCACTGCCCAGTAGAAACCATCGTCATCAGCTGGCCAATAGGCTTGACGCGCTAAGCCTGCTGGCATCTCGGCAACAAATCCAAAGGCATCTGCAGCAATATCCTTGACCTCGGTGAGTTGTCCTTGTGATTGTTTTCCATCAGAGGTGAAAGACCAGAAACCCAGTTGCTTAGTCGGCAAATTGGCAAAGAGTGCCAACTCCTGATATTGAGCATCGCTAAACTGCCATTCAGCTTGTAATTGAATATACTTACCACCAAGAGTGTGTGAAAAATGGCGCAGGCAGACCACGGGGCCTCGCGGTGAATCCATGGCACACCGCCACTGACCTAACAAGGGCTTAAATACCCCTAATTTTCCTCGCCCCGCTGTCCAATGCACCCTTTATTTCCCCGCCTATTCTGTTTCAGCGGTGACCATGCCTAGGTCATCTGCTGGACGGCTACCGTTCTGTAATTCAACTTCAACGCCGTCGACTCGTTGCAAGCCGCGCGGTAATTTATTGCCTCTACGCCCTCTCTCGCCCTGATAATGACTGAGATCCTCAGCACTCAAGGTCATGCCTCGTTTACCCGAAAGGATCTTGACACTTGCGCCCTCAGGCACCACGGCTAGAACTTTCACGTATTCTTCCCGCGATGCCGCTTTAGCTGAAGGAATACTGATGAGTTTATTGCCCTTGCCTTTACCTAAAACGGGCAAATCACGCAGTGGAAACATTAACATGCGGCCTTCACTGGAGATGGCTAAACACCAGTCACTCTCAAGATTACGCAGCGCCTGTGGGGCAATGACTTTGGCCGCGGTTGGCAAAGATAAATAGGCCTTCCCCGCTTTGTTTTTACTCAACATATCGGCAAACTGGCCAACAAATCCGTAACCCGCATCACTAGCCATTAAATATTGTTGTTCGTCTTTACCCATAACCACGTGTTCAACGGTTTCGCCACCGACAATATTAAAACGCCCGGTGAGTGGTTCACCTTGGCTACGTGCTGAGGCCAAACTATGTGCATCACACGAAAATACGCGACCAGAGGAATCCATAAACACGGCTTGTTGGTTACTGCGACCTTTTGCGCTGGCAAGGTAGCTGTCCCCCGCTTTATAACTCAAGCCATTGACATCAATGTCATGTCCCTTAGCACAGCGTGCCCAGCCTTTTTCTGACAAGATGACGGTTACCGCTTCTGAAGGTACTAACTCTTTTTCAGACAGAGCTTTGGCTTCTCCACGTTGCACAATAGGCGAACGACGATCGTCACCATATAGCTCGGCAGCAGCCAGAATTTCTTTTTTAATCAGGGTTTTAAGACGTTGGTCTGAACTTAATAGCAATTGCAATTGGTCTCGCTCGGCGGCTAATTCATCTTGTTCACCGCGAATTTTCATCTCTTCTAATTTCGCCAAGTGGCGTAGCTTTAGATCGAGAATCGCTTCAGCCTGAATATCCGACAGGGCAAAACGTGCCATCAATTCTTGTTTGGGATGTTCTTCATAGCGAATAATGCGGATCACTTCGTCAATATTCAGAAAGGCAATCATTAAACCTTCAAGAATATGCAGTCTGGCAAGAACTTTATCTAAACGATACTGCAAACGTCGCACCACCGTGTCTTTTCTAAAGACCAGCCATTCACTGAGAATTTGCTGAAGATTTTTTACTTGTGGGCGCCCATCCAAGCCAATCATATTGATGTTGACTCGGTAGCTTTTTTCTAAATCGGTGGTGGCAAACAAATGCTGCATCAACTGCTCGATATCCACACGATTAGAGCGAGGTGTGATCAACAAACGAGTGGGGTTTTCATGATCTGATTCATCACGTAAATCACTCACCATTGGCAGTTTTTTGGCCTGCATTTGTGCGGCAATTTGTTCTAAAATTTTTCCACCTGAGGCCTGATGTGGCAAGGCGGTGATAATAATGTCTCCATTGTCTTCGTGATAAACCGCGCGCATTTTAATTGAGCCACGACCAGTTTCGTAGATTTTGGCGATATCCTCTTTGGGCGTGATAATTTCCGCCTCAGTTGGGTAATCAGGGCCTTGAACATAGGCTAATAATTCATGCAACTGTGCTTTGCTGTTATCTAATAAATGCGCGCAGGCGTTGGCAATTTCACGCACATTGTGCGGCGGAATATCGGTGGCCATACCAACCGCTATGCCGGTAATACCGTTTAACAATATATGCGGCAAGCGGGCTGGTAGTACCTTTGGCTCATCTAAAGTACCGTCAAAGTTTGGCTGCCAATCCACCGTACCTTGACCTAATTCCGTTAACAATACTTCGGCAAACTTCGACAACCGTGATTCGGTATAACGCATAGCGGCAAACGATTTGGGATCATCTGGCGCTCCCCAGTTTCCTTGGCCATCCACCAGCGGGTAGCGATAAGAAAACGGTTGCGCCATCAGCACCATGGCCTCATAACAAGCAGAGTCACCATGGGGATGAAATTTACCGAGTACGTCCCCTACTGTGCGCGCTGATTTTTTATATTTGGCGGCATTGTTAAGACCTAATTCAGACATGGCGTACACAATGCGGCGTTGCACTGGTTTGAGGCCATCACCAATATGCGGTAAAGCACGATCCATGATGACGTACATGGAGTAGTTCAAATAAGATTGTTCAGTGAAGCGACGCATTGTTAACTGCTCAATGCCATCTTTATTGATAATAGTGTCTTGACTCATAGTGCTGTGGTTTCGCTGTTCTTATTGTTATGCAGGAAAATCATAAATTAAACTTAGTTTTACACTGGCTGTGCCTGAACACAAGTGCATTCAAGTCGTGTGATCGATAGTGTCGTCAGTTTTGCGGTTTTACCTCGTGCCAGCATCACAGAGATTGCCTTTAGCAAGGTGGCAATGGTTTAATAAGTTATTCACTTCCCCAAGTTAGCAGGCCATGTCTCTCGTACTTCGTACCTTGCTGTGTTTATGTCTATGTCTGCCCAGTTTTTTGTATGCACAGAGCACGGTGCAATTGATCGAAACAGATGGTATCGCCCGCCTCTCCCCGCAATTGAAAATGTTGGTGGAACCAGACCGACAACTCAGTGTGCAAGAAGCCCAAGGGCTGCTCGATCAGTTTGTTTGGCAAAAGGGTGAAAATCCGAATTATGGATTCACTGAGCAAGGTGTGTGGTTATACACAACCTTGAGTAATGTCACTGAAAACGAAAAATGGGTAGTTGATATTGCCTTCAGTCAACTGGATCATGCTGATTTTTATGTGCTGTTAGACGATGAAATCATTGCACAATCTTTACAAGGTAAAAGTCGCTTTAGCCAAGAATATCGCCTGCCCACGGTAAAGTTTGTTTTACCGTATGCCCAAACCGTGGATTTGTTGATCCGCATTCAGAGCAGTCATTCTAGCTTAGTTGCACCCGTGGACATCCAAACCCACAGCTATCATGAGCGCACCAACTTCTTTGATACCCTTATCTGGGGATTATTTTACGGGGGATTACTGATCCTCGCGCTATACAACTTGATTATATATCTCGGTATGCGCGAGCCCAGTGTCATTGCGTATGTGGGTTATATTCTGGCGGTTATCTTGTGGCAATTTGTTTGGAGCGGCCATTCCCAGCTGATTATGTCTGCAGCTACGTCTATGTGGATCAATCAACATACCGATTTGATTTTTGTGATCATTGGCATCTTTTCTGGTGTGTTTACCTATGTGTTTTTGGATATAGCCAATACAGCACCACGCTCTAAAATTGCAGTGGGAATGTCGATTATTACCCTAGCTGTACTGGGTTTGTGCTCCTTGGTTAATTTATTTACACCCTTCTGGCAGGGCAACCTCGTGTATGCGGTCAGTCTCATCGCGATCACCTCGTACACGGTGGCTGGGTTCGAAAGCTACGGTAATCATTTTTACTCGGCGCGTTACTTTATTTTTGCTTGGAGCATTTTGGCCACCTGCGCCCTAATTGGCATGCTGAGTTTAGCCGGTATTTTTCCGTCTAATTTTTTCACCTCTTATTGTTTTCAAATGGGGGGATTTTTAGAAGCAGGTTTGTTTTCATTAGCATTGATGGATAAAAGCCGACAGCAGCTAGAACTGGAAATAGATCAGGCAACCAATGATCTGCGCAACAATATTGAATTAGTGGAAGAACAAAACGTGCGGCTCGACATAGCTCGCAAAGAAGCGGTAAACGCCAGTAACGTTAAATCACAGTTTTTGGCCAACATGAGCCATGAAATTCGCACTCCCTTAAATGCCATACTCGGTTTTAGCAAAGAATTGTATTCGGCTAATTTGCCCAGAGAAAAACAAGAGCAGGTGCATATTATTGGTGCCGCGGCGGACAATTTGCTGACCATCGTCAATGACGTGCTGGATTTTTCTAAAATCGAAGCCGGTAAATTACGCATTAACAACCACCCCTTTTCCCCCACTCAGGTTATCGAAGATCTCATCAGTGTGGTGGCTAAGTCAGCCCATTCAAAAGGTTTAGAATTTGTTTACGACTTGTCACCTTTACCAGAAAAACTGATTGGTGACAGTTATCGCATCAAACAAATTCTCAATAACTTGTTGGGCAACGCCTTAAAATTTACCGATCATGGCTATATCGGTTTGTCCATTAAAGGGAGTTTTTTGGAACATGGCATGTACGAATTGCGTTTGAAAATTGACGACACCGGAATTGGTATTAGTCGCGAAGATAGACGTAAACTGTTTACCGCATTTTCTCAGGTTGAAGAGGCCTTAAGCCGCTCATATCAAGGTACTGGCCTAGGTTTGGTGATCTGCCAAGAATTAATCAAACTGATGCGCGGTGAACTAACCTTGCAAAGCTCTCCGGGCCAAGGTAGCACCTTTAGTGTGAGCATACGGTGTAACTTGTTAAACGCCAAACTTGCGCTAAAACGAGACAAAGAATGGCAATACAAACGCATTGTGTATTTTGACCCCATGCCGCAGTCACGACAAAGTGCGGTTAAACTGCTTAAATATCTCGGTGCTGATGTCACGGGGGTTGAATCGCTGGATTTTTTGCGTTGCTTAAACGAACACTATGATCTGTTATTTGTATGTGTACCTGGCTCCAAAGAGAGGGAATTACCCACTATACTGGAGGCGGTAAGACAGTTTGATTGTCAACAATCCATCATTCTATATTCGGCTACCGACTCTTTATCGTCGCGCTCTGATCTTGCCCACTATTTTAATCATAAACTCCGCCTGCCACTGACCTTGGGCAAACTTAATCGTTTGTTCCACACAGAATTAGAAAGCCCCCTCGACCTTATCCAGCAACGTCTCGCACAGCTGCCCAATGCCAAAGTCCTTGCCGTAGACGACATGGAAATGAATTTACGTTTACTCACTACATGGTTTAAGCCGAGCAAATTGCAATTAACCTTGGCCTACAGTGGCAAAGACGCCGTGGCGCAATGTCAACAGCACGAATTTGATTTGATTCTGATGGATGTGCAAATGCCACATATGGATGGCTTAGAAGCAACACGCTTAATTCGGCAGACACCCCTTAACTTCGGCACCCCTATCATTGCCGTCACCGCCCATGCGTTTAAGGAAGAACAAGACCGCCTATTGGCCTCAGGTATGGATGATTACTTACCTAAACCGATAGATTTGTCTGATCTGATTGACCTGATTAGCCGCTGGTGTGAACACGTTGAAGAGACGCCGGCACCCGACCTCGATTTTAGTTGGGAAATTGCCCTCAAACGCAGCAATCATAACGAAGTCGCCACACGAGAATTGCTCACTGAATTTATTCGCCAGTTACCAACTATTGCAGCCGATATCGGTGATAGATTTCAGGCCGAACTGTATGAAGAATTGCAAAGCCTTGTTCATCAACTGCATGGTGCCTGCTGTTATACAGGTGCGCCGCGTTTATTAAGGCTGTGTGAGGACATGGAAAGTGCGCTTAAACGCAAACAGATCAACTTATTAAACGAATTAATGCCGCAGTTCAGCCAAGCAGTGGCGGGCTTTTTAGCCAATCAAGACAAACACCGATATTCAGACGTGCTGTAAACCTTCAACGCCCAATGTTGGCTCAATTGCTTACTGCCACTAACGAGACTCCATGACCAATTGTTGTTGACATTGTTTGAGTAAAGCAACAAAAGCGTGCTCTGAGCGGTCCAACTCAGAACTGGCCACAAACACATCATAACCCAAACGTTGTCTTAACTTGTGCATGCGATTGGCTAACATCGCCTGAATACCTTTATAGACGGTGCCGTCACTGTCTTTAAAACGATCATCCTCCAGCAAATCATCGCTGTAACATTTTCCTGTCGCACATTGAGCATCAGCGATGCCAAAGTCATAGAGCAACAGTGGACGCTGTTCCATCAAAATATTGGTCATTAGTCGCGGTGAGATGGAACTTAAGAAAGGCCCATAAGATCTAAGTTTAATGCCGACCATAGACAAATCTTGCTGGCTCAGTCCTTGGCTAATGCGCGGTACATCAATGCGCTGCACGTTGTGCCAATCAATTTTCCATTGGCCGTGTTTATGTTGGTATTGAATGGTTTGCCGTGATAACAAAAAACTATGCGTAGGCTCTCGGTATTTATAATACGCCACCAGTAAGGCGACCAATGACAAACTAACCAACAGAATACCCAACAATGCCCACGTTTTGGGGAGCCAGACAAGGATCTGCGAGGCGACAAACAAACTCAGCAGGCCAAACAGGGCCGTTGTTAACACATTACTTTTGGTTGCTCGCCTAATTTCAATACAATCTTGCATCGTATTACAGCCAGAAAAATACAAAAACCACATACATTAAAATCCCCCATACCACCATCAGCCGCAGTTGTTGGCAGTATTTGCAGTCGGTTTTCCACCAAGACTTTGTGGATTTTTTGCTGGGAGCTGACACAGACTACTGTTCCTGTAAATACAATTGCTGGCCATTATGCACCTTTTTTGCACGATATAACCAGCCCATGACGAGAGGGGTAAAGACCAATGACAGTAACACCGAAAATCCCACGCCACCGGCCAGTACCACCGCCAATGGTGGCCAGAACGAACCCTCACTGAACAATAATAATGGAATAAAGCCGCCAACCGTCGTGACCGTGGTCGACAGTATATGCCGACTACACCCCATGACTTCGGCAACAATTTCACTGACATCGCCACTTTTCGCTTTGGGGTTGGCATTGATGGCAGCGATGACAACGATAGAACCGTTGATGGCTACGCCAATTAATCCTGCACAACCCAGTAAGGGATTGAATCCAATCGGCAAGCTAGATAACCACAAACTGAACATGCCCATACCCACTGACAATATGGCAACCACGGTGATCACCATAGCCAACGGCACACTGCTAAACGACAAGATTAAGGTGGTGATCATCAACACCAATAATACCGGTGCGTAGGTGGCCAATTGGCCTAGGGCTTCCTGTTGTTTGTCGGCGTCACCCGCCATACCAAATTGGTAACCCTTAGGCAGGGTAAAACCCATATCGTTGAGTTTTTGCTGTACTTGCTTGCTCACATCCAAGGCCGTAGCCCCCGGAAACAAAAATGCTTCTACGTTGTTAACACGTACGCCATTTTGCCGCGTGATGCTGGCGGTACTTGGCTGTAATGAGAAATCACCTAGGGCCGCGACAGACAGCCATTCACCATTGCGTTGATTGCGTGAAGACAACAAAGGCAAGGTCTCGATGGCCGCTAAATTATCGCGCTGCGCCTCTGCCACCCTAATACGGATTGGCACCTCTTCTGTGCCCTCCAATAATGAGCCACCCACTTTGCCATCGAGGGAATACTGCAATTGTTGGGCAATCTCTACCAGTGATAAGCCACTGATTTGGCTATTATCACGTTTGGTATCCAGCACAAGTTCTGCATCCCCTAACGTGATTGAGGCGAGACTCTGGCTTATCCCAGGCACCTGCGACATCGCCAATCGTACTTCTTCGCCCAAGCGATTTAGCACATCAATATCCGGACCATAGATTTTAAATCCTACTGGCGCACTCACCGGTGGTCCCTGACCAAAGGCTTTAACCACAAAGCGCGCGTTGGGAAAACGCTCATCTAAGGATGTTTGCAGTTGACCAATGAGTTGTGCCGCACGCTGCACAGTGTCAGCCGTCACCACCGCATTGGCATAATAAGGCGAATTATCTTTGTTCATCACTTGGTTGTAATAAACCGAAGGTGCTGAACCACCCACTAACCACGTCACCTGCGTCACACCATCTAAACTGCTGATGTAGTCATTGGCAGCCAAACTCACTCGTGTTGTTTGTTCGATGGAGGTGTCTTGTGGCAGCCAAAGTTGCACATCGAACTGATCACGATCGGCACTGGGGAAAAACACATTGCCGAGTTGCCCTGCTAACACAAAACCCAGTAAGGCAAATACCGTTGTGGCAGCCACACCCCAAAGAGGGCGTTTCACACCGCGGATTAACATGGTTTTAAAACGCGCACTCACCGCTGGCAATTGCAAACCCTGTTGATACCATTTTGAATCTTGGGTGATGGGGGTGCGAGGTAAATAACGCGCAGCTAAAGCGGCGATCACCGTTAAAGAAATCAGCAACGATCCCAATAGCGCCATGACCACTGAAATGGCAATTGAACTGATAAAATCACCGATATTACCGGGTAGCAAGAATATCGGCATAAAACCCAACACGGTGGTGAGGGTTGAGGCCACTAAAGGCACGAATAAATGGCGAATACTGCTGACCAGTGCGTCGAGTCTCGAGGTATTGGCCTCCATCAAACGAGCTCGAATTTCATCCGTGATAACTATGGCATTATCGATTAACAAACCGATGGCGATGATGATGCCAAAAATCGACATTTGATGGATTTGCTCATCGTAAAAACTTAATGAAAAGACCACAAAACCCGCGCTCAAGGGTAATGATAAACCGACAATCCACGAGGCACGAGCGCCCATAAATAACAACACAACCGCCATCACCACCAAACAACCTAAAAGCAAGTTCTGCATCAATCCAGATAAACGGGCATCCGTATAAATATTTTGTTCAAACACACTGTCGGCCGCCACCGTTGCCGAAAATTGCTGATTAAATTCCGCCAATACGCTGTTAGCATTGGCTGTCCACTTGTCTACTCTCACGGTGGTTTGCATGCGGGCAGCCACAAACACTACCTGCTCGCCATTCACCAGCGCCACATCATTAACCGGCGTGCGCCAACCACGGGTCACCGTTGCCACATCGTCTAAACGTAGGAAGTTGCCAGCCTGAGTCACTTGCAATGGAAGTTGGCGAATTGTCTCTAAGCTATCTAATTCGTCGGCCACTTGCAGACGTAATACCGTATCTTGATTGCGTAGCACGCCAGCCGGCACTTTCGGATCCGCACTGCTGATCAGGCGACTTGCATCACTCACACTCAAGCCAGCTGCATTGAGTTCTTGAGGGTCAAGGGTGACATTGATTTCTTCTTCGAGCTCACCATAAATCCGCACAAGTTCGGTGCCTGGCACATTGCGGATCCGGTCGGCTAGCTCGTCGGCCATGCGACTCACCACTGACATCGGGGTATGTGAGCCTTCAGCAGGTTTTAAGGCTAGCAGCAAGGTGTAAGCCGTGGCGCCGCGATGTTCGTCTAAAAAGGGCGCGCCTACCCCACTTGGGAAATGTGTACGAGCGTTGCTTAAGCCGTCGCGGATCTTAGAGAATATTTGTTCATTTGAGCTGTTGTCTACCCAGGCCTGTAATTCAACGATGGTCACCGAAATGCCTGAACGTGAGGTAGAACGTATTTCTTTAATTTCATACAGTTGACGTAATTCGTCTTCAATTACGTCGGTTACCAAAGCTTCAACTCGCTCCGCTGAGGCCCCTGGATAGGGGGTAATGACTAAAGCATTGCGCGTATCAATGCGCGGGTCTTCTAAGCGAGGTAAGTTCATCACTGCTGACATACCCGCCACCAGCAATACTACGATGCTTAATCCCAATAAGTGCCCGTTGCGGAAAAACAGGGCATACCATGGCGCGGTATCAGTTTGGACGCTAGGTTTGTTCATTGCCGTTTCTCCAGCACAGCTTGTTGTTGCTCACTGTCTAGTATTTGGGTATTCACTTCCTGCCCCGGCACCAGCTTGTGTACGCCTCTGGCGACAATATAATCCCCGGCTTGTAGTGCGCCATTAACAAAGGCTCGCTGCTCATCGGCATAATTTAGTTCCACCAATTTAGCTACTAACGAGGTTTTATCTGCGGTTTTTTCCACAACAAATACGCTCCACAAACCACGCACCCCACTCACTAAGGCAGAACGTGGTACCCATGAACCTTGCGTATTAATTGTTTGCTCTTGGGCTAACGACACCAAATCACCGGCCAATACAGGTGCATTTTCATCGTCAAAACTAAAAAGCATATCCACTGACCGTGTGGCACTGGTGCGTAGCGGTGCAATAGACTTCACTTTGGCTGCATAATCTGTGGCGGCAACACGCAGCGTCACGGCCTGACCCACTTTGTAATTTTTTGCATCATCGGCAGGCAAGGCAATACGGGCTTGTAAACTCCCCTGTTTTTGCAGCAAATAAATCGCTAGCCCAGGGTTAACTACCGTACCAACGTCTACTTGGCGGGTGATCACCGTGCCGGCAAAAGGCGCATACAAGCGTGTTTTACTTAATTCTATTTCAAGACTCGTTTGCCGCGCCTTGGTTTCAGTCACTTGTGCATTAGCCGCTATGGTACTTTGGCGCACTTCATCAAGGCGCTGGCTCGAGTCTAACTTTTGTTTAACTAACTCGCTGACTCGCACTTCTGACAATTGTGCTAAACGTGCATTGGCCTCGACCCGAGCAAGCGTGGCGGCGATTTCTTGCAGATTTGCCTCGATACGTTGCTGATCTTGTACAGCCACCAATTGCCCTTCTTGCACATCCTGCCCCTCATCGACGAGGGTTTGCATAATACGTCCAACGCGGTCAAAACTCAGTGCCGCCACTTGGTTGGCTTCGATTTGACCAACCGCCGCGCGATACTCGGTATATTGTTGTACAAGCGTAATTGGCATAACATCTACCACAGGCGTAGCAACCGTATTAATACTGGCCTGCCCTTGATTACTGCCTGCTGCCACCAGCAATGCGATTAACGCTAAAAAAGGTAGGATCACAATGAGGGCAAAAACAGATTTTTTTGTCGACACTGTGGCAAAGGCTGAAGGTTTCATAAAATTCTCACTGGGTTTTGTGCACCAAAGCAATTAACATACTAGACTGACTAGTTTGATAATAATATATAATTATGCAAATACTAAACAGTTTTTTTACGACAAAAGTGTGATCTTGGAGTAGTAGTTTGACAAAAACATTTGTAGCAAAAGCCGGAAGACCTAAAAGTATGCAAAAGCGCAAACAAATTTTGTTGGCGGCTGGCGATTTATTTTTAAGTCATGGGTTCAGTGGTTGCTCCATGGACATGGTGGCCAAACATTCCGGCGTATCAAAACAAACCGTTTATTCACATTTTGCCAATAAAGAAGCCTTATTTATTGCGGTTATTGATGCAAAATGTGAGGAATATCAATTAGATGCAAAACATCTAGAACATGATAGCGGAGATTTAGAAGCGGTATTGAAACAAAGTGGTTTGCAAATTATCCGCCTCTTGCATGACAAAGACGTCATCGCCATTTACCGGGTGGTCATCGGTGAAATAAGCACTAACCCAAGGGTGGCTGAGTTGTTTTACAGTGCTGGCCCTGAACATAGCTTGCGCATGTTAGCTCATTGTTTTCAGCGCTTCACTGTGCATGCGCTGTCAGATGCCCGGGCCTATCAATGTGCCATCATGTTTTTTAATCTACTGAAGGGCGAATTTCATACAAAGAGCATCTTGGGCTTAGACTTTGCCCTCAGCGCCCAACAACAACATGAACAAGTAGAATTTGCGGTGCGCCAAATTCGCTTGTTTTTGAACGCTGATTAAAGCATGTGCACTGTGTACATGGCGTCGTGCTATGCAAACCCAAAATACCTGCCAACCAAATAGAGGCTCAGCATGTATAACCTGATGTTGTTGAGTGTGTTGCTGATAGTTGCCTGTTTTAAATCAGCTTTTGCTTCTCCTTGGCAAATCAGTGCGAAGGGTGAATTGAATTTGCCAGAGAGGACTGCGGTTGCTAAGGCTGTTTATTTTCGCTTAGATGACTCGTGGTTAGACGCCCTGCTCGAGCAACCGATGCAAACCATGCCTATCCAGTTGCTAGCGCCTGATGGCAAGCTTATCCACTTTTTGTTGCAACCCACTGACGTGCTTAGCCCTAGCCTTAGTCAAAAGTTTCCACAGCTCATGACCTATACTGCTTTTGATCCAGAGCAGCCCAGCAACATCGGTCGTTTCAGTATTTCACCCCAAGGTTTTTTTGGCTTTTATCGTTACCATCAGCAATGGGTGTTGCTGTCTCCTCAATACACCAAACGCAGTCCCTACTACCTGAGTTACGATTACCACACAGAGCCAGTAGCTGAAGAGCTATTACGCGCCACAGGCAAGCAGATTGATTCTTTTAACTTGCCGGAACGTCATTCAGCCCTGCAGCAAAAAACCGCCAGCACAGGCAACGAAGTGCGCACGTATCGCCTTGCGGTGAGCACCACAGGAGAATACGCACAGAAATTTGCCGGTGAGAAAACAGCGGTGGTGGCGGAAATCATGACCTTGGTCAATCGCATCAATTTAGTGTTGTTGAGTGACCTCGCCATTCAATTTCAATTAGTGGACAACGAGGCCATTATCTTCACTGATGCCAGCACAGACCCATATACCAATACGGATGTCGCCAGTGACTTAGAAAGCAACCAAACCACCCTAGACACTGTATTAGGTGGCGCAAACTATGATATTGGTCACCTGCTCAGCACTAATGCTGGAGGCTTGGCAGCAGTAAGTGGCATTTGTCGTGGAAGAAATAAAGCTTTAGGCTCATCTGGCTTGAGTAATCCCATAGGTGAGCGATTTTATATCGATTTGGTCGCCCATGAATTAGGTCATCAACTCGGGGCTTCCCACTCGTTTAATGCTCAGGACAACAATGCCTGTTCTGCAGACCAACGTGAACCACAAAGTGCGGTGGAGCCCGGTAGTGGCTCAACCATAATGGCCTACGCCGGTTTATGTGCTGGGCAAAATCTGCAAAGCATCAGTGACCCGTTTTTTCATGCTAGCTCCATCGCGGAAATTCGCGCTAATTTAGACAGTGCTTTCAATCAAAACTGTGGTTCACCCAGTCAAATTGCAAATTCAGCGCCGGTCATAACATTACACGCCAACGCGTATTCCGTGCCCGCCAATACCCCTCTGTGGTTACAAGGCACTGCTAGCGACGCCGAAGGCGATGAGGTGGTGTTTAATTGGGAACAAGTGGATCCTGGCGGCACATTAGGTGGCACGGCCAATGGCACAGAGGCTCGTATGGATAATGGTTTTAATCCTTTGTTCCGTTCGTTTGTGTCCAGTAACGTCGCTGAACGCTTCTTACCACGATTAAATAATATTTTGACTCAGCAGGTTAATTTAGGCGAAACCTTACCCAGCACCACACGCACCCTGACTATGCGCCTCAGTGCCAGAGACAACAAAGGAGGGCTTGAGAGTCAAGATGTGAGTATTGCGGTATTAAGCGATGCACCGCCTTTTGTCATCACTGCCCCTGCTGGTGCAGAAACGTGGTCTGGCAACAGTACCCAAAGTATTGAATGGGCTGTCGGTGCAACCGCCCAAGCGCCCATAGCGTGTGCAAAGGTAGATATTCTGTTCAGTTCTGCACCCACCGCAGTGTTTGACTTGGTACTACTTGAAGCCACAGATAATGATGGTCAAGCCGAAATCCAAGTCCCCAACATCGCCACCACCACGGGGCGTATCATGGCAAAATGCAGCGACAATGTTTTTTTAGCAGTCAATCAAGACAACTTAATCATTACTTTGAGTGATCCCATCGTGCCAATGATCACCTCACAACGGCCATTGAGTGTTGCAGAAGATAGCCAAATCGAGATTACATTGGCGGATTTAGGGGTGGAAGACCCAGATTCTGTTTATCCCGATGACTTTAGTTTGCAGCTATTGACCGGCGATAATTATGCGTTAGATGGCGCCGTTGTGACGCCAATCCCTGATTTTAATGGCGAATTGATCGTTGGCGTAATTGTCAATGATGGACTGGCCGACAGTGAAGTTTTCAACCTGCGTGTCAGTGTTACAGCGGTTAATGACGCCCCTATTGCGGTGGAAGATAGTGTCACGGTGGCACAAAATGCTCCCGCACGTCTTATCGCTGTGCTTGCCAACGATAGTGATGTGGACCAAGACAGTTTGAGTATTATTGCCTTTGAGTACAGTGGTAGCGGTAGCGTGACCATTAATAACCAACAACTGTCTTACCAGAGTGCTACCGGTTTTAGCGGCCAAGACACGATTCGTTACACCATCAGTGATGGGCAGTTAAGTAGTGTGGCTACCCTAACCATCACGGTTACACCCGCCCCCGTCACTCCACCACCCGCAAACAGTGGTGGCGGCGGTGGTGGCGCCGTACTACCACTCTTGCTTTTTGCTTTGATAAGCTTAAGTATTAAGCTGCATGGCCAAGCTTTTAAGGAATACAATGCCTAAGTTATTAACCTGTTTGATTGTACTGAGCACGATTTTGAGCATCTCGGCTTGTCAGTTTTTGTCGGAGTTTAGCAACTCGTCAAATTTGGCAGAAGAAGAGACAAGCATCAATGCCAGTATGGCTGAAGCGCCCACCGAACTGCCCGACATGACGTGGTTGGACTACGCTGATCCTGTGGCGGATGCAAACTTAGCCGTTGCCAAACAAAATTTTAATTTGTTAGCGCTGGGTAATCGCCGCTTGAATTTTCCCGGTGTAGAGCTAGCAGCGGATGAATTGGACAAGATGCAAGCTGATTGTGGGGTTAAAGTGATGGCGCACAGCGGCGATCAATTAAACTCTGCCGATGAACTACCGTGGCGAAAAAAATTATTCACTTATGTTAGCCAATACAACACTGTCATGTTGGCGGCCTGCAAGCATCAGGCGAGTACGGCGAGTTTTTAGCTGATGTGCCGCGTTAAAATTGGAAAAAAGACCAATCGAAATAGCCTAAAAATAGCCTGACGGGCAGGCTATTTGCCAAGTTGATAAGGGGTGAGGTAAAACTTACAGTGCCTCTGTAAGGTAAGCATAAACCTCTTTAGCCTCGCGTTGCTTTGAAAATTCAACCAAAGAGATGTCATTACATGTCATGCCATCTGTCGAGATTAATTTTCGCAACACCTCTTTGCGACTCGTCGCCACGTCACCCACTTTGCTGCGGATACTGCGTTTCAGCAAATCCACATCATCAGTTAACACCGCTTTACAAAAATTTGAGTAAGCTTGGTCGCCCTTAAATTTGTAACTTAGTGTTGATTCCATATGGGCATGCGCTGCGAATGCAGACATAGCCAGTAGTGTAGCCAGGTAAATTTTCATCGGTATTCTCCGTTTATGTGTCAAATGGTAAGTGTCAAACATTAGTCCCGAGCGCTGGCCATCCACATACTGCCTGCCGAATAACCAGTGAACTCAGGCAAACTAGTTATGCAGGAAGTAACTAAAAGTTTCTGTACTTTTATTGTGTTTAATGGGTAAAAACTATGTAAAACAATAAGTTACTCTTTTGTGACATGTATAAGTAACTGAAATGGCTAGACTTTTTTCTTGGCGTTATAAGGGAAAGATAGGTAATTGGCGTTTTTAGCATCAATTGTTCTTATTTTTTACCCAAAACAAGGGGGCAAATAGCCTGAATTCGGCCAGTGTTAACATAAATGAAACCAAGTAGCGGCGAGTGATACCAGCAAATTTAACTATTCTGCTGGGTCAGAAGGTGTGTTACGCACTTTAAACAGCACATACTCTTGGGCTTTGCCTAGGCATTGCGTATCATCGATGAAGTCCTTTATACGCTATTGATAAGTGAGTTTTCGTGCCTATTTTGCTGTATCTATTTTTGCTAAGTCTAAGCTTAGGCCACATGAGTTGGGCACAAAACTCAAGCGACGACGCCCTGGAGATCATCACCGTGACCGCCCAGCGTCAACCTGCAAGTTTGATGAGCCTCAGCAGTAATCTGCAATGGGTGGACGAGCACAGCATTGAGTTATTGCAAGCTCAGCATATTCAACAGGTACTCAGCCAAGTATCGGGAGTGTGGGTGAGCAGAGGAAATGGCCAAGAACATTTGACCGCGATACGCTCACCGGTGCTAACCGGTTCAGGAAGTTGTGGTGCATTTTTTATGGCCGAAGACGGTTTAAGTTTGCGAGCCCCCGGGTTTTGCAATGCCAACCAGCTCTTTGATGTCAACAGTGAACAAGCCGCCAGAATAGAGGTGGTAAAAGGCGCAAACAGTACACTGTATGGCAGCAATGCCTTGCACGGTGTCATCAATGTATTAAGTCCGGACGCCTGGCAGGTAAAGAGTCATTCTTTGAGCCTCGAACTCGGTCCGCATGCCTACCAGCGTGCAAAGTTTAGTCTCGCTACCCACACAGCGCAGCAAGCATGGTTAGTGTATGGCCATGCCAGCGAAGATGGGGGATTTCAGACAGATAGCGGCTATAAACAACAAAAACTCAATATTATTCAACAAATTAACTATTCACAGTGGCAAGTGAAAAACCTCATAGCCCTCAGCCATCTGGATCAAGAAACAGCCGGTTATGTTGAAGGACCTCAAGCCTATGCCGATCCTATTTTACGGCGCACTAATCCCAATCCAGAAGCATACCGTGATGCCAGTTCCCTGCGTGCCTACTCACAATGGCGCTGGCGCAATACCACGCTCAGTCAGTTTAGTGTGACACCTTATATTCGGGTCAACCAGATGACCTTTTTGCAGCATTTTGTGCCTTGGCAACCCATTGAGGACAATGGCCACAAAAGCATGGGCATCAATGCATGGTTCAGTCAGCAATTTCGTGATGTGAACTTATTAACGGGTTTTGACTGGGACACCACATGGGGGAGTTTACAAGAACAGCAGAGTGAAGATTTTTCACCTAACATACCAGCAGGTTTTCATTATGATTATGCAGTAAGGGCTAGTGTTTATTCACCCTTTACTGAGCTGCGCTGGGCGGTTACTGAGTCGACACAATTGGTCGCTGGCCTGCGCTTTGAGCAAACTGAACTGGACTACAATAACCATCTTAGCGATGGCAGTGCCTGTGCGGCGGAGGTTCCCCTGTGTCGTTTTATTCGCCCCGCCGACGAACAGCGACATTACCAGCAGTGGTCAGGTAAGTTGGCGGTGCAGCATGCGCTATCTGCGCAGCTCAGTTTGTATGCACAATGGTCGCAAGGTTACCGGGTGCCTCAGGTTAATGAGCTTTACCGCCTGCAAGATAATCAAACGAGTGCCTCCTTAGAACCCGAGCAAAGTGATGCCTATGAAGTAGGCCTCAGAGGATCAGTCAACGACATTAATATCGAACTTAATGGCTACTACCTCGACAAAACACAGGTCATTTTGCAGGACCCACAACGCCAAACTATCAACGATGGCGCCACCTCACATAAGGGTTTGGAACTGAGTTTACGTTACGCCATCAGTGACCACGTTTATCTAGCAAGCGCCCTCACTTATGCCGAACACAAATACACCGAAGGGGTCACCGCTGAGCAGCAAAATATTCGAGGCAGGGATATTGATAGTGCGCCTCGGCATATGGCCTCAACCCGATTTGGCTGGCAGGGTGATGATGGCCTGCAACTGGAAATGGAATGGTTATATTTGGGTTCATATTTCTTAAATCCACAAAATACGGCAAGCTATCCCGGTCATCATTTATTGCATGTTCGCGCGGTTTGGCCACTGAGTGAAGGTTTTGAGCTGAGTTTGCGCGTGCAAAATCTTAGTGATGTGGCCTATGCCGAGCGCGCCGATTTTGCATTTGGCAATTACCGTTACTTTGTGGGTGAAGGACGCAGTAGTTTCTTAAGTGCCAAAATGACTTTTTAAATCCTTTGCAAAACAAAGGTTAAAGCCCAGTACATTTCACTTTATACTAAACAGATTTTCTGCCTTAGGATCCCCGATACATGACAACATCTGTGCAACTATTACCAGAGTGGGCCCCCCAAGAAGCCGTAATTTTGGCTTGGCCAGACCAAGATACAGACTGGCAACCTTGGCTTAACGACGTGCGCGCGGTCTATCTGCAGATAATTGCCGCCCTGAATGCCGCAGACACAGGGGTTATCTTACTGATTAAAGAAACAGAAGTTGCCCATTGTCAGTCCATGTTAAGTGGCCAAGCCAAGGTGCTCTTGCTAGTCGCTGACTATAATGACACCTGGGTGCGCGATTATGGTTTTTTAACCTGTCAAAGCGAGCAAGGTCTGCAAGGGCTAGAATTCACCTTTAATGGTTGGGGCAACAAATTTGATGCCAGTAAAGATAACCGAGTAAATCAACTTTATTTGGCCAAACTGTGCCGTTTACCCATTCAGACTATTGATCTAGTCACGGAAGGTGGTGCCTTAGAAATCGACGATCATGGTCATTTGTTGTCGACCGAATTTTGCCTGTCCAATCCACAGCGCAATGGCAATTTAGGCATGGAACAATACAAGTCTTTATTCAAACAATACCTTGGGGCAAAACAGACCAGTATTTTTGTCGAAGGTCATTTAGAGGGCGATGATACTGATGGTCACATTGATACCCTAGTACGTTTTACGCCCGAGCAAGGCTTGGTTGTGCAGTCAGCATTTAATCGCCCCGACGACAGCCACTTTGCTGGCTTATCGGCTTTGGTTGCCGAATGCAAAAAGGCATTGCCTGACCATCAGATTTATGAGCTACCTCTGCCGCATATTGTTAATGCCGAAGGCGAACGCCTGCCCGCTTCCTACGCCAATTTTTTAATAAACAATCAGCAAATACTCTGCCCAGTTTATCAACAAACAGAAGACGCTTTAGCCATGCAGATCATGCAACAAGCTTATCCACAATATAAAATTGTGCCTATTAACTGCCTACCCTTGGTACAGCAATTTGGCAGTTTGCATTGCATCAGTATGCAAATACCCGTTAACACTTTACGTCCTGACATACTTCAGCGCCTTAATTCCGGAGTCAGCCAATTATGAACAAAACATCCCCTTTGAAGCGCACACTCAAAGTCGGTTTAGTCCAGCAAACAGTAGCGAACAACGACAAAAATTTGAGTTGGCAGCGCAGTGCCGAGCAAGTGACGACTCTTGCCAAACAAGGTTGTGAGTTAGTGATGTTGCAAGAATTACACAGCACTTTATATTTTTGTCAGCAGGAAAATACTGACTTTTTTGATTTAGCCGAGCCTATTCCTGGCCCAGCAACGGATTTTTTTGCCAAGTTAGCCGCTGACCTCAATATCGTATTGATCACCTCTTTGTTTGAAAAAAGAGGCTCTGGTCTTTACCACAATACAGCAGTTGTGTTTGATCGTCAGGCTGGCATGGCTGGCAAGTATCGCAAAATGCATATCCCCGATGATCCCGCCTTTTACGAAAAATTCTATTTCACTCCGGGAGATATGGGCTTCGAGCCCATCCAAACCAGTGTAGGTAAGTTAGGTGTCTTAGTTTGTTGGGATCAATGGTACCCAGAGGCGGCGCGTTTGATGGCCATGAGAGGGGCGGATATGTTGTTTTACCCCACTGCCATTGGCTGGGACCCTAATGACACACCAGAAGAAAAACAGCGCCAGCACGATGCTTGGCACGTGATCCAACGCGCCCATGCGGTGGCCAATTCATTGCCTGTTATTGTTGCCAATCGTACCGGGTTTGAAGCGTCGCCAGTGGCAGGTGAGGCGGGAATTCAATTCTGGGGGCAAAGTTTTATTGCGGGACCACAAGGCGAAGTGTTAGCGCAAGCAAGCCACGACAAAGAAGAGAATTTAGTGGTGGACATTGATCTGACTCGCACCGAACAAATCAAACGTATCTGGCCGTATTTCCGCGACAGACGCATTGATGCTTACGGCGAACTAACCAAACGTTGGCGTGATTAACTCAGTTGGTTCTGCTGAGGTGGCTGCACAAACCACTTGAACTGTGGAACAACAAATCTAAACAAACTGAGTCATCATTTTTTGAGGATGACTCATTTTGACAATACTTTCCAAGCGCCGCAGTATACTGTGCATATAAGTGAGTCATCCACTAGGTCAAAACATCCAAATATGGTGCGATTAAATGGGCTGAGCAGCGTATATATGCTATTTGTTATGGCATGCACGGCTGTCATAGGTGTTGCACATGCAGAGCAAACTATTCGCTATTATCAAGTTGACCCCGCAGTGGATGGTTCTGCTGGCTATTTTCCCACCATTTTACAAATGGCCATGGATAAATCCACCGAAAAATACGGCCCAGCTGAGTTACGCTCCGTCAAAGTTGACATGGAACAACAGCGGCAATTTGTCAGTTTAAACAACAATATTTTAGACGTAATGTGAATCATGACTTCAGTGGCTCATGAACAAGAAGCCCTGCCTATCCGTATTCCCTTGTTAAAAGGCTTGTTGGGTTATCGCGTCATGGTTGTGCGTAGAGCCGATGAACAAAAAATTGCTGCCATTGAGAACTTGTCTGAACTAAAAGCCTTAACTGCTGTGCAGGGTTTTGGCTGGGTGGACGTACAAATTCTTGAAGCAAATCACTTTAAAGTCGAAGCCAGCGCTTGGTATCAAAGTATCTATAAAAGTCTAGCGGCCGGCTATTATGACTACTACCCACGCTCGATACTGGAGGCTTGGTCGGAATTAGATCAACGTCCCAACCCCGCCTTGGTTATTGATAAAAAGCATCTGCTCTACTACCCCACCGCGATCTATTTTTTTGTGAATAAAAACAATGGGAAATTAGCAGAACGCTTGAGTTATGGATTAGAACAAGCTCTGGCTGACGGTAGTTTTGATCAACATTTTTATGCGCTACCGCGTCACCGCAAAGCCTTAACCTTGGTCAATGCCTTACAACGTCGTCTACACGTATTAGACAACCCCTTACTCCCTCAAGCCACACCCTTAACTGACCAACGTTTGTGGCTACGACTTGATGCAATCAAATAAGACAAATTTAGGTAAGCAAAATGGCCAATGAAAAAAATGTGCTCGGTGGCGCGCTGAAATTGTGTTGTGGTAACGGCGGATTTACCCGTGAAGGATTTTGTTATGTGCCAGCGAGTGATCATGGCAATCACAGTGTTTGTGCCATCATGACAGAAGCGTTTTTAACTCACTCAAAAGAGCAAGGCAACGACTTATCAAGCCCTCGCCCTGAATACCAATTTCCCGGTTTGAAGGCGGGCGATCGCTGGTGTTTATGTGCGGCACGTTGGCAACAAGCTTTGCACGCAGGGTGTGCACCACAGGTAATATTGTCAGCCACCAATGCAGCCTGTTTGCGTATCATTAAACTCGAAGACTTACAAAAACATGCCCTGCCTGAACCCACAAACTCCACAGATTAGGACTGCTTCTTAGACCACTCTTCAAGGGCTTGTTGGGCTTGAGCTTTGATCGTTGCATGATGCTGGGCTACCCACCATTTCTCCATCAGACGTACATTTCGTTGATTAGCGCGAAAAAAGTTATCCACTATGTCGCCCAGCAGGGGCACACTGCCTAAGACCAAATCTATCACCAAGTTTTTAAGCATATGCGCCAAAATACTAACCGGGGTGCCTAATTGCCGTGCATACACGACGATGCGTAATGCGATGATAAAGCTGAGCACATCGCCCACCACGGGCACCAAGCCGAGCACAAAATCTAAGCCAAATTTCACACGAAAAATGGGCAGGGTAAAAGCATTATCCAATAGGTTAGCTAAGTGTTGCGCGCGCAACAGCGCCTCGGGGGCTTGTACTACTTGTTTGTTTGCTTCACGACTGCTCATCACCTTAGGCCTTGGCTCCCAGTGTTAAAGCGCGTTGCGAGCGGGCTGCATGCTCAGAGCTTGTCGACCAACCTTGCAGATTCGTATTAACTAACTCACCGAGCATGGCGATGTGTTGGGGATCATCGTTGAGGGCGGCAATGTATTCAAATCTCTCTCCCCCCGCTTCGAGGAAATATTCGCGGTTTTCAACGCCAATTTCTTCGATGGTTTCGAGACAATCGGCAGAAAAGCCTGGACACACAATTTGTACCGATTTCACCCCCTTAGCAGCAAGGGCCTTTAAGCTGTGGTCAGTGTAAGGTTTTAACCATTCCTCACGGCCAAAGCGGCTTTGGAAGCTGGTCATGTATTGTTGATCTGACAAACCCAAATTTTCAGCCACCAGACGTGAAGTTTTATAACATTCACAGTGATAAGGGTCGCCGTTCAGTAAGTAGCGTTTAGGGATACCATGGTAAGAAAAAACCAATTTCTCGGCTTGACCGTGTTGCTGCCAGTGGGTGCGAATTTTATCGGCAATCGCTTGAATATAATCTGCTTGGTCATGGTAGTGCGTGATAAAACGTAATTCAGGGATCCACCGACGTTGCTGAAAACTAGCACTCACGGCGTCAAAAGTAGAGCCGGTTGTAGACGCGCAATACTGGGGATAAAGTGGCAGCACCAGTAATTTTCTCACCCCTTGCTGGAGCATTTTATCTATTACTTTATCAACTGCTGGCTCGCCATAACGCATGGCAAAATCCACCACAAGTTGATCGCCAAAACGCTCCTGCAACTTTACTCTTAAGGCAGTAGTTTGATTTTGGGTATGCACCATGAGTGGTGAGCCTTGCTCGGTCCACACCGTAGCATAAGCTTTAGCCGAGCGTTTGGGACGAATATTAAGAATAATCACATTGAGTATGAGCCACCACAACAGGCGCGGCACCTCAACCACCCGAGGATCGGATAAAAACTCCTTTAAATACCTTTTAAGTGCCTTTTTTTGCGGTGCTTGGGGCGTGCCTAAATTGGTCACCAATACCCCAATTTTATCCGCTTGAGCGTGGCTAAAGCTCGGACTTCCTCGATATTTCATATCACTCACTTTGTCTAGATTCAAGAACTGCAGGGGTCTACGCTGTGCCTGATTGTTTGGCTCACAGCAGTGCGAGAATTACCACTTGCTAACAACGCCACCAACACCTGATTTAAGGTGGTTAGTCTACCCACTTTTAAACGCTTTGCTATAGTCACAGTGGGCAATGCTATGCGCTAACAGAGCCCTCACTCGACATAAACACCCACTTTAGCTAGTGCGTGCAAAAAATTGACAGAAAATCATGGCTTTAGCATTTTAATTTTCAAACGTTTCTATGAAATGATAGGCAACGGAGGTCAGACTTACTGACACAATTTGAGAAGGAAGGCGGTATGGCAGATAAAAAAAACCAGCCACAATCAGGCCAAGAGCCAAGGGCTGATGGTGCAAATGAGTTGGCTACCTTGCGACATATCGTCTTTGGTGCCGCAAAAGCCGATATAGAGCAACAGCTCAAGACCCTGACCGAAACAATGCATGAGCGTTTTAATGAACTTGAGGCCAAGATGGCCCAGCAATTTCAAACCCAACGCATCGAAACAGATGATGCGTTAAGTCAGCTTGGACAGCAATTAGCCTTGGTTGATCAAAGTCATGAACAAAAGTCAGCAGAAATCCAAAGTTTTGCTGACAAACTTGCCTCTGAGCTGGAAATGTCGGACACCAGTGCCAAACAAGACAATGATGAATTACATGACCGACTCGACAAAGAAATTAAGCTTTTGAGTGATAGCTTTACCGCCCAGTTAAACAGCGCCCTTGAGCAACTTAATCAAGTATCAAGTGAATTGAATAACAATAAAACCGATCGTAAAACTTTGGCGAAACTGCTGTCTACTGTGGCCAGCAATCTTGAGATTGATCAGGACGATCAAGCACACTGATGGCAGATTCTTCAGAACAACACACACTCAGCACTGATGAAATACACATGCAGCGCTTGCGTGAGTTATTGTTGGGAGACAAGGGACAAGTTATTCAACAAGTGTTGCAAGACCATGCACGGGACGTCGTTAAAGACGTTTTTTCTGAAGCGTTGTTTGATCGCGAAAAGCAAGATGGCTCCGTCAACAAGGTTATTATTCCGTTGGTGGAGAAGTCCGTGGAAAAATCCGTGGCTGAACACAGCGATCAAATGGTGGGGTATTTGTATCCCCTCGTGGGCAGTTTAGTTCGCAAATCAGTCACGGCTTTTATCACTGACTTACTTGAAAAAACTAACTCCCTGCTCGAAAACAGTTTTACCATAAAGGGGCTGAAATGGCGGTTTAATGCCTGGCGTTCTGGGGTTCGTTTTTCCCATTATGTGGCCAGCCAAACCTTTGCTTTTCGAGTTGAACAAGTTTTTTTTGATTCACCGTGAAACGGGTTTACTGCTCAATACCGTTTCGGCTGATCTGAATACCAATGCTGATGCCGATCTAATCTCCGCCATGCTCACGGCAATTAATGATTTTGTCAGTGACTCCTTCGCAAAGTCGAAGGAGAAAGGCGAGCAACACCTAGATGTCGTCAAGACAGATGATTTTACCTTACTCTTAAAGCCAGGGCCTAAAGCCGTATTGGTTGCAGCTGTAAGTGGCACGATGCCCCAAAAAGTCGCCGATCAGTTGCAACTCAGTATGGAAGAAATTCACCGCCTCTATGGTAAGGAACTTACTGACTTCAAAGGCGATGCAGAACCCTTAGCAAACAGCGAACAGCAGTTACGAGATTGCCTGATCAGTGAACTGAAGGCGGAAGCAAATCCGCGTAAAAAACGACCTTGGATGGCCTGGTTTGTTGTAGTGGGTATAGCCGCTTTTTTGGTGTATTTAGCGGTGATCAGATGGCAAGCGCATCAATTACTGCAACAAGTCAGTGTGCTGAACCAACAACCAGGTATAGTGGTGACCTCGTTGGGCTTAATAAACTTCTCAGAAGTGGAGCTGAAGATTCTGCGTGACCCCAGTGCGGTGGAGTTAGCAAGTTGGCTAAAAGAACGCGACATTCCAAGCGATAAATTGCAGGTGATTGAAAGGGCGTATGTGTCCCTCGATACCGAATTATTAAAAATTAAAGTCAATGCCGTCTTGAGTGTCTATCCAACGGTAACAGTGGAATGGCCGCATGATAGACCTGTCTTTTCGGGCGAATTTACCAATGTAGACAAACTGCGTCTTCAAGCAGAACTGCACAATATTGCCGGTCTTGGATTTAAAAATATATGGCTTGATGGCGTGAAGTTAGCGGGCAAAGACGCTAATACTGCCGATGATCCCGCAGTTATTCGTGCCATTTTAGATTTAAACATAGCAAAATTAGATCGGATGAGTGTTGAATTCGAGCAAGGCTCCAGTGAATTGAGCGAAGAAACCATTAGCCTATTGATTGATCTCAAAGAACAATTTAATAATTTAATTGGCATCGCAGAACAGCAAGAATTATCCCTGGGATTGATTATTATGGGGGCAAGTGACCCGACTGGCAGTGTTGCGTTTAATAAAGCACTGAGTCAACGTAGAGCGGATGCTGTGCAAAATAAGCTTCAAGAGCTTGGCATAGACAAAAATCGGCTGAATGCCATCGGCTTAGGTGTAATAGACTTAAAGACCTCTGGCGATGGCGCCAGAAAAGTATTATTTAATGTTGTGTATTTTGACTCGAAATAAATAACCGAATTATCAGGAAGACCATGATTCAGAAAAAAATTTGCTTACTGGGTGCAACTGGAGTGGGAAAGACCAGCCTAGTAAAACAATATGTTGAGGGTATTTTTTCCGAAAAATACCTCACCACTATTGGTGTCAAAATAGATAAAAAAGAAATTATATTGCCAAACCAGAGTGTGCAGTTGATGTTATGGGACATTGAGGGCATTGACCGCTATTGCGGTTTTCAACCTAAATATCTGCGCGGTGCCTCCGCTTACATCCTCGTTGCTGACCAAACACGTTCCCAATCATTAATTGAAGGATTTGAAATTCAACAAATGGTTAAGGCTGTGGTGGATATCCCCGGCGTCTTGGCGATCAATAAAGTTGACCTCGATGCAAGTTGGCACTGGAGTACTAACGAGGTAGAAGAAATTAAAGCTAACTTTGATTTTACCTTCAGTACCAGCGCTAAAACTGGGCTAGGTGTCGAACAACTATTCTCAAAACTTGCCTCCATGCTGGTTGACTAGTTATGACAACACAACGGACCCATGATACGCCAGCCAACAAGGACGAGTACAAGCTACAAGGTTCTCTGTTACAGGCTATGGGTTTAGTCAATGCTTCGATTTTACAACGTATCGATAAGGACGTTTTTCTTACTCTGTATGCTGCTACAGATTGGTTGTATGCGCTTCTACCCGAGGCAAAAGCTACCAGCCAATTCGCGTTTGTTGGCGATTCTGCGTATCTCGCAGATTTCTTAATTGATGCTGAGGAATTTTGGGCCGTGTGCCAAGACGGTAAAATTCAATCGGGTATTTGGACAGAGCAGGTGAATGGCCAACTTTTGCATCTGCAAGCCACTGCAGCGGTGGCAAACGCTACGTGTTTTTTGCTGATTCAAAATATTCAAAGTGAATTTCAACGCCATCAACAAACCTTGCAAGTTGCCCGAGACATGCTGATTAGGCATGACAAAGTCCTTGCCCAACATGATTACATATTCTCCCGGCTTGATGCATTACTGAGCGAATCAAGTGGTGGGCAACGCGGCAGCAAGTTAGATCCCGTGCATCACGCTTTGCAACAAACTGACCTTGGCGTCGCCATACTCGATGCAAACCTAACACTACTTAATAGCAATGCTGCGCTGTTTCAGTTGTTCCATACAGAAGGAAAAAAGCAACGCGTTTCACCCGAGAAACTGCTACTTCAACTTTTCGAAAATCAGTATCCTGAGTATGAGCGTGTATTGATCACTGGCAGTGCTTGGGCTTGCGAATTATTTTGGCTGGATACACCAAATCCGGGTCGATGGTTTAAGGTATCGTTACACCCCATCAACAATAGTGATCAGCAAAAACAGTTTTGGCTGCTCAGTGTCAGTGATATTAGCCAGCTGAAGCATTTGCTCCGGCGTAATGAGCATTTGACCCACTTTGATTTGCTCACTGAGCTGCCCAATCGCCAGCATTTTTGGCAGCAACTTGAAGCCTACGTGAAAAAATGCCAGGCTTTTTTTGTTATTTATATTGAGATAAAAGGCTTCAAAAAAGTCAATGAGTTACATGGGCATCTGGTTGGTGATCAAATTATTCAAGAGCTAGCGAAACGCTTTAAAGCAGCCTTGAGCAGTGATGACCTATCTGCGCGCATTGGTGGTACTGAATTTGCGCTGTTAATGCCCAGTGAGCAACACGGTAAATCCATTAGCACGGCTGACCAACAACATTGTCGGCAACTGGCCAGTGAGTTAATTCATTGCAGCCTTTTTCCATTTTATACCGAGAGTGGTCACAGTTGTGACATCGGCTTAAATATCGGTGTAGCCAGTTTCCCCGGTGATGCAGATAATGCTGAAGACCTGATGAAATATGCGGATTTGGCGATGTTTGCCGCCAAAAAACAATTAAAAAGCAGCGTTCAGTTTTATTCGTTAGAGCTTAAAGAAGCATCGCGCAAACGTATCGCTTTGGAAAACGCCTTACGCGAAGCCTTAAAAAACCAAGAGTTTGAATTGTATTACCAACCGATTTTTGACCTCAAAAATGGCAAAATTGTCAAAGCTGAAGCGCTCATTCGCTGGCATCATCCCACGGCCGGTTTGATCTCACCGGAGGAGTTTGTGCCTTTGGCTGAACAAACGGGTTTAATCATCCCAATTGGTAAGTGGATGATTGCCCAAGCTTGCCGTTGTCTAGCCGAACTACAAAAGCTCGATATTCACTTCAAACTGGCCATCAATCTATCTCCGCGCCAAATCAATGATCGGCAGTTACTCGACTATATTCGTGATACGGTTGTTAAAAGCCAAATAGAATTAACACAATTGGAGTTAGAACTCACCGAGGGTGTATTGATAGACAATTTCACCAAAGTACAGTTCTTGTTGGAGGAAGTGCGTAAGCTGGGCATTAGTGTGGCTATTGATGATTTTGGTACGGGTTACAGCTCGCTTACTTATTTACAAAGACTGCCTATTGATCATTTGAAGATTGATCGTTCTTATGTGAAAGAACTCCATCAAAGTGATAATGACAAAGCCTTAGTATTAGCGGTTATAGCAATGGCCCACAGTCTAAAAATGGATGTGATTGCTGAGGGCGTTGAAACCCAAGCGCAAAAAGATTTTCTACAGCTCAATGACGTCGAGACCGCCCAAGGATTCCTCCTTAGTCGACCAATTCCGTTTAATCAACTCAGTGATTTATTAATTAAACAAGCATAAACGAGGTTCGAGGCAGCCCTTAAAAAAATGCTTGGATGCCTGTTTGCGCACGCCCTAAAATCAGGGCGTGGACATCATGAGTACCTTCGTAAGTGTTAACTGCTTCTAAGTTCATGACATGACGTATGACATGGTATTCATCAGCGATGCCATTGCCACCATGCATGTCGCGGGACGTACGTGCTATGTCTAAAGCTTTGCCACAAGAGTTGCGTTTTATCAAAGAAATAGCCTCTGGCGCCAATTGCCCCTCATCAAGCAATCGCCCAGCTTGCACACAGGCAAGTAATCCCAAGGTGATTTCCGTTTGCATATCAGCTAGTTTCTTTTGAATTAGCTGATTGGCGGCAAGAGGACGGCCAAATTGTTGGCGATCAAGACAGTATTGGCGAGCAGCGTGCCAGCAGAATTCAGCAGCGCCCAGCGCCCCCCAGGCAATGCCATATCTTGCTTTATTTAAACAGCCAAAGGGCCCTTTTAAGCCGCTCACATTAGGAAGTATTTGCTGAGCTGACACCCACACATTATCCATAACTATTTCACCAGTTATCGAGGCACGCAGAGCAAACTTGCCATCGATCTTTGGCGCACTTAAACCTGGCATGCCTTTCTCTAAAATAAAGCCGCGAATAACACCATCTAATTTTGCCCACACCACAAATACATCGGCAATGGGTGAATTGGTGATCCACATTTTACTGCCATTAATTCGATAACCCTCACCATCTATCACCGCATGAGTTGTCATACTTGCAGGATCAGAACCGGAATTTGCTTCCGTTAAACCGAAACATCCCACCCACTCGCCAGTGGCTAATTTGGGTAAGTAGGTGAGTCTCTGCTGCTCTGAACCATAAGTATAGATGGGATACATCACCAACGATGATTGCACACTCATGGCACTGCGATACCCACTGTCCACCCGCTCCACTTCTCGAGCCATCAAGCCATAGGCCACATGATTTACGCCAGCGCCACCATAGGTTTCTGGTAAGGTAGAACCCAGCATCCCCATGGCACCCATTTCACGCATGATCTCGCCATCAAAAATGGCATTGCGGTTAGCCATTAAGATGCGAGTCTGTAATTTATCCTGGCAGTAGTCCCTAACACTTTGAGTAATTAATCGTTCGTCTTCTGACAACAAAGACATGACTGATAAGGGGTCTAGCCAATTAAATGAAGGAGTGACACTTGCCATGTTAAGCCTTTGTAGAACGGTGTTCGCGGATAGAATTAACCATAAAAATAAGACAATTAGTTGTTGGTTTTCACGAGAATAAACGTGCTTCGCCTGCTTTGCGGCGTCGACTTCTCATGACAAAAAACAGCGCTAGGATTGCAGGTAGCGCCTGCACATAGATGATCGACAGCTTAACCGACAACCCACCCACAATTCCTGCGACGCTGATCGCTAATAAAAAGAAAATTTTCACACCGTGGTTATTGCTCAAAAAGCCCCACAATAAACCAACCGCTAAAATGCCATTGTAAACACCTTGGTTGAAGGCTAATAATTGTGACGCTGCGGCGACTTCAGCGCTCATTGAAAACAATTTAAGTCCAATTGGGGCTTGCCAGAAGAACATTTCCAAGGCCATAAATCCAAAATGCAGAAACACAACAACCAAGGTCAATAAACCGGCAAAGAATCGCATACGTTGTCCTATTTTATTATTAGATCCGCATATTGGGCGAATTACTGATAAGTTGCAAGATTGTTACCCTCTTCATGACTGATGCAAAGATACATGTTTAGTGTAATCACATCGCGATTTTCTGGGCTATGCAGGTTAAAATGACAGAGTCACTCAAACCCCATAAGTTGATGCGCTTTATGCTCGCAGAATTCAATAATCCAATAGACCAATTTCTCCAACTGGTTGCTGAAAACCTAGAAAAGGAAAGCTTGGTCAAAGTTATCCTTAGCAAAAACAGAAGCACTGATAAAGACTTTGTGCGCATGACCATGCGCCCAATAGAACTTAAAAAACACGAAAAACTGAACGCTGTATTCAGCTACAAGACCCGTGACATCACAAAAAACCTAGGGTACGAAGAAGGAATGACGCTGATAAAGTCAGACTTAGGCACGCGTTTTTTTGCAGCGCACTTATTCACCCTAGATGAAGAATGGCAGCTGGATATCAGTAAAAAAGGCAAAGTTTCTTTGCACACCAATACAAAAATACAGGCGCAGCCACAACCTGACAAAACCCACAACAAACAAAAAAAACGTTATGTCGAGCTCGATCGTCCATATCTGCAAGCCCTTGGAGTCACCGATAGGGAGACAAAACTCATCCCTTCAATGTCACGTAAGTGGAAACAGATTAACAAGTTTATCGAGATATTCAGTGGGGCTTTAGCGCATTCCAACCTGGATGCAAACCACCCTTTACACGTTGTAGATTTCGGTTCAGGAAAGGGCTACCTCACCTTTGCTATTCATGATTTTCTTCGTGAACAATTAAAAAACCAAGCAGAGGTTGTGGGTGTAGAACTTCGTGCTGAACTGGCCGAGCTTTGTAATATTACCGCATCGAATCTACCACACGGTGGTTTGAAGTTTGTATGCGGTGATGTTAAAACTCATGCCCCTCAGCATACTGATGTCATGATTGCGCTACACGCCTGTGACATTGCGACCGACTATGCCATTCATTACGGGATCCGCGCAGGGGCTTCAATCATTATGTGTTCTCCATGCTGCCACAAACAGATCCGTCCACAAATGCATAGTCCAACGTTATTAAAACCCATGCTGCAATATGGCGTACATTTGGGTCAGCAGGCAGAAATGGTAACGGATTCCCTGCGGGCGTTGTTGCTTGAAGCTAAAGGTTATGAAACAAAAGTCTTTGAGTTTGTTAGTCTCGAACATACCAATAAAAACAAAATGATCTTAGCAACAAAATCTTGTACCAAAAAAGATCATCGCGCCATTCTCCAGCAAATAGCTGAAATAAAAGCGTTTTACGGCATTACTGAGCACTGTCTAGAAACATTGTTAGATGACGACAAGCACATTGAAATAGTTAGCTAAAATCATCAATACTACGACAGCTACCTTACGCATTAACTGAGAAATCTATGATGAAACACTTGTTAACAGCCCTTGCCTTTACCTTAAGTCTTTCAGCAGCGTCTGCAGAGATCCAGAGCATTTCCACTGAACAAGTATTGGAACGTGATACGCAGAAGAGCATAGTTGTTGATGTTCGCAGTCCTGAAGAATTTGCAGAGGGACATGTACCGGGAGCAATTAATATTCCCCATACTGAAATTGCTAAGTCCTTGGAAAATCTCCAATCTAATTCAGATAAAACCATCATCCTATATTGCCATTCTGGAAGACGGGCAGGCATTGCCGCAAATTATTTAGAGGAGCATGGTGTGACGAAGCTCCGGCATATGGCAGGGGACATGCTTGAGTGGCAGGCCAAACAATATCCACTAGAAAAATAACTGATTATTCGCCTATTAATACTCACATTCAGTCTTAGGTCTATATTCAAACCCTTTTTATCAATGGCTTTATTCTTATTAGTCTGAAAGCAGGGCTTTTAGGAGCCTAACTCCTGCCGCTTGAACGCTACCACATGCGGCCGCCGCGCGGGATGTGGAGACTGGATGCCTATCATCATGGATGTGTTAATGACTACGTTAAGTAACCTGAGATCGGTTTAAGCAGCCACCATCGCATTTCTCTCAACGTCGCTAATATTAAGGGATGGCTTATTTTTCTTGAGGCAATA
>JAACSL010000053.1:5000-31740 GCA_009993955.1 Paraglaciecola sp.
CAGCAATAAACGCGGAACCCAGCTATGCAGACTTCGTCGTGACCGCTGCAGCGAATTCTACGCCAAGTGAATTGGATGAAATTGTTAGAATAGCCGTAATAACAGAGCCTGATTCAGCTGATTACATCGTGCAGTCTCTCGCCAAAGAACATCCAAGTAAGCTAGTGGAAATATTAACGTCTGCCATTGGTGCAGTACCGTTGGTGGGAGAGTATGTGGTTGAAGCGTTATTAGCCGCATTCCCGAATGATGCTGAACAAGTTGTCACGACGGCAGTAAGAGAGTCGAGTGCACAGCGAGAACAAGTTATCAAAATAATTGAAACGGCCCAAAATTCAGGCGTAAACCAAGAAGAGCTAGAAAAATATGCCACTAACGGTGGGGCCACAGCCGAGGAACTTGCTCAGGTACTGGACAAAACAAACTAAACGTTTTTTAACGCAAATAAAAAAGCCGGGAAAGTTCCCGGCTTTTTTGTTTAATGCAATTATTCTGCAGCTTCTTCAGTTATTTCAACTGCTTCCACTTCTGGTCTGTCAACCAACTCAACATACGCCATAGGCGCATTGTCACCAGTACGGAAACCACATTTTAAAATGCGAATATACCCACCAGGACGAGTCTCATAACGAGGACCTAATTCATTAAATAATTTACCTACCACTTCTTTATCACCAGTACGTGCAAACGCCAAACGACGGTTAGCAACACTGTCTTGCTTAGCAAGTGTGATAAGAGGCTCGATTACGCGACGCAGTTCTTTCGCTTTTGGCAAAGTTGTTTTAATCAACTCATGCTTTACCAACGAACCAGCCATGTTTTTGAACATAGCTTGACGATGGCTGCTGTTACGATTTAACTGACGACCACTCTTACGATGGCGCATAGTTTTATCCTTCTTTACAAATCAGTTTATTAAAATCTGATTAATCTTTTTCTGCGATACTTTCAGGCGGCCAATTCTCTAGGCGCATACCCAAAGAAAGTCCACGAGAAGCAAGTACGTCTTTGATCTCTGTGAGTGACTTTTTACCCAAGTTTGGCGTTTTAAGAAGCTCAACTTCGGTTCGTTGTACAAGATCACCAATATATTGAATGGCCTCAGCCTTCAAGCAGTTAGCTGAACGTACTGTCAATTCCAAATCATCAACTGGACGAAGTAAGATCGGATCAAATTCCGGTTTTTCTTCTTTTTCAACTGGCTCAGAAATATCACGTAATTCAACAAAAGCGTCGAGTTGTTCAGCTAAAATTGTAGCTGCACGACGGATTGCTTCTTCCGGATCAATTGTGCCGTTAGTTTCCATATCAATAATTAGCTTGTCTAAGTCGGTGCGTTGTTCAACACGAGCCGATTCAACGTTATAGGCAATACGCTCTACAGGACTGTATGAGGCATCTACCAACAAACGACCAATAGGACGATCATCTTCTTCAGAAGAGCGGCGAGTTGACGCAGGAACGTAACCACGACCCATTTCTACTTTAATGCGCATGCTAATTTGAGCATCGCCTGTTAAGGTACAAATTAAGTGTTTTGGATTAACAATTTCCACATCACCATCATGCTGAATATCTTCAGCTAATACTGGGCCCGCACCGGATTTCACTAGAGTTAGTGTTGCTTCGGTTTTGCCTTCAAGACGCACCGCTAAACCTTTCAGGTTAAGCAATATCTCAATAACATCTTCTTGAACGCCTTCTTTGGTGCTGTACTCATGGAGCACACCATCAATTTCAACTTCAGTAACAGCACAGCCAGGCATTGACGACAGCAAAATGCGACGTAAAGCATTACCCAGTGTGTGGCCGAAACCACGCTCCAAAGGCTCAAGCGTAACCTTTGCACGTGTTGACGAGACGTTATCAATCTCTACTAATCTTGGTTTTAAGAATTCAGTTACAGAACCCGACATTGTTTCCTCTCTTCTTTTATCTTTACTTAGAGTAAAGTTCGACGATCAACTGTTCATTTATCTCAGCAGACAAGTCAGCTCTTTCAGGAACACGTTTAAATGTGCCTTCCATTTTCTTGCTGTCCACTTCAATCCAAGTTGGTTTCTCACGTTGATCTGCAAGTTCTAGAGCGGCAACAATACGTGCTTGTTTTTTCGCTTTCTCACGCACAGAAACAACATCTTCAGCAGAAACATTAAAAGAAGGAACGTTAACAACTTTACCATTCACCAAAATGGCTTTATGGCTAACTAATTGACGCGCTTCAGCACGAGTGCTGGCGAAACCAATTCGATAAACAACATTGTCTAAACGTTGTTCTAAAAGCTGTAACAGGTTTTCACCCGTGTTGCCTTTTAAGCGTGCTGCTTCTTTATAATAGTTGCGGAACTGCTTTTCCAATACACCGTACATACGACGTACTTTTTGCTTTTCACGCAACTGAACACCGTAATCTGACAAACGGCCACGACGGGCGCCATGTTGGCCAGGTGCTGTGTCTATTTTACATTTTGATTCGATTGCTCGAACGCCACTCTTAAGGAACAAGTCTGTTCCTTCGCGGCGGCTAAGTTTGAGTTTTGGACCCAAATATCTTGCCATGATCTTTCTCCAACTGTCCGTCGATTAAACGCGACGTTTTTTCGGTGGACGACAACCGTTGTGAGGAATAGGCGTCACATCGGTAATATTAGTGATTTTGTAACCAGCAGCATTCAAAGCACGGATGGCAGATTCACGACCTGGACCCGGGCCTTTAACGAATACTTCTATGTTTTTCAAACCAAATTCCTGTGCGGCAGTACCGGCACGCTCAGCAGCAACCTGTGCAGCAAATGGGGTAGATTTACGTGAACCACGGAAACCAGAACCACCAGATGTCGCCCAAGAGAGAGCATTACCCTGACGATCAGTAATTGTCACTATTGTGTTGTTGAAAGACGCATGGATATGAGCCATACCGTCTGCAACTTGACGTTTTGCGCGCTTACGCGTGCTTTTAATAGGTGCTTTAGCCATAATACTCCCCGCTTACTTCTTAATTGCTTTGCGAGGACCCTTACGGGTGCGCGCATTAGTTTTAGTGCGCTGACCACGTAGAGGAAGACTACGACGGTGGCGAATACCACGGAAGCAACCTAAATCCATCAAACGTTTAATACTCATTGATACTTCACGGCGAAGGTCACCTTCAACAGTGAATTTAGCTACTTCATCACGTAACTTATCAATCTGTGTTTCATCAAGATCTTTGATCTTGGTTGACTCTGCAACACCAGCAGCTACACAAATGCTTTTCGCACGAGTGGCGCCGATACCGTATATTGCTTCTAAAGCAATGACAGCATGCTTGTGCTCAGGGATGTTAATGCCAGCGATACGGGCCATTAACAGTACTCCTCATAGTTATTGTCGTCGGCCTAAAAAGCCCGATAGGATACTTACCCAACGACTAGATTGCAATTAAAAGGTTTGAGGCGCTAGCGTATCTAGACGACCCCCAAACCCGTTCGATTAGCCTTGCCTTTGCTTATGCTTAGGATCGGAACTACAAATCACACGAACAACACCGTTGCGCTTAATGACCTTGCAGTTACGGCAAATCCGTTTGACGGATGCACGAACTTTCATTTCATCACTCCGTAAAATGCTATCTTAACGGCCGTAGCCTTTCAGATTAGCTTTCTTAAGAACAGACTCATATTGATGAGACATCAAATGGGTCTGCACCTGTGCCATAAAGTCCATGATTACCACTACCATAATCAGTAGGGAAGTTCCGCCGAAATAGAAGGGAACGTTCCAAGCAATCAACATGAATTCAGGCACTAAACAAATAAAGGTTATATAAAGCGCACCAGCTAAAGTAAGACGGGTCATTACTTTATCAACATAGCGGGATGTTTGTTCGCCAGGACGAATACCCGGTACAAAGGCACCAGATTTCTTCAAGTTGTCTGCCGTCTCACGTGGGTTGAACACCAACGCGGTATAGAAGAAACAGAAGAATATAATCGCTGCAGCATAAAACATCACATACAGAGGTTGCCCAGGAGACAACATTAACGCTACATCTTGTAACCAAGACAGCGATTCATTTTGACCAAACCAGTTGGCAATGGTGCCAGGAAACAAAATAATACTTGATGCAAAAATGGGGGGAATTACACCGGCCATATTCACTTTCAACGGTAAATGCGTGCGTTGCGCTGCAAAGACCTTGCGGCCTTGTTGACGCTTGGCATAGTTAACAACAATGCGTCGTTGACCACGTTCAACAAATACTACGAAGTAAGTGATGGCAACAATAATAATGCCAACCAACAACAAGAAAATTAAGTTCAAATCACCTTGTCTTGCCTGCTCTGCCGTTTGACCAATGGCCGAGGGCAAACCAGACACAATACCTGCAAAGATCAAAATCGAAATACCGTTACCAATACCCCGCTCTGTAATTTGTTCACCTAACCACATTAAAAACATGGTACCGGTGACCAAACTCACTACTGCTGTAAAGTAAAAGAAAAAGCCAGGATTAATCACCAAACCTTGGATAAGATTGGGTAAGTTTGTCGCAATTCCAACTGCTTGGAATGAAGCCAACACCAAAGTAAAGTACCGTGTGTATTGACTGATTTTACGACGTCCGGCTTCGCCTTCTTTCTTTAATTCCATCATCGATGGATGCATTACCGTTAGGAGTTGCATGATAATGGACGCTGTAATGTAAGGCATAATACCTAGGGCAAGAACCGATGCACGCTCTAAAGCACCACCAGAGAACATGTTAAACATTTCTACGATAGTACCTTTTTGTTGGTCGAATAAACTAGCCAACACTGCCGCATCAATACCAGGAATAGGCACGTAAGAGCCCAACCTAAATACGATTATCGCACCAAGTACGAACCACAACCTCGATTTAAGTTCACTCAAGCCGCCTTTTGCGCTCGAATCCGATCCTGGTTTAGCCATCTAGCCTATTCCTCTACCTTACCGCCAGCTGCCTTGATTGCTTCAAGGGCACCTTTAGTTACCTTTAAACCGCTTACCGTAACTGCGCGTAAAATTTCACCACTTTTCAAAATCTTAACGTGCAACATTTCTTTCTTAACAAGACCTGCTGCCTTTAAGGTTTCAAGTGAAACCACATCGCCTTCAACTCGTGAGATTTCGCTCAACGTCACTTGGTCAGTAACCAAAGATTTACGTGAAGTAAAACCAAACTTAGGAAGACGGCGTTGAATTGGCATTTGTCCGCCTTCAAAACCAGGCTTAACAGTACCGCCTGAGCGGCTTGTTTGACCCTTGTGACCACGGCCACCAGTTTTTCCAAGACCAGAGCCGATACCACGACCCAAACGCTTACGAGATGTTTTTGCTCCGGGTGCAGGAGCCAAAGTATTTAAATGCATCTGTTACTCCTCCACTACTTCAACCATGTAAAATACACGGTTGATCATGCCACGAACAGAAGGGGTATCTTCTAATTCACGAACATGACCGATGCGACGTAAACCCAAGCCAGTAAGCGTAGCTTTGTGCTTAGGTAGACGACCGATAGAGCTTTTGGTTTGCTTTATTTTAATCATCTTAGTCATGTTCAATTACCCCAAAATCTGCGTTACAGACAAGCCACGTTTAGCAGCAACTTGTTCAGGCGAAGTCATATCTGTCAACGCGTTGATTGTTGCACGCACTACGTTAATTGGATTGGTAGATCCGTAACATTTTGAGAGTACGTTTTGTACACCAGCAACTTCAAGGACTGCACGCATCGCACCACCGGCAATAATACCAGTACCTTCAGATGCAGGTTGCATATATACCTTGGAGCCAGAATGGCGACCTTTAATTGGGTGCTGCAGAGTGTGGCCATTCAAATCAACGCTCACAACATTGCGACGCGCTTTTTCCATAGCCTTTTGGATAGCAGCTGGCACTTCACGTGCTTTACCGTACCCAAAACCCACTCGACCGTTACCGTCACCTACTACTGTCAAAGCAGTAAAGCTAAAGATGCGACCACCTTTAACTACTTTAGATACACGATTTACGGCAATGAGCTTTTCTAACAGGTCACCCTGTTGTTGAACTTCTACTTTAGCCATAATTAACTCCTAGAACTGAAGACCTGCTTCACGAGCAGCATCAGCTAATGCCTTAACTCGACCGTGATACTTGTAACCGCTGCGATCGAAAGCGACTTTTTGAATGCCTTTTTCGATAGCACGTTCTGCAATCGCTTTACCAACTGCTTTAGCTGCATCTACGTTGCCCGTGTATTTCACGCTGCTACGTAAGCTTGCTTCTACAGTAGAAGCCGCCGCCAATACTTCAGAACCGCTTGGCGCGATTAACTGAACGTATATGTGACGTGGAGAGCGGTTAATAACCAAGCGATGCGCGGCCAGTTCACTAATTTTTTTGCGGGCGCGGGTAGCGCGACGCAAGCGAGCTGTTTTCTTATCCATCGTATCACCAACCTACTTTTTCTTAGCTTCTTTACGACGCACAACTTCATCGGCGAGACGCACACCTTTACCTTTATAAGGCTCTGGCGGACGGTATCCACGGATGTTAGCTGCAACTTGACCCACCAACTGCTTATCAACGCCTTTAACGAGGATTTCAGTTTGGGTAGGAGTCTCAACTGAAATGCCAGCCGGCATTTCATATGCTACGGGGTGCGAGAAACCTAAGGTTAAATTTAGTTTGCTACCTTGCGCTGCGGCACGGTAACCAACACCATTTAACAACAGTTTTTTCTCAAAACCTTGCGATACACCAATAACCATGGCGTTTAATAAAGCACGTGCAGTACCAGCTTGCGCCCAACCGTTGGCCATACCTTCGCGAGGAACAGTCTTCAATTGTTTGTCTTCTTGTACTATTTCAACGGCATCGTTAAACGTACGGCTTAGCGTACCTTTTGAACCTTTTACGGTGACCATTTGACCAGCGATAGTAACTTCTACGCCAGACACCAGATCAACGGGAGTTTTTGCTATACGTGACATACTATTCCCCTTACGCTACGTAGCCGATGATCTCACCACCCATGCCCGCTTTACGCGCTGCACGGTCAGTCATCACACCTTTAGAGGTAGACACGATAGCCACACCTAAACCACCCAATACTTTAGGAAGCTCATCTTTTTTCTTATAGATGCGCAAACCTGGGCGACTTACGCGCTCAATGCTGCCGATTACTTTTTTGCCTTCGAAATACTTTAAGGTAATTTCTAATACAGGCTTAACGTCACCAGATACTGAAACAGCGGCAACATAACCTTCATCTTTCAATACGTTAGCGATAGCTACGCGTAGTTTTGAAGAAGGCATAGTTACTGATACTCTGCCAGCCATTTGGCCGTTACGAACGCGGGTAAACATATCCGCGATAGGATCTTGCATACTCATCTTAGCTACTCCTTACCAACTGGCTTTTCTAAGGCCTGGCACTTCACCGCGCATCGCTGCTTCACGCAACTTGATACGGCTAAGGCCAAACTTACGTAGGAAACCATGTGGACGACCCGTTATACGACAACGATTTTGTTTGCGTATAATCGAGGAATCACGTGGCAATTGTTGTAGCTTAAGAACAGCGGCCCAACGGTCTTCATCAGACGTGTTGACATCGCTGATAGTCGCTTTTAGCTCAGCACGCTTAACAGCATACTTAACCACGAGCTTGGCGCGTTTTACTTCGCGCGCTTTCATTGATTCTTTTGCCATAACCCTACACCTTACTTTTTGAACGGGAAGTTAAACGCGTTTAACAACGCGAGTGCTTCCGCATCGGTTTGAGCGCTGGTATTGATAGTGATATCCATACCGCGAATTTTATCCACTTTATCGAAGTCGATTTCAGGGAAAATAATTTGCTCACGCACGCCCATGCTATAGTTACCACGACCATCAAACGACTTAGGATTCAAGCCGCGGAAGTCACGGATACGAGGAATTGCAATTGAAACTAAACGTTCAAAGAATTCCCACATACGCTCACCACGTAGGGTTACTTTACAGCCAATCGGATAACCTTCACGGATTTTAAAACCCGCTACAGATTTGCGAGCAACAGTAACAATAGGCTTTTGACCAGCAATTGCTTGCATGTCAGCCGTGGCATTTTCCAATACCTTCTTGTCTGCTACCGCTTCACCTAAACCCATGTTTAGAGTGATTTTTTCAATCCGAGGGACTTGCATGACGCTTTTGTAGTTGAACTGCTTAGCAAGTTCCGCTACTACCGTTTCTTTATAGAAATCATGCAGTTTCGCCATCGTACTCTCCAATTTATTAAATTACTTGGCCATTCGATTTGAAGAAGCGCACTTTTTTGTCGCCTTCAACTCGAAAACCAACGCGATCAGCTTTGCCCGTTGCCGGGTTGAAAATCGCAATGTTTGACACGTGAATTGATGCTTCTTTTTCAACGATTCCACCAGTAACACCTAACTGTGGGTTAGGCTTTTGATGTTTCTTGATCAAATTCACACCTTCAACGATTACACGGCTAGAAGCAGGAAGAACTTTGACAACTTTGCCTTGTTTTCCTTTATCTTTACCCGCTAATACGATGATTTCATCATCACGACGAATTTTATTAGCCATCTCGTGACTCCTTATAGTACCTCAGGGGCTAACGACACGATCTTCATGTTATTTGCACGAAGTTCACGAGTAACCGGACCAAAGATACGCGTACCAATCGGTTGCTTGTTTGCATTTAGCAAAACAGCCGCGTTGTTATCAAAACGGATCGCAGATCCATCAGGACGACGTACGCCTTTTCTAGTACGCACCACCACTGCATTTAGTACATCACCTTTTTTAACCTTACCGCGCGGAATTGCTTCCTTAACAGTAACTTTAATGATGTCACCAATATGTGCATAACGGCGATGCGAGCCACCAAGAACCTTAATACACTGAACCCTGCGAGCGCCTGAGTTATCGGCAACATCCAGGTTAGTTTGCATTTGGATCATGTTAGTGCTCCGCTGTTAAAATTAAGACTCTCCCGAGTCGTTTAGCTGTAAAAAACAGCGATTTGCTGCCTTTTTATACATACCCCAGTTAAAAGGGCGCGAAATACTAACAGAAAATCTATTGGAGGGATAGCTGAATTTATAAAAAATATAGTGGGATGTATTGCAATAAGCGACCTCTGGCAAGGCCGCTGTATTTTATCGGTATTTAAGCGTTGAATATAGGTGTTTAATGCAAAATCGATAAGACATAGCCTGAATTAGTCGACGCCGTTTTTTCGATAGTAACAATGTAGTTCGCTTCTTCATTAAAGTTAATCGCAGAGGTTCTGTCCAACAGTAATTCATTACCGCTGCCATCATCATAAACAGCAACAATTTCGTAGTAGTCTTGTGGTAAGACTATGCTGCGACTTTCCTCATAATCGATACTCGACAGCTTGTATTTTGCTGTTTCGATGGTTTCATCACTGCGCACAAAATAGAGCTCTATGTCGGAGAAGTCTTGTACCAAATTGGCCACTTTAATTTCATGATCATAGTTTTGCGGCAGGCTACTCTCAATAAAAGCCAACGATTTCAGCTGGTTATCATTGTTAGCATACAAAACCACAGCTTTGCTTTCACCTTGATTTAAGGTTAACAGGCGATTAGCCAAGGGAGTCACTGCCCCTGAACCCAAGGTAGCCGACAAACGGTAATCACCGTATTCAAGCTGCGTAAATTCAGACAAGCTATTCGCGCTGAGGGCTATCACTGTGTCGTTGGCTGCATTGCCACCAACAGAAACCGTTAATGGACTGTCTTGATCAAGACTGTTGTACAAACGAAATTGTGACGAGGCATTGATGTCAGCGTAGCTAGAGATTGAGGTTGAATTGACAATGAGGTCGATGTTTAGATTGTTGCGTAGTGCACCTGCCGTATTGCGCACTACCATGAGGTATTCAGTGCTGTACAAAAAGGAAATACTCGGGCTTTCATAGATAGGCTCGCTCTCACCTGGCAGCGTCAAGTAGATCACATAACTGTCTAAATCAAAGTCATCACTGGGATTGCTGTCGGTATTGGGATCAGGCGCCCAATAGGTTGCTTCTTCTAGGGTTTGGTAACTTGCCTTTACCACCAGATGAGCATCACTAAATGGAGCCCCTTCTTCAGCCATGTATACATCATACTGAGGAGTGCCTGTCACCACTGAGGTGGCTAACAATCTAAAATGTTCACTTAAGTCTTCACGCTCAAAGCTAAACTGCTCAAAATCTGCATCTGCGTAATCGCCACTTAACACATAAATGGTTTTATAACCCTCCTGCAAACTAGCTGTGAGTGACTTTACTACCACCGATTGGTTATTTGCATCGGTACGCCGAAACTCGAGGCTAATTTCATCCGTCGTCAGAGTACCTAAGCCAGTGGCATCACCAAAAGCACTGGTACCCAACAAACTATCATCTACGTAAAGACTGGTTGATGAGCTGTTGGCTGAACCGTTGTAAAACTGCAAATAGGCTTCTGGGTAGGTAGTTTCTTCATCATTTCCAGAGCTGCCACAGCCAACAAGTAATGATGCTAAAAGCGTTAGGGTAAAGCCCAGCGAGATTTTTTTTGTCATGTATTTTCATCCATAGTGAGGGGTAATCCGCCACTAGGATGATTATTTTTACGGAATAGTTCTGGCCTTTACGTAAACTTTACATTAGTCAAATAATTTACACAAAAACGCACAAATTGATACACACACTGCGCTACATTCACGCGTCTTTTTGTGTTAACCATCGCGCTTTATTGATGGCAAATTTTACCTTGCCAATCACGATTAATTAGCTCGATATACCGTTCTTCGAGAATATGCCGTTTAATTTTCAGGGTTGGGGTGAGCAAGCCGTTAGTCACTGTCCATTCATCTTGCAGTATCACCAGACGATCTAACACAGCATGACTCTCTAAGTCCGCATTTACCTCATTAAGTGTGGCCATTAAGCTGGCTTCAATCTCAGCTTGTGTATGCTTTTTGGCGGCTGCGGATAACACTAACAATGCGATGGGCTGTTTGAGATTTGCCCCGGTTACACAGACTTGCTCAATGAGGGAATTAGCCATGAGCATTGATTCAATGGGTACCGGCGCGATGTATTTACCTTTGGCGGTTTTAAATATCTCTTTGAGTCGACCCGTGATACGGATATAGCCCTCGGCATCCATGGCGCCTCTGTCGCCGGTGTGCAAATACCCGTCGGTAGTAAAGGCCTCGGCCGTTTTCTCCTCATCAAGGTAATACCCCAGCATGTTACATGGCGCTTTTACTTGAATTTCGCCATCTTCGGCGATGCGAATATCGACGCCCTCATAGGCTTTGCCAATGCTGCCAATTTTTTCCACTCTAAATGGAACACTGCCCGTGCCGTAGGCACTATTTTCAGTCATGCCCCAGCCTTCTGAAATATTAATCCCGATTTTGCGAAACCACTCAAGGGTAGCCGTCGAAATGGGTGCAGAACCGCTTGCGCATAAACGCGCTTGACCCAAGCCCAGTTTGCTGCGAATTTTTTTACTAACTAACTTGCCCAAAATGGGAATGCCCAGCAATGTGTCGAGTTTTTTCTGCGGCATGTTCGCCAATACGCCCATTTGGAAACGCGTCCATAAACGGGGTACGGAAATAAACAAGGTTGGCTGCGTTGCATTCACATCACGCGCAAAGGTATCGAGAGACTCAAGGAAATCAATGCGCATGCCACTATAAAAGCTAGCGAGTTCCACCAGTACCCTCTCGGTAATATGCGCCAAAGGAAGGTAACTGAGAATTCGGTCGTTGCTGTTAACGTTTAGGGCCTTCAAGGAACGTTGTGCCGCCCAGCAAATGGTAGCATAACTATGCACGACCCCTTTTGGATTACCCGTGCTGCCAGAGGTATAAATGATGGTCATGATGGTGTTCATGTCCGGTAAAGGAGATTCAGCATAAGGCGACTGCAACAGCATGTCTGACCATTGTTTGTCTGCGGGAATAGCCGGGTACGGCATAGCCAGTTTTGTCACATGCTCGGGAATAGCCGCGACCTGCTCAGCGGTGTCATCCAATTTACCGATGAAAACGACAGGACAGTTTGCATGCGATAATACGTACTGAATGGTTTTCTCACCCGCCGTACTGTAAATTGGCACCGACACATGGCCAGCTAACATTATCGCTAGATCGGTCACAAACCAATGTGCGCAATTTTTAGACAGTATCGCGATATTGCTTAGCGGGGGCAGATTCATGGACAGCAATTCTGCGGCAATTTTTCTGGCCTGTTCAGCGGTTTCTCGCCAAGTTAACGTAAGATATTGGCCATCAATGGGTTGACGTAGAAAAATCGTGTCGGGGGCAGTTTGCTCCCAGTGATATAACATCGCTAATGGCGTTTTAGTCAGCATAATAGTCCTGATGGTAATGGCGCAGAAAAATGTATTATTTGGTTTGCAACGCTTAAACTCGTTTAATAAACCACATCATTATCAAACTCTCGATATGATGTGTACCCAACAAGCAAGAGTATGTCAATTATGAATAGACGAAGATTTTTGTTTACTGGTTTAGGTACTGGACTAGCGATATCAGCCGGCTCAGTGCTTTGGTATAACTTGCTCGAGCAGAAAAATGATCTGTCGATTGTTAAGTTAATCAATAGCTTACAGGTTTTAAGCGGACAAAATTTGGTATTTACAGGTGAATGGAACGCCACGCAGGTATTTAACCATCTCGCGCAAAGTATTGAGTTTAGTATGCTTGGCTATCCTCAACATAAATCTGATTTATTTAAGTCGGTGATCGGCAAAACCGCTTTTAAGGTTTTTCAAAAACAAAGCAGTATGAGCCACAATTTGCACGAGGTGATTCCCGGTGCGCCAGATATTAATATTGGCGATCAAAGCACAGCCTTAACCAGACTCCTGCAAGCCCTGCAAGACTTTACTGTCTTTGACGGTGAGCTGCAGGCGCATTTTGCCTATGGAGAATTAAGTCATCAAGACTATGCGGACGCCCATGTAATGCATGTACTCAATCACTTTGAAGCGTTACAACTCGCCTGACCCTTGTTTATTAGCAGGCGTCAACCACGCTGCCGAACAACTTCATATAAACATACACCCGTCGCCACCGACACGTTGAGACTTGATACACTGCCCAGCATGGGTAATTTAATCAGCTCATCACAATGCTCGCGAGTTAACCGGCGCATACCTTTATCTTCTGCCCCCATCACTAATGCCATGGGACCACTGAGTTTGCAGTCATAGATATTCTTTTCAGCCTCGCCTGCTGTGCCGACAATCCACACTCCCATGTCTTGCAGGTCACGCATGGTTCTTGCGAGATTGGTTACTTGCACAAGGGGAATCACTTCAGCGGCACCACAGGCAACTTTGCGCACCACTGGCGTAAGAGAGGCAGAATTATCTTTGGGCACGATAACCGCATGCACACCAGCGCCATCGGCCGTGCGTAAACATGCCCCTAAATTATGCGGATCAGTCACACCATCCAAGATCAGTAAAAAGGGCTGAGTCTGTTTTTCGACGATGCTAGCTAGGTCATGTTCGTTAAACACCTTACCCGGTTTTACGCGCGCCACCACACCTTGATGTTGTTCGCTATCAGCTTTTTCATCGAGGGTTTTGCGTTGACAAAATTGAATCGACGCACCAAAGCGCCGAGCTTGATTAACAATATTGTGCAGGCTTTTTTCATCTTTGCCTTTAAGTACAAACAGTTCAATCAAACGCTCGGGTTCGCGGGAAATAACAGATTCAAGGGCATGAATGCCATAAATGTATTCGTGTTGAGCCATTATCTTCTCCTTTTACCTGCAGCTTTGGGTGCTTTCCCCGTTTTATTGGTATTTTTTTTACGTTCGTTTACTGCACTGCCTTTGCGCTTGGCTGCCCCACTCGACTTACCCGCAGTTTTTTTACTTGGTGCTGAGTGGCCGCCAGCCCCTTGCGGTTTATTGTTTGTTGTGCCGCGACTTGCCTTACCCTTACGTTGGCCTGCTTGTTTTCCCGCCGTGGTCAGCAAGAAATCAATTTTTCGCTCATCCAAATTCACTGCTGCAACTTTGACTTCAAGCTGATCCCCCAAGCGATAAACCGTACCTAGACGCTCACCAATTAAATGCTGTTTCACCTCATCGTAACGATAGTAATCGCCTTCGAGTGCTGAAATATGCACTAAACCGTCGATATGAAATTCGGTCAAACGCACAAAAAAACCAAAATTGGTCACTGATGCAATCACACCTTCGAAGGTATCCCCCACGTGATCCAGCATAAATTCACACTTAAGCCAATCAGCAACATCACGGGTAGCATCATCAGCACGACGCTCGGCCATGGAACACTGTTCACCCAAGGCTTCAACTTCGGTAACGGAATAACTTTTACCGCCGCTTTGACTCTTACGCTGTTGTTGTTTATCAATCACCGCTTTCAAGGCTCGGTGCACAACAAGGTCGGGGTAGCGCCGGATGGGGGAGGTAAAGTGTGCATAAGCGTCGAGGGCTAGACCAAAGTGGCCAATATTTTCATGGTCATACACCGCTTGTTTCATCGAACGCAATAACATGGTTTGAATCAGTTCTTGGTCTGCGCGCCCTTGAATTTTGGTGATCACGTCAGTGAGATCTTGCGGGGTAACATCGTGACCAATCTTGTGATGAATACCCACTTCGCCCAAATACGCTAAGAACGAACTAAGTCGGTCCGGATCAGGTTCAGCATGCACACGATACAGAGCCTCAGCTTTATGTTTGGCGAGTGTTTTAGCCGCCGAAACGTTCGCCAGGATCATGCATTCTTCAATCAGCTTGTGCGCATCGTTGCGGGTGACGGGCACAATATGATCAATTTTGCGTTGCGCATTAAAGATAAATTTACTCTCTTGGGTTTCAAACTCAATGGCACCACGTTGATGACGGGTGCGTTTAAGCGCACGAAACATTTCATACAGATTTTGTAAATGGGGGACTTGTGCTGCGTAACGGGTTTGCAACTCCTCGTCACCTTGCAGAATATTCCATACTTTGTTGTAAGTGAGGCGAGCTTTGGAGTTCATCACCGCCTCATAAAATTGATGTTCTTGCAGTTTGCCCGTTTCGCTGACGGTCATTTCACAGACCATACACAGACGGTCAACCTGTGGGTTAAGGGAGCAAAGTCCGTTCGATAGTACTTCTGGCAACATCGGAATAACTTGCTCTGGAAAATATACCGAGGTACCTCGATTTTGCGCTTCACTATCCAACGCCGTGCCGGGGCGCACATAATAGCTGACATCGGCAATCGCCACCCAGAGTTGCCACCCGCCTTTTTCTAAGGGTTCACAAAATACGGCGTCATCGAAATCCCGTGCGTCTTCACCATCAATAGTCACCAGAGGCAATTGACGCAGATCAATCCTACCTGCCTTGGCTTCTTCGGGTACATGTTCGCTTAAATCTTTGATTTGTTTAGTGACACCCTTTGGCCACTGATGCGGAATTTCAAACGTTCGCAAGGCCATATCGATTTCCATACCGGGTGCCATATGTTCACCCAGCACTTCAACAATTTTACCAATGGCATTCACTCGCTTGCGCGGACGTTGTACGATTTCAACTACCACAATGTGCCCTTGACGCGCCCCATTCGTCTGCTCTTTTGGGATCATGATTTCATGATTGATGCGGCTATCATCGGGAATTACCACGCCTACATTGTTTTCAAAAAAGTAACGACCAACAATAGGTTCACTGCGCGGTTCAATCACTTTAACTATACGCGCTTCACGACGACCGCGGTTGTCGGTACCACTTTCTTTAACTAAAACTACATCACCGTGCAGTACTGAGGCCATTTGCATCTGATGAATGAATAAGTCTTTTTCACCATCATCACGTTTTAAAAAGCCAAATCCATCACGATGGCCAATGACACGACCTTGAATCAAATCATCTGTCTTAATTTTGGCGTATTTTTTCTCTCGATTAAATTCGATTTGTCCTTCACGCTCCATCGCCCGTAATCGACGTTGAATGCCGATGCGGCTGTCTTCATCACTGGCGTTGAGTAGATGGCAAAAATCCAAGAAGGACAAAGGCTTTTGCGCTTTAGTGAGTAATTCCAACAAATATTCGCGGCTCGCTACCGGGTTTTCGTATTTTTCTTTTTCACGTTGGTAATGAGGATCATCGCTCATAGGGGAAAAGGCTTCTTACTGATAGTCATATTGGCGCCAAGTATAACTAAATGATGACAAACAAAGGTGATTTTTTCGCTGTTTCGCCGTGATTAGCACAAAATTCCTTGGAATCCGTCAAAATGGTCAATAATGCACTGCGGATACCTTTACCTGAAATTCGCACAAGCATAGACTGCAGTGAGTGGCTGCGATTAAGAAGGTGTGTATGCCAACGGTAAAAGCGACTTATCACTATCGAGACAAACATGGTGACTATGTTATCACGGCCAGTGAACGCATCATTGAAGTCAAGATTGTGGGTAGCATTGGAATAAGTTTTGCTCAGCGTTTTTGTAAGGATTATGCCGCAGCGATCAAAAAACTGCGCTGTCCCACGTGGGGCTATTTTGCTGATCTGAGCGAATCTCTGGGGGAAACCATCGAAGCACAAGCAGTGATGGTAGAACTGCACAAACATTGTTTGGCAAATGGTGGCGTTATTGACGCCTACACGGCGCAACATGCTTTTGTGATTGACCAGATTGCTAAATCAAGAATTCAAGGCGGTATTAACAGTGATATGCGTCATCATCTGTTTTCCAGTCGAGAACAAGCAATAAGCTTCATCGACAAAGTGTTGGAAAAAATCGACCAAAGCAGCTCTGTGCAGCAGCCATTAAATGATGGCCAGCGCGATTAAGAATTAATGGGTCGTTTTGCTGCGCGCACCGCTTTTGGATGCATCAGTTTTTCTAACCCCGTCAAGCAATCAGCAATTTTTTGATGGGTCGCTTTATCGGCAGTGATGGCATTGTACAACCAATGATAGGCATCTTCGAAGTCGTAAGGGCTGCCGTAACCATCAATAAACAAATCCGCTAACTGAATTTGCGCTTTTAAATTACCTAAACCCGCTGCTTCGCGCAAAAACACCACCGCCTGCTCCTTATCTTGCTGGACTAATTTGCCCTGAGCATAATAACGACCAAGCTGCTCCAAACCAGCAGGTAAACCTTGTTCAGCCGCCCTGCGCATAAAACCTACCCCACGTTCGGGATCGGCCTTCACACAGACTCCCCACGCCAGCATATCGCCCCATAAAAATTGGTAAGCGGGTACGTTTAACACCTCTGCCCGCGCTTCAATATCTTGAACTAACTGGCATTTGTCTGCCACAACACGCTGTAGGTGGGTATTATTGTTAATTAACTCGAGCAACTCATCCTGGGAATATAATTGCACCGCAACCAAATTTTCTTGTGCGTGAATGGCAGCGCTATGCAAACTCAATCCCCCGGCAAACAGCAGAGCAATCAGGGGAGAAATATTTGATTTTTTGCTTGATGACATAAGGATAATTATGAGTTGGTTATAAGTGAGCTATCGGCACTTAAGGCTTTTTTTTAAGTGGAATAGGCTACATCTTGCAAAATTTCACCGTTTAAGCATTGGCAGCAAACACTATTTTGCTGGAGCTGGGTGACTAAACGCATTGGCAATCACTTGAGCATGTTCCACTAAATCATGGCCAAGATCGGTCAAATAACCGCCATCTGGTAGAGTAACGATGCCCTTTTCAAACAGCCTCAACGACGCGGCAATCAGCTCTGGTTCTGCATCATGATGCACTTTAATGCCTTGCATCAGGCTAGTACGTGGAAATTTTAACAGTAAATTTAGTTCTGCCACCATATCGCTAGTAAATGTCATAGAGTGTCCTTGTCGCTTCGCTGTTGGGGATGAAAAATGTACTGCAACAAGCCAATTTATGTAGTGAATGCATGCCAAGTTGATAATCTAACTAACATGCGAGTCACCTAAATATGTGCTTTTGCCTGCCTGAGTCCTCGTAAGTGGCTGCTTGGCAGTTTATAATCAGTTTCCAGCCTATAACTCAAACCAATGAATATCAAAGACTATTTTACAAGTTTTACAACTTGTTTACGTATCTGGCGATTCATTGACCAACTAGAAGATTGCTATGCAAAAAATTCTGTGTAAGGTTCAAAAAGTTGTCCCCCTTACCGCCTCAGTCATGCACGTTGAGCTCATGCCAGAGAAAAAATGTGACTACCATGCTGGGCAATATTTGCAGATACTGATGTCTGATAGTGATAAACGTCCATTTTCTATCGCCAATGCGCCCCGTCCTGATGGGAGCCTAGAGCTGCACATTGGTAGTGATCCAGCCAACAAATATGCCAGCCAAGTGCTACAAAAACTGCAAAGCGAGCCCCATGTCGAAGCAGAAATAGGCTTGGGAAAGGCTTTTTTAAGAACAGATAAAATAAAGCCCACTATATTACTAGCCGGTGGCACGGGCTTTTCGTATACCTTAGCCATTTTGCAGAAATTGTTAGCTAGTCCCCTCAAAGAGCCGGTATTTATGTACTGGGGTACACGCACCAAAGAAGACATGTATGCCTTTGACCTACTGACTGAACTTGCGCAACAACATGCAAAATTTAAATTTGTGCCTGTGATTGAGTATCCACCAGCAGGTTGGAAAGGTAAGACCGCGTGGGTGCATAAAGCGGTATTAAGCGATTTCACCAGCTTGTCGAGTTATCAGGTTTACGTGGCTGGCCGTTTTGAAATGGCTGGTGTGGTGCGAGAAGAATTCCATCGCCAAGGTTTATCGTTAGATAATTTATACGGTGATGCCTACGAGTTTATCTAAAGTAGTGTGACACGTTAGCCGTGTCGCAAAATAACAAGGCCTTATGCAGCATAAGCCTGGCTCAACGTTTCTGTCCCTAGGCAAATTTCGACGTCCGAACTAACCGTTCCAGCGATGAAGTCGATAATTAAGCTTAGCGGCGCTGCCCATTTATTTAGTGTCTTCTATTCTCGTGGCAGTCATCCTTCATTTCAGTTTGCTACACTGTCATGCAAGGTGAGTCACGATATGAATGTCTGCCGTTAGCTAACACTTTTTATTTTCCGCTATTATTTCAGTCTTTGAAAATGCGGCTAAGCTGTTTGTTGCGCTTGTACTCTACTGTCACGACTCTGGAAGCTTGTTATGCAAAACACTACTCTGATTAAAAATAAAGCACTGTATTTATCTATCGGATTACTTCTGGGCGCCACCGCCTTAATCTACATCGTTATGCAAACTTTGGCATTGCCCATCATTCAACATGAAAAAGAGTTTGAAATTGTCCAACGTGTGCAAGCCAGCGCCAATGAATTGCAAACTGAACTTGCTCAAGGGGCGGCCCTAACCCAAAGTTTGGCCGCCTTTGCTGAACATGCTGAGCTTAATACAACGCTATTTGACAGTATTGTGCCGCATATCATCGACCAGTATGGCAATACAAACATTGCCGGTGGTGGAATTTGGCCAGAGCCGAGCGCCTTTAGAGATAGCGTGGAACGATCTTCATTTTTCTGGGCAAGGGATAACAGCGGAAAGTTAATTAAATCAGACGATTACAATGTGCCATCGGGCACAGGCTATCACAATGAAAGCTGGTATGTCATTGCAAGAGGTTTACCTCGTGGCAAGTGTTCGTGGTCAGAAGCTTATGAAGATCCCTCTTCAGGTGTGGCGATGGTTACCTGTACAGTTGCCATAAAACGCAACGGCAGTTTTTGGGGGGCAGCTACCGTTGATTTTCGCTTATCTGGCCTAGCCAATCTGTTTGCCAAACAAAACAAAGAATCGGGTGGGTATAGCTTTGCTCTGGGTGCAGACAATCAAATTATTAGTTTTCCAAGTATCCGGCCTGCAAAATTAGACATGAAATTACTCGCTGATGTGACTAAACAAGACAATAGCTTGAGTCCCTTGCTGGAGGCGATTCGACAAGGACAAAAAATCACCGCCTTGCCCGATGGCGTAGTAGCAGATGACGAGAGTGTTTTAGCTTTAGTCAACCTGCCCGAAGAAAACATGAAAATAGGTCTGGTGTTGCCGCATGCGGTTTTTCAAGGGCCAATAACAAAGCTCAGCATCAGCTTGCATTCCACCCTGCTCCCGCTGATTGTGTTGTTTGCCATTGTATTAGTGTTTTATGCCCGCAAGGTCATGGAGTGGGTAAACGAAACCAGTCGGCAAATTCACATGCTGATCAGCGGTGGCTCCTCTGCCAGTCTAAAAATTGATGCATTAGACGAAATTGGCTTACTGAAACAAGCGGTCAATCAATATGGTGAGCACTTAAACGGCATCTTACACAAAATTGCTGCTGAGGCCGCCGAATCCAAACAACGTGCGCAAGAACTAAGCAAACTAGCCAAATTGCTCAAAGATCGCGCTGAGTCGCAGTTAGGGGAAAACAATACCCTCGCCGCAGCCATTTACGAACTTTCAAGCAGTGCATCAGAAGTGGCTAATAATACGCGTTCAACCTCAGAAACAGTGGAAGAGTCACAGAAGTTAGTCAGTAAACGCATGCAAGATGTCGCGTCCAATAATGAAGCCAGTAAGGCTTTATCGGATGTTCTGCAACAAACCGCCGATATCATTAAACACTTGTCTGATGATACCCAGCAGATGGGCGAGGTCTTAGGGGTGATCAAAGGTATCTCCGAGCAAACCAATTTACTCGCCCTCAATGCTGCGATAGAAGCAGCGCGGGCAGGTGAACAAGGACGCGGCTTTGCGGTGGTAGCCGACGAGGTACGCACTCTCGCTGGCCGTTCACAAAGCTCAGCCAGTCAGATAGAAACGATGATTGCGCAATTACAAGATTCGGCAAAACGCGGTGTCGACATTATTGTCAGTTCACAATCCTTATCTGAGCAATCAGTAGAGCGTTCGAACAAAGTCATCGCAGGCTTCAAAGATATTGTGGATGCCTTCAGTGGGATCAGTCAACGCACCTCACAGATTGCCAGCGCGGCAGGCGAACAAGCGCAAGTGGCAGGCGAGATAAGTCGGTTGGCCGAAGGCATTCGCAGCAGCAATGAGCAAAACTCCCATGATGCAACGGCCCTGAACGAGCTCAGCCAATCGTCGTCACAACTGTCACATCGCCTTTACGATTTAAGTCATCCTTAAACCAGACTAAGTGGCGTCAACAAAACCCAGTTGGCGCCACGCTTCATAAACAAACACACTGACCGCATTCGACAGGTTCATACTTCGACTGTTGGCCACCATGGGAATACGTAAACGCTGTTCGGCTGGCAATGACTCAATAATGTCCATGGGCAGCCCACGGGTTTCTGGGCCAAATAAGAGGGCATCCCCTGGAGTAAATTTAGCATCAGTAAAATACGCTTTGCCTTTGGTCGTGCAGGCAAATACACGTTTTGGCGAGCGTTGCTCGATGTAGTTGGCAAGACTAGGATAGCGTTGTACTTGGGCAAATTCGTGATAATCCAACCCTGCACGGCGTACTTTTTTATCATCCCAATCAAAGCCAAGTGGTTCGATTAAATGTAAAGCAAAGCCCGTATTGGCGCATAAACGGATGATGTTACCCGTGTTAGGTGGGATTTCTGGTTGGTACAACACAATATCAAGCATGCATTCAGGCTCTCACTCCATAAACAAAGCCTATGGTATCAAGGTTTAGTGACGTCGATCCACCATGTTAAATGACCAATAAATAAGGCAATTATTTGGCAAAAAAATCCAAGATGGCTGCTAAGGTGGGCTGGCGGTATTCATCAGCTTCCATGAGTAATTCATGGCGAGCGCCAGGTATGATCTGCAATTGACACCCTGGAAACATGCTTGCCACTCTGCTTTGTCGAGCATTATCCACCACAGCATCGGCCCCGGCTTGCAGGATTAAACTGGGCAGTGGAAATAGCGGTGCACTTTGCTCAATGCGGTTCATCGCCACGGCAGCAGCGTGTAACCAGTGAGCCGTGACACCACCTAATTGTGCTTGTGGATGGTGTTTGTATTCGTCACGAAAAATTTGATAACGCACGGCACTGTGGGTGAGTCTATTATTGGCAAAAGCGTGCTCAACGTAGTCTCGCTGCCCGATAAAATAGCCATATTGCCGTCCGAATACACGTCCAAGGGCAAAATGTGATTTCACCAACAAATTGGCAAACCACGTAGGTAAGGCCGGACGAATACCAAACATTGGCGCAGAAAACGCCACTTTTTTAAACGCTTGTGGATAAGCAAGGCAGTACAGGACTGCAATGGCACAGCCCATGGAATGCCCAAGTAACAGCGGTTGTTGTTGACAATGAGGCCGCACCACTTGCTGCATAAAGTCATGTAAATCCCTGACATAATCATCGAAATCATCCACATAACCCATGTGCGGGTTATCGGTCATGCGCCCTGAAAATCCTTGACCACGATGATCATGAATGAACACCGAATAGCCCTGCTGGTAAATATCGAAGATCACTTCTTTATATTTGATATAGGCTTCAATGCGCCCCGCAGAAATCACCACCGTGCCTTTATTTTCAGGGTTGATTGCATAGGCATAGGCGATTTCTAGCGCGTCTTTACTCTGAAGCTTGCCTTGCTCCACTGATTGTTGCCAAAACTGGGCAATGTGTGTGCTGTATGCCTGTGGGAGTTGTGCTTCTGTAAACATGATTATCTCAAATGCGCGGGTACTGCGAAAATTTACCAAACTGCCGCGAGGTACGTCACTCGGGTTTGCGATTTTTTTTACGATGGTTGGCTTCAATTGCTCTAAGTATGTCTCGCCAACTAATTATGCCCACCGGCCTTTTTTGTTCATTTACAATAGGAATACACGAGATGCTGTATTGATTGAAAATGGCAATGGCGTCGTAAACATCGGCAGTGGGCAATAAGGTGATGGGTTTACGTGTCATAATTTGATGTACTCGTTTATTTAAGGTCACCGTGTCATGCACCGTTTCTTGGGGCGTGCCAATGTGCGGTGAGATTGCCTTGAGTAAATCCCGATCAGAAATGACGCCATATAACACGTCTTTTTCAACCACCAACAAATGGTGAAACTTAGCCCGCTCAAAAATATTTTTGACGACCTTGAGTGTGTCGTCTAATTCAACGGTAACAATGGGTTTAATCATCAATTGGCTAATCAACATTCTCAACCTCCCGACTTGAGATCTGCATATAGACCTACATTTTTAGATCAGATTATCATTAATAACAATCACTTAGTTTGCAACTACTGGCGACTCGCTGTGAGTGTTACGTCAAGGGCAAGGTGATCTGAACCACTAAACCACCACTTGCTTGATTGTGAGCACGAATACTGCCTTGGTGTTTGAGTATGGCTTGATGGGCAATCGCAAGCCCTAAACCCACGCCGCCTGAATGCCGTTCTCGTGCGCTTGATTCACGATAAAAGGCATCAAAAATACGGTTAAGATCCTGACTGGCGATCCCCGGGCCATCGTCGCTGATTTCAAGCAAAATACACTGCTCATCTTGCTTTGCTGTGAGCACTACATGCTGTTTGGCGTAGGTAATGGCATTGCGCAATATATTCTCCACCGCGCTCGCCAACATCTGCTCATCACCCTTAAATTTTATCGACTCACTTATCTGTGCGCTAACCTGCTTATGTTGCCCCTGAGCTTCAAATTGCGCATCACTCACTATGGAGGCTAACAATCCAGACAGATCCAGCCATTCTCGCTGCGCTTTGACTTCTGGACTATCCCATCTCGACAACAACAATACACGACCGATTAAGATTTCCATTTGTATGGCCTCTTTTTCAATACGTTCCAGCGAAGCACGAGTATGTGAATCATCTACATGATCGATCTGTTGTTGCATAATGCCAATGGATAATTGTAAACGCGTCAAAGGTGAGCGGAGTTCATGGGAAATATCGGCTAATAAACGTTTTTGCTTGGCTAATAGACTTTCAACCTGCTCTGACATGTGATTGAAATCTCGTCCTAACTGGCCGATTTCATCGTGGCGTTCACTGGCACTGCCCACTCGGCTACCTAGCTCGCCACGCGCCATTTTTTGTGAAGCAAGTTGTAGTTGGCGAATGGGATTTAACAATGAGCGCGCAAACAAAAAACACAGAAGGCCACTGATCGTCACCGCGAGGAGCAATAAAACACCGGGATGTTGTCGGCGCATATCCCCGAGGGGACCTGGTTTACCTAACCTGCCAATAAACAGTAAATAATTTTTTTTGTCCATCTGGATCAGACCAGGACCCATGAACTGACCAAAACTCGTGTCTAGGGCCAAAGGCGGGGTTTCTGCACTGATGCTGATAAAGGGCTCATCACTTGGCCGCAAGTGACGCGGTAAACCAGAGAGCAAGGTTTTATTGTCTGGATCAACCAATATCAATGCCAATTGAAAGCGTCGACCTAACTGCTGCAAGATGGGTTCTAGGTCAACCATTCCTTGACGGCGATCGATAAAGGTTTGTAAACGTTCCGTATAACGTTCCACATCTCGCACTTGTTCTTTGCGAATAGGTGCAAAACGCACCTCGTCGCGCAATTGATTGGTGAACCACACAGAGGCGCCAATAATTGAAAGCGTTGCCAACCAGAACCACAAAAATAGCTTGATGGACAAGTGGTTGGCTGGGTTTAGCTTACTCATTACACTCACGATGCCACCAAATATATGTAGCCAGCACCACGATGCGTTTTAATTTTTTCAGCCGGATTATGTTGGCCGAGCTTTTTACGTAAATTGCTCACATGCATATCAATACTGCGATCAAAGGCCGCTAACTTGCGCCCAAGTACCTTTTCACTCAAGTCGTGTTTGCTGACTAAATTGCCATGATTGAGCATCAACAAATGTAAAATGGCGTATTCGGTTGCGGTGAGTTCAACTAGTTGACCTGCACATTTAACTTGCATGGTCGCCGGTGACAACACCACATCATCTAAATTAAGCACTTGCTGCACACTGTTACTGGGTAACATCTCCATGCGCCGCACAATGGCTTTAATGCGGGCGCTCAATTCTCGGTGATTAAAGGGTTTAGCCAGGTAATCATCAGCCCCTAGCTCCAAACCGAGCACCTTATCAAAGTCATCGCCTCGCGCGGTTAACATCAACACTGGGGTTAAGTGACTTTGCCGTAATTTTTTTAGTACTTCAAAACCGTCTAACTTAGGCAGCATTACATCCAAAATAATCAAATCGTATTTTTTGTGACTGATGGCAAGGGCTAAGCCCACTTCGCCATCATGGGCAACATCTAAGAGATAACCTTGGGGCGGTAAATATTGACTCAGTAGGGTGGTGAACTCTACATCATCGTCCACCAATAATAATTGTTTTTGGATCATAGGATACACTTCATTACTTATGCGACCCGCAGTATAACCTCGACATAAATCAGACGCTTGTTGTCTTTACACAAGCTTTACATCGCCTTTGCGTTTCTTTGCATGCAATCCGCTAGAATTCATTCCACAGTTTGATTTTAACCGTCATACGTCAGCCCATTAGGCTTCGGCTTAATAAGCAGCGTACTATAACGCTCAATGAGCATTCAATGTGAGAGGAACAAAACATGAAAAAATTTACACCTATTTTAACAGCTTTGAGCTTTGGCTTGGCACTGGCCTTCAGCCCCCTAACCCAAGCTAAAGCCCATGAGGGCGATAGACAAGGCCCCATAAAACATATGCTCGCGCAGCTTGATCTGACTCAAGCACAACGCCAAGATATCCGCGAAGTGCTCAAACAAGGATTTGAAGATGGCAGCGTTAACGGTGATGACAGACAGGAGATGTTTGCTCAATTAATGCCGCTAATCCATAGCCAAAGTTGGGATGAGCAAGCCGTGTTAAGCGTGCTCAACGAAAATCAACAACTTATGGCCGATATGGGGCTAAAAAAAGCCACGGCGATGCATCAGATTTGGTTAGTGTTGAGCCCCGAGCAACAGGCCAAGTTTGCTGAGCTAGCAGATGAAAGACCGGGTCCCAAAGGCAAAAACAAAGAAGATAAAAAACAGGGAGAGCGAGGCAGAGGTTTTGAGCATGGGCCAGCAGATGGGCGTATTTTTAAAGGCTTAGATTTGACTGATGAACAACAAGCCAAGGTCAAGTCCATCCTTAGCGAAACAAAAGCAGATGCCAAAGCCACTCGTGGTGAGGATGACAGTTTTAGACAAGCAGAGCGTAAACTGATTGCCAGCCATGACTTCAGCGCCAGTGCCTATCAAGCCCTACAAGCCAGTTATCAAAATCAACGTTTGCAACAAGGTTTATTGATGGCCAAAAGTCGCCATGACATGTGGAATGTATTAAGCCCTGAACAACAAGCCCAAGCTTTGGAAAAAATGGGCGAACATAAAAGACGCGGCTGAAGGCGTACTTGATTTAGGAACATAAACACAGCGCTAACAAGCGCTGTGTTTTTTTGAGATATCGCTTGGCGATAGAACATGCGCTTCGCGTACCGCAATCCCGCGTGGCGTCCGCATTGCGGATATGACACCTCATCCCTGACGTACCAGCGCTTCTTCTCAACAGCCAGAAGAAGTGACCAATAAGAGCCACCCCCTCTAAAACGTTCTGATCCTGAGTAGCTTGAATTAACTAACCTGAGATCGGTTTAAGCAGCCACCATCGCATTTCTCTCAACGTCGCTAATGTAAGGGATGGCTTATTTTTCTTGAGGCAATATGCCACTAAGCCAGCCATTAGA
>JAACSL010000071.1 GCA_009993955.1 Paraglaciecola sp.
CTGCAAAGTCAGCAAAGGTCTGAGTAGCAATCACACAACGCATTTTTGCGCCACGGCCTTTGTTGAGCAGTTGAATGAAGGGATCGTTGACGACTTCAGCCGCCTCATCGATGAAGATATTTACGGGACGATTTTCAACACCATAGTTATAGCGGTCACCGGCCACGGCGGTGAGATCCGATAAAAGCAACGAACCAATGGCGCTGCCAACCATGGCGTCGGTCAATGAATCCAAGCCGATATAGGCCACTTGGGCATTGTTGATAATACGGCCAGAATCTGTAATTAACCGGCTGTCATCTACGTCGTTTGCAATCGGTGATAACAGTGGGCCAAGTTCACTTGAAGTGAGCATATTGAGCACCGGCATCAGTGAGGCCACCATCTTGGAATAGTGGGTTCTATCATGTTCAAACATGCTCAAAAGGCCTTCCAAATCGGTATTGGCGGCAACAGGCTGAATGCGTTCATAGTAAAAAAGCAGCATCGCCATGGCTTGTTTTGCCAAGGTATTGGCCTTTTCAGTAAAGCGTTTAATCTCCACACTAAAGTTTGGATACACCTGCTCCCCCCAGGCTGTGACGGCTTTTACTACCAAGCCTTCTGGGCCACCTTCCAAAAATCTTCTCAGTGTTTTCAGATCAGGACGTTGTGACGTAAGCAACAAACCTTGCACTATGTTGTTCAATGCCATTTGGCCAAAGGCTTTAAATGGATCAGCCCCGGTTTCAGATGGGATTAGTGCCGCAATACGGCTGGCAATTTCAGTGCCTCGGTTAAAGTTCCTCAGGGGATTAAGTCGTACTGAATGCTCTGGAAAACCCGGATGAAAATACACAAAGCGCTCAGGACTACCGGCGGCAATACAGGCTCGCTGCGCATTATCCTTAAGTTCCTTGTCTCCCTTAGGGTCAATAATAATCACGGCTTCATTACGCAAAATGGCCTGGGTGATCATCGCATCAAAGCATCGGGTTTTTCCGGCACCGGTCGTACCGACAATTAAGGTATGGCCTTCTGTGTGACCAACTGGCTGATACACATCTTCTTCTTTGGGCTCGACACCATGAATCCAGGTCGAACCCATTTGGCTATTTTTTCGATAAGAGTCGTGACCTTGGTTAAGCAAGGTTTGCTTATCCCGCTTTAAGATTTCATAAGCGCGTTGAGCATGACGTTGGTCCCACTCAAAGCCATAACCTAACCACAATTCATCAGGATGTTTTGCCATCACTTTTTGCAAATGCGCCAGCGCCATAAATGCCAAAGGTTTCCCTTTTAGTCCCTTCTGTAACTTATGAAGACGGTAAGCCTCGGGCAGGCGGTACAACGCCATGCCCGAGGAAATCCCTGTCATCCACCAAAATGGCTCAGGTGGTAGCTCAGTCAGC
>JAACSL010000016.1 GCA_009993955.1 Paraglaciecola sp.
CCTGTTCCTCTGTTGGTTCCCACTTTCTTGGTCGAAAGATCGGATCTTGGAACAGGCATTTAGTTCAATTTCTTAAACAGGATTGGGGTTAAGTAGTAGCAAATCAACGCCAGACTCTGCTTTCAGTCACGCTCAATGAGCAGGAAATAGTGCGGGATTAAACTGTACAAGCCCCTGTTGTTTCATCACGTTTTCGATGTCGTCCATCTCGATGGGTAAACTAGCCGATAAATTTTCCACACCTGTTGGTGTGATGACCACCACATCTTCCATCCGTATGTAGAGTTTTTCTTCCGGTATCCACAGCATCGGATCGATGGAGAATACTTGCCCAGCACGCAGCGGTTGTGCTTTAAAATTGCCGACATCATGGACTGACATGCCAACAGGATGTTGCACATGTCCTCTAAAAGACAGTGCTCTTTCACAAGCTTGACGATAGATGCCTTTGGAAAATTGCATGGTAGCAAAAACTTTTTGCATGTCGGCAGCCGCTGCATCAAGCACTTGATCTGCGGTAATACCGGGACGTAGTTGCCGCATAAATGCCTTGTGATAGGCGATAACAAAACCATACAAGGTGCGCTGGTCTGGTGAATATTGCCCATTGACGGGCCACATTCGGGCTAAATCAGAGGTGTAATAGTGGTAATCCGGCGCCACGTCCATCAGCACTAAGTCCCCGTCTTGTAAGCTGTCTGCATTGGCTGAGTAGTGACCCATCCAAGCATTAGTACCGCCACCGACGATGGCATTGTAACTGAGGCCACGGGCACCATTATTTTTGAACACAAAACTGGCACTCGCTTCTAGTTGGTATTCTTTGACGCCAACTTGGGTAGACTTCATCGCCTCAACGATTCCGAGGGCGGCTAATTTACTGGCCTTGCGGATTAACGCAATTTCTTTGTCATCTTTGATGCTGCGCAACTCATCTAGTATTGGGCTTAAGTCTACAATCGTAAATTGTGGGTAACGCGTTTTTAATAAAGCAATAAAGTGACCGGCTTTTGATGGCCGACCATCCCAGGGATCAGCCAGGCGCCGTGCAAAGCCGCTGAGGATTTCATCGCGACTCTGTAAGTATTTTTCATCGGGACTATGCGGGGTATACAAGGCTGGGAAGGTAGGGCCGCGTAAAAATTTATAAGTAAAATCGCCGGCCATTTTTTCAATCGGCCTGACTTCATCTACGCCGGTCAACTGCATGATGAGCTCAGCATCTTCGGCGGATAATACTTGCCCTTCGACGCGTTCACGCTCTTCATCACGATGAGGTAGATACAAGGTGGCGCGTCGTTTTTTGCCATCTAAGACCAGATAGGCAGAAGGGCTTTCTAAACCACTGAGATAATAGAAGGTATTGCTTTGGCGAAAAATAATGAATCCTTGAACCTCTTCCGCGCCTTGGATGATGGCAACATTGTCACCAATCGCCGCATAAATAGCTGCGCGTCGAGCCTGGAAATCTTGAGGACTAAAATCTGTTTGGTAATGAAAGCCAGCCAATGCTCCATGCTGACAAGCTAAACTGAACATCAAAACCCATAAAAATCTGCACATAATCGATAGTCCCAAGCGGTGAACGACAATGACCGGCCTTCAGCCTAACGGATTTAGGCACAGAACAGCAAGGGCAGACTGACAAGCTGCTTGCGATAAAAGCGTAAGTCCAACTACATCTAAACGTGGCAAGATCCAAGGTTGTGGTGTTAAGCAGGCGAAGCCGAATTATGCTGATAATTATCTTGAACGCCGCCCGTATAGTGGCTAACTTAGCGATGTTGACCATTAACTGGAAACTTAAGATTGCGCGCAAATCGCTATTATTTACTGCTTTTTATCGGCTTGAGTTATTTTTCAAACGTTTACGCGCAAGAAAATCAGGGCAGTCAAAAGCTTGATGTATATACCGAGTCTTTACCGCCCTATCAAATGCTCAGCAACGAGCAAATAGTTGGTATCGCTACCACACGGGTTGAAGCCTTGCTCACTGAAGCAGGCTTGCCATACCAATTGCATCTTGTGCCATGGGCACGGGCTTATAGTGCGGTTAATCAGCAAAGCCATAGTTTAATCTACTCTATGCTCCATAGTGCTGAACGCGAGCAACAGTTTCAGTGGTTGGCGGTGGTGGCAAAAGTAAAAAATTGCTTTGTCAGCCTAGCCGATAGTGACTTGGCATTAACATCCATTGCAGATATTGCTCCCTACGTTACAGGCGTCATCCGCAATGGCTATGCTCACAGTTTTTTGCTGGAACATGGTTTTGTAGAAAATAAACATCTCTTTGTTTTAGCTACAACTGAGGAGCAACTGCATTTACTGTTGGCAAAAAAATAGACTTATTGTTCATCGATCGTTCGATAGTAGAAACCAGCTTGACCGATGCGGGACTGGCGTTGGATACGATTAAACCAATTTTATGTAATGAAGCTTGGCAAGGTTCGATGTACCTTGCTGCCAACCATAAAATGCCGGCCAGAGTAGTTGAGCGAATCAAATCGGCAGACCAGCGTCTGCGTGAACGCGACGGTAATTAAAATTCAGCTGCAGCGCTAAATGTTAATAGTTGTTGAGAATCAGGGTGCAGCAGTACCAAACGAAAAGCGTGTAAATGCAGGCGTGTTCCCCCTGTGCCGTACAAGTCATCCCCAACAATTGGCATATTTAAACCCTCTGTATGGGCACAATGCACACGTAGTTGATGGGTTCGCCCTGTATGTGGCGACAACCGCACGCGTGTTTGTACTTTGCACCTGTCGCGCTCCATCACCTGCCAAGACGTATGGGCCGGTTTGCCATGCAATTGACATACTTGTTGACGAGGACGATCAAACAAATCACCACGCAACGGCAGGGTTATTTCCCCTTGATCATGCTCTAGCAAGCCATCTAAGAGCGCTATATACGTTTTTTGCACACGGCGCTGAATAAATTGTCGCTGCAAATTTTTGTGGGCTTTGGCGTTTAAGGCAATGACCATTAAGCCAGAAGTCGACATATCTAAGCGGTGAACAATAAGTGGTCCACTGGCGAGAGGAAATTGCTGTTTAATACGGCTATACACCGAGTCATTGACGGCTTTTCCCGGCACTGACAGCAATTCAGCTGGTTTATTCACAATCAACATGTGTTCATCTTGATACACAATGTCGAGGTTTTTATGCTCGGCTTGATTGACCACTAGGGGATTGGGATCCACTCTCATACCTTTAAGCATGTGTGCCAGTATCGGCTGACACTTACCTAAACATGCCGGATAGAATTGGCGATGTTTGCGCACGGCTGACTTGGGTGAAGCACCCCACCAAAACTCGGCCATGGCTAAGGGTCGCAGACCATGCATAAATGCATAATTAAGTAACTTTGGAGCCGCACATTCGCCAGCGCCTGCGGGAGGCGTGGCAAAAGCGCTGTGCCTGAAAATACTAAGTAAGTCCTGTTGTTCACCGGCTTGATTGAGAAAGCGATAGTGCTCGAAGATTTTTTGTTGCAGAGCAGCAGATTGAATTTGCCGTTGTTCTTTCAAGGTGTCAACGACCTGCTGCAGTTGCACACGTTGATGATTGAGGGTCGCGACTTGTTCTGTCTGCTGCTGGCTGAGGGCCTTCAGGTGTAATTTGTCGTGAATGCTTTCCTGATCTAAACGCGCAAGCGTTGCCGGACTCGCGGCGACTCTTTGTTGTTTGCGTGTTTGACGATTGCTGATCATCGTTTCGCGGTGTTTGGCAATCACCCTCTGCCAGTGGTCTTTGGTTTGCAATAACTGGTTTTCCAACTCCACAAGCCTTGGGTCCTTGAGGCGAGTTTCAATCTGCTTAGTCAAGGCATTGATGGCCTGCTGTGCCTCGAAAAAAAAGCTGTCTTTGGCTAACAAATCGAAAACCGGTGGCACAAAACCGGGCAGATTATTTTGCTCGGCTAATTTCCCGGAAAACGCCGCCAAAAAGCCGATCTCTCCGTGTTTACTTTGTACTAACAGCACGCCAAACATCTTGCCAATAATGTTGTGAGGATCGCTGCCAAGACCAAAGTTATGGTACCAGTCTTGCTGTTTCACGAGATGCCCTTGCACTTGCTCGGCGGCGAGCAAACACAAGGGATGAGGTTGGTGATAAAACGGAAAAGTAAACGACTCTGGTAAGTCGATATGCTCATGTTTGGCCGCAAACGAAGTGAAGCAGGCGGGCAAGTTACGGTGCGCCTTATGCTTGCTCTGTGACGCTAGATTGGCCAAAGAATCAGGCACAAACTGACCTAAATTTGTTGAATGCGTTGGGCAAGTTCTGGGGAAATCAAACTAATCACATCTAAGCGCAAGGCCTCACTTTTAGCGCAATGTTGTAGTTGACCTTGTTCGGTACTTTCAACCAGTTGATTTTCTTTAAGCGCACCGACAAAGCTTGCTAGCACATTTTTATCGAAAAACTCGGGTGAACTGATGCCATGTAGCGACGACAGGCGTTGGGCAAATTGTTGACTTTTTTGTTCCAATTCTGCGCGACTCATGCAGCCTTCACGTTCCAATAATGTCAGTACAACGGCATATCTGTGTAAGGTTTCTTGGATACTTCGACTTAACAACCAAGTGGTGTAAAACGTCTTACTCACTGGATCAGGTGGGCAAAGTAGCTGCTCATGTTGAGCGAGTAAGCCCATGTCTAACATGTTATCGATTAAGCTTGCCAGATACTCAGCTACCTGCTGCATTGACATGTACATAAACAATTCACGTTGCAGCAGTGGGTAGAGTTCACAGACCTTCTCACAGACTTGGGTTTTGCTAACTTGCCCCTGAGCAAAGACAATGGCGGCAATCAAGCCTGGTAGCGCAAATAAATGCAGGATGTTGTTGCGATAGTAGGTGAGAGGCACAGCATTTCGCTCGTCTAAACTGATAATGCGACCAAAACTATCTTCTACCACTTTGAATTTATTAAGTTTGAGGGAATTTTCTAATAATTGTGCCGCACTGATGCTAGGAATAGTAGCCAAATGGCTATAGGGCGCAGCAGTGAGCAGGCCAAGTAACTGCTCGATGGCCAATAATAACTCGTCTTCTGTCATGGCATGTTTTTGCGCAGACAGCAGACAAATGGCACACAACGACATACCACTGATGGCTGCGGCTTGATTAATTCGCTCCATCACATCGTTGGCCAACTCGTTTACAAGCGGATTTAACCATTGCGGTTTTTTATCAGGCTCAGCTTCGTGCAACTCGCGCCAAGTGGGCACCTTGCTATCAAGGTAATTACTTAAATTGATGGGCTCACCAAAATTTAAGAAACCGTAGCCGTAATTTTTTAATTTACGGATGGCAGAAAAAATATGAAAGATTGATTCTTTTTTCTTAGCCGCGCCGGTTAATTCTTGCAAATAACTGGAGACTTCCATGACGTGTTCGTAACCAATATAGACAGGCACCATGCTGACGGGGCGATTTATGCCGTTCATCAAGCCTTGCAAGGTCATCGCCAGCATGCCGGTTTTAGGCGGTAACAAACGACCCGTGCGACTGCGCCCACCCTCAGGGTAGTATTTGACTGAGTAGCCCTTATTAAATAGCAATTCGAGATATTCACGAAAAACCGCAGTGTAAAGTTTGTTTCCGGCAAAACTGCGACGTAGAAAAAATGCCCCCGCTTTACGCAAAATACCGCCAACTGGCCAGAAGTTAAGATTGATACCTGCTGCAATGTGAGGTGTCACCAAGCCCTCATGATAAATAACATAGGTCAACAGTAAATAATCCATGTGGCTGCGATGGCAGGGAACGTAGATAATTTCATGCCCGTTTTGGGCTAGATTTCTAACCTTGTCGGCATGTTTTACCTCAATGCCGTTATAAATTTTATGCCAGATCTTGGTGAGTACTCGATCGCCGATGCGAATCAATCCCTCGCGATAGTCACCAGCAATTTCATCGATGTATTTGCGCGCTTGAACTTTACTCAGCTTATAACTCAGGTTCTTGTCCCGCGCTTCTTCAACAATGGCTCGGCGTACTGGTTTTGCCCCCAGTACCGAATTATACAATTCAGATTTTTCTAACAAATAAGGACCGGTGATACCTTGGCGGCGACGATGAAAATGGGTACCAGCTAAACGCACCAGTTTATGAGCCAATTCCTCATCATTACCGGGTAGTGAAGCCATCGCCCTTGACGAGACGGCTTTGCTGTAACAGACAAAATTGTCTCGCCCCAAAAACAACACGATAAAAAATTTACGCAGCCACGTTGGCGAGACTTGGTTTGCGATTAGATCAGACCAACCACTGAGTTTTTTGCCTGGGGCACGCCCCCAAAATATCGATACCGGCACAATCTGAATGTCGAGATCGGGGTTATCTCGATGCAGTTGGAACAGTCGAGAGACCTGATGAACAATTTTGGTGGACTTTACCTTGCGCGTGAATACCGATTTGGGCTCTTGCAAAAACAAACAGGCTTTAATGCTGTCGCTACCTATATCTAAGCGAATGTTGGATTTAGGCAGTCCAACAGCGCTGGCTGACATATTGAGTGCAATTTGGTCAGTGACCGAATGGGTTCGTAAGAGGTATAAAATAGGTTTCGAGGTATCGATACCTAGTTCATTGACGATGTCAGAAGGAATAGTATTGGCTTTTACTAACCATTTTACCGGCCAGTAAATCAGTGCAAGTAATAAATTATACAGCCAAGCCATTCGACCTTACCCTCAATTATTGTCAGCGCGAAACACACAGATCTTACCACGAGATGGTAACTTTGCCTTGTTGCTGAACAGAGTTTTGCTGCGTTCGCTCAAACTCTGAGCAAATTTGCTCGACTTTCGCGCTGCTTTTTGGCTTGTACTGAACAACCTATCTTGTTTTTAGCGGGTTTAAACCCAGTAAACGCTAGTCATTTAACTGTGCTTTAAATGGTGGCGCGGGTAAATCGCTACCGTTATACACACTAGCCTGAGGGTTGTCGCCCCAAGCATACCTGACTTGTGTCGGCTGACTGATGTCGGGATGACTCACTTGAATGCGCTTGTTATCAATGAGTTTCACCTCGGCCCAGTGGAAAATATTATCATCTCCAGCAATGGCGAAACTCTGCTGTGTCTGGCCTTTTACCTTGAGTCCTTGAACTGCGTGTTTGAAATGCAAAACCAGTGCGTGCTCACCTTGCTCCACCTTAGCCAAAGTGGGGCCTTGATAGCTCACTTTCTCATTTAAGGCTAGCGCGCGTGCAGCTAGCGCCAAACGCTGTCCGAGGGTTTTTTTATCAACTGGATGAATGTCATTCCATTCACCAATGTCTATTGCCACCGCCATGGCAGTGTTGGGTGCCGCAAGGCTTTGATATTGGGCCCAACGTAGTTGCGCCCAACCGCCGTCTTGAGGTTGCTCATCGACGGCCATAAAATTAGCCAACTGCACAAACAAAAATGGAAAATCTCCCTGTCCCCATTTTTTGCGCCAATCACTGATCATAGTGGTGAATTTAGCCTGATAGTCCTGCCAGCGACCGGTATTTGATTCACCTTGGTACCAAATTACCCCTTTTATCGCATAGTGAGTCAATGGTGCAGTCAGGCCATTGTATAAGCCCTGTGCTTTCCAACGGATAAACGTATCGCCGGCCAAAGGTGGTGCGTCTTGCCCGGCATGCATGCGCCAGTCACCGACAAGCGAAATGGCATGATCATCGCTACCTAACCAATAGGGTTTATCTTTAACAAAGCCACTACGGTTACCGGTTGCGGTGACTCTTACGGCAATAAGATTCTCACCCTCATGTAATAGTTTGGCGGGCAGGGCATAACGACGGGGCGGATATTGATAGGTGGTGTTGCCAACTTTGATACCATTCACGTACACAGTATCGGCATCCACTATGGTGCCGAGGCGCAAAATGCTCGCATTTTCCGCTTCCTCGGCACTCAAGCTTATGGTTTTTCTCAACCACCATGTGCCAATATAGGGTTTGCTGTTGTGTTGATCAAAATCACCCGGAATGGAAAATGTTTGCCAATCGCTGTCATCAAAAGACTCGCTATACCATGGTGTTGGCGCATTTAAGCCCGGGTCGAGTTTGTCCAAGCGCCCATACCACTGTTGGTTTTTGTTGTTGTCTGCAGCTTGAATGTTTGCAATCAGCTGATCGTCACGGAACTTGTGTGCCTCAGCCAATGATTCTGGAAAAGCTTGCAAGGCTTCTTCACTCATCCATGCCTCTACCGGGGAGCCCCCTAAGGCATTATTGAGAATACCAATGGGCACACTGTTGTGTTGATAAAGTTCACGCGCAAAGTAAAAAGCCACTGCTGAAAATCGACTGACATTGGTGGGAGAAGCCAGCATCCATTCACCACTGGCGAAATCGTCTTGTGCTTCTTTGAAGTTGTAGTGTTGTGGCACAAGAAATTGGCGTATTTGTGGATAATCAGCGCTGACTAAGTCTTGGGGATAAGCCTCAGCCACTCTCGCCATGGATAACTCCATATTCGATTGCCCAGAGGCTAGCCACACATCGCCAAAGTATACGTCATCAATGATAAGGGTATTGTCAGCGACGACTTTAATGACATAAGGCCCCCCCGCCGTTTGGGCAGCTAAGGGAATCTGCCATTGGCCATCAGTGGCAACTGTTTTGCCAACAAATTGGTTATTCAGCCAAACACTGACCGTTTCATCTGAATTTGCCCAGCCCCACAATTTTAGCGGCATATCACGCTGTAAGATCATGTGGTTTGAAATCAATTTAGGCAGTGAGACCTCAGCAAAACTTGGCTTAATCAAAACTAAACAGCACAGCAAAACAAATAAACGCATGGTCATAACCTCTAAAAAACTTGCCCCAGCCTAGCAGCAATTGCAGCCGCTCATAGGCGAGACAGCAATTATGATTACACCTTTGTAAAATTTCATAAGCACTCACTGCCTTTTAGATTTATTGCATAATTCGCATGTACAAGGCTTGTGATTTGACTTTAACTGTATATACTCACAGCATTACTGTATAGAAAAACAGGCTGTTTATGCGTCCACTAACCCCACGTCAAGAAGAAGTATTGCAACTGATCAAAACCACCATGCAGGAAACGGGCATGCCGCCTACTCGCGCCGAAATTGCCCTGCGACTGGGGTTTAAATCAGCCAATGCCGCTGAAGAACATCTCAAGGCACTAGCACGTAAAGGTGTGATAGAAATTTTAGCTGGCACATCCAGAGGGATTAAACTGAACATTCCTTTAGATGACCAATTGGAAGAAACAGGTTTGCCTCTGATTGGCCGAGTTGCGGCAGGTGAGCCAATTCTGGCCGCTGAACATGTAGAATGCCATTATCAAGTAGACCCGCACTTATTCAAACCTAATGCCGATTTTTTACTGCGTGTAAGCGGGATGAGTATGAAAGACATTGGCATATTAGACGGTGATTTGCTGGCTGTGCATCGCACTACCGATGTTCACAACGGCCAAGTGGTAGTGGCGCGGGTGGATGACGATGTGACGGTCAAACGTTTAGAGAAAAAAGGTCGACAGGTTTTGTTGCATGCAGAAAATGAAGCGTTTTCACCCATCAAAGTGGATTTGGCTTCTCAGGCGTTTGCCATAGAAGGTATTGCCGTTGGCGTTATTCGTAGTTCTGATTGGATGTGATTCCTCTAGTTTTAATAATTCTTAATATTTTCCACTAGTTACCCTCAGGTTGAGGATTTTCCTCAACCTACATTGCCAAGTTTTTCTTCTAACTTGATTTATTAACAATCTTCTGCTTAAAAAAGCATCATTCGAATAATAAATAGTCAAAAAAGCTAGACTATCGCCTATAAAATAAGTAATTCTTATCATTCTATTAACAAACGCATAACAATAAATTGTCTTATTCAGTGTCCCGAATAAATGCATCAAGCTATTTGGGCTTTTGTGCTACCAGAATAAAAACTGACAGTTTGCAGATACGAGGTGTCGAGTGAAGAGAATTTTGTCCAATATAGGCATGGCCCTAACGAGCTTGATGACTATTCCTGCGATTGCAGAAACAGCGGGGAAGGTTGATCAATACAGCTTAAATATGACAAAAGGTGTCACTGACATCAGTGCAGAAGTCTATGATTTGCATATGCTGATGTTCATCATTTGTGTGGTCATTGCTATTGGTGTTTTTGGCGTGATGTTCTGGTCTATTTTATTCCATCGTAAATCACGCGGTGTGAAGCCCGCACATTTCCATGAAAGCTTTAAAGTTGAAATTGCGTGGACCGTTATACCATTTATTATCCTCATTTTTATGGCTGTGCCAGCAGCAAAAACGCTCATTGCCATGGAAGATGCGAGTGAACCAGACTTAACCATCATTGTGACGGGTTCTCAATGGAAGTGGCATTACAAGTATATGGATGATGGAGTTGAGTACTATTCCAAATTAGCGACCCTACCCGATGAAATAAAAGGCAAACTTGAAAAAGGTGAAAACTACCTGCTTGAAGTCGATCGACCCCTCGTCATTCCCATCAACAAAAAAGTACGCTTTTTGATTACTTCTGATGATGTGATTCATTCCTGGTGGGTGCCGGATTTTGCGGTAAAACAAGATGCAAACCCAGGTTTCATCAATGATGCATGGGCTATTGTTAATGAACCAGGCGTCTATCGCGGGAAGTGCACAGAGTTGTGCGGTAAAGATCATGGCTTTATGCCGGTGGTGGTTATTGCCAAAGAAGAGGGTGCTTACAACGAATGGCTGAGTGAACAAAAAGCCATGCTCGCTGCCGCCAAAGCTGAAGAGCAACGTCTGTTAGCCATGAACATGACAATGGAAGAAGCCATGGCGACAGGTGAAAAAGTATATCTCGCTAACTGTGCTGCGTGTCACATGCCAAATGGTCAGGGTTTACCTGGTGTATTCCCAGCGTTGAAAGGCAGCAAGATAGCCACCAAAGACGAACCTCGCCATATTGAAATTCTATTAAACGGGGTGGCGGGCTCTGCCATGCAATCTTATGCCAAACAGTTAAGCATGCCTGATATCGCCGCGGTCATTACTTATGAGCGTAATGCTTGGGGTAACAATACCGGTGACTTAGTCCAAGCAAAAGATATTAATGCCGCGATGAACGGTAAATAGGGGGAAGTGATCATGACAAGTTTAAGTACAGAACATCAAGGTTCAGGGCACGATGATCATCACGATGATCACCATGAACACGCTATTCCTAAAGGTATAAAACGTTGGTTGTATACCACTAACCACAAAGATATTGGTACGCTTTATCTATGGTTTGCCTTCATCATGTTTTTGACTGGTGGTGCTATGGCTATGGTCATTCGTGCGGAATTATTTCAGCCCGGACTGCAGATCGTTGAGCCAGGTTTTTTTAATCAAATGACCACGGTCCATGGTCTGATCATGGTATTTGGTGCGGTAATGCCAGCCTTTACAGGCTTGGCTAATTGGCTGGTGCCGATGATGATTGGTGCACCAGATATGGCTTTGCCCCGCATGAATAACTGGAGTTTCTGGATCTTACCTTTTGCGTTTTCAATTTTACTGGCCTCATTGTTTATGGAAGGCGGTGGCCCAGCGTTTGGTTGGACATTTTACGCGCCTTTGTCTACCACCTACAGTAACGACAATACCGCATTATTTGTGTTTTCAGTGCACATGATGGGGGCCTCTTCAATTATGGGAGCGATCAACGTCATCGTGACCATATTTAACATGCGGGCGCCGGGTATGACCTGGATGAAAATGCCCTTGTTTGTATGGACATGGTTAATTACCGCATTTTTGTTGATAGCGGTGATGCCTGTGCTTGCCGGTGCGGTGACCATGGTATTAACTGATAAGTTCTTTGGCACCAGTTTCTTTGATGCAGCGGGTGGCGGTGACCCCGTCATGTTCCAGCATATTTTCTGGTTTTTTGGTCATCCTGAAGTGTACATCATGATTTTACCGGCCTTTGGTATTATCTCAGCCATCGTGCCTACCTTTTCACGCAAACCATTGTTTGGCTACGCGTCAATGGTGTACGCAACCACTTCGATTGCACTGTTATCCTTTATCGTGTGGGCTCATCACATGTTTACCACGGGCATGCCTGTATTTGCTGAGATGTTTTTCATGTTGGCGACCATGCTCATTTCTGTGCCAACAGGTGTGAAAATTTTCAACTGGGTTGCCACAATGTGGCGCGGCTCATTAAGTTTTGAGGTGCCCATGTTGTTTGCGCTGGCCTTTATCGTACTGTTTACGATTGGCGGTTTGTCGGGCTTGATGTTGGCTATTACACCTTTAGATTTCCAATATCACGACACTTATTTTGTGGTGGCTCACTTCCACTACGTACTGGTCACTGGCGCTATATTTTCGATTATGGCTGCGGTGTATTACTGGTTACCCAAGTGGACGGGGAAAATGTTTGATATTACCTTGGCAAAATGGCACTTCTGGTGTTCGTTGATTTCCGTAAACGTGCTGTTCTTCCCTATGCACTTTGTTGGTTTAGCCGGCATGCCACGTCGCATCCCAGACTATGCTTTACAGTTCGCTGATTTCAATAAGTGGATAAGTTTAGGTGGTTTCGCCTTTGGATTATCGCAGCTTATTTTCTTGGCTTTGCTGATCAAAGCGTGTCGCAAACAGGGTGATCCCGTGTCATCTCAAGTATGGGAAGGTGCAGAAGGGTTAGAGTGGGAAATTCCATCGCCTGCCCCGTATCACACCTTTGAAACACCCCCTGTTGTTAAGTAGAGTCGGAAACTAGACGGGCTGACCATGGCAAATCCACAGGGACAACACAACAAAATCATTATCAAACTGGTGGCAGTAGTGCTGGGCATGTTTGGTTTTGGTTTTGCCTTAGTGCCACTTTATGATGTGTTTTGCGATTTAACAGGTTTGAACGGCCGGACCTCGAATAAAGCCGTGGTGTATGAAGTGATGGATATTGATGAGAGCCGTCTGATTACCGTGGAATTTATCACCCATATCAGCAAGGGCATGCCCTGGCAATTTGAGGTGCAAACTCAACAGGTCAAAGTGCATCCTGGGCAAGTTGAGCAGATCAATTTTATCGCTAAAAATCCCAGTGGCAGAACCATCGTTGGGCAGGCTGTGCCTTCTGTGTCGCCGGGCACCGCCGCCATCTATTTGAACAAAATAGAATGTTTTTGTTTTGAACAACAAGTGTTAACTGCGGGTCAGCAGATTGCTATGCCGATGCGTTTTTATGTCGATCCGCAAATTCCAAAAGATATGACCTATTTTACAGTGCAATATACCCTCTATGACGTTAGTGCTGACAATCCAACACTAGTGCAAAATCGCGGGTAAAAGGAGAACCACGTGCTTCAAAAAGACTATGAAAAATACTATGTTCCCGCGCAAAGTCGATGGCCTTTTGTCGGTGCCTGTGCCCTATTTTTAATGGCGGTTGGTGCGGGTAATTTGGTGATGGAGCACAGCAAAGGGGGAATTGGCAACAGTAAATATTTATTGGCTGTTGGTTCTGCAATTTTGATTGTGATGTTAGTGGGCTGGTTCCGTAACCAAATCCAAGAGTCAATGACGGGCATGCATTGTGCGCAACTCGGGCGCTCGTATCGTCAAGGTATGGCTTGGTTTATTTTCTCCGAAGTGATGTTTTTTGTGGCCTTTTTTGGGGCGTTGTTTTACGCGCGAGTTATCTCAGTGCCGTGGTTAGGCGGCGCGTCTAATAATCAGATGACTAACGAGGTCTTATGGCCAAGTTTTCAGGCGATCTGGCCGTTATTGGAAACGCCCGATGGCACTAAAACCGAGCAAATGGGCTGGTTTGGTTTACCCTTGATCAACACCATTATTTTATTGGTATCGTCAGTGACCTGCCACATGGCCCACGTTGCTTTAGAAGCCAATAAACGCGGAACCTTAAAAGCTTGGCTGGGTCTTACGGTGTTATTGGGTTGCACCTTTTTGTTTTTACAGGTCGAAGAATATATCCATGCTTACACAGAAATGGGCTTAACCCTGCAATCGGGTGTGTACGGTAATACCTTTTTCATGCTCACGGGCTTTCACGGTTTCCATGTGACCATCGGTACTTTAATCCTCTTTATTATGTTACTGCGGATAATGAAAGGTCACTTTAGCCCTGAAAATCACTTTGCATTCCAGGCGGGTAGTTGGTACTGGCACTTTGTTGATGTCGTATGGGTGATGCTGTTTTTCTTTGTCTACATACTTTAACAAATCTAATTACACTAGGGCTTAGCGCCCTAGTGTCATCAGTAAGGGCGGGGATTTGGTGTAACCAAACCTGTCATTACGGCGAGTATAATTAACCCAATAATCACTGCTGAAGCGATAACTCTGCGCCCGATATACTTCGACATGGGTGGTTGATTGGGATCGTTTTTTAACATGATCATCATGGCTTTGAATAAATTGAAGATCATGAACAAGATTAATATCCCGATGAGTATTTTAACTGCCAACATGTTGTTTACCTCGCCAACTTTGTGTTTGATGTGCTGTGTGGTGGCAATAAAATGAACAAATCACCTCTGCCAAAGCTCGCTACATTAGTGACTTTTATCGCGGTTGTCATTATGTTTACCCTCGGTTTTTGGCAACTAGAGCGGGCCGCTGAAAAAACGCAACGGCTTGCACAGATTCATTCTGCCGCCAGCAGCACGACAGTTGGTTTGGATGAGGCTGCAAGCTTGGGAGCCACAGCATTGGATCTACCTGTACAGTTTACTGGTAAGGTAGACAGTCAGCATGTCTTTCTCATTGATAACAGAATTTATCAAGGACGAGTAGGCTATGAACTTGTCGCGCCAGTGACTACAGCCCAAGGTAGCGTCATGGTTAATTTTGGCTGGCTAGCGGCACCCACGTTAAGAAGTGAAGTGCCAGATTTTGCATTGCCGACTCAAGCGCAGACTTTTAAGGGAGTTGTTTCAATACCGCAATTGAACAAAATGATCACCGAGACGGCCTCAGTGGATGGGCAATGGCCGAAGGTGTTGCAACATGCAAATTTACAAGAATTTAGTCGGCACTATTTGTTGGAGCCACTGCAACCTTTTTTAGTGTTACTCGATGCTGAAGAAAATAGTCAGTTTGAAAGGCATTGGCAACCTGTGGTGATGGCACCAGAGCGACATATTGCCTATGCCATTCAATGGTTCGCCTTGGCGGGTGCCGCTGGATTGATTTACCTGCGTGTGATGCGCAAGAAACCCTCTATTTAATCTTAATCAGGAAGAACAATTACTGTGGTTAAAAAAAATAATAAAGTGCTGATTGGCTTGTTTGTGGCGATTTTTGTATTGCCCGTGGTGCTGGCAAAATTGGCGTTAGAGCAACATTGGTTTACTGAAGCGGTTACCAATAAAGGTGAACTGCTGCAACCTGTTCTTGATATGAGTGGCATCAGTCAAGGAGAAACACAGACAAAATGGAAACTACTGTATGTTTTACCCGAAAAATGTGATGTAGCCTGTAAAAATGCCCTATACAGCTTGAATCAAATATGGCTGGCATTGGGTAAAGAAAGCGACCGCGTTGCAGCTGTTGTGGTCAGCGTAGCAGAGAGTGACGCCGTCGCCCTAGAGGAACTGAAGAACAGCCCTACCTTGCAACTGTTAGCAACAGATAAACAAAGTGTTAATCAAGTGTTTAAAGATGTGGCGACTAATGGTATTTTCATCGCTGACACGCTAAACAACGTCATTTTGCGTTACCCAACACAAAATGACTCAGAGCAAGCAGTACTCCATAGTCGGGATATATTGTCTGATATGCGTAAAGTACTTAAATTATCGCGCATTGGTTAACGCATTGAAGACGAGGGAGGATAGGCATGAAAAAGCTAGTACTGGTGAGTATTTTACTGGCTATGGTGGTTATCATACTCGGTGCTTATACACGACTCACGGATGCTGGTTTAGGTTGCCCAGATTGGCCTGGTTGTTATGGTCATTTAAGTCTCTCTGATACACACAGTAATATTGAATCCGCACAGCAACACTTTCCTGAACGTCCTTATGAGGCCCATAAAGCGCGCAATGAAATGGTGCATCGGTATTTTGCCAGCAGTTTAGGTTTTTTAATCCTGGTTATTTTTATCGTTAGTTTCTGGCAACGCAGTTTTCACCGTCCACTTAAACTACCGTTTTTTCTTCTCTGTTTAGTGGCGTTCCAAGGCATGTTGGGCATGTGGACGGTCACCTTAAATTTATTGCCTGCGGTGGTGATGGGGCATTTATTGGGTGGGTTTAGTGTCTTAAGCTGCTTATTTTTGCTGTATCTGCGGCTCACACCTTACCGCATCCCGGGTGGCGATCACCGAATGCGACGTTTTGGTAAATATGCCCTACTTGGCATAGTGATTCTGACAACCCAGATCGCACTTGGCGGATGGACCTCTGCTAACTATGCCTCGTTAGCGTGTACTGAATTACCCATTTGTGAGGGTGACTGGTATGCAAATTTAGATTTTAGCGGCGCCTTCAGCATTCCTGAAGCGGATAACTACGAATTTGGCACCCACGATTATGATGAGCGCATGACCATGCATATTTTGCATAGAATTGGTGCGCTAATAACCTTTATCTACTTGTGCTGGTTGGCCATGCGTTTGTATGTTGCAGCCAGTGCAAAATTAATTAAAAGACTGTGCGTCATCTTAGTGATTGTGTTGGGTGTGCAAGTCATTTTAGGTGTCAGTAACGTTGTGTACAGCTTACCCATCAGCGTAGCCGTTATGCACAATTTTGTTGCAGCCTGCTTGTTGCTTGTTTTGGTTAGCCTCAGTTACACCTTGTACCGTAAAACGTAGGAGAATATTTTGGAAAAGGCATTAATGACGGGGCGTGATAAACCACGCCATGTTTGGCAGGTGCAATGGCACGCTTACTATGAGATGACCAAACCAAAAGTGGTGATGTTATTACTGCTTACTGCGCTGGTGGGCATGTGTCTGGCCAGTGACAGTTGGATCTCTTGGCAAATCCTCGTGGCTGGACTGACAGGTATAGGTTTTTTAAGCTCTGCTGCTGCAGTCATTAACCACGTTGTCGATCGCCAAATCGACAGTCAGATGGCTCGTACTTTCAATCGACCAGTCCCCAAAGGCAAAATCACACCCACCAAGGCCTTAATTTTTGCTGCGGTGTTAAGTGTATTGGGTTACATCATCTTAGAACTCTGGGTGAATCGTTTAACTGCGCTGCTCACTCTTGCGAGTTTGGTGGGTTATGCCGTGGTTTACACCATGTTTCTCAAACGCGCTACGCCACAAAATATTGTCATCGGTGGTTTAGCTGGCGCGGCGCCGCCTTTATTAGGCTGGACCAGTGTTACCGGTGATATCCATGCCCACGCCTTATTGTTAGTGCTGATTATATTTACGTGGACACCGCCACATTTCTGGGCCTTGGCGATTCACCGAGAAAAAGATTATGCCCGTGCTCAAGTGCCCATGTTGCCAGTGACTCATGGTATTGAATTCACCAAAACCTCTATTTTGCTTTACACCGTATTGCTGTGTTTAGTGTGTTTGCTGCCTTATTTGATAGGCATGACTGGCATGATTTACCTCATCGGTTCAACACTATTAAATGGTGGTTTCCTGTATTACGCTTGGAAATTAAAATATGCCAGTGAAGATAATACTGCCATGCAAACCTTTAAATTTTCGATTGTGCATTTGATGGTTTTGTTTGTGGTGTTATTGCTTGACCACTACCTTAAATATTAGCCATGAATAAACTTCAAACAGGCCTACTCGCGTGTATTGCGTTGGTTGTGGGCATTTATTTCGCACTGACTATTGCGCCAACACAAAATCAGCAAGCTGAATACTTAAGTGCTTATCCTGCCCCGCGAGCCTTGCCAGATTTTGCGTTGATTGATCAACGGCAGCAGCCTTTTACCTCCGAACAATTACAAGGGCATTGGACCTTGGTGTTTGTCGGCTATACCTATTGTCCGGATATTTGTCCTACCACCTTAGCGGAATTACAACGCATCTACCCAGAACTACAAACCTTGCCCACGAAAAATACGGTACAAGTAGTTTTTGTGTCCGTTGATCCAAAGCGGGATACACCAGAGAGGCTGCTGGAATATATTAATTTCTTTGAACCAAGCTTTTATGCCGTCAGTGGTGAACACAAAGAGTTATACCCCCTAGTTCGAGCGATGGGCATGATGTACAGCATGGTGGATGATACTGACGAACCAAATTATCTTGTCGATCATAGTGCTTCGGTTGTATTAATTAATCCCTCCGCTCAGGTTGTAGGTCGCTTTAAAGCCGAATTCGCTCCCAGCAAACTAGGCTTAAGCAACAGTCAAAAAATACTCAGTGACATGAAAATCATCAGTGCTGATTGAGGCCAATGATTCACTATGTTGATCCGCCCTGCACAGGCTGCTGATAGTGAACGCTTAGGCGAACTTATTTTCAGTTCTGCCGCGCACAGCTTAACTGCTCTGTTCACCCTAGACCCAAAGCACAGCGCTAAAGACTTTTTGCATCAAGCTCTGCGACAGGCTGAGGGACAATATGGCTATGCAAATCATTGGGTGGCTGATGATGGCATCCACGTGCAGGGTGCCATTTGTGCTTGGCATGACCAACTTAGCCTCGCTTTTCATCATGCTACATTTGATTCTGTGCATCGTTATTATGGTTTGCTTGGTAGTGCAGAAGTATTCAAACGTAGCCAACTTTTTGCGCGTAGTGTGCCACCACCCCAAGCACATGAATGCTGTATTGGTCATTTAGCGGTGAAGCCGACACAACAACGCCGCGGTATTGCTACCATGCTTGTGCACACCATCGCCGAGCAGGCAGCGCGGATGGATAAAACCCACCTGAGTTTAGATGTTGAAAGTGATAATCAGGCAGCGCTGGCGTTTTACGCAAAACTGGGTTTTGAAATTATCCGTGAATCTGTTGCCAGTGCTGCGTTGCAGCAATTAGGCATTGGCAATTATTTGCACTTGAGCAAAGCAATTCCATAACAAACCCATATTAAGCTTGCCTAATCTCGCCACTGGCCGTCCGCTTGAGGGGTAAACCACGGTTGAGAAAACCAATAGTATCGTCCTTTTTCTTGAATACTGGGTGCTGTGCAATTAATGCGCTGACGTCCAGCAACTTGCTGAGGCACAAAGGTCAAGCTAAGGCGCTGACCTGCTAATTGCAAAGGCACCAGCTGATCAGAAACAAAACAGTTAACTTGTGACAAATGTATATCATCTTGCTGGACATTGAGGGTAAAGGTAAAAGCTGGTGTCGTCAGTGTTAACTCAGGCTCCTGTGGAGAGACTGATAATACTGGCATAGTAAGGGAGTTTAGTTTGACTCGCAAAGAATCGATTTTGCTGTAGAAGCCAGCAGCTGGATACCGAGGTAAAGCACCAAAGTCACTGTAACTGGCTACCGCTCCCGAGATTTGTGCAAAACCTGTATAACCTCGTGCCAACAAAGCTTGTTTCAACGGCAGGTTATATTCTCCATAAGGATAGGCAAAGTATTTTAAACTGTAACCCAAGTGCTCGCTGAGGCTGGCTTCTGCTTGCTCAACATCGGCAACAACTCTGTCTAACCATTGTTGTTGATTTTCATTGGCTTGGCGCGTCAGCATATGATCATGTTGGTTGCCATGGTTAGCAAAGCTTGCACCTTCATTTGCCATTTGCTTGACTTGTGACCAATCCATTTGATACCCCACATTACCAATTAGGGGTGGGTTGATAAACACCGTGTAGGGAAAATTATATTCACGCAATAGCGGATGAGCATTTTGAAAGATATTGTCGTAGCCGTCATCAAAAGTGATGACTACTGTTTTGTCAGGGAGCGCTTGCTTTTGTTTTAGCGATTCAATGACTTTAGTCAAAGGCAAGACAGTGTGATGTTTGCTTAAATAGGCCAAGTGCTGCCTGAATACCTCTGGTGTAACCGATGTAACCGCAGGGGTTTGTGTCGATACATGGTGATAAAGTAGGATCACGGCGTTATCTATTTCTTTGGCGCCAAGTTGACCTTGGGCAAACAAAACACTAACAAACACAGCAAGCCGACAATACAACTGATACATTTATTCTTCCGTTCATCACAGGCAAAAGGGCGATGCGCAGTCTAGCAAAGTTTTTTCATCCCAGCTTTCATCGACCAATATTTTTTATTGCGGCACCCATGATCCTCAGTAATTTGACCACACCACTAATGGGCTTGGTGGATACCGCCGTACTTGGACGCTTGGATTCAGTAAGCTACTTGGCAGGCGCGTCGGTTACGGCTTTGTTTGTTACCCAGCTTTATTGGTTATGTGGTTTTTTACGCATGACCACAACCGGATTAAGCGCCCAAGCCAAAGGCAAACAAAGTCTAGTCTTGGCTTGTCGTTGCCTGTCTCAAGGCCTGTTGCTCAGCGGATTTTTAGCTTTGCTGATCCTCCTATGCCAAGATCTGCTGTTAAGATTCATACTGCTGCTCGCCAACGCCGAGGTGGCTGTTGCGCAGGTGATCAGTGACTATTTTGTCATCCGAATTTGGGGTGCACCGGCGGCACTCGCCAATTTAGTATTGATCGGTTGGTTGATTGGTCAGCAACAGGCTAAATCTGTGTTGTGGATCCAAATTTGCGGCAATCTCCTCAATGCGTTATTAAGCATCGAGTTGGTTGTCTATTGGCATCTCGATGTGCAAGGTGTGGCATTGGCGACGGTCGTCGCTGAATATTGCATGTGTGTATTGGGCATGCTGGCAATCAAACACAAAGTTGGGCGCTTAGTGTTTGATCTAGGATGGTTTTCAGTCTCAACATTACAACAATTTATGACGGTGAACGGCCATACGTTTGTGCGCAACCTTACCCTACAACTGTGTTTGGCCTTCTTAGTTTTTCAAGGTATGCGCTTTGGTCTCGATAGCGCGGCAGTCAACGCCATCTTGCTGCAATTCTTCAGCCTGATCGCTTTGGGACTTGATGGCATTGCTTTTAGTGCAGAAGCGCTCGTGGGGGAACAAGCAGGACGTAAACAACACCATGGTATCGCCGCAGTAACCTTACAGAGTTTGCTGTGGTCATGGGTGTTGGCCTGCATTTACAGTGTAATATTCGCTGGATTCACCCCTTTTATCGTTGCGGGCCTGACCACCAACCCAAGTATTCAAGGGCTGTCGTTGCACTACGTAACAACGATAGTCTGTCTGCCGTTGCTTGCGCATTGGTGTTTTTTATTTGATGGCGTATTTGTTGGACTCGGCCGCGCAAAGGCAATGCAAAATTCTATGTTATTCAGTGCCTTAGTGGTTTATTTTCCTTTGTGGTTGGTATTAAGACCGCTGGAAAACCAAGGGCTATGGATGGCCTTACTGGCTTTCTTATTGGCTCGAGGTTTGAGTTTGGGAGGCTATTTTATTTATCTTTATCGTCGTCGTTTTTTCTTGCACGATGCGGTTTTATCGCCACAGTAAGACGGAATAACAGCATCCCCAGATAGCCTTTTGCGGCGACAACAATACCTACGGTTAGGCACAATAAACCTGGCAATTGAAACCAAATCCAATAATGACTGCCCAGTATGATCAACAAGGCACCAGCAGCAAAAATGACTAGGCCGAGTTTAAACTCGGCCCAGCGTTGCTGTGGATTATTAATTTGTCTGCGTAACCAGTTCATGGTCAGAAAGTGGAATAACTAGTAATAAGAATGCTCACCCGCTTGGTGTTCAGTTGCATCTTTCACGCCGTTTAATTCGCCGCTGAACTTGGCTAACATCTGTTTTTCAATACCATCTTTGAGGGTAACGTCAACCATCGAACAGCCATTACAGCCGCCGCCAAATTGTAAAACGGCGATTTTGTCTTTGGTGATTTCTACCAATGAGACTTTACCGCCATGGCTTGCGAGTTGCGGGTTGATTTCCGCTTCAATCATGTAGCCAATACGCTCGGCTAGGGGGGCGTCGTCTTCCACTTTACGTGCTTTTGCGTTAGGCGCTTTGAGTGTCAGCTGTGAACCCATTTGGTCAGTGGTAAAGTCAATTTCCGCATCGTGTAAAAACGGTGCACTTTCTAAATCGACTACCGCATCAAAACCCTTAAACTCAAGGATAGTATCGCTGGCTTCAACAGCATCGGGTGGGCAGTATGATACACCGCACTCAGCACTGGGTGTGCCTGGGTTCACGACGAACACCCGAATGTTGGTACCTTCTTCCTGTTTTTCGAGCAACTTACAAAAATGCGCTTGAGCAGCATCTGAAATAGCAATCATATCTCACCTACATTACAACGTTTATGTGCGGATTATAGCAAATATTACTTGAGTAAAACACTCAAGTAATGGCATTTTCTTAGTATAATTTTGGCTAATTCATGCCAGTCGTTTAGTATTCACTCTCGTTGTTAGATTGAGATTGGAAAGAGACTATGCCGCGTATTTTTGCTTTTGGACTGTTGGGTCTGCTGTGCTGTGCTCAGCTCGTTTTTGCCAAAGCTGATAGAGAATTTTTACCCCAAGGCACGCAATACAACAGTCAAATTACCTCGCCTAGCCAAGCCTTAAGCGCCGAAGTGGGGGAATGGCATGTGCGACACGACCAACTGGTTGACTATATGCGAACCCTAGCTGCCCAATCTGAACGCGTGAGCTTGATTGAAACCGGTCGCACCCACGAAAATCGTCCCCTGCTGCTGTTAGCGATCACTTCCCCCGCCAATCAGCAAAATTTAACGCAAATTCAACAACGTCATCTTAGTCAGTTGGGTAATAAACCAGCGGCAAACGACCCGTTAATCATATGGATGGGTTACAGCGTGCACGGTGATGAGTCGTCTGGCAGCAATGCTGCTCTGTTGGTGGCGTACTACTTAGCCGCTGGCCAAAATGACCAAATTGATCAGTTACTTGAAAACAACGTGGTGTTGCTAGACCCAAGTATCAACCCCGATGGTTTAGCGCGCTTTGCACAGTGGGCAAACATGCATAAAGGTAAAGTGGCAGTCTCTGACCCGAATAATCGCGAGCATCAACAAGCATGGCCAAGCGCACGTACTAACCACTATTGGTTTGATTTAAACCGTGATTGGTTGCTGTTAACTCATCCCGAATCCAGAGCGCGAGTGAAACAATTTCAGCAATGGCGTCCTCATGTGCTCACGGACTTCCATGAAATGGGTTCAAACAGTACCTTTTTCTTCCAGCCAGGGGTGCCCGCTCGGAAAAATCCTTGGACCCCCTTACGCAATGTTGAGCTTACTGCTGAGCTCGCAAAATTTCATGCTGCGGCGTTGGATGACAATAAGCAGTTGTATTTCAGTGAAGAAGGTTACGATGATTTCTATTTTGGCAAGGGTTCTACTTACCCTGATGCCCATGGCAGTATTGGTATCTTATTTGAGCAGGCGAGTAGTCGTGGTCATGTGATGGCTACACGTTATGGCGACCTAAGTTTTAGCCAAACCATCCAAAACCAAGTAACCACCTCTTTGTCGACCTTTGCCGGAGCCCTGGCTAAAAAACAGGACATCTTGCAGTATCAACATGAATTTAAGCAGCAGACGGCACAGTTGATTGCTAAAGATGAGGTGCTTGGTTACGTTATTCAAGAAAAACTCGACCACACAAAATTTCAGCGGTTTTTAGCAATACTGCAAGCCCATCAAATTCGCTACCAAAAATTAAGTAAAGATCTCACGGTTGAAGACCAGCGCTTCGATGCTGCAAGCAGTGTGTTTGTGCCGCTTGATCAGCCACAATATCGACTCATCCGCTCTATATTTTCAACTCGTCAAAGTTTTGATGACAATACATTTTACGATGTATCCAATTGGAACTTGGCCCTGTCGTTTAATTTATCCTATCGCGCTGTCATGAAAAAAGTATGGGGTAAGGTAGCCGTAGATACACAAGATTTTTCTGCTAAACAGGCCCTCAAACTTGATTTACTCGACCAAGCCTACGCTTACGCATTTTCATGGGACGACAGCAGCGCGGCGACCTTGTTGAGCCGCTTACTGCAAGCCAAGGTCAAAGTACAAATCGCGGGTGAAACACTGGTTATTGAAACGCCCCAAGGCGGTATCAGTTTGCCCGCCGGCAGTGTCATTGTTCCATCCGCACTACAACAACCAGCGCAATTGAAGGATATCTTGCTGCGTCAGAGTGTCGATCTTCCGCTGACGCTCTGGTCGATTAACACGGGTCTGACTAAACAGGGCATTGATATTGGCAGCCGAGGGATGCAGGTTATCAGCATGCCAAAGGTATTATTGGTGGGGGGCAACGGCACGTCGCAATACGAGGTCGGTGAGGCATGGCACCATCTGGATCAACAATTAGAAATACCCGTTACGATAGTTGATTTGTCCCGCTTAGATACCTTAAAACTTGAGACATACAGCCACATGATATGGGTGGATGGCAATTATAAAAACGTATCAGCGCAGACCAAAGAAAAGCTTGAAGTATGGCTGAAAAAAGGTGGTGTATTAATCGGCCAACAAAGGGCCATCAAATGGTTTGCCGACAATACGTGGTTAAAGGCACAGTTCAAATCAGCCAGCGATATCAGCGCTAGTTTTGAGATCAAAAGGTTGCAATATGCCGACAAAGAGAGTTTTGAGGCGCGGCAACAAATTGCGGGTGCTGTATTTGCTACCCAACTTGACTTAACTCATCCTCTCGCCTTTGGCTTTCAACGTGCTGAACTCCCGTTGTTTCGAAACAACAGTCAAATTATGCTCAGCCCTGAGCAACCTTTTGTTACTGTGGCTAAGTATAGCGCCAGCCCTTTGATGGCGGGGTATACGGCAAATGAATTACAAAGTTTGATTGCAAAAAGTGCCGCCATCGTAGCGCACAATGTTGGCGAGGGTAAAGTCATTGCCCTCAATACTAATGTCAACTTCAGGGGGGTGTGGCAAGGAAGTAGTCGATTATTTGATAACGCAATATTTATGGCAGATTTTATCGACGCGTCAATGTAAGGCATATGCTCCAAACCTGTATCTGCAAATGTGGGAATGCTGATGCTAAGCAGGTGTAAGCAGAATTTGCTGTCGCTCCCGTGGTAATGACGTCGTCAAACAGGGCGATATGCTGTAAAACATCCAAGGAGCGTGATGCGGTTTTGGACAGCGCAAAGGCATGTTTAACATTAGCCCTGCGTTTGGCGGCACTGAGGCCGCTCTGTGCGAGTGTTGCTTTAGATTTAATCAGGGTATCCGTCAGCAGAGGAATGCCCATGAGTGATTGCAGGTGTTTGCCAAGTATGATGCTCTGGTTGTATTTACGCTCGAGAAATCGATTGTTATGTAATGGCATAGGCACGATGGCCTGTGGCCTGTTGAAGTCTGCTCCTAAGGCATGGCTAACAAAAAGTTCAGCCAGGGCTTTGGCATGGGGCAAACGGCCTTGAAATTTAAGTCCAGTGAGTAATTGATTCAGCGGCCAGCGATAATCAGCAAGGGCATAAATTTGATCAAAGTTAACTTGACCCAGGCCTCGTTTGATTTCAGGCCATAATAATAAATTGATGGGCTTTTGTTGTTGCTGAAAAAGCGGTATATCCACTTGGCAATAGCGACAAATAAGCGTTTCACTGAGTTGTCGACAAATTAAGCAATTCTGTATCGCAAACAAAATCTGCCTTCCCTTTTTTCAGTATCCCTTAGTACTAAGCATAGAAGAAAATCAAAATTAGTACTAAGCATAGAAGAAAATCAAAATTGGACTTAATTACCAACACGTTTGACACCCAGTTGCCCCATGACAGGCTTGTTGAACAACAAGCAGAAAATCCACCACTTGTGCTACTGCATGGTTGGGGGCTAAACAGTGGTGTATGGCAAGCCACTATTAACTATTTTCAAAACACGCGTCAGGTTATCACCATTGATTTACCAGGTTATGGGGTAAACCGAGAGGTTTTACCGCAGCCATATGATCTGTTAACCATGGCGCAGCAGGTATTAGCTGTCCTTCCACAGCAGTCGATTGTTTTAGGTTGGTCATTGGGTGGGCTAGTCGCTCAGCAAATAGCGCAGCTTGCACCAACACGTATTCGCGCCTTAATTTTACTCGCTACTAACGCAAAATTTTGTGCAAGTGATGATTGGCCGGGTATAAAGGCGGATGTATTAAGTGCTTTCCAAGGGCAACTTGCCAGCAATATTAATGCGACTTTAAGTCGCTTCTTAGCCATTCAAGCTATGGGCAGTGAAACGGCCAAACAAGATATTAAAGCCATCAAAGAGCAAATAGATCAGTATCCCCAGCCTCATCCAATCGCCCTAACAGCCGGTTTACAAATTTTATTGAAAAGCGATCTGCGACAATCATTTTCTGAGTTAACTATGCCTGTTCATGTGCTGTTGGGTCGTTTAGATAGTTTGGTACCAGTGGCCGTCAAACATCAATTGATCAACTTACGTGCTTCTCTTGATGTTGAGGTATTCCAGCATTCATCGCACGCACCATTTATTTCAGAGTTCGTGGCATTTACCAGTATTTTGCAAAAGATCCTGATTCAACACTCTTGCCATCGATCTTTAACAGGCTTACCAAACGGATAGCCTTTCAAATTTTGCAAAAATGGTTAATAATTAGGCATCTAGGCTGGGGGGCCAAAAGATGTCATTTGCAGTACAAAATTCTATTAACTCTGCCATCGTCAGCGGGCAGCTCGGCCTGAAGCGAGCCAGTGATGGTATCAGTCAAAGTGCCGCGAATCTTGCGTCGTTATCGAGTGTTCAACAGAACAGCGCTGACCCACAAAGCACTCTCGCTAATGCTGCTCTTACTCAACTCGGTGCGATCAAGCAGACCTTACCACCCAGTGCAGGTGGCATTACCTCTGACCTTGTCAGCCTGACTGTCAATAGTATTAACGCCCAAGCGGCGGCAAAAGTCGTCGGTACTGCCAATGATACCATTGGTACTCTACTTGACGTCCTTGCCTGAGTTTTGGTGAATAGCCGATGAATATTCTTCCGCCCATTCCTACCACCATCACCTTTAATAATGGGGTGGTGAATAACGAAGCGGTGCGTCGCGACAATACCTTGCGTGAAACCGTTCCGCCTTTGGCGTCCAACGAAAAAAGTGGGGCTGAAAAAGGCCTAGGTTCCGAATTTGATCGTGCTAAAGCACCGGGTTTACCCCCTCAACCTGTTACCTATGAACGTCCGCAGCCGACTCAAGCGCAATTTATCGATGGTAAACCTAATCAGTCAAAAGATAATGGAAAAGACCAAAGTGCTGGTAGAGATGATGCCGAAGGACGCCAACAGCAACAAGCTGAAGATAAAAATCTACAGAATTTAAAACAGCGTGATCTTGAAGTCAGAGCTCATGAGCAAGCCCATGCAGCGATAGGTGGGCAATACGCCGCCGCACCGCAATACCAATTTAAATCCGGTTCAGATGGCCGTCAGTATGCCGTCGACGGTGAAGTGTCTATTGATATTGCCAGTGCCGCTACGCCAGAGCAGACAATTCGTAAAATGCAGCAAGTGAAGGCTGCAGCATTAGCCCCTGCGCAGCCGTCGGCTCAAGACTTGCGGGTTGCCAGTGAAGCATCACAAAAAGCTATTGACGCACGAGCAGAGATTGCCAAAGCAAGAACTCAAGAAGCAAAAGATGCGTTTGAAAAAGCCTTAATCGATAAGACTGGACAAAACGCTTCATCACCTGCAAAAAATCCTGCCACAGTTGGTGCAGAAGTCCCGCCTTTAGATGAAATTGTGCAGGGCTTAGATTTGAGTCCGCCAACCCGGTCGTTGCAGCAGCAAAGTTTGCTCGATGCCAGTGAGGAAACAAAAAACGAGTTGCAAGCATTGGACCTAGCGGCAGTGGCAGAGTTTAAAGCTAATAGAGACCCCATCATTGTTCGAAGACTTTCTGTCATCGAAAGTTTTTATCAGCAAGTGAGTGCACCACGTTCTGAAGGTTTACGCCAAAGTGCATAGATTCAGCTAAACGAAAACGCCCGCTAATGCGGGCGTTTTTATATGCAGTGTAGTACCCAATTTAGCGTTTTTTGGCTTTAGCAAAGGCTTCAGCAAAAGCATTGCCCATTAAAGGATTTGCCGTTGTTTGCGCTTTGTGCTGCGCTGACGTTTTATTGTGCATTGGCTTTTTAGTGTTTTCTTTTGACTGAGAACTGGGCGCAGATGCAGGCGCTGTATCGTTGAGGCGCATCGTAAACGAGACACGTTTTCTGGCTACGTCAACCTCCATCACTTTCACTTTAACGATATCTCCGGCTTTGACAATTTCCCGAGGATCGCTTATGAACTTGTCCGTCATCGCGCTAATATGCACTAAGCCATCTTGATGCACACCCACGTCAACAAAGGCACCAAAGTTCGCCACATTACTCACTACTCCCTCGAGAATCATGCCAATTTTTAAATCGCTTAGCTCGTGTACGTCTTCATTAAAATTAGCGGTTTTAAATTCTGGGCGTGGGTCTCGCCCAGGTTTATGCAATTCATTGATAATGTCGGTGATGGTCGGCAGACCAAATTGCTCGGTCACAAAGTCACTCGCTTGCAGATTTTTCAACACATCACTATTGCCAACGATATCATTGACGGCCACCGCTGTGCTTTTTACGATACTTTGCACAACAGGATAAGCTTCTGGATGGACAGCCGACGCATCAAGAGGGTCTGAGCCATTCATGATGCGCAAAAATCCGGCAGCTTGTTCGTAAGCTTTGGGGCCAAGGCGCTCTACGTCTAGGAGGTTTTTGCGCGATTTAAATGCACCATTACGATCTCGAAACTGCACAATATTATTCGCTAAGGTGCGATTGAGTCCTGAAACATGACTCAATAGGGCGGAGGACGCCGTATTTACATCAACACCGACGGCGTTAACACAGTCTTCGATGACCGCATTCAGTGACTTACCTAGGTTACTTTGACTCACATCATGTTGATATTGACCAACACCAATCGCTTTAGGCTCGATTTTCACCAATTCAGCAAGGGGATCCTGCAGGCGTCGTGCAATTGAGACGGCGCCGCGCAAAGATACATCCATATCAGGCAGTTCATCTGATGCTAACTCCGATGCAGAATACACAGATGCCCCAGCCTCACTCACTACCATCTTACTCAACTTCAGCTCAGGATGGACTTTCATTAACTCGGTAACTAATTTATCGGTTTCCCGCGAACCCGTGCCATTGCCAATACTGATTAACTGTACTTTGTGTTGCATCGACAAACTGGCTAAAGTGCGTAAGGATTTGTCCCATTGATTTTGTGGAACATGAGGGAAAATTGTACTGGTTGTCAGCACTTTGCCGGTGCCATCAACAATCGCTACTTTTACACCCGTGCGCAAACCGGGATCGAGGCCCATGGTAATTTTCGGGCCTGCCGGTGCAGCCATAAGCAAATCACCCAAGTTTTTGGCGAATACGGTAATGGCATCTTGTTCGGCTTTTTCACGTAAGGTGCCAAACAACTCGGTTTCCATATGTAACAGAATTTTGATGCGCCATGTCCACTGAACAACCGAGCCCAACCAGTTATCCGCTGCTTTAGCACCTAAATTTAAGCCAAGATGTTCAGCAATAATGTGTTCACAGTGAGAACTACGAATACTCTCATCTTGCTGCGGATCTGCATCCATACTGACTTGCAGAATACCTTCATTCCTGCCTCTGAACATGGCCAAAGCACGATGTGAGGGGGTGGTCATTAACAACTCTGAATGGGAAAAATAATCGCTGTATTTACTCGCCTCAGATTCTTTGCCAGGCACAACTTGGCTTTTAATGTGGGCATTTTTTGTCAAATATTGACGAATCTTCTGCAACAAGACGGCATCTTCAGCAAAACGCTCCATGAGTATATATTTTGCGCCTTCCAAGGCAGCTTTAGTGTCAGCAATGCCTGCGCTTGCATTGATAAAACCCTGTGCGGTTGTTTCAGGGTCGAGATCACGTTGGGCAAAGAGTTGGTCAGCCAGTGGTTCTAAACCTGCTTCAATGGCCATTTGTCCTTTGGTACGACGCTTGGGTTTGAAGGGCAAATATATGTCTTCGAGTTCGGTTTTGTTGGCGACAACTTGCAGACTTTTCAGTAATTCAGGAGTGAGTTTGCCTTGTTCCTGAATAGATTTAATGATCACTGCTCGGCGATCTTCAAGTTCCCTTAAATACGATAAACGTTGTTCCAAGGCTCGTAATTGGATGTCATCTAAGCCAGAGGTAGCCTCTTTACGATAGCGCGCAATAAAAGGTACTGTGGCACCATCGTCAAGTAGTTGCACAGCCGCTTTTACTTGCATAGCTTGAACATTCAGTTCCTGCGCGATTTTTTCAATAATCATATAAAAACCTTAAAATTTACCAACTCTGTATATAGGGATGCCAAGCATGAATTACCAGCATTCACGCAAGAAAAATGGCAAAATTTAGCGAATCACAATAATAACGAAAACACACCATGCAACCAGTGAATAAAAAAACCAATTACATCACCCGTGATGGGTGGGAAAAGTTAGAGAGAGAATTGCGTTTTTTATGGAAGGAAGAGCGCCCAAGAGTCACTCAGGCCGTGTCTGAAGCCGCGGCTATGGGGGACCGATCAGAAAATGCGGAATACATTTACGGCAAACGTCGTCTGCGTGAAATAGATAGACGTGTGCGATTTTTAAGTAAGCGCATGGATGAATTAAAGGTGGTATATCCGTCACCACAGCAGGAGGGTAAGGTGTTTTTTGGCGCGTGGGTGGAACTCAGCGATGAAGACGACAATATCACGTTATATCAGCTTGTTGGACCAGATGAATTTGAATTGCGCGAAAATAAGATCAGTATTGATTCCCCCCTCGCTCGGGCTTTGCTGGGCAAACAAGTGGATGATGAAATTCGCGTGAAAACACCAAGTGGAATTAAAAACTATTTTATTAGTGCTATTTATTACAAAAAAAAGACAGTGGAATAATCCCAAACTCTGCAACTTGAACTACTCTTAGAAGTAATCAAAACATAAGACAACTTTCGCTGAATTGTGTTTTGACTGGGCTGGAGTTTTGCGAGATTGCCAGCAAAACATTCCAATCAATTTAACTTTATTTATAGAATTCACCTGCAAACCACTGGCAATATTTTTAATTACTTTTCAAGAGGTTAGTTTAATCGTTGTTGGTAAATCGTGGTAAAAAATGCAAATTTATACCCAGTTTAGTCTGGGCTAATCGGCCCTTTTGAAGGGCAACAGTACGAAGGAATAAGGTTCAGCATGGAGAATCGCTGACTATTCAAAAAATTAAAAAAGCCGAACTCAGTGTTCGGCTTTTTTATGGCTGGTTAGCCACGACGTTTTTTATCGAATAACTTTACAATCAGCACTCTTAGCTGGGCAGTTATTCCGTCGCAGCGGGCATTACATCCAACAACTCTACTTCAAAAACAAGGGTTGAGTTGCTGGTGATAGCACCAGTGCTTCTTGCACCATAGGCTAAGTTAGATGGGATAAAGAATTTAAATTTTGAACCCACATTCATCAATTGCACACCTTCAGTCCAACCGCTGATCACTCGGCTTAATGGGAAGGTCGCGGGTTCATTGCGGGCATAAGAAGAATCGAATTCTGTGCCGTCTAATAAGGTGCCACGGTAGTGAACTTGGACGGTATCTTCTGCCTTGGGCATGGCGCCTTCACCTTTGGTGATAACTTCGTACTGCAAACCTGAGGCAGTCACGGTTACACCCTCACGTTTAGCATTTTCAGCTAAAAATGCTTCACCGGCAGCTAAATTAGCCGCACCTACTTCAGCATCTTTGGCTTGTTGTTTTTCTCTAATTGACGCTTCAATCGCTTGAGTCAAGGTCTGCATTTCTTGCATGTCCATTTGCGACTGGCCACTCACCGCTGCGATAAACGCCTTAGCAATAATAGTTTTATCGTATTCCACACCCAAGTTCTGCTGGACCGCTATTTTGCTTTCGATAAATTGACCCATGCTAGCACCCATGGCATAAGCTTGTTTTTCAGCATCAGTGCTTAAGGTCAAGGGTTCGACTTTCATGATATCAACTGGCTCTGGGACAGGTTGACAGGCACTTAGGCCAACAGCCGAACTGATTAAGATAGCGATTAACGCCTTTTTCATTATAATTCTCCAACAATTGTGCGGGTTTGATTAATTCGAGCGAACTAACAGCGTGGTAAAAACGCCTAGTCTAAACGTAGCCACGCCAAAGAGAAACCTATTGATGCGTAAACTAAGGGCAATCCCCTGTAATTTTTTTATTCTGCTCAGCTTAGCCTTGTTAAGCGCATGTGGCGGTGGTTCTGATACAGCCTTACAAAGTTACCGACATGCTGAGCAAGGTGCTTATGCGGCAAGTATTTCGGCAGACGCTACTATTGCTGTTGTATCGAGTGTGACCAATGGCATCACGGTTTGGGAGTTGGACACCAATACCAAACGCTACGTGTGGCAGCATCAGGGCGATGGCAGCAATCTGGTGGTCAATATTCATATTGCCTTTGACAACAGTTACGTGGTGACTTCCGATCGTGAAGCGTTTGCACTGTGGAACCTTAACACCGGCGAGCCTGAAGGTTTCTGGCGCATCGATGAATCCACTATTCGAGATATAGCCGTTGCCAATCAAGGGCGCGGTATTTTAGTGGGGCGTAGCAGTGGTCAGGTCATGTTTTTTGAACCACAAAGCGGACGACGTTTAGAGTTTTTAGGCCACACTGAAAAAATTAATAGCATAGATTTATCACCAAACGGTTTTTATGCCCTTAGCGGAGGCAATGACTATGTGGCCTATCTATGGGACACCCGCAGTGGGCAGGTCCTATATAAATTTGATCACAGCAGCAGAGTAACCAAGGTCGCGTTGGATGACGCCGGTCGTTATGCTTTTACTGCAGATAGCAAACGTGAAGCACGCATTTGGGATCTTACGACAGGTAAAGAAGTGAGTAATCTAAACTACCTTGAGAGGCAGAAGATATTCAGCACAGCTGTGTTTTCAAGCGATGGTAAGTATTTGCTAACAGGTAGCCCCGCCAAGCGTTTAAACCTATGGGATGTCGAAAGTGGTAATGAAGTAGGCGAATGGCGTGTGGCGCCACGCGAAGGTACCAAGCCACAAACAGCGGTGGTTTACGCGGTGGGTTTTAGAGCTGATCAACACCTTGTGTCTGAGAGCAGTAGTGGTTTAGCAGAATTCTGGCATTACCAGACAAATTAGGGGTGACTATGCAGCAAATTGCGGCGGATATTGAACAACTTCAAATGAAAGTAGCCTTTCAGGAAGATACCATAGAAAGCCTAAATCAGGCCTTGATTGAGCAGCAAAAGCAATTAGAGGAATTACAATTTTCCATGCGTCAGTTGGCCAACAAGTTGCGGGCAATTGAACCGAGCCATCTGGCCCCAGAGCACGAAGAAACCCCTCCTCCACATTATTAAAGGATTGCTTTCCCCACATGTTAATGCAATCCATCGGTTTTGCACTGAGTGCCACCTTACCTGTCAGTATCATTATTTTACTGGGGGTTGTGCTTAAATATAAAACCTGGATCACCGATGAATTTGCCCTAATTGGCTCTCGTTTAGTGTTTAACTTAACCTTGCCTGCCCTTCTATTTGTCAACATCGTTAATACAACATTGACCAGTGCTATGCCCGTAAAGCTTATCTTGGTTGCACTACTTATCATGACCTTAGCTTTTATTGTCACCCATTACTTGGCCTATGCTATTCCACGACAAGACGCTAGGGGAGCGTTTGTTCAAGGCACGTGTCGCGGCAATATGGCGATTATTGGTCTAGCGTTAGCGGCCAATGCTTTTGATGCGCAGGGTTTGGGTTTGGCATCTATTTATCTTGCGGCATTGGTGATTCCAGGAAACGTTTATTCCATTGTGACCTTATACCTGCATCAAGCCACAGCGCCGAGTTTGCAAACTATTGCACGCAGTGTAGTAACGAATCCCTTAGCCATTGCCATCATGGTCGCCGTAACCTGCAAAGTATTAAATCTAAGCATCCCTGCAGTGTTAATGGAGACCGGCCAACACTTGGCTAAAATGACCTTACCGCTGGCTTTAATTTGTGTGGGTGCATCCATCAGATGGCATGAATTTAAGGCATCACGTCTATTGTATATCGCCATCTTTGGCAAAATAGTATTACTGCCTCTCATTGCCACTTTGCTGGGCTTTGCCTTTGGTTTGCGAGATACAGCCCTTGGCATACTTTTTGTGATGATGGCAGCCCCCACTGCCGCAGCGGCTTATCCCATGATCCGTAGTATCGGTGGAGATTATCATCTCACTGCTGCCATCATTGCCGGCAGTACCTTATTTTCTATAATAAGCAGTACTTTTGGTCTATTTTTGTTGCATTATTTGCGATGGGTGTAATGCCCGCTAGTTTGACTTAAACAACGGGGCGCTTCTGTTCTAACCATAACAAACTGCAACTAAGCAGCAATGCTAACCACCACCAAAGTTGATTGAGTGCAATAAATACAGGTTGTGTCTCAGCAAAGCTTGAGTTGGTATTCTGCCCAACTTGCCGTTCACTGGCAGTCATAGCACTACGTTGTTGCCATGCTTGCCATGCTGAAGGTGCATAAACGTAACGGAACTGCTCATCAATCAACTGCCCAGATTCCTTGTCCCTTAAGCTGAATTTATGCCACCCAGCCTGATGTGGCCAGAGGGTCGTACAACGTTTATGACTTTGCAGTGCATCATCGCTTAGCCATATTTGCAGTGCAGAGCTAGACAAACTGCTGGTGTGCCAAGCCTCAATCTGACCACTAGTTAAAGCACAAAGGCGCTGTGAATGGCCGGTAATATCCAAACTGTTTTGCTCGGCCTTCAACCAATATCCCAGGCCTTGGTAAGGCACTAATGCAGCCAAGATGGTTTGCCAGTAGTGACTGTAAAGACTGCTATAGCCGCTGGTATGCCACTGATAGCTGTGATTAATTATGCTGATGCCGACTTTGCCCAAACCCATTCCTTTGACAGCCACTAAGGGTGTTTGTTGAGAAGAACTAACCACAACGTCAAGAGGTTCTGCACCGAGGGTTAATGCCCCGCTGGGTAAGGTTGGTGTTAAGGTAATTTGGCTTATTCCCGATTGGGTAGATGGAGTATTTTTGTGAGCCGTGGCGGCAACGGTTTCACTGTCTGCCCAAGTGGCCACTAATGCTTGGTCTAGTTGATTGGCGGTTTGTTCAGCTAAGGTAAAGGTGTCTAGCAGTTCTTTCAGTGCGGTAGGTAGTTTGGCCGGCAACAAACTCTCATCAGCCACAATCAACAAACCTAAACCTCGTTTCACCGCGTCTAGCAGTATCGAAATATGGTCTGCACTAAGGGCCGTTAAGGCTCGGCCATCTAGTAAGATAAGATCAGTGTTTTCCAGGTCGGCGACATCGCTAGGAGGCCATTGACGGGAGCTAAGCCCGTCGCGTTGATTAAACAGCTGGCGCTTTAAGGCATGTTTGCTGATTGAGCTTATCACCTCAACCTCAGCACCCGACTGAGACAACCAATCTTTCAGTTGCCGCGTTTCAAAGGAAGGGGCGGATTGCACGATCAACACAGATTCAATTTTACTTTCGCCCACATCCACGGCTAGCCATTCACTTATCGTCTCTTCTGCGGGCTCGCTAGTGTTAATTTGCATGCTGAGTTGGTACAACCATTGGCCACTTGCCGAAACCTGTGTAGCTAAGGCGAAATGCTCGCCGTTTTTAACGGTTGTGCTATCCACCACCTGACCCATTGGATCATGCAAATTTACTCGCCAACGCTCGGTGGGACTTGAATTACCCACACTATCCTTGGCCAGATGCAGTGTTGCGCTGACGCGCATTATTTGCCCGGGCACTCGTTGCCTAGGCCAGTGAATATCTACTAAGCCGGTCTGTGTCTGTGCGGCAACAAAATGTACAATTAAGTCAGGGCGCTGTTGTTTTATGTTTTGCCATTGCTCAGCAGACAAACCATAACCAAGTACCCACAATTCTTGCACGGTGGGTAGCCAATCTAACAGTTGCTCGGGTGTGAAAATTGGCCGTATGGCCGTAAACCGTTGGGCTAGTTCAGGTATGTTTTGCCATGTGTCAACGAGGGAAAATGCGGCAGTATCATCTTGCAAAGCCTGAAACTCCTCGCTTAGTGCAGACGTATTGACATGCGACGTGCCCGGAGAAAATAAAATCGCACTGTGGATCTTATTGTGCGGGTATTGAATGTCGAACAATAGGCCACACAAACTGACAAGGGCGATGGTATTTAGCAGGTATACACCGAGTAATCGCCCAAGGTTAGTTGGCCCAAGGCGCTTTGTTGCCCAGACCAGGCTAACACTGTAGCTGACGATGAGAGCAGCAACGCAAAAGACTAAGACGGCCTCAGGCAAATCCTGCCATAACATCACAACTTTCATGGTGTGCTCGCCTGTTGCAAAAACTGCTGGTAAGCCTCAATGACCGGATCCTCTAACCGATAAGCTTGATGTTGACTCAAGGGCATAGCCAAGGGAGCGGGCAGAGTCTGCCATACGGCCAAGAGCAATGCGTCGAGGCATTCGCGACAGCTTTGCTGCAATTGTTTGGCATCAATTTGCAACTGTTCGAGACTCGCCAAGTAAGACACGTTCTGCTCACTTGTGTAGCTCGATACCAGCCGATTTTTTATGCCGACAATGCCATCGTCAGCCAATGCCAGCTCAGCTTGCCCACCTTGTTGTTGCCAGTGTTTAATCTGATTAAGGGCACGGGTCACCCGTTGAATTTGATCATCTTTAGACAGGTGAGTGGTACGCTCTAGACTCACTATGTCACTTAAATCGCCTTGATAACGCCGTGTTTCACTCACCGGTGGTGGTTCGAAACCAAGGCGTTTTACGTAAATACGCTCAGCCTGTTTGGCTTGGTTCAAATAGTGCAATGCTTGCTGTTCGAAGGGTAAAGCCAACTCAGGTTGTGCCAACATTAAATGCATTTCTGCCGACCACATATTGGCAATCGCTTGTTTCATCAAAGCAGTCGGGGTAGGCACCCCTGTTTTATTCACCAGACCCGTTTCTGCTTCACCGTGATTGTGACCATATTGTTCAATGATACTGGCATAGGAAGCGGGTTGAGTGGGCTTTTCAGCGCTTAGATGCTCATGCCCAGCTTCCTCGCTGTGGTCGTTAGCGTGGCTGGATAAGTCGGGTCCACTTTCCATGTTATGTGGCAGCAACGCTGCAAATTCATCACCTAAAAATTGTCCATATTTGCGTTTCAGTTCACTTTGCGCAAAACCCAAGGCACGGGATGTCTGGGTAAGTTGTTTGGTGTCTACGTGTTGGGCATCAGCAATCAGCTGTTCAGTTTCAATGATAATTTGTCGCTGACTTTTAAAGTATTCGGGCAATATATCCAGCATCAGGCCAGCACTAATTTGTTCATCGCTGGATGTGTCTAACCAGCGCACAATCTTGCTGGGCGAGCGGCTGAGCTGCGCCTCTGGCTCACGGTTATCCCACGCCCAAACTGAAAAATACAGCTCGTCCCCAGGCTCCATACCAAGTTCTTTCAGGGCCCAATGTTTGAAATACAGCGCTTTGCCATCGCGCAGTTCATGACGATCAAATTCCACGATTTCATCACGAAATTTAACAGCTTCCCCCGAACCCTTGGCCACCGAGGCAAGGATCTGCACTTTACTTAGGGCAAAGTCATCCTCTATCCATACCTCGGTTTCAAGCTCTGGCAGGGTGTCACTGGCAAATTCGCTGATGGTAATACTGGGTTGGATAAAACGTATATGGGGTGGCTGATCAACCTTTACGCTCAAACTGTAAATGCCGTCAAACCGTCGTTGCTCTGAGGCTAAAAAATAGATGACTGATTGCGCCACCACCGCGCTACCTGTAAAACGTGTTGCATGGTTTGGCGCAGTCTGCTCGCTCAGATGGATGCGTTGGCCGTTGCTTAACTCAAGAAATAATTTTTCGTCGGGCTGCAAAGCAGGGGACAATTCCAACAGCCAACTCACCCTTGAGCCACTCAGTGCATTGATACTCATGTTGGTTTCATGTCTTTCGGCGGTCTGAGTATAAGCGGGTGGAGTAATTGTCAGCTGAACCCCTTGCAAGATTGGCGTAGTCACTGGCTCCGCTGCCTCGGTCATTTGGGCAGGCAAAACTTGCTCAGTTATTTGGGTGGCTGAAAAAGTGACGATCCCCCAAACAAAAGCGAGACTCACAATCACAAAAACATGAGTGTAAATAGCGGCCTTATGTAAACGAAAACGATTTGAAGTCCCGACAAAAGTGCGCTGTTGCGCGTCTATCGCAGTGGACAGCAGCGGCAATATTTGCTGCTTTTGCAATCGTTGCACAAGGGCAAGTTGCTGCTCGTCTTGCAGGGCTAAGTGAGCACTTTGTTGCAATGCAGGGTAATGCACATTCAAATGCAACAACACATTGTCTGCGTGAATTTTCTGGTAACCTTGTCTACGTCGCACTTGCCATACAAGCAAAAGACTCAGGCACAGAAGCAGGACAACAGCCAGTATCACGCCAAATAACATGCCAAAGGTGGATAAGGTCTGCCACCAAGTCTGAATATCGGTGTTTGAAAAAATACTTACCATGCCCCCAGCAAACAATAGACTCGCCGACAGTTGCAGCATGGCTCGCGCGATATAATGCCGTCTAAGTGTTATCACCAGTTGCTGAAGCGCTGCGATAACTTCTAATTCACCTTGGCTCATAAGCGCCCCGTACCCACTACCAACACGTTTTTGCTGTGACGCCATGCTGCCACACAACGTTCGGCACAGAATAACCAAGCCATAAGCGTCCACAGCCAGGTATGCAAAGATTGTAAATGGGCAGCTGGTGTGGATATTTGCTGCAAAATTTGTTGTTCGCTGGCCGACTCAACTTGCATAATTTGCTGTGGATTTAGTAGTGCCTGAGCGTCTCCCTGTAAGGCATTGTTGCTTACCCACTCACCCAACTGCAAGGCAAAACTGGCTTGCTTCGTGATGTCACTCCAAGCCGGATTAAATCGACTATTAAACCGCCAAATGTGGCCATTGCCAAAACGCGCATGCTCTAGCAGCGGCTGCTGCTTATCAGTAAGCCAAAGGACCTGCCACGCTAGGTTAGGGTGCCAGGCCTCAAGCTCAGTAGACGGGCGAGTACCAAGCTGTTGGCCGCCAAATTTACCCATCAAACCTGGCAAATTAGCCTGCCATGTTTGCGAGGTATTGGCTTGGGCCGCATCGATGATCAAGCTGGCACCAGCGTTAACCTGTTGCAGTATAGGTGGAGGTAAACTTTGGTTACTCAGCCACAGGATAGCGTCCAGCGTGACGTTGGCATCTTGTGCATCTATCGTGTTGTTTAGCGACTCGTCTGATGCGGTTTTTGCTTGGCGTTCATCGAGTGAAATTTGCCAGCGAGCATTTAACGACAGGGCATGCAGGGCACCTTTCACAAACTGAGCATCAAGGCTGCGATCCTCCGCTGTCACTAACATAAGTTGCAAAGAATAGGGGCGCGTTTGCTCCATACGGTGGGAAAGATCGAGGATGTGCCATTCCACGGTGTGGGGCAGATAAAACGCTGTTGTACTGAAAAACTGGGCTCGATTGGTAACATACACATGCATCGTCGAGCCTTGACTCAGGTTCTGGGCGTGACTCGCCAGTTTTGCAAACACATTGGTGACCACTGTAGGTTGTGGCACATAGCGCTGGATATCATCAGCTTGTAATGTAAGCGGTTGCGCCGCTGGGCTATCCAGCAGAATGGCCGACTGCCCGTGTAAATCCCTCAGTAAAGTGGTTTTTTCTTGTTCATTGGCCTGGGTAAGCCAGTCTGCGCTCACCAGGTAGACAGCTTGCGGCTGCTGTGTTGTAGCAAAATGAGGCTGAGCAAGAAGCAGTGCGGCCATCAGCAGCAACAAGATGCGCAAAAGTAGCAGTAGCCACTGAGAGAGGCGCAGTTCTGAGCGGGGTTTGGCTGGGGTAGCAGAAAGCAAATGGCTGGCGGCAAACTCCACCGTTTTGGCTCGCTGTTCGCTGAGCAAATGAATTAACAAGGGTAGACCAATGGCTAGCGCCGTCAGCCCGTACCAAGGAGTTTGCCACATCAAACCAGCAAATTCACTCATCGTTTTGTGTGCCGTTTGCGCAGAAATTGCCACAATGTCTCAGTCATCGGACGATCAATATTGGCGAGAACATGTGCAATTTGCGCCTGTTTTAACGCGGTTTCAAGTTGCTGGCTAAAGTGCTGACGAGCTTGCAAATACCGTGTTTTCACATCCTCAGCTTGCACTTGAATGGGCTGTTTTTTCTCGACATCAAAAAACCGGATCTGGCCTTGAAAAGGAAAATCACGTTCTTCGTCACTCTCTAATTGCACCGCAATAATATCAGTTTTTGCAGGGTTCAAGCGCTGCATAAAAGCACTAATCTCTTGATTATGCTGATAAAAATCACTGACCACAATGACAATAGCATTGTCTTGTAGCTTGGCTAAATAGTGCTCTACATGGCCTAGTTCGGGAACCTGACCGCCCCCTTGAATTTGCGCCAGTTTAATTAAAGTGCGTCGCCAATGTTGGGCGCCACTCAAGGCAGGCAAGTAGTCCAAACGAGTACTGCTAAGAGTCAATAAGCCCACGGCATCACCCTGCTGCTGGGCTAAATACCCCAAGGTTGCCAGCAAGGTGCGGGCATAGTCGAGCTTGGTAATGGCGTGCTGGGCGTCGGTCTTGCTCGCTACTTGCAGCATCGACGCACTGCTGTCTAATACCAACCAAACATTAATATTACTTTCTCGTTCTGCTTCGCGGATAAAGTACTTGTCTGATCGAGCAAACAATTTCCAATCAATTTTACCTGGGGCATCACCGGGTTCATAAGCACGAAATTGGCTGAATTCAATGCCTGTGCCCCGCGCCATGCTGCCATGCAAACCCAACAACATACCCTGAGCCAAGGTTTTGGCGAGCAGTGGCAAATCTTTAATACGAGCATATGCCCTCAAGTCGACAAGCGCAGTTGCGTCCTGACTTGTTGTATGTGTAGGTACGGGCATTTAGTCAGCCAATGGGCTGCTGGGCGTTTTAACATGGGCAAGCAAGGCATCGATAACCTGATCACTGTGCATGTTAGCTGCTTCAGCCTGAAAGTTGAGTAAGATGCGATGACGCAAGACACTGTGAGCAACAGCATGAACATCGGGGTATTCGACGGCAAAACGACCTTGCATAAAGGCTCTGGCTTTAGCGCACAGGATTAAAGCCTGCCCTGCGCGGGGGCCAGCGCCCCAGCGCACAAAGTCTTGCACTTGTGAACAGTCAGAATGTGCCGGGCGGGTGCTACGTGTCAGATTTGCCACATAAGCAAATATAGGATCAGCCACCACCACATCACGCACCCACCGTTGTAGTTGCAAAATATCTTCCGCGTGCAACAGGGCTTGAATGCTTGCCACCATATTGCTGGTGGTACGTTTAAGAATGGCAACTTCATCGCTGGCGCTGGGATAAGCCACCCTTACAAACATTAAAAAGCGATCGAGCTGCGCCTCAGGCAAGGCATAGGTCCCAGCTTGTTCAACAGGATTTTGGGTGGCTAACACAAAAAACGGACGCGGCAGCGCATAACTTTGTCCACCGTAACTGACTTTCTTTTCTTGCATCGCTTCAAGTAAGGCGGCTTGGGTTTTGGGAGAGGTACGGTTGATTTCGTCAGCTAATAAAATATGGGTAAAAACGGGGCCTTGCTGAAACTTAAAAAATCGTTCACCGCTGGCATGATCAGTTTCCAGAATTTCAGTACCAATAATATCGCTGGGCATCAAATCGGGGGTGAACTGCACACGTTTAAAATTCATGGCTAACGATTCGGCCAAACTGCTCACCATCAAGGTTTTGGCAAGACCCGGCACCCCTTCCAGTAAACAATGCCCCCCTGCCAACATGCTCATGATTAACTGTTCAATCACTTCCCCTTGGCCGACAATCACCTTGGCAATCTCTTGTTGCACATGGCCTAACTTGGCCTGCAAGCGACTGAGGTCTTGGGTTTCTTGTTGTGGATCATCGTGCTGCATGCTTACTCTTCTTGCTGTATTTGTTTTTGTTTGTGTATGTTGCCCAGTGGCCAGTGTTTGCCTGCTGGAAAGCGGGTTTAAGCGGTCATTGCATAGATAACAATATTTACCGCAAACTTGGTATTGTCGGTGCGCAAAAAACGTTTGTTGCGAAAGTCAAAGTCCCACTCACAGCCGAGATCTTTATTGCTGTACAACACCGCAATACGGCCATTTATCTCTATGGCTTTTAAATAATTATGGACTAAATCATCACCCCAACCATTTAACTCAATGCTAGTGCGCGGTGGCCCGTCAAACTCAAAAAAACAGGAATAGATGGGATGATCATTGGCGATTTTTTGCAAGGCATTATCACCAAATAAGCCCTGCATCTGTTGCTCAAAGCTCTTGGCAAACATGCCATCTATGTCGTGATTGCAATCATCCACAAAGACAAAACCACCCTGTTGAACATACTGTTTAAAATTGCGTTGCTCTTCTTCGTTAAATTGCACAAGGCGGTGACCTGCCAGATAACAAAAAGGTGCACGTAACATCGCAGGGTCAGCCAAGGGAATAATGCGCTCAGTCAAATCCACCCGCAAACTGGTGTATTCGATGAGCGAGTTGAGGACGTTGGCAGGCATGCGTTCGTCCACGTCCCAATCGCCAGATTCATAGCTTAAGCGAGTAAAAACAAAGTCATACGTCGCATCGCTTGTCGCCATACTTAATTTGGGCAAACACGCAGCCGCTATGCCTAGGCTGGTGGTTTGCATGAAACGTCGCCGATTAAAGATCATTGGACAGACCAAGCTGTTGGGCTCATTCGAGCCCAACTAGGCAGTTTACACAGCGTCAGATAAGCTGCTGAAGGTAAAGTCACGGATCTTCATCGCAGGCACCATACCCCCCTCAATACGAACGGGTTTACCCAAGGCTTCGATATTGTTGAGCATGACGATGGGACTTTCATTAAAACGGAAATTTTTAATGGGATATTTAATTTTTCCGTTCTCAATGTAGTAGGTACCATCCCGCGTCAAACCAGTGTACAGCAGCGTTTGTGGGTCGAGTGAGCGGATATACCACAGGCGGGTGACTAACACACCGCGGCGTGTGCTTTTGATCATGTCTTCCAGTGATTCATCACCACCGGCCATCAACAAATTGCCATCAGCTGGCACATAAGGCACGCCAGTTTTTTTCGCCCAGTATCGACTATTTGGCATGTTGACCACCACACCATCTTTTATCCAATCGATTTTGTTAATGGGAGAGCCATCACTGCCAAATGGCGAGTAGGGGGCAATGGGGTGTTGGGGATCAGTGTATAGATGCACACGTTCGTCAAACAACTTTTGGCCCAATTTGTTTTTGGCGACTTTTTCTGGATCTTCACCTTCTTTGGCTTTATTGCTCAGAAAGCTGCGCCCTTCGTCAGCCTGACGTTGAGACATATTATTAAACATATTTTGCAACAGCGTAACACTCGCTGCTGGCTCAAGAATTACCGTGTATTTACCGGGTTCCATCTCTTTGGCGTCAACCGAAGACTTGGCTTTTTGAATGGCGATTTGTGAGGCTTTTGCCGTATCCAACAATTTAACATCGCTAAAGTTTTGCGACGCCCAACCAGAACCTTTGCCATCTTCGGTGCGCACAGTGACAGAGAAGTCAACATTGGTAGAGGTGTTGTAAGCAAACAACCCTTTGCTGTTCATGATGGCGGTAAAACGGGTGTTTTCTTCCAAAAATCCTGAGGCGATGAGTTTGTCTTTTTTCGAGGGCTCAATACTGTTTTGCGCAGCTTGTGCCCTATCTTCGGGCGTGACCTGTGCGGTGGCTTGCACAAAAGTAGGGGTGCTCAGGTATTCTTGTTTGCCCAATACCGGCATGAATTCATCATTCTCGGGAGCCAAACGCGCTAGCTCTTCTGAGCGTCTCACCACTTTTTCTAGGGAGGCGTCGTCGAATTCATTGATAGTCGCTACACCGACGCGCTTGCCAAATGAAGACTGCACAGCCAAGGTTACATCACTTTCTTCGCCGGCAGTCGATACTGTATTCCGTGCATAACGAATATTGCCACCCACCGCGCCATTGAGATTACATTCAATTTCGTCGGCTTTAGAGTAGGCGATAACTTTGCTCAGCAAGTTCTTAGCGGTTTGTTCTGATAGTATAGTCATGGTTACTGCTTCCTATTAAACCTTGCGGGCGGTGTTGATAATGTTGATATTGTTAAAGCGCGTCGTTGGGCATCCGTGTGATACGGCGCTGACCTGAGACGGTTGACCTTTCCCGTCAAAAAACGAACCACCTAAACGATAATCAGATTTACCCGCTAGTTGTACGCAGCTATTCCAAAATTCTTGGGTATTACTTTGGTACGCCACGTCTTCGATTTGATCAACAATCTTGCCGTCTTTAATCTCGTAGAATAACTGCCCACCAAACTGAAAGTTATAGCGTTGCTGGTCAATGGAGAATGATCCGCGTCCTGCAATGTAAATGCCTTTTTCCACGTCTTTGATGACATCTTCAGCACTGATGTCTTTGCTATTGGGTTTAAGGGATACATTGGGCATACGTTGGAACTGCACGTCGCGCCAGCTTTGTGCATAACAACAACCATGAGATTCGGTCTGACCCAACATGTGCACTTGATCGCGCGTGGCTTCGTAGTTGACCAAAATGCCGTCTTTGATCAAGTCCCATTCTTTGGTTTTTACCCCTTCATCATCATATGCCACATTACCCAAGGAATACTCTTGGGTTTTGTCAGCGAAAATGTTGACGATGTCTGAGCCGTATTGGAATTTACCACTTTGCCACTTATCTAAGGTGGCGAAGCTGGTGCCAGCGAAGTTAGCTTCATAACCCAAGACACGATCGAGCTCTAAAGGGTGACCCACCGATTCATGAATGGTCAGCATCAAGTGCGCAGGGTCGAGTACCAAGTCATATTTGCCGGGTTCCACTGATTTGGCTTTTAATTTGGCCTTCAACTGCTGACCAGCAAGTTTGGCGTCTTCCAAAATATCATAGGAGTTACCGTAGCCAACACTGGCGCCGGCGATGCGAATTTTGTCTTTTTCTAGCCCGTCTAAATATTCAAAACCCATGCCCACAGGGTTGCCTAAACCCGTGCGCTGCTTGAAGCCTTCTTCGCCCACTGCGGTGGCAAAAAACGGCGCCCATAAACGGTGCACATCTTGATCGATATAACTGCCATCGGTAGAGGCAAAGTATTTTTGTTCGTTGACCAAAAATAAAATAGAGGTGACGTAGTTTGCGCCATTTTCCATGGCGGCGGCATTCACTGCCAAAAGCAGATCAACCTTGTCTTTGACCGGCACTTCCATGGCGTTTTTGACAATCGGAGTTTGCCAACTGACTTCACCCACACCCTTTACCGGGGCAAGCTGTACAGGGGTGGTTTGAAATTTAGAGTTAGCTTTGGCGACGGCAACAGCGCGCTCTGCGGTCTTGGCAACACTATCGGGTGTCATGTTAGATGTGGAGGCGAAACCCCAGGTGCCATTTGCAATAACCCTTATGCCAATCCCCGCAGATTCAGTATTAACGATGTTGTCTACGCGATTTTCATTGGTTGTCACAAATTGGTTGAGGTAGCGACCAATGCGCGCATCAGCATAACTTGCACCTTGAGCCTTGGCAGCATTTAAGGCAATGTCTGCGAGTTTCTTTTTATAGGCCACATCCATGGGCTTATCTAGTATTTGTTCAGCACTGATAACACGGCCAGACAGGGGTAGCATTAAGCCACCTACGCCCAAGCCACCGAGCTTAATAAAATCTCGTCTTTGCATTTTTTATTCCTCTGCCGTCGTTATTTTTGTCGGGTTTTTTTATTAATTTAGGGTACAAAGGCGCCAGTTTATGCCAGCACTTAAAGCTCACTCAAGGTTGCATGGGGGCAATTTGTTGCTTAAAAAGTAACAAGGCGTGTCGATGGGATGCTATTCGGGTTTGAAAACGCCAATCACACTTTCGTTGCTGCGTGTGGCGGCGCTCACTTGCTTATCGGTCTGGGCTTCATGATAGTCACAATGCACACACTCAATTTTCTCCACGTTGTTCTCAAAATATAACATGATCGAATCAGTGGCCTTGCACTTTGGGCAAACCGCACCGGCCACAAAACGTTTTTTTATTTTTTTCACCATGATTTATTCGGCCTTTTTGTCATTCAAGTTGGTATCATAACGCTAATCAATAGTATGTGTTACGAGTAAGCCATCAAGAATGATCCAATTTTCTGACCTTTCATTAATGCGCGGCAGCAAAACCTTGTTACAAGAGGTAAACGCAGTGGTCTACCCCGGTCATAAGGCCGGTTTAATCGGTGCCAATGGTTGCGGAAAATCAAGTCTGTTTGCCCTCATTCGGGGTGAATTGCAACCAGAGCAAGGCAATATTGCTATCCCAAAGAACTGGCAGATTGTGTCGGTGGCCCAAGAAACCCCAGCTGTGGAACGCTCTGCATTGGATTATGTGATTGACGGGGATAAACGCTTTCGGCAATTACAGCAAGCATTGAGTGAAGCTGAACAACAACATGACGGTGTGCGCATTGCTGCTCTGCATGGTCAGTTAGAGCAGGCAGGCGCGTATGACATTGATGCCCGTGCTGCCACTATTTTGGCAGGTTTAGGTTTTGCCAATGACAGCATGAACCGGCCAGTTACCGCTTTTTCAGGCGGATGGCGAATGCGCCTCAATCTTGCTCAAGCGCTGCTGTGTTATTCCGATCTGCTGCTGCTTGACGAACCGACCAACCATTTGGATTTAGATGCAGTAATTTGGTTGGAAAAATGGTTGCAACGCTACACAGGCACCCTGTTGTTGATCTCGCACGATAAATCGTTTTTAGATTCAACCATAAATGAGATCATCAGTGTAGAGCAACAAAAATTGTTGAGTTACAGCGGTAACTATGACGCCTATGAACGTCAACGCGCTGAACGTTTGCGTCTGCAGAGTCTGCAATTTCAAAAACAACAAGATCAAATCGCCCACTTAGAATCGTTTATCACCCGTTTTGGCGCCAAAGCCAGTAAAGCAAAACAGGCGCAAAGTCGGGTAAAGCAGTTAGCTCGCATGGAAACCTTGTTACCTGTATTGGCGGCTTCCCCTTTTTCGTTTGAATTTTTACCGCCACCTAAATTACCCAACCCATTAGTGAAAATTGACAATGTGCAAGTGGGCTATGCAGATGTCGTGGTGCTGCAAAAACTGCAACTTAATTTAGTACCCGGCAGTCGCATCGGCTTGTTGGGGAAAAACGGCGCAGGAAAATCCACGCTGATCAAACTCTTGGCCGGGGAGAAAAAACCGCTACAAGGGGTGTATGAGACCTCGGCAGGTTTGCGTATTGGTTACTTTGCCCAGCATCAGTTAGAGTTTTTACGCGCTGACGATTCTCCTCTCGCGCATCTGCAACGTCTTGATCCACAAGCCACAGAACAACACTTGCGTGATTTCCTCGGTGGCTTCGGTTTTCGCGGTGACGATGCCTTGGCAAAAGTTGCCCCAATGTCAGGTGGCGAAAAGGCGCGTTTGGTGCTGGCACTGACGGTCTACCAACGTCCGAATTTACTGTTATTGGATGAACCTACCAACCACCTTGATTTGGACATGCGTCAAGCACTGAATATGGCGCTGCAAAGTTTTGAGGGAGCAATGGTTTTAGTGTCTCACGACCGTTTTTTACTGGCCTCAGTATGTGATGATTTCTATTTGGTCGATAACGGCCAGGTTCAGCCTTTTGACGGGGATTTAGACGACTACAAGGCCTGGATTTTAAAGCCAAGTGTAACAGTCAGTCAGGAAACCATGAGCTCGGTAAAACCAGAGCGTAAAAATACCAAGCGTTTGGAAGCCGAGTTCAGGCAAGCGACACAAGGATTACGTAAAACCATCAGTCAAGCTGAAAAAGACATGGCTGATTTGCACGGCAAACTGGAAAAAATTGAAGAGCAGTTGAGCCATAGCGACATATATAGCGCACAGAACAAAGATCAACTGAAACAGATACTGGCTAAACAGCTGGTCTTGAAACAAAGCCTGCAAGAAGTCGAATTATCATGGTTGGATGCGCAAGAGCAGCTTGAAGCGCAACAATTGCAATTTTCCGCACAGTGATAACCAGCATGCCGTTTGAAGCAAACCAAGTTGAGGCTAAAGGGCTTGTGGTAAAAAGTGATTTTTCTGCGCCGTGGTGGGCGAAAAACAAACATGTGCAAACCATGTTTCCGCGCTTTTTGCAAAAGCGCCCTCCCTTGCACTATCGACGTGAGGATCTGTGTTTACCCGACGGCGACTTCGTTAATTTAGTCTGGGCTGGCAACTTGGATGAAGCCAAGGCCTTGGTGCTGATGTTTCATGGTTTAGAAGGATCAATTACTTCGCATTATTGCCATGACACCATGGCCAGTCTTGTGCAGCATGGCTACGCGGTAGTGTTGATGCATTTTCGCGGTTGTGGTGGACGGCCAAATCGATTGCCTCGCGCTTATCATTCGGGTGAAACAGCGGATGCCAGTTATTTACTCAGCTATTTGCAAGCCAAATGGCCAACGTTGCCTAAACTTGCTATTGGTTTCTCGTTGGGCGGCAATATGTTGTTAAAACTGTTGGCTGAACAAGGTCAAGCGTGTGGCTTAAACGCCGCGATCGCAGTATCGGCACCTATGCAGCTGGCCGAATGTGCTAAGAGTATCAGTCGCGGTTTTTCCCGTATTTATCAAGCATACTTAATGCGCAGTATGCGCAATAATCTGCTCAGAAAAATGCAAACAATAGACTATTCAGGCTTACTCACCATTGGCCCAAAAGATGTGCAGCGCTTAGAAAATTTTAGACAGTTCGATGAACATGTGACGGCACCGCTACATGGTTTTGTGGATGCAGATGATTATTACCAACGCTGCAGTGCCTTGGGTTTCCTGCGCCTTATCCGCGTGCCAACCTTAATCTTGCACGCTAAAGATGATCCCTTTATGAATGAAAATGTTCTGCCTAGAGCCGATGAAATGGCGACTTGTGTGCGATTGGAGTTGAGTGACAAGGGTGGGCACTGTGGCTTTTTGCATGGCACACCATGGCGCCCAAAGATTTGGTTTCAGCAGCGCAGCCATGCATTTTTCACCGAAAATTTAGCCCTTAGCCAATAAGAAGCCCTTAACCAACAAGAAGCCTTTAGCCAAAAAAGAAACACAGCATGATCATTCCCTATGAACAACTCAATGAAACGACCTTATATAACTTGATCGAAAGTTTTGTGCTGCAAGAAGGCACAGAATATGGCGAGCAGGATGTCAGTTTGGCTGATAAGGTAGCGCAAGTAATCACCCAACTGCAGTCAGGTGAGTCATTAGTGGTTTATTCTGAGTTGCACGAAACCGTCAATATCGTGCCTAAAGATCAACTACAACATCACCCCGTCTAGTGAACTTGCAAGACCAAGGTAAACGACACGGGTACCGTTAACCCGATACTGCTTAAGCCAGCAATTTTCTGCAAGGCTTCTACTCCCTCTTGCAAACCGACATCCGCAGCAGCAAGCAAGACAGGTTTAACACTGCTCACCACAAAATTGCTATTTTCGTTTTTACTTACCTGCGCATCTAACATCAGGGCTTTGCTTTTACCCATAACACTGAGGGTGGCAGGGATCTCAAGGCGCAACGTTGTGCCATTTGCCAAGCCAACAATCGCGTCTGGCAAGGTGGCACTGACTGTGGCTTTGGGGAAATTTGCGACATTAAATAACATGTCACGCATGCGGGTATTACGAATTTCTATGCCAGTTTCCACCGAGGCCAAGTCGATATCTAGGCTGAATTTTCCATCTTTTTCCATGCTGCCACTTAGCACAGAAAAGTGGTGAACTTCACTGACATTGATATTTTTTGTAGAGATAAAAAACAGCGACGATTGGCTGTTGTCCACGACCCAGTGCGCGAGGGCAGATGGGCTAAGTAGACTGGCACTTAGTAGTGCGGCATACAAGGTTGTTTGCAGGGTTTTCATGTTAAATTTCCAAGTTGATATTTGACAATCGATGGCCAATCGACCTTTTGGTCGCCCATCACGATAAAATCAGGATTCTTCACAGACTTACGTTGGTTGTAACTTAAAGGCTCAAAATTATGTGCCAAGATGGCACCCCCGGCCTCGTTGATAATGCATTGTGATGCCCCTGTATCCCACTCTCCGGTTACCCCAATGCGCAAAAACACATCAGCCTTACCTTCGGCGATGAAACAGGCTTTCAGCGAGCAACTGCCCAGGGGCAATGTTTGATATACCCGATGTTTGCTCATACTGTTCATGACTTTTTCCCGGGCCTGACGCCGACTGATGGCAATCATTACCACTCCTGCTTCCACATCATCAAAGGCCCGCACATGGATCTGTTTTGTTTCTGCTGGGCTCTCTTTGAAGGCTCCATGCCCTTTGGCGGCATAATACAGGGTGTCGCCTGGCGGCCAATAAATAGCACCAATCACTGGTTCGTTGTCTTCAACCAAGGCAATGTTGACTGCAAAATCGCCGCTACGGGCAACAAATTCTTGGGTGCCATCAATGGGATCAATCAGCCAGTAACGTTTCCAGCCTTTGCGGTCGGCTAATTTTTCATTAGTGGTTTCTTCCGACATGATAGGAATGTCGGGGGTTTCCGCTTGCAGTAAGGCTAAGATAAATTCATTGGCCTTATAGTCTGCGTTGGTGACAGGACTGTCGTCCTCTTTTTGATAGGCGGTGACATTGCCACTATCGTATATTTCCATCACAACTCGGCCTGCTTGTTTGGCCGCGCGCTTGGCGATTTCCAGTAACTCAATGATGTTATGATCTGGCATTAGCCTCTCCTCATCCATCGTTGTGTCAAAAACAAAGCAGCAATGCACCTTGCTTCAACAAAATCTTCTCTTGCTAGCAGACTATCCATATCACGGATAGACCAAGACACCACTTCCATTGCCTCGGGTTCATCCCCTGGCAGGCTCTCTGGGTATAGGTCCTGAGCAACAAATATCTGCATACTGGCGTCAAAAAATGCAGGCGCCATGCTAACAGTATGTAAAGGTGTCAGGTGTTTCGCGCCAAACCCAACCTCTTCTTTTAACTCACGATTGGCCGCAACCATGGCTGACTCACCGGGGTCAATTAAACCTTTTGGAAAACCAAGCTGATAAGAATGTGTGCCTGCGGCATATTCACGGACCAATAAAAACTCATCGTCATTGATAAAAGGCACGATCATCACAGCACCGCGCCCACTGCCTGCCATGCGTTCAAACTGACGTTTTTCCCCATTTGAAAACTCTAAATCGAGTTGTTCAACACGAAACAGCCCACTTTGGGCAATAATTTTGCGTTGCGCGATATGGGGTAAAACTTTCTTGTTATCTATTTTGCTCATGTAAACTTCACGTTGTTTGGCCTGATTTGCTGAGCTTAGAGACGTCCCGCGCTGTTGTTTTAGCATTGACAATCTGGGTTCACTATCGCACTGTGCTTGCCTATTTTGCAGACGGCCTTGTTTGGTTAATTTATACTATTTCAAGCCTACCAAGTTAGGCAAAAAAACACCGCTCAAAAAAGATATCATTAAAAACTTTAATCAAGAGGCGTGCCACTTGTCGTTACTCAATTGGAAACAGATTAAAACCGTCCTACTCGATATGGATGGTACACTGCTCGACCTGCATTTTGATAACCATTTCTGGTTGGATCACTTGCCGAGGAAAATGGCGCAGGCGCAAGGTATTAGTTTTGAGCAAGCTGTCACTAACCTTAAAGCCGAGTATGCCAAAGTGCAAGGCACGATTGATTGGTATTGCTTAGATTTCTGGGCGAGAAAACTCGACATTGACATTATGGCCACCAAGCGTGAAATCAGCCACTTAATCCAGATGCGTAGCGATACCATCCCCTTCATTGATGCCCTCAAAGCCAGTGGTCGTGAGGTGATTTTGTTGACCAACGCCCACCCAAACAGCTTGGCACTTAAAGTTGAACACACCCAGTTGGACAGGCACATTGATCAACTGATTTCCACTCATGAATTTGGTGTGACCAAAGAATCACAATTACTGTGGCAACGTTTGCAGCAGCGTCTGCAATTTAACCCTCAGACAACCTTGTTTGTAGATGATAGTTTAACGATTTTGCAGGCAGCGAAGACCTTTGGCATTGCCCATTTGTTAGGGATTAGCAACCCAGATAGTCAAAAACCGCCTGTGCAATTTAATGATTTCCCCGCCGTACACGACTATGGTGTGCTACTCGCGGATATTAGAAAACATGTTATTTAGTCGCTTTTAAGAGTCGACTTTGGGCAACTGCTCTTCATTAGCGCAGACTTTATTGCGTCCAGAGCGCTTGGCGGCAAAGAGGTTTTTGTCGGCCAAATTTAACAAGGTTAGCGGACTCAGTTGACGATGATGCTCACTTGCAGGTGATATTGTGGCGATACCAACACTTACAGTGACGTGCTGACTATTGCTTGATGGCGCTGCTGGAATGGCAAGGCGACGGATGTTGGCCATCAGTTGTGTTGCCACTTTTTTCGCGCCACTAAGATGGGTGAAGGGCAGTAGTAAGACAAATTCCTCGCCGCCATAACGCGCGGCAAAATCTTCTTTTCTTGCTTTACTTTGGGAAATGGCAGACGCGACTTGTTTGAGGCACTCGTCGCCTTGAATGTGACCGAACTCATCATTGAAATTTTTGAAATGGTCAATGTCGATCATCATTAAACTGATGGGGTGCCCACCACGAATCGCCGCATGCCACTCTTTATGCAGCACCGTATCAAGTTGCATACGATTGGCCAAGCCAGTTAAGCCATCGGTGATGGAGACGAGCTCCAGCACTTTTTGCTGTTCGATGCCATGCATTTGATTGCGAATACGAAAACGGATGATGTCCGGCAAGGTGTTGGCATTAACATAGTCCACCGCGCCATGTGCCAAACAACGACACTCTTGCTCCGCATGTGGTTGCTCGGCTAAAACGATAATGGGAATGTGTTCAGTCAGGGGATTTTGTTTGGTGTCTAAGCAAAAATTGACGATATTTATGTCAGGTAGAGATGCACTTGCCACAATCAAATCAATATCACTTTCCATCAGGGCATCAAAACCATCTTTGCCATCAGCGGCCATTTCGACATGGTAAACTTGTTTAAACATAGACAGCAGAGAGGCTTGTCTTTTTGAGTCTGGGTCAACAAGTAATAATGTTGATCGCGGTAAATTTTGCCCCTGTGTCATAACATCCTTGCAGAATTGGGATAAACGCAACGCCTTTAGCTTACCGCAGTAAGATAGAGGCGAACACTACTTTGTTTAAAAAATGCACAATGTGGTACTTAAATTTACGCACTGAATGGATAACGTCAGTGTAATAGGCTAAATGCAGAGGCAAGTTTGTTTTGTAGTTAGCTTGATTTTTATGCCTAGGCTCAATGATTTAACGCTACACTGCGAACATCCGCCTCAAGTATTCAACGGGGGCGACAATCAACGTTGCTATGCTTGGGTAAATCACTCATCATGCCGCCGTTATAAAAAGTAGTGTGTACCGAGGAACATATCGTGAAAACTTTTGTTTGCCAATGTGGAAACAAGACGCATTTTATCAACAGCAAGTGCGTTGCCTGTGGCCTGATGCTGGGTTTTTTACCAGACACGGGCCAAATGAGCGCCTTCACGCGACATCAAAGCGGTAAGCTACAAGCATCAAGCAATGGGCGGGTTTACAAGCAGTGCAAAAATTATGTGGATCACAACGTGTGCAATTGGATGATCCCTGACGATGAGCCTCAAGAATACTGCTGTGCTTGTCAACTCAACGAAGCGACCCCGAATCTTGCAGTGAAAGGTAACGCCACACTTTGGTATCGTTTAGAACAAGCAAAACGCCGTCTCTTATACACGCTGTTCAAATTCAAATTACCCGTGACTAACCGTAAACAAGACCCACTCACTGGCCTCGGCTTTGCCTTTTTAGAAGATGAGATCGAAGACGCCTTTGGCAAGGAGTTAACGGTCAAAAATTATGTCACTACCGGTCACAATGCCGGCATCATTACCATCAATGTCAATGAAGCAAAACACAGTTCACGTGTGCACATGCGCGAATTAATGAATGAAGGTTATCGCACCCTAGTTGGCCACTTCCGCCATGAGGCAGGTCATTATTACTGGGACAGATTGATCAGGAATTCAGCCAACCTTAGTGCTTACAGAACGTTATTTGGTGATGAACGTATGGACTATGCTGAGGCCATGAAAGACTATTATGCCCAAGGCCCCAAAAAAAATTGGCAAAATGTGTGGATCAGCGCCTATGCCAGTATGCATCCATGGGAAGATTGGGCAGAAACCTGGGCTCACTACTTACACATGGTGGATACCCTTGAAACCGCCAGTGATTTTGATTTCAGTATTTCGGGGAATAAAGTGGCCAATCCTTTGATGTTAGGTGAGCACTTAGATTTTGGTTACACCGCCACCAGTTTTACCCACATATTTAACGACTGGTGTCGTTTGACCGCCGCCTTAAATGGTTTGAATCGCAGCATGGGTTTAGATGATGCGTATCCGTTTGTGATTCCCATTACCGCCCTGAATAAGTTGCGTTTTGTGCATGAAGTTGTGATGCAAAATGCCCAACAGCCCATGCAACACGCTATTTAGTGACAGGTTTTTCCCATTCAAAACGCGGCAAACGATTAAAAGCCCGTTTGAGTCCTTCGTTCCAATGTTTTTGCACGGATTTGTACATCGTACTATTAACGTTTAATGAGGTGCGATAAGGCGCCTCAATGTGATTGTTAGTATGGATGGCCAACTCAATAGGTGGGCCAACGGAAATATTGCTGCGAATCGTGGAGTCCAACGAGACAATGGCACAGCGTGCCGCATCTTCTAACGAAGTCGTCGGGCCAATGATGCGATCAAGAATGGGTTTACCGTATTTATTTTCACCAATCTGCAAGTAAGGTGTTTCTGCCGACGCGGTAATGTAATTGCCTTGAGGATACACTAAAAAAATCTCGCAGGGCTGCCCCGCTATCTGCCCACCCAAGATAAAGCTCGACTCCGCACTCATCATGGATTTACCCATGGCTTCAGCATGTTGTTTTTGTTCACGCTGACTTAATTGCCCAATATATTTGGCAATTTCGTGCAAATAATCCGCTTTCAACAAATTAAATTTAGCGTCAGGATCTTCTAAATCAGCCTTGATGGCATTAATCACAGCTTGCGACGTGGCCAGGCTGCCAGACGTTAATAAAACCAAAGTACGATTATTCGGGTAAACAAAGGTGGTCATTTTGCTATAAATTGCGACGTAATCGACACCCGCATTGGTACGGGAGTCCGACGCAAAGACCAAACCTTTGTTGACATTTAAGGCTAAACAGTAAGTCAATTTTATTCTCGCAATGCACTGTATGTGGACAACAGGGTGTGTCCAGAATGGTTCTTGAGGCATGACATTTTGAATGCCTCAGCAGAGAAACACAATTTATTTGTGGTAAATACGCCTTTATATGTAAGGCGTTATTTGTATACTGGATGTCCAAATAACAAGTAAGGAGTAGCTATGACGATACGTTGGGGCAGTTACAAAGTAGGACATTTGCATGACGAGTTAGTGCGAGTAGCCGGCAAGCCACGAGACTATGCGCAAGTACTCTGCGATTATTTACGCAATTTAAGTGATGCAGAATTGGTTGAATATAAAGCCGCCGCCGAATCTGCTATCCATGTTATGGGGATCACGTTTCGCGTTTATCACGACAAAGAAGGATCCATTGATCGTGCCTGGCCGTTCGACATCATTCCGCGCCTCATTGACAAAAAAGAGTGGCAAACCATTGAAGTCGGCCTTAAACAACGGGTAAAAGCCCTGAATCTCTTTATTGATGATCTGTATAACGAACAAAAAATTGTCAAAGACGGTGTTTTCCCTGCTGACTTACTAAAAAAATCCGAAAATTTCTTGCATGAATGTAAAGGGTTTAGCCCGCCACTGGGCATTTGGGCACACATCTGTGGCTCAGACTTAGTGCGTGATAACAAAGGCACGGTCTATGTTTTAGAAGACAACCTGCGCGTGCCTTCTGGGGTGTCTTACATGCTTGAAAATCGCCAAGTGATGAAGCGGGTCTTCCCAGAAATGTTTGAACAGTACAACATTATGCCGGTAGACAATTACCCATCCGATTTGTACGACATGTTAGCTGCCATGTCACCGCGTGACATTGCCGAACCCGAAATTGTGGTCCTCACCCCGGGGATCTACAACTCCGCCTACTTTGAACATGCCTATTTAGCCCAGCAAATGGGGGCTGAATTGGTAGTGGGTAGCGATTTAGTGGTGGGTGACGATGACTGTGTTTACATGCGTACCATCAATGGTTTGTCGCGGGTAGATGTGGTGTATCGACGCATTGATGATTGGTTTCTCGACCCTGAAGTATTTAATCCAGAATCTACTTTGGGTGTGCCGGGCATTATGCGTGCTTGGAAAGCCGGTAATGTGGCGCTGGCTAATGCGCCAGGCTCAGGGGTGGCCGACGACAAAGTGGTATATGCCTTCGTGCCAGACATCATCAAATATTATTTAGGTGAAGAGGCTATTCTGGCAAATGTACCCACCTATAAGTGTGTTAATCCGGATGAACGCGCCTATGTGCTAGAAAACATCGCGTCTATGGTGGTTAAGCCTGCCAATGAAAGTGGTGGTTACGGCATGTTGATTGGGCCGCATTCTTCTGCCAAAGAGCATGAAAAATTCCGTAAGCTTATTATCAAAGATCCACGTAACTATGTAGCGCAGCCCATGTTAATTCTATCTACAGCACCCACCATGGTGGACACCAAAGTAGAGCCGCGACATTTAGACTTACGCCCCTTTATTTTAAGTGGCAAAGATATCAAGGTGACCACCGGTGGATTGACCCGGGTTGCCATGGTGAAAGGGTCAACGGTGGTTAACTCTTCGCAAGGTGGTGGCAGCAAAGATACGTGGATCGTTGATATGGAGGGCATGTAATATGTTGTCACGAGTAGCCAATAACTTATGTTGGATGGGACGTTATTTAGAACGTGCCGAGAATACAGCGCGCCTGATCAACGTGAACTCCAACTTACTCTTGGATTTACCCAAGAGTATTGTTTTGGGCTGGGAGCCCATCGTCGATATTCTGTCCTTTCGTGAGCTGTATTACGCCAAACATAAAGAGGCGACAGAACGCGGGGTTATTACCTTCATGGTGGCTGACAAAAATAACGCAGGCTCTATAGTCGGTTCATTAAGTGCCGCACGGGAAAATGCGCGCACTATTCGTGAAATTATCCCCCGTGAAGCATGGGAACAAATTAATGAACTGTATTTATTTGCCATTGATAATTGCCAAAAAGCCGTTGCAAGGCGCAGTCGTTATGAGTTTTTAAGCAAAATTATCGAATCAAATCAGATGATTACAGGCATACTCGCGGGCACCATGACCCACGACGAAGGTTATGAGTTCTTGCGGGTTGGTCGTAATATTGAACGCGCAGATATGACAACACGTATCATTGATGTGCGCTCCGCCTCCTTATTGCAAGAAACGGAAACTGAGCAGTCAGCTTTTGAAAATTTGCAGTGGATGAGCGTCTTAAAATCCTTAACCGCTTACCAAATGTATCGTCGAGAAATGCGTTTACGCATCAGAAGACCAGACGTTTTAAAGTTCTTGTTACTGGAAGATAGGTTTCCGCGCTCGTTGTTACATACCGTGCAACAAGCAGAGCAGTGTGTCAGAACCTTGCCTAATCATGAAGGCATCGTAGTGCACATCAAAGCGCTGGAAAGTAAGTTGTTGGCGGCGAACCCGCAAACGCTCATACAAGAAAAACTGCACGAGTTCATCGACGAAATGCAATTGGGCTTGATCAGTATATTTGATGCCATAAACGCCACGTATTTCTATCATGAATAAATGTTCAACCATTGCTGAATGACGAGTCTTTGTGACTAATAAAACCGATACTAAAGCGACACCCTTTGGCACCTTGCTGGGCATTGCACCCGGTGGGGTGCCTTCTTATTCCAGCGATTATGACAGCGCAGATGAACGTCAATATCCCAATCGTGCCGCCTATCGTAGTTATTACGACGGCATTTACATGGGCTACAAGTGGCAGTGTGTAGAGTTTGCACGGCGTTGGTTGTACATCAATAAAGGTTATATTTTTAATGATGTGTCCATGGCCTATGAGATCTTCAATCTGCGCACAGTGCGAGAAGTAGCCACCAATCAGCTACTGCCTTTTCAAGCCTTTAAAAATGGTGCCCAGCGCCATCCTGAACCCGGATCGTTGTTGATTTGGGAAGAAGGCGGTGAGTTTAAACACACTGGGCATGTCGCCATTGTCACCGAAGTGACCGATAATTATGTGCGCATTGTTGAGCAAAACATGGACTTTGCCTTATGGCCACAAGGCTGCGACTATTCCCGAGAAATACGCGCCAAAGTCGGCAGTGAAAATGACTATTGGTTAGAGTGTTCTTTCAGTGATGCGACAATTTTGGGCTGGATGATTCAAACCCCAGATACGACCTTTAGTGAGATTATTGATCCTGATCCCGTTGAGTTATTTAATCTCAAGCCGGCGACGGCCCACACCTCATCCTATGTATATAAACCGTGGCTAAACATTGCCAATGCCGATGAAGCGGCGTATGTCGAGATGATGAAGGGGCACTGGTTAAGTTCGGTGCAAGATGATCATCTTAATTACTACATGATGTCCCAAACTGCCCAAGAAGCCTTGGAATCGGCAACAGACGAGTTACATGGTATGTTCATGCACGCCACGGACTATGTGTTACAGCACGATCACCTCCTTGATCTGTTTGGTCTGCCCGCTTCAATTATTCCGCGTATTCGCCAATCTTGGGATAATCGCCTCAATCAATTGATCACCAGTCGTTTTGACTTTGCCATGTCGGAACGCGGCATCAAAGTCTACGAGTACAACTGCGATTCTGCCTCGTGTTACATGGAAACGGGCAAAGTACAGGGTAAATGGGCCAAGCATTTAGGCATCAAACACGGTGACGATGCCGGCGAACAATTGTTTAATGAATTGGTGAAAGCCTGGCGTGAATCAGAGGTAGACGGTCTGGTGCATGTGCTGCAAGACAACGATGCAGAAGAAGATTACCACGCCCTGTTTATGTTATCGGCCATTGAAGCGGCGGGTCATCAAGGGCAACGTGTGGTGGGCTTGGCCTCGTTAAGTTGGAATGCAGAGGGCGATATTGTTGATGAACACGGCAATAAAGTGCGCTGGGTATGGAAAACCTGGGCCTGGGAAACGGCCCTAGATCAATTGCGTATTGAGCAGGATGCCAGCAAAGAGATCCACGATAAAATTCGCGCCCCCGGCAGTATCCCCAGCTTAAGTGACGTATTGTTGCGTAAAGAGATCATGGTATTTGAACCCTTATGGACCTTGATCCCAAGTAACAAAGCCATACTCCCGGTCTTATGGTCCTTGTTCCCCAATCACCCCTTGTTGTTGAATACCAGTTTTGAGTTAAGTGACGACCTGCTGGCCAGTGGTTATGTGGTAAAACCTATCGTCGGGCGCTGTGGTTATAACATCCAATTAATTGACAAAAATCACCAAGTATTGGCCAACAAAGATGGTGCCTTTGCGGATCGCGCACAAATTTATCAACAGTTATTTGCCTTGCCCAAAGTAGGCCCCTACTTTGTGCAAGTGTGTACCTTTACGGCAGCGGGAAACTACGCAGGCAGCGGCGTGCGGGTAGACAAAAGTATGATTATCGGCAAAGACAGTGACTGCATGGCACTGCGTATTGACGATGATTTATCATTTTTAGATGGGTAGGCAAGCATGATAAGTTCTGTAATACATCCCGCCACCCATGTTTCGTCGGGTCTACCAGAGTCATTTATTGAACTCCTGCGCACCTTGATCCGCAGCCCCAGTGTAGTGGGGGCTGAGCACTCATTTTTTCGAGTACTGCAACGAGAACTGGAAGAACGTGGCGCCAAAGTCACGTGGTACGAGGGTTTGCTGGTGGCGCAGGGCAGTAACCCTGATTCCTGCATGTTCTCTGCTCATATTGACCGTCATGGTCTAGTTTGCACCGGCCCCAACGAGTTTCAGTATGCCGCCTTTGTCGCCGGGGCACGTTCCGATTTATTGGGTAATTCAGTGAGTGAATCACTGATGCAAAAAATCGTGAATCGTTTTGATGCAGAAGAGGTATATGCCTTTGAGCCATGGTCTGGGGCTTATCGTGGGCGCGGCAAAATTACCGGTGCTTACATTTGTGAATTTCGCAATAACCTGATCTTTCAGGTAGAGGGCTTAGATCACTTAGTAGCAGGCACACCAGTGGCGTTTACCGATAAGCTGATCATGACCGATGAGGCCTTGGTTGGCCAATTAGATAATGTGCTAACCACGGCGGCACTGGTGCATTTGTTTGAACAAGGTTTTCAAGGCACAGCGTTTTTTACCGCACAAGAAGAGGCGGGTAAAAGTTGGCGCTATCTGCTGGAGTGGTTCCGCCGTTTTGGTGGCTCAACCAATCAATTGATCGTGGTCGATACCAGCCCCTATCCTGATTTAGTCACTGCCAAACAGCAACAATTGGTATTACGAAATAAAGACGCAAACGCCAGTTTTAATGCTGAGCTGAACAAACAGCTGGTGGATATATGTCAGCACTTAGGCTGTAGTTTTCAATTTAAAGATGAGTACGTCACTGAACAAAATCGTTTACATGAGCTACGTGGCGAACCGTTGTCGTCTTACGGTTCAACTGAAATGGGGCGGATTATTGCCGCTTCTAATGGTTTAGTAGATGGCACCACCTTACAAATACCCTCCAGTGGTTATCACACCATGTCAGAATCCGCTCCCCTTGAATCGGTGCAAGCGTTTTTAGCCATACTTCAGCATCTCGCGGTGGATTGACACCCTCAGATACTATGACGCAACACATCCTCATCCCCAAGCTCGAGCAAGTGCTCGGCAAACAATATGTAATAAGTGATCCACGCCGCAACCGGCGCTATCGGCAGGGCTGGCGGAGTGGCAGCGGGCAAGCAGTGGCGGTGTTGTTGCCCCAAGATTTGCTGAGTTTCTATCGCTGTTTACAGGTGTGTGTGCAAGAGCGAGCCATCATTATCATTCAAGCTGCCAATACCGGTTTAACAGAAGGTTCAACCCCCAGTGGTGCTGATTATGATCGGCCCGTGGTGGTGATCAATACCCTGGCCATGAATGCGCTGTATTTACTGAATCACGGCGAACAAGTGCTGAGTTTTCCCGGCACCACTTTGTTCAAATTAGAGCAACATCTCAAACCACTGCAGCGGGCGCCGCATTCGGTGATTGGCTCGTCATGTTTGGGGGCTTCGGTGGTAGGCGGTATCGCCAATAATTCTGGCGGCGCGTTAATCAAACGTGGCCCCGCCTATACCGAAATGGCCTTGTTTGCCCAAGTAAACGAGCAAGGGGAATTAGTGCTCGTTAACCATCTGGGCATTGATCTTGGTGATACACCCGAGGCCATGCTTGATAACTTAATGCAGGGACGTTTCCAACAAGATGGGCTGACTCATAGCGCTTTGTGTTCAGATCAAGAATATGAACAACGGGTGCGAGCAGTAGACGAAGATTCGCCAAGCCGCTACAACGCCGACCCTCGGCGTTTATTTGAAGCCAGTGGCTGTGCAGGCAAGCTTGCAGTGTTTGCGGTAAGGCTGGATACCTTTGCCATGAGCCAACAGGAACAGTGCTTTTATATTGGCACCAATGACATGGCGGTGCTGCAAACATTACGTCGCGACATCCTACAGACATTCAAGCATTTGCCGGAAGTGGGTGAATACTTACATAAGGACATGTTTGATATTGCTGCCGTTTATGGCAAAGACACCTTTTTAAGTGTGCAACTTCTTGGTACAGATCGACTACCTCGTTTATTTGCCCTAAAAAGTCGGGTAGATAGCTGGTGTAAACGACTACCATTTATTGCAGATAATGCCAGCGATCGCTTGATGCAATGGCTAAGCAGGCCATTCAAACAGCATTTGCCTGCTCGCATGTTGGCGTTTCGGGCCAAGTATGATCATCACCTCATACTCAAAATGAGTGACGCAGGCATTGCCGAAGCGAGTGCCTATTTGCAGGCATTTTTTCAACAACATGCCGGTGACTATTTTGCATGTAGCAGCGAGGAGGGCAGTAAAGCCACCTTGCACCGCTTTGCCGCCGCCGGCGCAGCCATGCGCTATCACAGTTTGCATCAACAGCAACTTGGTGAGTTGTTATCTCTCGACATTGCTTTGCCGCGCAATGCGCAAGATTGGTTTGAAACCTTGCCGAGTGATATTAGTCAACACATTGATAAAGCCTTGTATTATGGGCATTTTTTCTGCCATGTTTTTCATCAAGACTATATCCTGAAAAAAGGCAGCGATGCGAAGTACATCAAACAAAAGATGCTCACTTTGCTGGCGCAGCGCCAAGCCAAATACCCTGCCGAACATAATGTTGGCCACTTGTATGCCGCAGAACCCAATTTGCGTGAATTTTACCAAAAACTCGATCCCACCAATACCTTTAACCCTGGCATTGGTCAAAGCGATAAACACCGTCGCCAATGCGCCTGCCAGCGCTGAGGCGCCAAGCTCGCCATCAGTAAACATTACTTTTAAGCGCTTTTTGGCTGATCTTTTTTGCCGAGAGCATTGGCGTTATAGGCGCACAAGGTATACTCAGGCAACAAAAAATTAACAAATCCAGGCCTTGTCATGAAACTAGCTTTAACGACCTTGTTCCTAATGCTTTGCTCCTTGCTGAATTTGGCTTGTGCCGCCACCGATAACCAATTATCTGCGTCTGAGCGAGAACAGGGTTGGACATTACTCTTTAATGGCCAAGACTTAAGTCAGTGGCGTAACTTCAAACACGATGCACTGCATTCTGGCTGGCAAATTAATGAGGGCGCCATGCATTTGTCAGCGGGGGGCGCAGGTGACATTCTCAGTCGTGCCAGCTATCGCGATTTTGAACTGCAACTGGAATGGAAAATCGCTGAGGGCGGCAACAGCGGCATTTTTATTTTAGTGGACGAAAGCGGCCAATATATCTATTCCCACGCGCCAGAGGTCCAAATTCTCGACAATGCCAAACATAGTGACAACAAAATTGATTCCCATCGATCAGGCTCGTTATACGATATGGTGGCTGCACATCCATCTTCGTTCAAACCCGCCGGGCAATGGAATCAGGTGCGCATCAAGCTACAAGACGACTTGCTGCAAGTCTGGCAAAACCAGGTGTGTACCACCAGCATTGTGCTGGGTAGTAGCACATGGCAAAAATTAGTCGCCGCCAGTAAGTTTGCGACCTGGCCGGGCTTTGGCGAACAACGCAGTGGACACATTGGCTTGCAGGATCATGGTGACAAAGTGTGGTTTAAGAATATAAAAATCAGGGAGCTAAACTGATGGAAAATTTTCAACATCAAGTGGTGGTCGTAGGCTCTGGGGCCGGTGGCGCGATGGCAGCCTATGAACTGACAAAAGCCGGGATCAAGGTTTTGTTGTTAGAAGCGGGACGAGACTACGATCCTAAAACGGAAACACCGATGTTTCAGACTAACGCTGAGGCGCCTTTAATGGGCTCGGGTAACAGTGACAAAGACTTTGGCTTTTATGACGCCACCGTGGATGGTGGTTGGCAGGTGCCTGGTGAACCCTACACCAATGCACAAGACAGTGATGTAGAGTTTATGTGGTGGCGTTCTCGCATGCTGGGTGGACGCACCAATCATTGGGGACGTTATTCCTTGCGTTTCAGCGAACATGACTTCAAGGGAAAAACGCGTGATGGGCTGGGTGCCGATTGGCCATTTGACTATGCTGATATTGCCCCTTGGTACGATAAAACTGAAAGCTTAGTGGGCGTATGCGGGACAAATACCGGCTTAGATGATATGCCTGACTCCTCTCCTGGCGTATTACAAACCCCGCCCACACCACGAGTGCCAGAATTATTGGTTGCTGCGGCGGCGAAAAAACTGGGGATCCCGCTGGCACCCATGCACAGAGCAGTGCTTACTCAAGCGAAAGACGATCGCGCAAAGTGTTTTTACGCAACATCTTGCGGGCGTGGTTGCTCCATAGGTGCCGCTTTCCAGACCACCACATCCTTGTTACCCATGGCCAAAGCGACCGGTAATTTGCAGATTATTACTGATGCCATGGTTAGCGCCATTGATGTGGATGATGTTGGGCAAGTTACAGCGCTTAGGTATATCAATAAACAAGCCGGCTCGGAACAACGTGTTATAGCGCCAGTGTTAATTTTAGCGGCAAGTGCCTGTGAATCGGCACGCATTTTACTTAATTCGAAAAGTGCCAAACACCCCAAGGGACTAGCCAATTCCAGTGGTCAAGTGGGGCGTAATTTGATGGACTCCACCGGCACGGATCTTGGTGCGTTGATCCCTTTATTACGCAATCGCCCCCGCTACAATGAAGACGGTCACACGGCCAATCACTTGTTTATTCCTTGGTGGGGTCATGAGGCCCAAGCCAAAGGTGAATTAGACTTTCCGCGAGGTTACCACTTTGAAATAGGCGGTGGATTTAATCAACCGGGGGCGTGGGTAGGCGGGTATTTTCAGGGTTACGGTCAAGACCTGATGGAAGAAGCAAAGAGTCATTACGGTGCCTATGTTGGTTTGTCATTGCGAGGTGAGATGCTACCCAATGATGATTGTTATATGGAAATCGATGAGCATGTAAAAGACAAGTGGGGCATACCGGTGGCCAAATTCCATTGGAAGTGGTCAGAACATGAGCTCAAACAAGTGGCTCATGGGCTGAAAACAGCCAAACAAATATTAACTACCATGGGGGCTGAAGTGGGTGAATTACCGCCACCTGAAAAGGCCATTCTTAAAGGAGGCCAGATCATCCATGAAGTGGGGACAACCCGCATGGGCAGTTCGCCGCTAGATTCGGTGACTAATCAGTGGGGACAAACCTGGGATTGCCCCAATTTATTTGTGATGGATGGTGGGGTATTTGCCTCAAACCCACACAAAAATTGCACGCTCACCATCATGACATTAGCTATGCGCAATGCCTCTTGGTTGGCTCAACAATTACATCAGGGAGGTCTGTAATATGGAAAAACCACAAGAACAAAACACCTTGTACCGCTATCAAAACAGCATGAGTCGTCGCGACTCCTTAAAATGGCTGAGTATTTTGGCCGCCAGTGCTGCGTTGCCGGGGGTCACTGCTTGCAGTCCTAATCCTGATGTAGGTGTAGCAGCACAGGCTGGGCACTGGCCCACCATTGATGCCACGTTTCTCGACGTGAAAGGCTATGGCAAAGATCCAAATTTAATTATCCCGCCTCGCGCCGCTTGGCCGCGTATTTTCAGTGAGGCTCAGCTCAGTTTGGTTGCGGTATTAAGTGACATATTACTGCCTCGTCAGGGCGAGTTACCCGCCGCCAGCGAACTCAAGGTACCTGAAGTCATCGATGAGTGGGTGAGTGCGCCTTATCAAAATCAGCAACGAGATCGCCCGACCATCTTAGCTACCCTTACTTGGCTTGACGATGAAGCCAACTTGCGTTTTGGGCAAACATTTGTTGCCAGCAATGCGCAGCAGCGAATGTCCATCATCGATGATATTGCTTTTGACCGGGCAGATTTGCCTGCTCAATTTCAACGAATCACTCCAGCATTTTCACGATTTCGACAACTGGTGATGGCGGCATATTGCTGTACTCCTCAAGGAAGTAAAGCCCTTGGTTATATGGGGAATGTGCCTATTGCTGGCGATTATCCGGGGCCGAGTGATGAAGCCAAACAACACTTAGACAAGATCCTTGGGCAATTGGGGCTCACGGAATTTGCCTACCAAGTGTAGTTATGGCGTTGGGTCTGCTGCCGGTTGCACAATGAGGTACTGCGCACGCAGTGCCTCTAATTGGCCAATAACAGCGGGTAAGGTGTCAGGTTGAGACACAAATTGATAAAACACTTTCTGCGCAGCCAAAGAAAATGCCGTCTCTGTGTCACGATCAAAAAACTGTGCCAGCCCTGCAGCCGAATTGATATGTTCGCGCCCTTCATAAATAAAATCTTTGTCGTTTTGGCTCGCATAAATGTTAGGTGATATTTTCCCCACATAATTACTGAATAACGATTGTGTTTCAGGCTGACTTAAAAAGGCGACAAAACGTTGGGCGGCGTCGATTTGTGCAGTGTGTCGATGAATAAACACAACATCGATGGGTACATCCTCATAACGAGGCATCGTTTCATGAATAGTGGGAAATGCAAAAAAACCAAAATCTTTTTTCTGTTCAGCTGGTATGTGTGCCACAAAAAAATTGCCCATCAACGTCATGGCGACATGATTACGATACAAAAAAGGTAAACTTTCCTGCCACGTTAAGCTTACTTGTTGTTGCTCAAAGGCGCCGATAGCCAACAACTGTTGCCAGTACTCAAACACCTTGTTCACCCGTTTATCGGTAAATGCGTGTTTGCCTGCTAGTAATTTGAGGTGGAAATCAAGCCCATTAATGCGCAAATTCAAATAATCAAACCAAGCCGCCAAGCTCCAGTTTGAGCCACCACTCAAGGTAAAAGGTACGATATTATTCTTGCGTAAAACACTGATTACCTGAAGAAGTTCAGACCAGGTTTGTGGTACCGAGATGCCTGCTTTGCTAAATACCGATTTTTTGTAGTAAATGCCCCACTGGTAATAATTAAGGGGCAGGGCAACAATTTTCTGGTCGTAGCTTACTGCCAACCTACTGGCAGGATTGAACTGTGATTCAAGCTTGTGTTTGACCCACAATTCATTCAGTGGCAGCAGCAATGAGGCTTTTGCCAACGAAGTGACTTGTGCACCCGCATAACCCGTCATCACATCAGCAACACTCTCACCTTTTTGCACAAATTTTTGGATCATTAACTTGTGCTCTTCGAGCGAGCGTGAATCCACTTGAATGTTTATATCAGGATTAGCCTTTTCAAACTGACCGGCCAAGATATGATAAATTTCTTGTTGGGCTACGGAAGAAGGATTAACGGCAAACCGTAAGGTGATGTCGGCATAACAGCTAGGGGCAAAGATGAGCAGCAGCCATGCTGAGATAAAAAGTGGGTAGCACCATCGCGCGCTTCGCTCGTGCTTAATCAATCAGATGGCCTCCAACATGGGTGTTTACAAGCTGTTCATCTTACACAGCAAAACTCACTAAGCCTAGCTCGTCAATGAGATTGCATTTGGGCGGGAACGGTGCCACTTAGTGTTCAGCCGTGGTATCGTCTATTTACACATCACACTAGCGTTTTGCAGGTATGAAACTAAAAATAATCCATCACAATGTTTATCGTTACACGCGCCCCGTAGAATTGACCAACCATCAGCTCATGCTTCGACCAGTGGGCAGCCATGGATTGCAAATTCTGAGTGAAAAACTGACGGTATATCCTGCCCATATTCTCAGTTGGGAACATGATGTATTTAATAATTCTGTGGCTAACCTGCATTTTAGCGAGAAGACTAACGAGTTGCGTATCAGCTCCGAATACACCGTTGAACAGTTCAATATTAATCCGTTTAATTTTTCCTTGGAGATCTATACCAACGAACTGCCGTTTAGTTACCGTGGTGAAGATCTCATTGATTTAGCCCCATATTTAATTCAGCAGTTTCCCAACGATCAGGAGGCAATAGGTGCGTGGTTGAAACCATTTTTGGATGCAAATGGGCGCGCTAATACACTGCCATTTTTGTTGGCCGTCAATGAACATATTGCTGCCAAGTTTGCTTATGGCCGAAGAGAAGAGCCGGGTGTGCAAAATCCTGCGCAAACCTTGAGTTTAGGTACAGGCAGTTGTCGCGATTTTGCCGTGTTGCTGATGGAAGCCGCGCGACACTTAGGTTTAGCGGCACGCTACGTGAGTGGTTATTTGTGCAGCATGGCACAAGAAAAGAGCGACATAGCCGCCAATGCCACCCACGCGTGGACAGAAATATACCTGCCTGGCGCCGGTTGGAAGGGCTTTGATCCAACAAGCGGCATTTTGGCTGCAAGTTTGCATGTTCCGGTAGCAACCACGCGCAATCCCCAGCAAGCAACGCCAATTCGCGGCAGTTATATAGGCGACGCTGCGTGGTTTGCAGGCATGACTGTACACATAGATGCGCGAGTCATTGAATCTTAACGTTTGAGGGTGGCAAATAACGTGACAAACAAAGTAGGGAGCAATTTGAATGCTCAAGGTCGCTTAGCCGACGCTAAATTGAAGGCTCAAAATCTGGTACTTACTCAAGGGGGAGAACCGACTTTTGTGCCTTATGACACCTCTGCGCCAGAGTGGAATCTTGCTGCTTTGGGTCCGGAAAAATTGAAATATGCTCGCTTGCTTGCACAAGCTTTGGTCACCACGCAATTTCCCGGTGCTGTAATTTTACAATCCTTTGGTAAACACTACCCAGGTGAACCTTTGCCTCGTTGGCAGATTAACATTTATAAATCCCGCAGTGGTGCGCCACTTTGGCAAGATTTGCGTCGTTTGCGATTAGGTCAAGACCATATTGCCGCTGGTGACCCTGCTATGCCTAAACAGTTTATTGCTGCCCTCGCTAAGAGTTTAGGTCTGGACGATACCAGTTTACCCGCATACGAAGACCTTGAGGCCAAACTGCGTTTTATTAGTAGTGATGAAACCACCCATCTGCTGCCCCGCTTTAGTCGCAGTAAACGAGCCTTTGTGTCGCGGCCTTTGCCTGATGACATTAATGAAAAATGGCAGGCTTACTTCGAGCCTGCAGGCTGGGTATTGCCCCTTGAACACAATGGTGAACAATGGTCGACGGGAGAATGGATACTGCCAGAGGGTGATGATTTAACCTTATTTCCTGGAGATAGCCCAGTTGGCTTACGTTTACCGCTGCATCGCTTGCCAGAAGGCGCCATTCGCCGAGGTTTGTCGGTAGAGTTGCGTGACAGTGAGCTGATTGTATTTTTACCGCCATTACCCAGTTTTGCCTGTTTTGCTGAATTGGTGCGCGCCATTGAAACCTTGGCACATAAGCTCAATTTGCCACCTCTTCGTCTCGAAGGCTATACCCCGCCACGTGATGACGAACTAGAGTCCATGGCGCTGACGTCGGACCCCGGTGTGCTAGAGGTGAATTTGCCCCCCGCAGACAATTGGCCAGACTTTGAACGCTTCATTCGTGGTTTATACAAAAGTGCCGAATCTATCGGCATGCGAGCCCTTAAGTATCAAATAAGTGGCCGTCAAGTGAGCACCGGTGGTGGTGCCCACATTGTGCTTGGTGGTCCTGACTTAGACCATAATCCGTTTATTGAACGCCCCAACTTATTGAGCAGTTTTCTGCGGTTTTTACAGCAACATCCAAGTTTATCTTACGCATTTAGCGGTTTATTTATTGGCCCATCGAGTCAAGCACCACGCATCGATGAGAGTGCCTTTGAACTGCCGTATGAGATGGAGATTGCCCTAAGAGGCATAGAAAACATGAGTGCGCCAGGCCAACCATGGATGATTGACGCGATTTTGCGCAATTTGCTAATGGACTGGAATGGCAATACTCACCGTGCAGAGCTGAGTGTGGACAAGTTTTACAATATCAACACGGGCAATGGCCGAAGTGGTTTAATCGAGTTTAGAGCCTTTGAAATGGTACCAGAGCCCGAGCCTTTGTTGGCTGCGAATGTCTTGCTGCGTGCCCTCACGGCATGTTTTGCCGAAAAACCGTTTACCCAACCCTTAGTGGATTGGCGTGAGGCCCTGCACGATAAATTCATGTTGCCGTACTTTTTACGTGAGGACTTGCACAGGGTCATTGCCTATTTAAACCAACATGGTTTTTCCTTCGAACAGGATGTATTTGCCGCTCAACTCGATTTTCGCTTTCCATTGGTTACGCAATTTTCTGCTCGAGGGGTCAATTTTACCCTGCGTCATGCCATTGAGCCTTGGCCCGTTATGGGAGAGCACGAGGGCACCGGCCGAGTGGTAGACAGCACCACCGATCGTCTAGAACTATTAGCCGAGGGTGACCTGGCAAAGGCGGGACTCATCGTCAGCGTAAATGGTTGGCGTATGCCTTTGCAGAAGGTAAACGATAATGTGGCAGTCGCGGGTATTCGCTATCGTTTGTTTGATAACCCTTGGGGGCTACAGCCGCATATTAATGCTCATTCACCGCTCAACGTTGTGGTGATTGAACAAGCGAGCAACAAAGTATTGCATGCCTTTGACTATGTTAACTGGAAATTGCTGGGTCAGTATAACGGCTTGCCGACAAACCAGTATGAGGCCAGAGCACGTGTAGCGGGAAGGCTAGTGGCTCGCGCTGATTTAGTCGGTTCACAACCCACGGTGAAGGTGTTACCGGCAACACCCAAAACCCTCTACACCCTTGATCTGCGCCGCAGTCATAATTGATTGAAACGAATCCAAGGCTCAACCTGAGCCTTGCTCAGCTTGCAAGGGGCATGATGGAATAAAACCACACGCCTTTAAAGTTGGGGTAGCCCCCAAGCGTGTTGTTTTTCCTGATATTCCGTTCTGGGTAAAGCCACATAGCGCGGATGTTTGCTTGGATCTAACCAAGCAAGCAGGGCATCCATGTTGGGTTCAGCCATGGCAGTACAACCGGCTGTTGCTACCCCTTCACCAAACCATAAATGCATAAAAATGCAGCTGCCCTGTCCAGACTGGTTGGCAGGGTTATGGGCCAGGACAATGCCTTTTTTGTAAATCTCCTGATTGCCATTATGAATGTCACGGCGCATGGGTTCGGTTGAACCTGCAATGGCCGTTTGACCCACCTCATCAGCATCAACAATTTGGTTGTATAAGGGCGATGCGTTGACATCGATGCAGTAATGATTGGCCGTCATGGGGGCATAGGGCAAAGCAGTGTTAAGGGTGGGCAAGTAGCCAAAGCTGGTGCCCAGATCAAAAATGCCTGCCGTGGCTTTGCCGTCGCCTTCTTGTTTGTAATAACCGGTTTGTTGCGGATGTAAGCCCAAGCCCCACGCAAGACCAGTACGACCGAGGTTGACGGCAAAAGCAGGGCCTACTTTCTCCCATTTATGCTGTTGCCACTGATACTTTTGTAAACGTGCCGTACTGGCGCCCCAGTCTTCTGACACAACAACAATCAGTTGTTCGGTATCTAATTGTTGTAACAAACCCACAGATGGCTGAGGTAAGAATGCACAGGCTGTCAGCGCAAAAGCGAGGGTCAATGCGCTTAGCAGTCGCCAACACCTTGAAGTTAGAATGGCCATGATAATTCCTCTAAACCAGTAATTGTTTCAATACCGAGTCCTGCTCCCGTTCCCAAAGTAATATTGGCGTGATGAAAATCTACGCCGCCTTGCACGGGATCAAATTGACCTAAGGCTGGTCCATCGAGGTCTAACAGGGGAATACCCGAGGCTCGCGCACTGGCAATATGTGCCGCCGCCGCTACGCTAATACTACCTTCTAACATACAGCCCATCATGCACGATATATTGTGTTGTTGGGCAATGTTAACGATGTTCAGGGCTTCGCTAATGCCGCCACATTTCATTAATTTTATGTTGATGATGTCAGCCGCCCCAGTGCGGATCAGTTCCAGCACTTGCATGCTGGAGAAGGCACTTTCATCCGCCATCACGGGGGTATTAACGCGCTGACAAATATAACGCATGCCATCAATATCATGGCTTTTAACGGGTTGTTCGATCAATTCTAACTCAACACCTTGGGCTTCGAGTTGGTGTAAGGCAAACACGGTCTGTTTGGCTGTCCAGCCCTGATTCACATCAAGGCGTAAGGTTGCGGCATGACCGACAGATTGATACACCGCAGAGACCCGTTCAATATCCTCTTTGATGTTGATGCCAATTTTAATTTTGAGCACCTCAAAGCCGTTTTTCAGTGCAAGGTGTGCATCGTTTAGCATCTTGTCGATGTGATCGACACTGATGGTTAAGTCTGTGCGCAAGTGCTGCGAGCCACCACCTAACATCACGTGCAAAGGGGCGTTGTGGAACTTACCCCACAGATCATAAACAGCAATTTCGAGGGCAGCTTTAGCGCTGGGATTGCCAACCATCGCACGCTTAATTTTCTGACAAATTTCGTTTATCTCGCTGATTGCCATGCCAATTATTTGTGGGCCGATAATCGTGCCAATGGCGGCATGTATCGATTGATGTGTGTCCCCAGTAATAAGCGGTGTTGAGGGCGCTGAGCCATAACCAACATGGCCCGTGTCAGTGTCAATGATCACCACTAAATCCGTGATATTTTGCACGGTGCGAATGGCGGTCTTGAAGGGGGTAATCAAAGGCACTTTCAGCTTTGCAAAACGAATGTTGGTGATACGCATATGTTTATAAACTCCCTGTATTCATGGGCATGGGAGCAATGCGTTTGATGGTGTAAATACGGTCAACATACGTGGTGCTTTGATTTAAACTCAAGGGAATAAGTGGCGTCACGGATACTGCGTTCAGGGTACCCGTGTAAAATTCACCTGCGGCTGTCCAGTAAGTAAGGCCTTTTACATCATGAATAACAAAAGGCTGCCCTTGGTCGGTACCCAAAAACAACATGACATGCCCAGGAATATAAATAAGATCCCCTACTTGTAACTGTTTGATTACTGCAAGTTTGGTGGCCAAATCACTAGCTTGGTCAAAACGCACATTGATGCCGTATTCCCCCTTACCTTGCTGACCTGAGTTACGTGGCATCAAAATCCCAAAGGTTTTATAAATTTCGCCAACGAAGCCGGTGCAGTCACGGCCATTGTAATCATGTCCCCAGCCGTAGCGTTCACCTAAAAATTTGAACGCTTGGCTGATAATGTTTTCTTGGGTAAAGGCGAGATAACCTAGATGCACATCTTGGCTTTTACCAATCAGCGCCGTTTTAAAAGCAAGCTCACCGTTGTCTTGGCGTACGGGCAAACTTACCATGTAACTGCCAGCACTACTTTGCCCATAGATCTCTCTATTGTTTGGTTCAGAAGCGTTAAGCGGCAGGCTCACACCCATGTCTAATTGCACGTATGAAATCATCGGCTCATCAGGAACAAAACTGGTCATCACCTTTGATCCTGTTATCACGAGGCGAGATTTTTTATCCATAAATTGCTTAATTTGCTGTTTGTCGCCGCTGGCAAGATCTTCCGCTGGCATCCACGCTACGTAATGATAATTTTGCACCAATAGCCAGCGTTTATCGGCACTGGTATGCAGAATCGCCACGGCTTCACCAGGAAACACGCCACTTTCTTGAAAGCGGTCTAAATCCAAATCCATTTGCTGGTTAAAAACTCGGTCTAAAGTAGGGAATGTTCTGAGCACTGAGCGTTTGACAACTAAGCCAAAACCCACGGAATTGACCGCTTTAATGCCTTGTTTATTGAGATTAAGCAGATAAGGTTGATAGTCGCTTTTTTGTAACTCACGACCATCTCGATAAAAGCGCGCACTACTTGGTACTGCACTGATTGAATCCATGTGCTCCAACAACTTGGCCTTGGTAATCTTATCGGCCATGTCGAGGGGTTGAACCATGTGTTCATTGCTCTTAAACAACTGCTGGTTATAGTGCTCAATCTGTTCAGCGCTCATCATCACAGTTTGCTCTTTCACGCTTATTTTCTCATTTAAAAGCGATTGCCAGTAAGTGGGTGCTAAGTGCTGACTTTTTAGCTTAGGTACATTATATGTGTTTGCATGCGCCAAATAAGCGACAAAAGCCAAGCCCAGTATTCTGCCAATTTTTGCGATAAAATTGGATTGATTGCGAAGTTTTGTGCCGAGTGTCACAGGCATTTGAGCATAGAGTTTTTTCATCATGCGACTCTTATGTTTACCAATCAGGTTGCAATAAAAGTTGTATCGCGCCCCATTCAGGCCCAGCTTTTGCCGGGATAATAAGCGCCTTGGTGGCATCGCTGAAATAGGTCGCCATGGCTGGGGCAAGGCCGCCAACCAAAACAATCGACATACCACTGTCTTGCAAGGTGCAGTAACAGAGTTGTTCTAAATAAGCGGCACCACTTTTAACAATGTGTAAGGCTGCCACGTCATTATTTTCTGCTTGTTGGAGCACGACAGGTGCTAATTTTGCGAATTCAAGCGGTTGGGCATTAATCATGGTTTCAACCAGTTCAGACGCGTTGCTCACCCCTAACTCAGCGAATACAGCTTGATGCATGTCACTCATTGGCACGATGCCATCTTGGGCTTTGAGCGTTGACGCCACCGCTTGTCGGCCAAGCCAGGCGCCACTCCCTTGATCGCCAAGTAAAAAGCCATGTCCGCCGTATTGATTAAAGGTATTGTTTTGTAAGCGTACCGCTGAAGAGCCCGTCCCAACGATTAATAACGCACCATCTTCTCCACCATGTGCGCCATAACAACTGGCCAGTAAATCACTGGTGACGGCAAAACTGGCATAAGGATGTTGCCAAGCCTGCATTTTGGCTTTCACCTTAGGCAGATTAACCCCCGCTAATCCAGCCGCCACGTGCAGGGTTCTGAGTACTGAAGTATTCAGGTTGGCATCCTGAACGGCAAGGAGCACTGCGCACATCACAGAGTCTTGGCTCTTGAGCAGATCACGCGCGGCATTGGCTGCACCTGATGTCCCTTCACCTAAAAGTTCACCCTTGTGATCATAAAGTTTTGCGCGGCATTTTGTCCCGCCGCCATCCACGCCCACATAATAAGGTACTTGTCTATCCATCAGTCGGTTTCGCCTATATTGCTATCAGTCTATATAGTACAGATACGCGCAAATCTATCAGCCCCTAAACGTAAATGAAACTAGTTTTAATATTGTATTCCAATTTATTGCTATTTATAGGAATATTTATTTCAGTTAAGGCAAATACCCTAAGTTTGGACATACCGCTATGAAGACAAATCATCCTCTGCAAAGCACACTGCTGCTAGTGTTGAATATTGGTTTATGTGCCCATGTTTTTGCTGAGTCGGACAAAAAAGTACCGCAGAGTGTCATCGACTTCTATCCCCAAGTGATGAATGCAGCAGCCCTCATGCCGGCGGACCTTGAGCAGCATCTCATCGGCACTGCATTGCCTGTCTATGATATGTCGCTAAATCATTATTTAACGTCAGAACAAGTTGACTACTATAAACCAGACTGGGAAGACCGTATCGCTCATGACTGGCAGTTCTTTACCTCACCTTCAGCCCTTGGCCGTATTTTAGTTATTGATTTTAAAACTACCCAGACCAAGGATAAAACACCAATACTGGCCTATCGCTATCTCGCGAACCAACACTCCCAAGACGAGCTTTATGAGCCATGGAGCTCTTCCAAAATATTTGCCTTTATGGGGGCGGTCTCTCGGGCGCGTCAGCAATTTCAGGTTGGCGCAGAGAGTCTAGCTGGAGACGCGCCTTTAGCTGATCTTATCACCAGCATCAATAGTTATGCTCCCTTTGGTCGTGGTGACGGCGATTCTAACGCCATCGCCACCTATTTGGTTAACCTCAGTGGCAGAGATAGGCTCACCGCTTTGTTCCATGATCAGTGGCTGATGCTGCGTAATTCGAGTATTCGTTTTCGCGGTGCTTATGCCATCGATGCATTTCGCCCCAGTGATGCAAATTGGTACTCGGGTGATAAGACGGTGACAATGTCAGCCTACGCAAAAAGCAGTGATGATCTCGGTTTTCAAACTTATCGCTGTTCGCACTGTGGTCTCACCGGCAATAAACCCATGACCACACTCGCCCAAGCAGAGTGGTTAAAACGCTTAGCAGCACATGAGCGAGATACGCTTACACAGCAACCATTTGTGACGGCGAGTGATGTGCAGGTTTTGTTTTACGGCCAAGGGCATAGCGATCAAAAACATCAGGTGGGTGGTATGATGCAGGGCATTAGTTTGATGTTACATCACGCCCTCGCGACGGCTATCAGTGGTCATAAAACGGATGATCCGAAAGCCGTACTCGACGCCGCTACTGCAGGCAAATGGCGAATTTTTCAGAAGATTGGTTGGGGAGACAGCGAAACGCGCGGCAGTGGGGAAAATGTGGTATTAGCTCATGTCGTGCTACCGGGTTTTCAAGGTGGAAAAGAATTTACCATAGCGGCACAAACTTCCGTGCCAGGCTTGGAAGAAATATATGTGAATTATGCAGGGATTAATATGCAGACTTTGCTAACAGAAACCCTGCAAACATTATTGATGCAAGACGCACAAAGCAAGGACGGAGAATAATATTATGATCACCACAGCATTTAGCTATATCACTGCGCTATTGGTGATCGCTGGCAGCCTAAAATTACTTGAAGAAAATACACGATGGCGTTTATTTGAGTACTTGCCTGCCATTGTGTCCTTATATTTTATCGTCATGCTGTGTTCCACTTTTGGTTTGTGGGAGAAAAATACTGAGATTACCGCCAGCTATAAAGCGTTGCGCAATAACTTGCTGCCAGCAATGATTTTTTTGATGTTATTGAATGCAGATCTTCGTCAGATTAAGCAATTAGGGGCTCGCATGTTGCTGGCATTTTTTATTGCAGCAGGCAGTATCGCGATAGCATTCATTGTAGCCTTTGCCATATTCCAGCAATACTTACAGCCCGACGCGTGGAAAACATTGGCTGCGCTTAGTGGCAGTTGGATGGGTGGCACGGGGAATATGGCGGCGGTGCAGCTAGCCTTGAATGTGCCCGATTCCAGTATGGGTTATACCTTGTTAATTGACTCTATTGATTACGCGTTGTGGGTCATGTTTTTATTGGCTTTGGTGCCTCATGCCAAACGGTTTAATCGATGGGTCAAGGCCGATAGTGCTTTATTGGAACAAATCGGTCGTACCCTTAGTTTCGATGAGCAAAACACTAAAATAAGCAGTAGTAGTTTGTTGATACTATTGGCATCAGCCTGTTTGGTCTCGGCACTGGCCCAAGCTGGTGCCGCTTGGCTGCCCACCTCGGCATATTTTACTACTACAGCGTGGACGGTGATGATTGTCACAGTGGTTGGTGTGCTCGCCGCCATGAGTCCACTTGGTAAATTAGCCGGCGCTGACGAGCTGTCTATGCTCATGCTGTATTTGAGTATCGCCTTGATTGCGTCGCGTGCTGATTTCGCGGAATTGAGTCAAGCGCCAGTCTACATTGTGCTTGGATTGGTTATCTTGACCCTGCATGCCTTGATGATGGTGGGTATGGCAAAATGGCTGAAATTAGATTTGTTTACCTGTGGCGTTGCGTCATTGGCTAACATTGGTGGCGTGGCGTCGGCGCCAATTCTTGCCGCTTCTTATTCAAAAGCCTTGATTCCGGTGGGGGTGTTAATGGCCATGCTCGGCTACATCATCGGCACAGCAGGCGGTTTATTGGTCGGTAAAGTACTATCCCTTATTGCGTAGGGTTAACACTTTAAACAGCACCGCGCTAAAGCCGCTTTATCTTAACACCTGCAGAAATTATCGCCAACTTAGCAAGCGTCATTCACACTGTTAATAAGTAAGCCGGTAAAAATTTATAACAAAGAAACCATGAAAATAAGGGTAGTATTAACCTGATTAGGTGTATTTACCACGACACTTATTCTGGCCATGGTAGGTTCTTCACCCTCTGCCAAATTGTTACTGAGTCGTATAGTGAGCTCAGACGGTGAAGTTTGGTATTGACTAGGCACAACAGTTAAGCCTTCAGTTGTCAGTGCCCCCGCGTCTGCGACCACGCTTATTTGTGTATTGGCGGGCATAATATTGTTGTTTTCATCGCTCACCAACAGGGTTAATTCTGCTGTAGCGCCTCGATTCAATGCTGGCACTCTAGGCTGTTTGGGGTTGGATTCGGTGGCGGCGACCAGTCCATTTTCATCACTGATACTGATGCGTGCGGTACTGCCAGAAAAAATAATGTTTGTTGCTTTGCGTACATGAATTTTATTGGCCGTACCTTCACCACAAAGCTGGTTGGCAGTGCATTGCGGACCATTGAACAATCCGTCTGGACCATCAAATTGTTGGTTATTGTTGTAGTCGAGAAAGACTTCAACGTTATCCCATAAACCATTTTCATTGTCATCGCGCCATGCTTCTGACATGTCAACAAAACCAGTAGCCGTCGACGCGGTGTTACCAAAACCATTGTTGTTTAAGCTGGTTAAAGCACCACCATCGGCATCATCAAAAACGTTGTTACCGTTGCTGTCAAACAGCGCTTCATGACCAATGGCAGTGGCTAAAATGGTCAGTTTGCCATCGCTGACATTTGGCTCACCACTTTGGAGTATGACTTCACAGTCGCCGTTAAGTGTTGCGCAACTCGCTTCAATTTGCCCAGCCTCAGTGGTGAAGTAAACCACCGTATTGTCTGGCACGGGGTTGCCAAAACTATCAGACAATCTTGCTGTCACCACTGCTTGTTGGCCAGAAAAATCCTTGCCTTCAATGTTTCTGACGTCAGCCGATAAAGTGAAGCCCCGTTGACTAGGTAAACCAGTGGTAACGGAAATACTGTCTGACTGGGTTTGAAGCGTATCGCCGCTGGCGCCAGTGACACTGGCATTCACGCGTAATGATGTAGGTACATTGCCAGCCACGACAGTGGTACTGACTTCACCTGCTGAATTACTGACTGCCGTTGTATTGCTCAAAGTAACACCGCCAATTTCGGTGCTTAATGTAAAACTTACTGTTTGATTACTCAAGCCAATGCCTTGCTCATTACTCACTAAAAAAGTCACTACGCTTTGGGATTGTTGGCTGTCCCCAGTGCCATTGAGTAAAACCTTGTCTGCCGACAAGGAAACAAAACGCAAACCACCGATGGCTTCGGCAAGAATATCTAATTGGGCCGTGGCAGACACATCGCCACTGTCAGTGCTGATTGTGGCGGTGATTTGATCGCGATTACCACTATTTCCGCCGCAACCCAGATCGGTGAAGGTTGTGCTCACCTCACCATTGATGGTGCTGGCTGAGCTAATTAAGCTGGCTTTGTCGGCGGTGGCGCAATTAGATGAAAAGGTCACCATGGTGGATGTTTGCACACGTGAATTATTGCTGTCGACTACAACCACAGACAAGCCTATTGAGCCTCCCGCACTGATTTGCGCAATACCGTTAGTGTCACTGACTAACTTAATTTGACCTGCGATGAATTGACCTTGGCTGTCGAAGTAACCCAGTTTTAAGGTACTTGAGTTATTGCCCGTACCACCAAAGGGGTCACTACCATTGTCACCAGACACGCCTCCACAGGCAGACACTAACATGACCAAAAACAGGCTAATTAATTGCGCACATCTAAGCATAGTGTTGTTATCCGTTTATCATTTGTTGTAAGTACTTAAACAGCTCTCTGGCTGCTTTGGGTGGTTTGTTTGTCGTCTTTTCTTTCTGGGCTTGGCGGGCAAGCTGGCGCAATTTTTGACGATCGAACTCAGGGTGTTGGCTGAGTAATTGCTCGATTTTTTCATCACCTTGGTTGATGATTTTGTCACGCCACATTTCAACTTTGTGAAACGCAGCACTGGATGCTTGATGGGCTGATTTGATCACTGAAAGCGCTTGTTCAATCGCTACATTGTCGCGTTGACGCATCATTTTACCAATGAGCTGTAACTGACGGCGAAAGCCTTCTTTTTTGCCGGTAATGCGCCGCGCCAACATCACCGCGTCCAGTAACTCTTCATCCAGTGGTACTTTGGCCAATTCGCTAATACTCAGTTCAATCAAAGATTCGCCGAGTTTTTGCTGCGCCAACATTTCATTTTTTATCTGGGTTTTACTGGGGCCTTCCTGCTCTGAATCAAGCGCATAATCGGCTTCAACATCTTTGTTTTTCTTTGGGGCGGTCATGAGGTTATCTTTAATGCTACACTAGCGCCAGATTGTAACCTTGAAAACACTATTAATATAGTTTCCTATCGCAGGTCGTATGCAGCAACAATTAACCGAAATTCAAAACATCGTTGAAGATGTGCTCAAACTCGCTAAACAACACGGTGCCACCGCAGCAGAAGCAAGTATGTCAAAAGTGCAAGGCATTGCGGTTTCATCGCGCTTAAAAGAAGTCGAAACCGTTGAATTTACCAATGACGGTGGGCTTGGCATTACGGTGTACCACGGACAAAAAAAAGGCAGTGCCTCCACCGCTGATTTATCGCCACAGGCGCTGCGTTTAACGGTAGAAAAAGCGATTGAAATCGCCAAACATACCAACGAAGACCCTTATTCAGGTTTGGCCGAACATGCTCTGATGGCCTTCGATTATCCAGAATTAGAGCTTTATCACCCGCAAGAACTGGATACCGAACACGCCATCAAACAGGTAATAGCGGCTGAAGAAGCTGCCTTAAATTTAGATAAACGCATCACTAATTCTGATGGTGCATCTTACAACGCAAACATTGGTGCCAAGGTATATGGCAACAGCCACGGCCTGAATGCGGGGTATCATAGCAGCCGCTATAGTATAAGTTGTGTGGTGATTGGTGAGCAAAACGGTGACATGCAACGAGACTACAGCTATAGCGTCAATCGCGATGCATTACTGCTGGATAACCCAGCCAAAATTGGTCGCGAAGCAGCAGAGTTTACCTTGGCGCGCCTTGGCGCAAGAAAGATCAAAACCACCAAAGTGCCAGTATTATTTCATCGCGACATCGCCTCTGGTTTGTTTGGACATTTGGTGAGTGCAATCAGTGGCGGCAATTTATACCGCAAATCGTCATTTTTGTTAGACAAGTTAGGTCAGCAGGTGTTGCCTACATGGTTTGCTATCAGCGAAAAACCCCACGTTAAACGTGGGCTCGCCAGTTCGCCTTTTGATGGCGAAGGGGTGATCACCAAAGATGCCGAGATCATCAGTGATGGCCGTTTGAATCAGTATTTATTGACCAGCTACGCCGCGCGTAAAATGGGTATGACCACCACTGGGCATGCCGGTGGCATTCACAATTGGTACATCAATACCAGCGGTGAGAACGACCAACAAATGTTAGCCAAACTTGGTACAGGCTTATTGGTGACCGAGTTGATGGGCCAAGGCGTCAATATTGTCACCGGCGATTATTCTCGTGGTGCAGCCGGTTTTTGGGTTGAAAATGGTGTGATCCAATACCCCGTTCATGAAATCACCATTGCTGGTAATTTAAAAGACATGTTAATGAATATCGTGGCCGTTGGCGCTGTAACTGAGACGCGTGGGGCGATCCAAAGTGGCTCAGTGTTGATTGATACCTTGCAAGTGTCTGGCAATTAATTTCGCTTATTCACATAATAAAAGGTTAAGGCACAATTGATGTGTCGTTGTGCTGACGCTGCACTCGTTTTTCGCAAACTAAGAAAAACATGAACCGCTGGCTGCAATACATACAGCGACATCAGCATGACCTTGTGATGTAAACGCAGCTAGGTCTTGCAAGCCTTGGTTTTCCACTGACCTTGTTTGTCACTGACAAAAAAGTCGGGATGTACCCGACTTTGTATTTGATTATTAATGGCTTACTGACGGGCCTTAATATGAAAAACTCCCACCTCTGCTTCGGTGACTTCAACTTTGGTTCCGGCACTCAATGCTTCCTTGCTGACCAAGGTCCAGTCAATGCCCGAATAACGATATTTGCCCTGCTCACTGGCAGATACCCCCTGACTTAATACAAAGGTGTGCCCCACTAAGTCGCCCTTGGCTTTGGTGGTATCCACTTGGTTTTGCATTTTTTTCAGCGGTTTCCATAACAGTAAAGCACTGATCGCGGTGATCACACCGGTGCATAACAAGGCAGGTAATAAGCTGTCAGGTAATACCTGAAAATACATTAATGCCCCAGTGATCATTGCTGCTATGCCAGCAAAAAATAGAATAAAGGTGGCAAAGCCAAGCACCGCCACTTCAATCACTAACAATATCAAGCCCACGACAAAAAAACTTTGTGCTAGGTTTTCCGCGAACCAGTTCATGGTTTACCCCTTTTTATTCAAGGTATTAATAATAGTCATAGCCTGTGCTACCACACTTGCTGCATCGGTACCTGAATCGGGCAGCAGGACCACTGATGATTCTTTGGCGATGGCTTGTTTAGCCGCAATAGCTTTAGTGGCTAAGTCTAATTGAATGGCTTTTTGACCTTCAGCGGTGGCAGCAGCTTCACCCACCTGGCGCAGCGCTTCTGCCTGGGCATTGGCGACAGCAACAATGGCTTGTGCTTCACCTTCAGCTCGCAGCACTTGCTCAGCTTTGTCGGCTTCAGCGGCTAATACTACCGACGCTTTTTGGCCTTCTGCACGGTTTATGGCTGCTTGCCTATCGCCCTCAGATTCAAGGATCTGCGCGCGTTTTACCCGCTCGGCTTTCATTTGCGCTTCCATGGCTTCCATCACCGAATGGGGCGGCACTATGTCTTTGATCTCGTAACGCAACACCTGTATGCCCCAAGGGCCAGCGGCTTCATTGATCGAAGCGACAATATTGGTGTTCAACAAATCCCGTTCTTCAAAGGTTTTATCTAATTCCATTTTACCTAGCTCAGAACGCATGGTGGTTTGCGCCAATTGGGTCACCGCAAAAATATAGTCATCCACCCCATAGGTGGCTTTGTATGGATCTAAGACCCGAAAATACAACACGCCATCGACATGCAGGGAAATATTGTCTTTAGTGATGGCACTTTGTTCTGGCACATCCACCGCTTGTTCTTTCAGTGAACGGTCAGCCGAAATTCGGTCGAAGAAGGGCAAAATAAAATTCAGACCAGCTTCTTTGGTCGATTGGTATTTACCAAAACGTTCAATCACGTAGGCACGGTTTTGCGGCACAAATTTGATCGAAGTTTTCAGTAAAACGAGGACAAAAATCAAAATGAGTACAGGTGCACTCAAGAGGTAATCGAAGATATTTTCCATGTCTCTATTCCTTTACTACAGGTGGCAGGTTTTGCCACAGGTTAAATATCTGTGCTATCGACAATTAATTCAACCATGCATAGCTAAATTTCATGAAGATTGACTGCTCGCTTCGGGTTAAATCGGTGAGGGTGTCATCTTGCATCGCGACATCGGAGTAACCCACAAAAAATTTGGTTAGGGGGTTAATCTTGTACGAATACAATAATTGTGTGCCGAGTTCTTTGCTTTGAGCATCAACCTCAAACGCATACAAACTAGGGTCACGTTTGATGTCTGAGTATATTGCGATAAAGCGAATAAATTGGCGTTGATCAAACTGATAGGTTAGGCGGGCATCGCTAAGGTTAGCGGTAAACAAGGTGCCATTGTCTACATCGAGTTTTTTGTAGACGTGATCGAATTGCAGGCTTAAATGCTGGCCGATACTCCAGTTAACACTGGGCTGGAACTGCTTAACCTTACCCAGCTGATTATTGCTGAAGTCAATTTCATCTCCCATGCGCACGAAGACTTCAAAAGCTAAGGCACGCGTCGCTTGCACATTGCTGTAAAAGGTTAAGAACTGTTCATGAAACAAGGTGGTGTTATCCTTTATCGCCAGACTACTTGGGTCAAAGCGTAAGCCTACTCGGTCACGTTGCAAGTAACCAAATTCGATGTAGGATTGGCGCTGCCCATTGATGCCTAGGTAAATTTCCCCTTCTTTTTCCAAGAGTTCACCTGCGTCATTGTGGGTGATGTCCCAATCACCTGAAACGCGGATCTGATTCCACCAATGGGTCTCGCTATACCAATTGTAGCCGCCACCAATCACATTCTGGGTGAAATCAGCTTGTGAACCAAAGCCAAGATCGGTGCGAAAGTCTGCGCCGCGCTGTTGGCTGAGTCCTCGCACATTCCAATTACGTTCTTCGTGATCATAACTGATGCGATAGCCTGTATCGCTAAAGGCCTCGTCTTTGTTCACGCGTAACGCGGCTTCAGAATAATCCTCGGCACGCGTGCACTCATCGGCGCAAAGAGACTGAAATAGCGTATCAGGGTACAAGGTATCAGACCGTAATAGTTGCACCCGTAGGGTATCTTGTGGACTAAATTGATATTTGCTGTCTATGCCATACACATAATTGTGATAGCCATTGGCATCACGCACAGTAGAGATAATACCCAGCGCCAGTTCATCACTCATGTCATAGCGGTAACGCAAGGCTAGATTGGTGGATGGCTGGTCGAGTTGCGCGACACTCGACCCTACGTTACCGGGCACGATAAAGGTGGTGCTTTCATCGTTGGCCACAAATACACCAAAGGTATGTTGATCCACACGCCCAGTAATTTTGCTGCCGTAATCAGGCGCATTAATATTGCGGGTGTAGACTAAATCAAAGTTACTCGAGAAGTAGTCAGCGTTTTCCAAAAAGAAGGGCCGCTTTTCATTAAAAAACAAAGCAAAGGTATTGTTGATACTGAGCTGGGCGGCATCGGCTTCAACTTGTGAAAAATCCGGGTTCAAGGTGGCTTGTACAGATACTTCAGGGGTGATCCCCCATTTTACATCCAAACTGAGCTGCTGATTGCGTTCGGTTTGCCAGCTTTGATCTTGTTCATCACCAAGGCTGCGACTACGGCCTTGGCCCAAGACTAAAGACGGCACAATGGCGAGGTTTTCCCCTTGCTTGGCATGTTTGAAGCCAGTGATTTCACCTAGTTGGCACAAACCACAGGCATTGTTGCGATCATTTGCTACATTGGAAATTCGCAAACGGTCTTCTCTGGGGCGGTAACGCACAAAGGCCGCTGCCCACGTTTTGTCATCAAGACTTTCATTAAAATTCAGGATATTCAAGGGAATGGCCATTTCTATTTGATAACCGTTGGCGAGCAGTTTTCCTGCTGACTGCCAAATCGCATCCCAGCTGTCACTTTCGTCACTTGTCATTTCATTCAAAATGGCATCGATTTGTACGCCAAATGGATTGCTGTAAAACTCGTAAGCTAAGCGTCTGTCATTGAAGGTATCCAGTTCTAAACCAACAATATCGTCGCGCCAAACTTGGTCACGATCTCGATAGAATGCACGAAGTTGGCTCATATCTGGCTCAGTGGCAATGAATCCAACGTACAGCGTTTCACCGTTTTCAAAGATCCGCACTTCAGTCGCAACCGGAGCCTCCGTGTTTTCATAGGGGCTGGTCACGATATCCAGACTGATCACCCTGGCGCGTTGCCATTGTGTTTCATTTAATTCACCGTCAACGGTCAATTCGCCAGCAATAAACGGAATGGCATGAGAAGGGAGACTGGCGGTCTGCTCAAGGTCTTGCCCAAAACAAACGGGGCTACAGACTATAAAACCCAGAGCTATGGCGTAGCGACGGGTGAATGTAGTGAACATAAACAACATAGTTTGCAATTCCTGGTGAGCTTGATTGCTTAAGAGGCCACAGCGGCAGTGAGGGCTATAGTTGGTCAATCTTGCCGGCGTAATGTAATGATTTTGCTGATAATTGCTTGGCAAATTCGATTAATCAACCGATGTGCGCGACCAGCTGTTAGCTATGAGTCGAGGCAATGGTTCAGAAAGTTTATATCTGCATAATATTATGCCTATGGAAGGCGCGACGTTAATTGCCTCGCTAAAAATGCATCAAAAGACGTGGCGTTGCGGATGCGTCCTGTTGGCAAAGGCTGTATCATGCCGAGCCTCAGTGGAACTGACGATGGCAGTGTTAAGAAAATAAAGGAATGAGGGCATGCAAATAGGGTATCGGCAACTAACACAAAAGCAGCAAATTGTGGTGAAGTACCGCCGTGTAAAGATTGGCTTTTTTGTGTTGTTCACTGCACTTTTTTGGCATTTTTCAGCCATGGCAATGGAGCAGGCACCGACTGAAAAACTTACTTGCCTAACGACTCACTATCCTCCTTTTGCGGTATATCAAGGTAAAAAAAAGGGGTTCACTGGGTTTGATGTTGTCATCCTTGAACGTTTAGCTCAACGCTTAAATTGGCAAGTCGAAATTTTAAATTTTCCATGGGGCAGAGTGAAAATGGAAATTGAAAAAAATAATTTCAATTGCTTTTTTTCCCTCTCTTATACTCCAGAGCGGGCAAAGTTTCTTGCATATACCCAACTACCCATGCACGTCACGCAATACGGTGTATTTTTTCTGGCAGGTAATGAAGCCCTCAGTCAGCAGAACTTTGCAGGGAAAAATATCGGTCTAATACGCAGCATGCCTCTACCTGAACCTTTGCTCTCTCACGATCAACTGCGTGATGCTAATTTTGTTTATTTGGATTCAAATGAGACACTGTTGGAGATTTTGCTCACGGGGCGTATCGATGCCTCCATCACCAATTTTGCGGTTGGCAACCATTTACGCGATACTCTCAATCTGCAAGATAAAGTGCGTTCCGTCGTTTTAAGTGACTACGAATTACCCGTTTATCTGGCATTTCGCCATGGCACTCAGAATATGCAGGAGGTTAACAGCGCGTTGCAAAGTGTTATCCAAACATTGCACACGGATTAGGCAGCAACAACTTTATTGCGCCCGGCATTTTTGGCTGCATATAACCTTTTGTCAGCCGCTGAAAATGTTTGTGAAATAGAAGTATTGGCTTCAAAAGGCGCAACACCAATACTGACGGTGACTTGACCCACTGGATCAATTTGCATAGAGGCGACGGCTAAGCGTAAGCGCTCAGCTAGCTTGACTGCATCGTCTAAGGTGCCACCATTGGCAATCACCAAAAACTCTTCACCCCCCCAACGACCAATTGTATCCTGTGGCCGAATATTATCTTCCATGCAGGTACTGATGGCCCTTAGCACATCATCACCCACTAAATGACCGTGCATGTCGTTGATTGCTTTGAAAAAATCCACATCAATTAACAACAAGAAAAAGGGGGTTTTGGTGGCCATACGTGCATTCAATTCTGTCTGTAACATGCGACGGTTGCCTATACCCAACAAACCATCATTATTGGCTGCGTTTTCCATTTGGATGGCGCGGCGCTGCGAGGCTTCTTGTGTTTGGCGCAGTTTAACTACGCCAAATAAGCAGAAAATATACACAGCATGGGAGACAACAACTTGCAGCGACAAGGCTTTTAAAGAAGCCTCTACTTTTATCCAACCCAGGTAAGGTAAAATTAAAAAAGTAACCAACAGGATGTAAATACTGAGGGTGCTGGCCACAGCTTGCTGTGGGGATAGGAACAAAAACGCCACCAAATAAATGACCGGTATCCACTGCAAACTCGACGCAAAAGTATAAATATTGCCAGTTTGCGCTGAATGTAAAAAGCTCACAACACTGAGCCCAACCAGATACAAGGTGATATACAAAAATAGCAATAACTTGGCAGTATGCGCTTTTTGAAATTTAAGGGTTAGTGCCAAACATACAAGGGATGCAAAGATGCTGCCTGCATAACCATAACGGTCATAGACTTGAATCACCTCAAAGTATTCTTCAAACAGCCATATGGCTATAACAACAAAAATGCCCACCACCATCAGTAGTGCAAAGAAACGGTCGCTTTGACACAGCAACTTAGTGTGGCTTGGCAGGTTTGTCATAAAGAATCGATATTGACTCCGTTTCTGCAACGATGAAAGCTAGGTCAAAAGCAAGGAGCATTTCTACGTCGCCGTCAGCTTTGTATTGTTTAGTTAAGTCCTTGCAAGCGTGTCAGGTTTTCATTGCGTTCACGGTGCACCACGATATTGTCTTCGATACGTATGCCACCAAAGGGCTTCAACTCTGTTATCACATCCCAGTTGATGTATTTGCTCTGTTCAGTGGCTTTTAAGTCATTGAGCAAGCTATCGATAAAATACAGCCCTGGCTCTATGGTAAAAACTTGGCGAGGTTCGATAATGCGTGTGGTGCGTAAGAATGGATGCTCAGCCGGAGGTGGATTGGGTGTACCCCAGTCGTCGGCAGCGTGACCTGCTACATCGTGTACTTGTAGGCCTAAAAAGTGCCCGACACCATGGGGGAAAAACGTGCTTACAATACCCTGTGACACAATGTCATCCGCCGCTAAATTGACAATGCCAAACTGGGCCAGCAAGCTGCCAATTTGCCGATAAGCAGACTGATGGATTTCAGTATAGGCGGTGCCCGGCTTCAGTTGATCAACCAGATTTAGCGTGATTTGCTGCACGGCTTGAATCAAGTCATGGAATAGCCCAGTACTGTTGCTGTATGTGCGGGTGATATCTGCCGCATAACCATGAAAACTGGCGCCTGCATCAATCAAAAAAGAACGATGTTGTTTTGGGGCGTGGGTGTCCAGCATGGTGTAGTGCAATATGGCGCTGTTTTCATTCAAGGCCACAATATTATTGTAGGGCACCTGATTGTCTCCCTGAGCCACGGCACACAAATAGGCTAGGTTAATCTCAAACTCACTTAAACCTTGGTCAAACGCCAGCTTGGCCGCACGATGACCATCAACCGCAATACGGTTAGCTTCACGCATGCACTGCAATTCATAATCAGTTTTGTAGCCACGCTGGTAGTGTAGGTAATGCAAGACGCGATCAGGGTTAACCAGAGCAAACCCCAAGGCCTTGGCTACTTCAATATATTCGCCCACATAAGCATGTTTACTTTTATCAAAGGGCAAATGTTTTTCTACCGCGTCAGCTTGCGCCAGCAATACAATATCAAATTGTTCCACCCAAAAATCGTTTGGCACGGGGGGCACTTTGTGCCAAAAATCCTTGGGTCGATAAAATATTAATTTTGGCTTATCCACACCATTAACGATCAACCAACAGTTGGGGTTGTCCACCACCGGCAGCCAAGCCTTAAATTGCGGATTCACATGGAAAGGGTAGTTATTATCATCCAAAAACATGCGTTTACTTTGACCTGAATGAATGATCAAGCCATCAATACCTTCACGTTCTAATGCATGACGAGTGCGGGTTTGTAATTCTTGAATATGTTGCGGGTAGGATTGGGCAAATGCTGACATCAAAAAACTCTTTACTGAACACGACTGCCAATAGCCTAGCACTTTGTTTTAGTGAAGTTTAGCCCTTCATTGAATTCTATATTTATCTGAGGTTTTGAATTATGTGTCATTATTTTCACTGTCAACTGAGAGTTTGTCGGTAGTGCAGACACCTGATTTATACATTTATTAGCTCGATGCAAAACGTCATTTCTTTTGCATCATTTTTTAGTTGATAATGCGTTAAAACCTGTTTTTATTCAACCACCTATGATTTTGAAACGGTTGCAGCTTGCACAGTTTATAAAAAAATTTGAAAAAACATCCCATGATGAAAGTTCGTAATAAAACTAAATGAATATCAATCAATAAAGGAAAAAAGAGTGAGAGCAGCAATCTTTTGTGTCTGTTTATTAGCGTATCAAGGTAATACTTACAGTGATGAGTTTCATTACAACAGTTTACTGGTCGGCGGGAAAGCTATTGGTTTGGGGGGCGCTTATATGGCTATTTCCGATGATTTGTCGGCAATGTATTACAACCCAGCAGGTTTATCGTTTAATAAAGTTAAATATTCCGCATCCTTCAACACTCTCGCCTGGGACAATACCGATGTTTATGCCATTTTTGGCAACGGTGAAAGTTTCACGCGTAAATCATTCACTGTGGTGCCCGGCTTCTTTGGATTTAGTCGCAAAGACGCGCAGTTTTCTTATGGTGGTTTTTTTTCCGTAACTGATTTCAGTAAGGAACGCACCGCAACCGACGTGCTTTATTCAGCACCAGGAAGATTTAGCGAAGCACAACAAGACATTATTGAATTTAATAATGTGGATTTAGACAACAGTGCTTATCGCTTGGGTTTCAGTGTGGCATACGATTTTGGCAATAACGCGTCACTGGGCGCATCACTTAATCTTGATTATAAAGAACTCGTCAGTGTGCAAGGTTCAGGTTCAACGTCAACTGAAATATTTAATGGGATACCTTTATTCAGTGGCTTTAATGCCAGCGTTAGATTCAGTGATATCAATGTTATTGTGCAACCAGCATTAGGTTTCTTAAAAAACTGGGAAACGTCGAGCTTTGGCCTCAAATTTTCAAGGGATATTGTTGTATCACGTGACTATGATGTGACCTCAACATTATTTCTAAATAGCCCCGTTCCATTGCCACCCACTGTGTTAACCTCTGCTCGGATCAACTCCAGTGCGGATGAAGCACAGGAGTACCCTTATCAAATTCATGCAGGCTATGCCTTTCAATATGGCAAGGTATTAATTTCTACGGATATCAGCTATTTCACTCGGGTGAAAGCCACACCCTATTACATAGATGGTGTGAAACCCATTACACGTAATCTGCGTTCAGTCACTAACTTTGCTCTGGCTATGCAATACGATTTCAGTGCAGAGAATACTTTTAGGCTTGGTCTGTTTACAGATAACTCAAACGCCATCATTGATCCTGCAATTAATTTCGACCGAGTGGAAGACATCGATATGCTAGGCGTGAGTATTGGATTCGATACTACCTTTTACAGTTCACCGATATCCTTGGGCCTGTACTATAAATTTGGAGAAGGCCAGGTTCGCATAGCTGATCGCCGGATCGCGGAGACATTGATAGGTCTGCCTTTATTCCCTGATGATAACCAAAGCGACATATTCGAAGCCAAAAAGAATTCACTCGTGGCCTATTTTGCTATCGATTTTTAAGGTCTTGGAAAATCGTCAACTTCTGTGTTGTGACTAAGCCTGACATAGGTATCAAGCTATGTCAGTCTTAGTCGCATACCGTTTGTGTGTTAGTCAATCAACAAAGAGGCGTAAGGCTTAGCCCTTCGGAGCAATGCGCATTTTTGCAAGGGCGGTGAATTGGTTGTCGTTGTCGCCCAATTGTTCACGGTAAATTTGTTGGTAGGCCAGCACAGCTTTAACGTAATTGCGCGTTTCTTTGTATGGAATTGTCTCTACCCATAAATCCATCGGCATGCTGGTTTTTTCTGGCAACCAATTTCTCACCCGCCGCCAGCCGGCGTTGTAAGACGCTGTGGCGAGGATGGGATTGTTGTCCATTTTATCCAATAAATAGCGCATATACTGTGTACCCAGCTCGACGTTAGTTTTCGGATCGTACAAGGTTGAGGTCGTGAATTTTTGCTTAACTAAATAGCGCGCCGTACTCGGTAATACTTGCATTAAACCCATGGCACCGGCACCCGAGCTAGCATCTGGCATGAAGGAACTTTCGCGTCTTACAATGGCAAATGCCCAAGCGGGATCAATATTTTGTTTTTGCGCACTGGTTTTTAGCGTCTCATCAAAGGCCATGGGAAAACGTCGAGACAAATCATCTAAATAACCTGCTTTGGAAAACGTGAATATGGCTTGATCATGCCAGCCATGTTGATCAGCCACGACAGCGGCAATCTTCAACTGCTGCTCATTCAACTGGCTTTGCAGAAACATCCATTCACGGCGTGCGCTAACAGGCCGCTCTAAGCGTCTAAACTCAAGCGCCCGTTGCGCAGCCGGTAAGCTGGCAATGGAATCGAGTTCGCTTTGCGTGTAATGCAGGGGCGTATCGTTGAGGTTGGTCTTTTTAGCGAGTTTACCGCTGGCTAAAAACCCATAGTAGTGACGTTGATCGGCAAGTAATTCAAAGCCTTGTTTCGCTTGTTCCGGTGCATTCACCTCTTCCAGTGCTCGGGCCTGCCAGTATTGGAACACATAATCCTGACTCAGATTTGCCGGCGCAAATTCAATTACATCTAAGGCATGTTTCCAGTCTTGTTGACGTAATACATGGGCTAAATGCCAGCGTAATAGCTCTTCGTCTTGGTTTTGACTTGCTGCACGTTCAAGCCACTGCTCAGCTTGCGGATGGTTAATGATGACCAGAGCGAGAGCAAACTTTTCCGCTATTTGCTGTTGCTCTTGATCAGTAAAATTAAATTGGCTGCTTAATTTTTGCCAGCTACGCAGGGCAAGATCTCTGTCGTTCCACACTAAGCGATTAAGCCCATAGACCATGATTTGTCTTTCGTAGTCTGGAAACTTGTTGGGAAAAATAGACAAGCGGCTTACTTGACTGGGAGACCGGCGCACCTGTAACCACAAATCAGCCAAATATTTTTGTGAGTCGGGTAATAAGGTCTTGAGATAGGGGATGAGCGTATGGTTGCCGCCGTCCGCTGCCAGGGTCAGGCGTTGCCACACTTTTTCTGGGGTGCGCAGTCCAGCTTTTTGCCAAATTCTAAATACATTGTCACATGCCTTGGGTTGCGAATCGCCCACCACCCACAATTCACCAATCGCAGCCAGCGCGGCATATTTTTGTTTTTCATCGGCTAGGCCAAACTCAGCATATTTGCAGGCTAACGCCGCATCACCAACATCGCGATAGGCTTGCATAAACGCGTCTGCCTGATTTTTTTTGCCTAAATATTCTAACCATTTTTTGCGTAAAGGGCGGTCTAAAGGCGAATCTTGATAGTCATCTAAAAACTGCTCAATGGCCTCGCGGTTTGACAGAAAGGGGTATTGCACAAGATAGGCTTGCTGCAAGTAGGGTGTGAGGGGATAACCATCTAGCTGGGTCAGTAATTTTTGGAAACTGCGATTTTTTGGATTGTCAGCCAACCGCTCGGCTTGCACATACCAACCGCGCTGCTGTTCAAGCAGGCTACTACTTGGATTTTTGGGGCCGTTACCCGAAGTTGTACCACTGCGTGCGATGACGGGCACAGCAACTAGGCAAAGAAAAACCCCACAACATAACAAAATACTGGAAGTGATTTTCATACTAACTGGTTGACTCTAGTCGAGTTGTTATCTTAGCAAACTTGCTTCCAATAAAGTGGGACTATTTTATAAAAAATTTAAAAATCATTGCATTAACTGGCATGACTAGTTGAAAATATCACAAACAACCGCATGTTATGGTCTTGATGAATATTTGTTAAAAGTTAGGTTGACCTTTCGAATTTCTTTAACAAAGATCAATGCCACCCTACAGTGAGGCGCAGTCAATCGCTTCTCTTTCACCGCTTTGGCGTAAGCCTTAGGAGATAACAATGATATATGCAGGCTCAAGCCTCAAGGTTAGCCTTTTGCAAGATGGTATTGCAGAGGTTTTATTAGACGCCGAAGGTTCGGTAAATAAATTTGATCAACAAACCGTAACGGAGTTAGACGCGGCTTGCGCGGCGCTAACTGCACACGGTGCGGTAAAAGGTGTGTTGGTGCGTTCGGCCAAGCCAACCTTCATTGTTGGCGCCGACATCACTGAATTCACCAGCTTATTCGATATGGCTGAGACGGATATTTTGGCATGGGTGGGCAAAACTTCGCAAGTCTTTGATCGCTTTGAAGATCTTCCTTTTCCAACGATTGCAGCAGTAAACGGCTTTGCATTGGGCGGTGGCTGTGAAATGGCCTTGGCTTGTGACTTACGAGTGGCAGACACCACGGCCAGCATTGGTTTGCCTGAAGTGAAATTGGGTTTGATGCCCGGCTTTGGCGGCACAGTGCGCTTGCCACGCTTAATTGGTGCTGACAATGCCTTGGAATGGATGACAACCGGTCGTGATCGTAAAGCCGCGAAGGCTTTAGCTGAAGGTGCAATAGACGCCGTTGTTGCCCCCGACAAGCTGGTGGACGCAGCCTTAAGCATGTTGAAAGATGCCATGGCTGGAAAATTTGCCTGGCAGCAACGTCGTGGGCAAAAACAAGCGCCACTTAAACTGAATAAAAATGAAAGCATGATGAGTTTCTCCACGGCTAAAGCCATGGTGTTTGCTCAAGCAGGAAAACATTATCCAGCACCACACATGATGGTAGAAACCGTGAGCAATGCTGCGCGTTTAGATCATGCAGGTGCCTTGGCGTTAGAGAACCAAGGTTTTGCCAAATTGGCTAAAACCGATGCAGCAAAAGCACAGGTTGGTATCTTTTTAGCCGACCAGTTGGTTAAAAGTAAAGGTAAAAAACAAGCTAAAGCTGCCACCAAAGCCGTCAAACACACGGCAGTGTTGGGTGCTGGCATCATGGGCGGCGGTATTGCCTATCAAAGTGCAGTGAAGGGCACCCCCGTCATCATGAAAGACATCAACCAAGCTGCGTTAGATCTAGGTTTAAAAGAAGCGGCAAAGATCCTAGGAAAAGGCATGGAGCGCGGAAAAGTAGATGCCCGCACCATGGCTACTACCTTGAACAACATCGTGCCTACCCTTGATTACGCTGCGATTAAAGACGTGGACTTGGTGATTGAAGCGGTGGTTGAAAACCCCAAAGTCAAAGCGATTGTATTGGCAGAAACTGAGCAACATGTGAGTGATGACGCGGTTATCTGCTCGAACACATCGACCATTTCGATTAACCAACTAGCAAAAAGTTTGAAAAAGCCTGAGCGCTTCTGTGGCATGCACTTCTTTAATCCAGTGCACAAGATGCCTTTAGTGGAAATCATCCGTGGTGAACATACCGCTGAAGACACTATCGCCAGTGTTGTTGCTGCCACCCTAGCCATGGGTAAAACACCCATCGTGGTGAATGATTGCCCAGGATTTTTAGTCAACCGTGTGTTGTTCCCATACTTTGCTGGTTTTAGCCGACTAGTGATGGACGGCGCAGACTTTGTGGCGGTTGATAAAGTGATGGAGAAAATATTTGGCTGGCCAATGGGCCCCGCTTATTTGTTAGATGTGGTGGGTATGGATACTGCTGATCATGCTTCTGGCGTGATGGCAGATGGGATTCCTGAGCGCATGCAAAAAATTGAAAATGACCCAGTTACCTTGCTGTATCAAGCCAAACGTTTAGGTCAGAAAAATGGCAAAGGTTTCTACAACTTTAGTCTCGACAAACGCGGTCGTCCGGCCAAAGAAGCGGCTGCCGAGGCCTATGCCCTGTTTAAACCGCACTGTGCTGATATTCGCGAGTTTAGAAGCGAGGAAATCATTGCACGAGTTATGGTGCCCATGGCCAATGAAGCCATTCGTTGCTTAGAAGAAGGGATCGTGGCCAGTGCGGCTGAAGCAGATATGGCTTTGTTGTACGGTTTAGGCTTCCCGCCGTTCAGAGGCGGTATTTTCCGTTACATCGAAACCTTGGGTTTGCCAAATTTTGTGGCGATGGCAGATAAGTTCGCGCATTTGGGCGCAATTTATCAAGTGAGTGATGGTGTGCGTGCCATGGCTGCGCAAGGCAAATCGTATTTTTCTGCTGATGTTAAATCGGCTTAATCCTAACCTGAGGATAAGAACATGAAAGAAGTAGTAATTGTTGACTGTATTCGTACCCCAATGGGGCGTTCAAAAGGTGGGATTTTCCGTAACGTCAGAGCCGAAACCCTGTCGGCCCACCTCATGTCTAAACTCATCGAACGTAACCCCAAGGTCGATCCGAATGAGATTGAAGATATTATTTGGGGCTGTGTGCAGCAAACCAAAGAACAAGGTTTTAATATTGCCCGTAACGCCCAATTATTAACGGATATCCCGCGCTCAGTCGCGGCGGTAACCGTAAATCGCTTGTGTGGTTCGTCAATGCAAGCCCTGCATGATGCCGCGAGTGGAATTATCAGTGGTCGTGGTGATATCTACATGATTGGTGGCGTTGAACACATGGGTCACGTGCCCATGGACTTCAATTTAGATTTCCACCCCGGTATTGCCCTGCATGCCGCCCGCGCGTCTGGCAGCATGGGTATGACGGCGGAACTGTTGGGCCGTCAAAACGGCATTACTCGTGACATGCAAGATGCTTTTGGTGCTAGATCTCATCAAAAAGCGCATGCCGCTACAATAGAAGGCCGTTGGGCCAATGAAATTGTGGCGACTGAAGGCCACGATGCGGATGGCGTATTAAAACTCATTGATAGCGATGAAGTCATTCGCCCAGACTCAACCGTGGCCTCCATGGCTGCGTTGCGCCCTGTTTTCGACCCTGTAAATGGTACCGTGACGGCGGGCACTTCATCAGCCTTATCTGATGGTGCATCGGCCATGTTGCTGATGTCGGCAGACAAAGCCAAAGCCCTGGGACTCAGACCAAGAGCGAAAATCCGCGCCATGGCGGTGGCAGGTTGTGACGCAGCAATAATGGGTTTTGGCCCAGTACCTGCGACACAAAAAGCCTTGAAACGCGCGGGTTTAAGCATGGACGACATTGAAATAGCAGAATTCAACGAGGCCTTTGCAGCGCAAGCCTTGTCTTGTATCAAACAATTAGGCTGGTTAGATACATTTGAAGACAAAGTGAATCTTAACGGTGGGGCTATAGCGCTGGGTCACCCGCTGGGTTGCTCTGGTTCACGTATATCCACTACCCTGATCAATTTAATGGAAGCTAAAGATAAGACGCTTGGTTTAGCCACCATGTGTATCGGTCTTGGTCAAGGTATTGCGACAGTATTTGAACGTGTTTAACTAACACGTTTTTGCATAAAAAAATAAGGCTCCTTCGGGAGCCTTTTTTATCTACTATGCTTAGCTATTCTGTTAGTTACTGAGTGGAAGCCAATGAAAATTGATTGCGACGCGTTTAGGGTTAAACCCGATAGCAACCTCGACCTGAGTCAATGGCCGACAATAGTCGATCCTTATTACACGTCGAAATCAGATTACCGCAAGAAATTAACGAAAAACGTCAAGCATTTGAGCCAATTACAACGGCTGCTATATGCCACTAACCAGCATAGTGTATTGTTGATTTTCCAAGCCATGGATGCAGCGGGTAAAGACGGCGCCATTCGTCATGTACTCTCTGGTATCAACCCACAAGGCTGTCAAGTCACCAGTTTTAAACACCCAAGCGCAACGGAGTTAGATCACGATTTTATGTGGCGTACAACACGCGCTTTGCCAGAGCGGGGACGCATTGGCATTTTTAACCGTTCGTATTATGAAGAAGTGTTAATTGTGCGAGTACACCCAGAAATTTTGGCCGGCCAGGGTTTGCCCGAACCGATACGCGATCATGACGAGTTGTGGCAGGAACGCTACCAGTCAATCCAAGGTTTTGAACAGCATATGCAACGCAATGGTACCCGGATAATCAAATTTTTCCTGCATCTATCCAAAGAAGAGCAGCGCCTGCGATTTTTACAACGGATTGATAAACCAAACAAAAATTGGAAATTTAGTGAAGCAGATATTAAAGAAAGGCAGTTTTGGCCTCAGTATATGCAGGCTTATCAACAAGCCATCAACGCTACGAGCAGTAAGGCTGCGCCTTGGTATATCATCCCAGCCGATGATAAAAAGAATGCCCGTTTAATCATGGCGCAAATTGTCCGTGCCAGCCTCACCAGTCTCGACATGCATTACCCACAAAGTGACGAAAAACGGGTGGCAGAATTACAGGCATTCCGCCAGCAGCTTGCAAAATAGCTTCAACCACCAGATGCCAACTCTTGAGATTACTAAAGCCTCTGAAATTTTGGATAAAATAAGGTATAACAGCGCAGCCGTTAGCATGCAGTTAGGAGGCGAATATTAATATAATCAGGCAAATTATCCGCTGGAGTGATGGTGGTGATAAAAGTGAGCAATTAGTCTTTGCACAATTTAATGAATTGTTGACTAAGGTGCCGCTACTATATTTTATTCTGCTCGCCAACTCCTTGTCTTTGGCTTATACCCATTATGGCGTAGCACCCAATTATCTCACCGTTTATGTGTCAGCCTTTTTATCTGTAGCCTGCATCACACGGGCGTTAATCTGGTACAGCTTTAGACGCAAAACCTTTACGCTTAAACAGGCCAGACACCAAATTAACATGACGATACTATCGTCGATGTTAATGGGGGTTGGGTTTTCCGCTTGGTGTCTGAGCCTCTATGGGTATGGGGATATCGCCCTGCAAACTCACGTGATCTACTACATGTCGATTACCGTCATCGGCATCATCATTTGTTTAATCCATTTACCGGCCGCCGCCTGGTCTACCTCCCTCACTGTGGGGCTGCCATTTATGTTATTTTTTACCCTTTCCGGACAGCCTGTTTTTGTCGCAATAGCCATTAACTTTGCCTTAGTTGTGGCAGTGTTGGTATTGATTACATTGAGCTACTATCGCGCCTTTTCCAGTGTTATCAATGCCAAACAAACACTGGAAGACCAGCATTTACACACGCAGCGGCTCAATGATCAAAATGAGTTGTTAGCCAATCAAGACGGCTTAACCAAATTAGCCAACCGCCGCAGTTTTGCTAATCATTTGAACAATAAATTACAAAATAGCCTTGATGCGCACAGCTTTATCGTTGGTCTCATTGATCTAGATGGTTTTAAACCGGTCAATGATATTCATGGGCATGCTGCCGGTGATAGAGTTTTAGCCGAAGTAAGTCATCGCTTACAAACCTTGCTGGATGACGATTGCATGTTAGCACGCATAGGTGGGGATGAATTTGCCTTAGTGATCGACCATAGCGCAAGTCACACGGAAATTCAGCACTTGGGCCAACGCATCACTGAGCAGCTGCAGATCCCTTTTGTGATGCGTACAGGTCTGGTACAAATCTCGGGTTCTTGTGGTTTTGCGATTTTTCCCGATGCTGGGCGCAGTGCGGATGAACTCATGGACAGAGCCGATTTTGCTTTGTATCAAGCAAAATCGGGCGCCCGTGGCACATCGATCATTTTTAGCCCTGAGCATGAGCGTTTAATTCGGCAAAAATCACGCATCGAGCTAGCGTTGACACAAAGCGTGAAAAAACACGAAATGTATTTACATTATCAACCCATCGTAAACGGGCAAACAGGCCAGATTTTGGGGTTTGAAGCGCTGGCACGTTGGCATCATGGGGAGTTGGGTACGGTGCCTCCCAGTGAGTTTATTGTGGTAGCAGAAAAGACCGGCTTGATTTGTGCAATTACCCTTAATTTGTTTGAGATCGCGATTCAGGATCTACGTTCATGGCCGCCAGCCATGTACTTGTCGTTCAACCTGTCGGTGCACGATGTAATCAACAAAAACACCTTACAAACCTTGCGGCAGATCCTCGACCGCTGCGGCGTGCCACCCCAACGCGTGCAGTTTGAAATCACTGAAACAACGATGATGAGTGACTTGGATCTGTGTTCTGCCACCACTCGAAATCTGCAAGAGCAGGGATTTAAGGTAGCGTTAGACGACTTTGGTTCAGGGTATTCAAGCCTCAGTTACCTTCACAAATTGGCTTTTGATACCCTCAAAATTGATCGCGGTTTTGTGCAAAATCTGCAACATGATTCCCGCAGTCAAGGCGTAGTTAAAACGATCTTAGCGTTGTGCAGCAGTTTTGATGTTGATTGCGTTGTAGAGGGGGTAGAAACCCAAAAACAAAAAGATCTGCTGTTACAGCTAGGGTGTCGAAATATGCAAGGTTATTTTTTTCATCGCCCCAGTGAAATCGCTGAATTTAATCTTTCAGACCATTAATTCAGGTGCTATTTGACAAACAGCTAAGCTGGTAGCACTCTTAAGATCCTCTTAACTGTCTATGGTTGTGGACGAACTTATTTATGCTGGTACTTGCTTCCAAATATGCTGCGTTAGAACAAGAAAAAAGAGAATTTGAGCGCCGAAATGCTGACTTAAGTATCGAAAATAAACAATTATCCAATGAAAATGCATCCTTGATTGAAACAGTGAATAACCTCACTGCGGAATCCAAGGATAAATTTGATGATATTTTGTTTAAGTGTGCTTTAGACTCGTTGAAACAAGTCAACGCTGTGCGCCAATCCATATTTGATTCGTTTGAAAGCATTGAAAAAGAAAGTGATTCGGCGAAAGATTTAGGCAACTTGTTCGACGTATCTTCTGCTTCGTTAGGCGGCATTGCTAATTCCATGCAAGGTCTGAATAGTCGCATGGAAAGTATGACCAACAGCATATCTGGTCTATCTGATAAAGCGGATCATATTCACAAGTTTGTGACCACCATCACCAGTATTTCTGACCAAACCAACTTATTAGCCTTAAATGCTGCCATTGAAGCTGCCCGTGCAGGTGATGCTGGTAGAGGTTTTAGTGTGGTGGCCGATGAGGTTCGTTCCTTAGCTAATGAAACCAATAAGTCGGCCAGTGAAGTTGCTGAGCTAGTGAAAAATATTATCGCCTCTACCAAGGTGGCGGTGAGTTCTGTGAGTGAAATTCGCAACAATAACCAAGGCTTGTCGGATGGTGTGGTCAAATTGAATGATCAGTATTCGACGATCATCAAACGCTGTCAGGCCATGAAGTCTACGATTGCAGACTCCAGCCAGAAGGCCTTTATTCAAACCGTTAAGCTGGATCACATTGTCTGGAAAAGTGATGTATACAGCAAAATGTACAAATTAAATAGTAAGAAAATTTCAGAGTTTGCCGATCACACTATGTGTCGTTTGGGACGCTGGATACAGTCAAATGGTAAACAACAATACGGCAATAATAATGCCTTTCAACGGATGGAGCGCGCTCACGTCACCATGCATGAGAGTGGCGTGAAAGCCATGACGCTATTTGATGCGGGCAATAAAGCTGAAGCCGCCGAGTATTTAGTGAAAATGGAACAGTCTAGCCAACAAGTGATGGAATTCCTTGACCAGTTAAATCACTAACAGCGTGTTCACCTCGTCATCACCCTTTGCCCGAAAAAACCGGGCAAAGGATTTCAATCTACCTTTTTCAACTCAAATGTAATTTAAAAAACGCCAAAGTTCGCGCCCAAGCTAGCTCTGCTGCATCTGGAGCATAACGGCTGGTGGAATCATTGTGAAAACCATGCTGAGTATTCGGATAAACAAAAGCTTGGTAGTTTACCCCATTATTTTTCAGTATTTCTTCATACGCCGGCCAAGTATCGTTAACTCGTTTGTCGTTTTCTGCGAAGTGCAATAGGAGGGGAGCTTTGACATTTTTAACCAGATCTTGCGAGGCTGGTGTGCCATAAAAGGGTACCGCAGCATTGATGATATTTGGCGCGACAGCAGCCAACATATTGCTCACATAGCCACCAAAACAAAACCCTACCACACCGAGCTTGCCTGAATGTCGGTCTAAGGTTTTACAAAATTGCGCAGCGGCGACAAAGTCCGCTTCAATTTTGCCTCGCTCCAAACCACTCATCAGCGTGCGACCCTCGTCGTCGTTGCCAGGGTAACCGCCAACCGGAAACAAGGCATCGGGTGCAAAAGCCATGTAACCGGCTTTGGCTACACGCCGGGCTACATCCATTACATAGGGGTTTAAACCACGATTTTCATGCACCACCAACACGGTGGCTAGAGGGGCACTTGTTTGTGTTGGCATCACTAAATATCCACGCCCTTTGCCATGTCCCAGAGGAGAGTCAAATTCCGCGTAAGAGGCTTTGATGGATTCATCATTAAATGACACCTGTTCGGCCAACGCGTAATTAGGAGTGAGGGCGGTGGTCAGCGCAGCCAAACTTAAACCTGCGACAGAGAGCGTAGCCAAACGACTTAAAAAAGTGCGGCGGTCAATATCTCCATGGGCATATTCGTCATACCAATTGAAAGCTTGCTGGGGGATCGGCGCGGCGTTGGATGCGTATTTCGGTGAAAACAGACAGTCATTTCGGTTCTATCCGATCGCGTCATAGCCTTCTTTTTTCTCTACTGTCTTTTTACCCCAAGT
>JAACSL010000072.1 GCA_009993955.1 Paraglaciecola sp.
AAGAAAAATAAGCCATCCCTTAATATTAGCGACGTTGAGAGAAATGCGATGGTGGCTGCTTAAACCGATCTCAGGTTAAATACAATCATTGGCCTGCAAAAGAGGCGGTGCCTGTGTCTACCACTGAATCTGATGCCATGGCCAAAGCACTCAAACAACGCGGTTTCAGTTTTGTAGGTAGCAAAATTTGTTACGCGTTTATGCAAGCAGTCGGCATGGTTAATGACCACACTCAAAACTGTTTCTGCTACCAGCAAAGATCAGCGGGATTGATAATCGACAATTAATTGGCCGGAAAAAAAGTGAGAAGGGCCTCAACATCCTTCAAGATCAGCGGTTCTAGTTCAGCTTCTCGTTCTTCTCTTCTTGTATCCTGCATTCTCAGGTCAGTCTTGCTAAGTTTCTTTCTCGCATCGTGAGTAGGCAAGTTTTTAACATGGGCGAACAGCGTATAGACACCAGGGAACTGCTGAGAATAGTCAGGTTTATTGTGCTCGGGAATACTCTCTAATAAGTGACTTAATCTGATGCAACCTTCAGACAAATTGCATTGTTGTTGACTCATTGCCAGCGCAATGGTTTGAATACTTTGAATAATAGACCTTGCCCTGTCGGCACGGCGACTCTCTTGGATTTGCCGTTGCTGCTTTAATTTAAACAGCAACGCGCCAGCATAGAATGCCAAGCCACAAACAATTATCAGGGCAATAATAAGCACTACAATAAACATAAGGTCACGGCACTATAGATTTTTTAGTTTATTGATATCGACGTTTTCATAAATACTGAGTAAGTCTCGCTCTACCTGCGTGCTATTGGAGTTTTCCTCTTCATCTGTTATGCCCAACATACGACACAATTCTTGGTGTCTTGCCAATTTAGTATCAACATACCGCTGATTTGCATGGTCTAAAGATTCACCCGCATCAAGCTGTTCAATCAAACGCGCCAACTTGGAGTCATCTTCGATAGCCGCCAATTCTTGCTCTGGTGAGAAGAATCGTGGTTTTGTGATTTTTACAGCACTAAGGTCTTCAGCTTTTGCATATAAATCAATGGGTTTTTTGCTACCGAGGCGAGGATCTTTGTTAATCTTGATGTGTTGATTTGTTGAAGCAATTTTAGCGGCATTATTTCTGCTACCAGAAGGTTTGCCCACCCCTTTTTTAACCTTGCTTTCAACTACTTTATGTTTGAAGTCTGGTGATTTACGCACACCAATTTGCCCAATTTTGCGAGTTTTTTTCTTCTTTGCCATTGTGAAACACTACCAATACTTTAATTGGTCTAGATTCTACAGCAAATTAGCTATTTCTGCGTGAAAATCATTAGTTAACCTGAGATCGGTTTAAGCAGCCACCATCGCATTTCTCTCAACGTCGCTAATATTAAGGGATGGC
>JAACSL010000017.1 GCA_009993955.1 Paraglaciecola sp.
CAGATCACCAAACGTCATGAATGTTCCCTAACCGATATACTATCTGACTGATTTTCTTAATTTATTTGTGGGGATACCTCAGACTCTGAGGCGTTCTTTTTCGGAAAACAAGGCTTGTTTAGTCTGCTTGACGTCTGTGATATCAACGACAGTTACCAAATGTCCATCAATACCCGCATCACTGACCATAGTGGACTGAAAGACTTGATAGAAACAAGTTTGGTCTTTGACTCGTGTTTCAACAACAAAAGTGTGTTCGTTGCCTTTATTAAGTTCAAGTTTCTTAATACTTTGGCTCAACTCTGTCGGGAAAGCCTCGTCAATCGTAAACTGGCTGCCCACCAAGTTCATGATGTTAAACCAATCCCCAGAATAATCATTTGCAAATAAATTTATCCAATCGCTCGTCCAGTAGGTAATTAAAACCGGTACTTGTTTCACCAACTGTTGTAATTGCTCACGCCCTTTGGCGATCAATCTGCTCTGCTGTTGTAATCTAAGTTGATGCTGAACCCTTAATTTACATACGGCTGAATTAAACGGCTTAGTAATAAAATCAACGGCACCCAGTTCTAAAGCACGTTGCTCGAAACCCGGTTGCTCATGCCCGGTGATAAAAATTATAGGAATATCGGCATACCGATGGTCTTGTTTGAGTATTTTGCATAATTGCCAACCGTCCATATGCGGCATTTCTATATCCAATAAAATGATATCTGGCAGGATGCTGGCTACACTGGCTAAGGCTTCAACACCTGATGTTGCAAAGTAGGTCTGACCGAATTCAGCAATGACTTCTTTAAGAAATAGAATATTTTGTAGTGCATCATCAACGATGAGAATTTTACTCTCCAATTCTTGAGGGTTGCCCAACAACATTTTGATCCCTTGTTTGATATCACTGGCTAAAAGTTAGAGTAATTTTATATACGATCAGTGTAGCGTAGATTTAAAGTGCAGTCAGTGTCTAGTCTAGATACTTATCTCAATAGACGAGTAGTTCTGATAAAACATACGAGAATCATAAGGTTAGAATGATAATGTATTTTCCAGACAATGCTCTCTAGCCCAGTTTAGGTAAATTAAAAGCTAATAACGCGTAGTAAAAAATAAAGTTAACTCGGTTAATTTTTAGCTTATAAATATTTACACATTTACTGCTAACGTTTGCGATACTGAATGTATATCCTTTTAAAAATTCTGACTTTTTAATAAAACTAAAACGGTCAATTATGCCGAATTAAATGTTCATCGTGTTCGTTATTTTTCGTCTCAAACCGACCTAACATCATTGCTGTTGTTGAGCGTTATTTTTGGTTGGAACTAGTTTTTGTACACTCAAAAATTAAGTCATCATAGTTTGGGTGGTCAGCGTCGTCTTCAACAGCAATACCGAGTTCCAATTGACCTGCAAGGCGTTTAATCCTGCCACTGATCCTAATCGGTATGAGCATTGACGTTTGACTCAAGGTAATACGCAGCAAACAGTCGCCTAAATCCTTGGGAAGTGCTTGGTCTAACTGAATTTTAATGCCGACTAAACTCATATCCATTACCCGCCCTTCTCGCTGCAACAACGGCTGCCCATGTTCAGAAAAGAAGGTGATGTGAGCAATAAGCCCACTGACCGCAGTGCGAGGATGTTGACGTTTTTCCATGAAAAGTCGCTCGTGAATGCCGCTACATTTTAGCCAGTATAGGCATTGTGAGCCAATGACACAGCTTGCTGTTGACAGAGTACAGTGCAAATCTGGTGCAACATCGTGTGCGGCTTAACGCTTAAAAATAGTACTCTAAACTAAACTGCACATAATCATCGCGGCGCAATAAATAAGAAGGCTCTTGAGTTTCATCGCTACTAAAAAACCAGGCATCTAAACGCCATTTCCAATGGTCATTAATGCGACTTGAGGCTTCAATAAACGCAGAGCGCACTGCGCTATAATCTAAATCTTGCACCACCCCAACCAGCATTTCACTGCCATCCACGTCATTCAGTACCCACCTTGCGCCAACCATTAAATCATTCTGCGCCACTGACGTAGCAAGTTCCTGCCTATCGTCATATTGATATTCCATCAACCAACCGATATCGTATACCGTATCGAGTATGCCCACAGAGGTATATTCAAAGCCCCCCACCATGGCCCAATAATCTTGCGCGAGGCTAGTGCGCTGGATTGCTTCAAACTTAATAATCCAAGCGTCAATAATAGTTAACACATCCAGTCCGACTTGACGGATTTGTGCGTAATAAGGCGAAACTTTCACCTCACCCTGTTCATTTACAGTTGTGACAAAATCTGGATCTCGTGAGGTGCCGTCGAAATAAGACAAACCAAGCTCCCAATCACCGATGGATTTTTGCCAACGTGCCGCCCAGTCTCTATTGCTGTTTTTATCCTTTGACTCAAACAGTGCATCTTCGCCACTAACAGGAATGGGCCCACGCAATCGCCCGTCTTCACCGGTAAAGGTGCGCTCGCGAAAATATGGAAGGGCGAACAAGGTAAAATTACCCCAATCTTTAAAAAACGATAGTGCCACCATCGGTTGGCCGAGCTTGTCTTCGCCATCTATGGCTTCGATACTATCTGTTTGATTGATGATATCGACGAGGTGCAAAGATTCGGTTTGCCCCCAAAATACTTTACCTATGCCTGCTTTTATCTCCCAATTTTCTCCAACATGAGACCATATCAACTCACGAACATCACCATGACTGCGCTCACTGTCTCGTTGATCAAAGCGATAAAACCCACGGAATAACACGCTGTCTTGACCGTCATTAAATGAGGTATAAAGCTCAGGAGCAAAAAACACTGATGCTGAATCACGGGGCTGTTGCGGATAAAGTGGGTCTTGTAAAAAATAACGCTGCTCAAAGGCCGCGGTACCATTGTACTGCGTGTCAGCCAATGCATTGCTGGTAAGGCTTGCTAGCCAGCAGCATAAAGCTATATATCGCCAATCCATTTTAGTCTTACCTACCTTCATTAGCGAGCACGCATCAGGCTATCTTTGTCAAAATCATTGTCAGTTAGACCTGTGTTAAATTGCAAACTGTGGGTGATTAAGTCAGTACTTTTGCCGTTTTGTTTATTTACCATGCTTAAGCGCATCGGCCGCCAGTATTTGTCTAAAAATAGCTGGTAGTCATGCATCGTTAACACTTTCAGTAAACTGCCTTTACGGTCATAGAATTCTACTTTAAATGGGCGGTATTCATCTTTGTCCAGCCAAACAATAGTTTTACTGTATCCGGAATTTTCATCCGTCGGGACTTGTTCGACAACAAAACACTGCAGGTTATTGCAGGGCTCATCGCGTAAATACTTAAACGAAAACTTCTCGATTTCAAAAGAGCTCATGTCTTCAAAGGCAAACTCACTGCCCATAAACGGCCCAGATTTATTTTTACTCTGAATTCGCTTTACGCGTTTTAATTTCGGTAAATACATCCATTGGTCGTCTGGCTCTATGGCATGTGAGAAGTTTAAAAATGCCGTTCCTTTTACGTCTAGAGGTTGGTCGAATATCGTTAAACCTTTGTCACCATCCGTTTTTACTTCCAATGATTTGACGCGCATTTTCCGTTCGGTTTCACCGCTACTTGGGCTACGCAGGATCATGCTGGTATCCGCTTCACTATCAGACCAGCCGATATCGCGTTGCTTACGTTCTTTGGCGATGGCGAGACCTTTTTCTTCGGCCGATTGTGCATGTACTAGGCCGATATTGCACGTTGCTACCAAGAAGCTCAATGCCAATAAAACACCCTTTTTAGCGCGATTACGCTTTGCTTGCTTGTGCATAAGATTGTCCTGTGTCTGTGTTTTTTTTATCAAACATCATTAAAAACGGGGGTAAAAATAAGAAGTCAACAGCCAAGGCTACCACGATGATAATACTGGTTAACATGCCCATATCGGCATTTAGGGCAAAAGGCGAAAGCATTAAGACCGAGAAGCCTAAAGCCAGCACTAGTGTGGTGATCCACAACGCTCGCCCTACACTTGCGAAGGCAAAACGAACCGATTCTTCTGCATTTTTGCCTTCTACTCTGGCATGTTGATACTTACTTAGAAAGTGCACTGTATCGTCCACAATAATACCAAGGGTCATGCTCAGCACAACAGATAAACCTAGGTTAATTTCCCCTGAGTACGCCCCCCATATACCAAATCCTATACCCGCAGGTAACAAATTTGGTAATAAACTAATGGCTCCCATACGCCATGACTTTAAAGCAATAATCAACAAACCAGAGATCAGCACCAACGCAACTAAGGTGCCCTCTAGCATACTGGCCATATTTGCTTCGCCGATATGAGCAAACATCAAATTAGGGCTCGCTGCCGTTAAAGTTAACGCTGAGGCATGTTCCGCCATCCAACTTTGTGCGCGTTGTTCTAAACCAGTGAGTTCTTTACTGCCTAGATTTTTTAAAGTCGCCATTATACGCGTAGCCGATTTATTGATATTTAGCTGATTTGTTAAATCCAAACCATAAGGCAGCGACATTTCATACAGCAGCAAATATTGCGCGGCCAGTTCTTGATCCTGCGGCAGCGTATAAAAATCTTGTTCATCAGCATGCATATTTTTATTTAAACGTTTGAAGGTATCCGCAATCGTGGCGACATGATCCACCTCAGGTTGTGCTCGCAGCCACTCGCTAAACTCCTCGATCACAAGTAAGTTCTCTGGCGAGTTAATCCCTGATTCAACCTCGGTAAAAATCGCAAAATCGACACTGGTCATGCCGCTTAAATTCTTCTCTTGAAAGTCAGAAGATTGTCGAAAAGCAGTGGTATCATCAAAATAGGCCGTCGCCACATCGTTTAAATGATTGTTAAATGCAAAAACAACCACGATGGCGGTTACCCCTAAAGATAGGGGTAACAGTCGCCGGTGGTGTTTAATCACCCATTCACCAAATTGTTCGATGCGGCTTGAGTTGCCTGCTTCTACTTGTCGCTGACGCATGGGCAACACCATCATCAGAGCGGGGAGCAGCGTCAATGAAAACAAGCATGCTAGACCCACACCGATGGCGGTCAAATTACCTAGGTCAGCAAGGATGGGCACGGCGGCAAAATTCAAGGTTAAAAATCCAACTGCGGTAGTGGCGCTGGTAATAAACACGGGTTTACGATTAATTTGCAAACTGTATAAAATCGCTTCACGCTTGTCTTTGCCGTTACGCATGGCAAATAACATCGATGACACAATATGGATACCATCTGCAACAGCTAAGGTCATGACCATGGTAGGCACGTTCACCGTTGCCGTGCTCAAAAACATCCCCATCCAACCGGCTAAGCCCATGGTTGTCACAATACTTGCCACGATCACCACAACCGTAGCTAAGGTGCCGACTAAGGTACGTAGCATGACCCACATAATCACAACAATGGTTAAAAACATCAGGGGTACTAAGGTTGACGCATCTTGTTTGGCAGAAGATGCAAAGGCATTGTTCATTAATACCATACCGGTATGATAAAAATCATGGTCGGGGTACAACTGTTTATACTTGTCACTTAATGCCGTTACAAAATCAGTGATTTCGCCGACGTCCGCCGTTTGATCACCATCGGGTAAATTGACGGTAATGTTAATGATGGTAACGTGTCCTTGTGGCGACACCATGCGCTTCACTAAATTAGGCTCATTCACCGCAATCTCACGTATTTTGTCTAATTGAGCTTGGCTTAGCTCCTCGCTGTCAGGCACCAAATCTTCAACAATTAAGTCATCTCCGTCTGCCCAGGTATGCTGGAAATTGCTCAACGAATCGACACGAATAGATAATGGCGTTTGCCACGCTTCCTTGGTCATTTCCCGAATAAGGAAAAGCGTCTCTTGACTAAAGACATCACCTGAATGAGGTGCAATGACAATGCTGGCATTTTCATTTTTACTGAAGGTGGCTTGCATCTGTTCGAAGGCCAGACGCTGAGGGTTATTGTTTTCAAAAAATACTTTATAGTCGCCTCTGAAATAAAGATTTTTAGCGCCAAACATGGCAGCAAAAATGATAATAAAAGACACCAATAACATTGTTTTGGGATGACTCACCGAGTATCTGAACCAAGAATTTTTCAAGCCAATCTCCTTCTTTTGCCCAAGCATAACGTCATTAGATTACTGTTTTATCTTACCCATTGTCGGTTAATAAAGATTAACATAGGAATGAAATGTTGCGATCAGATAAATCATGGCCAAATTTGACCTAAGACCTTCACCAGAAGTCTGTACACAGGGCTCAAATCAACACAAATTGTGTCTTTTTATGTTTTTTTAATACCTAGGTATCAAAAGCTAGACTTAAATTTATCACATTGATATGTATCAACTTTTTATTAACACCTTAGGTAATACACCAACAGAAATTTAACATTCATGCAAAATACTTTTGATCTTTTGTAGAAAACCGTTAGTATAAGCTCAACTGGTCAGATGAGCGGATGAGTAAAGATGAGTATTAGAACTAGCCTTAAAAAAGTGTTACCCCCTATTTCAGTCACTGAACAAGAAGCACTCGATGCGGGTGACGTATGGATTGAATCATCAATCTATCAAGGTAAACCAGACATGCAAGCGCTTCGCGCCGTGCCAGCAGCAAAGTTGTCGGCTGACGAGCAAGCGTTTATGGACGGCCCAGTTGCCACTCTGTTAAATATGATTGACGACTTCGCCTTGCAAAATGAGAAGCACATCCCAGACAACATTATTCAATTTTTGTCTGTGAATAAGTTTTTCGCCTTAATCATACCTAAGAAATTTGGTGGCTTAGAATTCAGCCCCTTTGCCAACTCTACTATTGTTGCCACGATTGCAGCGAAAAGCGGCGCGATCGCGGTAACGGTCATGGTGCCTAATTCATTAGGCCCGGGCGAGTTGCTCATGCACTACGGTACTGCTGAACAACAACAGCAATGGTTGCCTAATCTCGCCGTTGGTAAAGACATTCCTTGTTTTGCCTTAACAAGCCCAGAAGCGGGTTCTGATGCGGGTGCAATTCCTGATGCCGGAATCGTGACAAAAGGCATGTATGAAGGTAAGGAAGTGCTGGGTTTATCTTTGTCGTGGGATAAACGTTATATTACCCTCGCCCCTATTGCGACGGTACTTGGCTTAGCATTCAAGGTATTCGATCCAGATCACCTTTTGGGTGACAAGCTTGAATTGGGTATTACCTGCGCGTTAATTCCTAAATCACACCCAGGTGTTGAATTGGGTAATCGTCATGATCCAATGGGTGTGCGTTTTTACAACGGTACAACTCGTGGCAACAATGTGTTTATCCCAATGGACTTCATCATTGGTGGTCAGAAAAACATTGGTCGTGGCTGGCAAATGTTGGTGAGCTGTTTGGGTGCAGGTCGAGGTATCTCCTTACCTGCTATGGGCGTGGCTTCAGGCCAATCTGCACTTAAATCAACAGCAGAATATTCCTTTGTTCGTGAGCAATTTGGTGTACCAATCGGTCGTTTTGAAGGCATTCAAGAGAAGTTAGCAGACATCGCTGGTAAAACATTTGTATTAGAAGCGATGCGTGTATTGACTACTGAAGGTTTGGGTTTGGGTTTAAAACCATCGGTTGTTACAGCTATCGCCAAATACCACATGACTGAACTTGGCCGTGATATCAATAACTCAGCCATGGATATTCAAGCGGGCAAAGCAATCCAACGCGGTCCCAACAATATCTTAGCGGGTAGTTACGCAGCGCAACCTATCGCCATTACGGTAGAAGGGGCAAACATACTAACCCGTAGTTTGATGATTTTTGGTCAAGGCGCCATGCGTTGTCACCCACACCTGAAAGAAATGGTTGACTTGATCCACAGTGAAGACAGCCAGGCTGACGGTAAATTCAATAAAGTATTAATGAAGACCGTGTCGTTTAGCGTTAAAAATGCGTTCCGTAGTTTGGCTAAGAGTTATGTGCCTTTCATGCGTGGCTCACAAACAGCCCTGCCTGAAGTAAAAGTTTACGAGCAGCGCATTAATGCATTGTCAGCTAAGCTTGCGCCATTGGCAGATTTATCACTGTTAGTGTTAGGCGGCGACCTGAAAAAAGCAGAAATGCTGTCTGCACGTCTAGGTGATGTCATGAGCTATTTATATGCTGCCATGGCGGTTGTGCGTTTTTATGAGCAAAGAGTGAGCAATCGTGCTGAAGCCCTACCTTACTTTGAATACGCTATCCAATGGTGTTTGCAACAAGCTGAAAAAGCGGTAGTTGATTTTGTAGGTAATTTCCCTCATACCGCAACGCGTGGTTTGATGAGATTACTCACCAATACCTACAGCCGTTCAGTGGCATCGATTTCAGACGAGCTAAAACGCACCTTATCAGAAGCGACTATGCAGCAATCAACTATCATGAGTGAATTGACTCACTTAGTGAAAGTAACGCCTGGTGATGCCCATGACATAAACCAACAAGCTTTTGCTGCCAAACATGCGGTTATGCCACAGTTAAAGAAAATTCAGCAAGCGTTGCGCAAAATGCCTGTTGTGCCGTTTATATCTTTTGAAAACGCGGTCAACAAGTTGCATGCAGCTGGTAGTTTAACTGCAGAAGAAGTGAGTTTGGTGATGGACTATGATGCGAAACGGAAACTCGCCATTAATGTCGACGAATACACTTTCGACTTAGCGTTGCTTGATGGCCAATCAGCCACTGCAAACAAAGATCAAGAGACCACAAGACAAGCTGACGCCGCTTAATCAAAGTGAAGTTACAAGGCTTGTAAACAAAAAGGTGCTGCTAAGTCAGCACCTTTTTTGTATGTATTTGACCAACATTTTTAGCTAATTACTTGTTCTATTGGCTATTATGCTTTTTACTACGCCCTTCTTCACTTTAGCTATTTTTTTGGACATGCCGGTTGCAAATGTGTCAACACCTGAAGTAGTCACTAATCGTCGTAGCGCAAGACGACATTGGTTGCGTGGCACATTACGGCATTCACAACAAGAAGCGCTGGCTTCGTCTGCTATGACCGCCACCAGCGACAATTTTTTTAATGCCTTCGCCATTTTTTTACAAGCCAGTATGAGCCAATTAGGCGTACTCACTGGATTCCCGCAATTATTTGGCGCACTGATGCAATTTATCTCAGTGTCACTGGGCAATTGGTTTTGTCGGAAAAACATCATCGTTGTTGGCGCGATAGTGCAGTCAATTGGCTTACTGGCTATGTCAATTTTAAGCATTGCGCGGCCAGCGTCTGCGGTATGGATTTTTATTGGTCTAGCCATGTTTCACCATGGTTTACTCAATCTTATTCAACCGCATTGGCGTGCTTGGATGGGCAGTATTGTACCACCTCGGCGCCGAGGTACTTTTTTTGCGGCGAGAACACGCATCACCATGCTGGCCTCATTGTGTGTATTTTTGGCCGGAGGCGCATTACTCACTGCGAGTAACTATGTTGAATTAGCGTGGTTGGGCTTTGCATTGCTGTTTTTCCTAGCAGCCATTGGCAGAATGAGTTCAGCGTGGTTATTCACCAAAATGCATGACCCGCAGATCCACACACAAACAAAAGTATCCTCTGATACATGGCGACGTTTGCGAGAAGCGTGGCAAGAGCCAGTATTTAAACAATACAGTTTGTTAGTGGCAAGCATGCAAGCCATGGTCGCCATTTCTGCACCATTTTTTGCCGTTTATATGCTCAACGAATTGCACTTTAGTTACTTTGAATTTGTACTTTCAGGTGTTGCATCCATCGCCACCCAATTTATTACCTTAAAATTCTGGGGCAAATTTAGTGATAAGTTTGGCAATCGTATGGTGATGATGATCACCTGCGGGATGATCCCAGTTGTGCCTCTGCTGTGGTTATTTTCTGGTGACTTTGTTTATATCTTGGTTATACAAGCGATATCTGGACTGTGTTGGAGTGGATTTACCTTGAGTACCACCAATTACCTTTATGATATCCGCCCTCACCATGCCGATTTCGCTACCTATGCTGCTATGCAAGCCGGGGTTAGTGCGATTTTAGTGTTTATTGGCTCATTATTTGGTGGGCTGATTGCTTCGTACGCTGAACTATTTGTGCAGTTCACTGGCCTAGATAACTGGCTCAACAGTGCGATATTTTTAGTTTTTCTCGCATCATGCTGCGGCAGATTTGTGGTCTTTATGTACTTCATCCCTCGTTTGCAAGAACCCACTCTGCGCCAAAGACCGCTAAAGTTGGATTTGATTTTGCGCATATCGCGTTTCAACGCCATTTCAGGGGTTAATTTAGATTGGTTAACGGTAAGCAAAAAAACCAAAAAATAAGGGAGGCTAGCGCCTCCCTTATTTTTATTAAACGGTTTATTTCACTTCCATGTGCGGTGAGCGGTACACCACTTTGTCATTTAAATCGATACCAATACCAGGCACTTCGGTCACTTCAAAAAAACCATTCACTGGCTGAGGATCCTGTATACACAACTCCCGATTCCAATCTTTAATGGCATAGGTGTGATGTTCATGGATTAAGAAATTGGGGATAGCCGTTTCTAAATGCAAACTGGCCGCAGTAGCCACAGGCCCGCCACACACATGGGCTTGAATACGCACGTCATACACATCAGCATAATCACACACCTTTTTTGTTTCGGTAAAGCCACCGCACAAACCAATATCGGGTTGCAATACGTCTATCGACTGGTCTTCCATATAAGGTCTGATACCCCAGCGATTATACAAACGTTCCCCTCCGGCGATGGGCACATTGACTCTTTTTGCCACCTTGTCATGAATTTTGGAATTCAGATAGTTCACTGGCTCTTCATAAAACAAACAGCCAATATCCTCAATCATTTCGCCTAATTGAATGGCCGAAGCGGTGCCCGCCAAAGCATGGCACTCAAAGATAATATCCACATCATCACCCACCGCATCACGGATTGCCTGCAAACGAGCACGAAACAATTTTAATTCTGGCTGAGTAAATAACTTAGTTCGATCAAAATGCCCTACGCCTTCCTTGTCGTACACTATCGGATCAACTTTTACGGCGTCATAGCCTTGAGCAATAGCTTTCTCTGCAGCTTTAGCATAGTCAACAGGGTTGTTGAGGCGATTCACTTCAGTATCCCAATCAAACTGTAATTGGCTGGCATAGGTACGCAGCTTGCCATTGGTTTTACCCCCTAACAACTGATAAACCGGCACACCTAGGGCTTTGCCACGGATATCCCATAGGGCCGTATCTATCGCACTCATGGCTGCGTAAATTATCGGTCCACCGCCTAAACCCCAGAAGCTCTCACGCAACATGCGACTCCACAAGGCCTCAGTACGAAACGGATCCCAGCCTATAAGCATGGCCTCAGCAATTTCTTTTATCATGTGCGCCGCCGCACTATGACCGAGATCATAGGCAAGACCGGCTTCTCCTACTCCACTGATGCCCTCATCGGTATGAATGCGCACAAACACGGGATTCCACACCGTCCGTTTTGGACAATGAATGTCAAATATTTCAACACGCGTTATTTTCATTAATTTTCCTGAGTCAACACTGTTTATTAGTTATTGGGGAACACTAGGCGTTTTACAAAAGAACAACTTGCTACTCACAAAATCCAGGATCCAATTGATAGGCTCGACGCAACATCGCCGGCCAAGCTTTCTGACCGCCACTTACGCCGCTGTGCACCACATTTGCCTGCTTATGTATATCGTCCACAATATGCTGTGGTATAGCCATGACGGCCTTCCCTGTTTGCATTAATTCCATTTGAATTTCACAGGCTCGTTGTAAATCATAAAAGCGCATAAACGCATCACCAATACTTGGTCCAACAGTCAATCCACCATGATTGTGCAGCAACATGTGATTATTCTGGCCTAAGTCACTTTGTAAACGTGTTTTTTCATCTGCATTAACGGCGAGTCCTTCATAACCGTGATAACTCAACGATGGCAGTGAAAATAACGCGTATTGACTCCAAGCTTGTAAGCCGCCTTCTACCGTTGCTACACATATCGTTGCTTTGGTGTGCAAATGCATCACACATTGCACGTCATGACGCACTGCATGAATGGCGCTATGGATAGTAAAGCCAGCAGGATTAATCTGATATGGCGAACCGTCTAAGACAGTCCCTGCCAAATTAACTTTCACTAAGTTTGAAGCCGTCACTTCTTCAAAACGTAAACCAAAAGCATTAATGAGATAGTCATCTGTCCCAGCGACACGGGCAGAAATGTGGGTGTAAATTAAGTCTCCCCAGCCTAGATCAGCCACAAGCCGATAACACGCGGCCAAATCAACCCGCGTCTGCCACTCAGCTTGTGATACTTTGTCTTTGAGGTTTAACTTAGTTAAAACGAAGGGTTTGTCCATCCTCACCTACTCTTGTACAGCTAAATGTGGCTATCAGTCTACATGAAATATGCGGCGTCGCCAGAGGCAGACAAACGCCAATATAGAGACCAAACCTGATAAAAATCTTGTTATTCCATGGGCGCTAAACCGAGTTCACCTTTGCATGTCGTCAATTTACAGCGGACTTGGTTTGGCCTGTAACCAATTTTCGCGGGCATAAACACTGCTTGCACAGGTCATATGCAAAGTAAACGCATGTCTCGATTTATGCGATAAATTGGGGGCGCTAAAATGAGGAAGCAAGCCATTAAACACAATAAGCGTGCCGCGTTTGACCTCTAAAGGTAAAGCCTGTTCATCTGCTGGCCATGGCCTTGTGTCTAATTGCACAAGTTCAGTGCTGTCATCTTGATAGCGCTTAAATTGTTCCTTTAAGGGATACGTTTGGCCACTGTCATCAATTTGAATACAGCCGTTTTCTATCGTGGCATCTTCCAATGCAAACCAAAAGGTCAGCACTGTGATGGGGTCGGTGTAAAAATAACTGGCATCCTGATGCCAACGGATCACACCACCAATTTTAGGTTGTTTGAAAATGTACATAGACTGATGAATTTGAGGGCGGAGCAAACCTAAGTCCCTCGCGAGTTGACTTATCGTAGCGCTGTGGCTGAAGTCACGAAAAACAGGGTTGAGGGTATGCAATGCATGACCAATTTTATTGATACTAAGCGCCTTATGTTGTTTTAACTGGCCGTTACTCGCAAACGCATCCTCTTCAAAAAAACAGCGGATTTTATCCCCAGAACTCAGAAAGTAGTCATCTCTACTCTTACTTTGGTCTTGAGTTGAAAACACAGCGCGAGTGGAATTGGCGTCAAATTCATCCACTATTGTTGCCGCCTCATCCTGCAAAGCTTGCATGCTATCAGTAGAAAAAAGGTCGGCCAGGACGACATAACCTTTGTCTTGGAATTGTCTAACTTGTTCTTGGTTTAACATCTGAAAGGTACTGCTCCCATGAATGCGACGAGTGCTGATTATTCGATTAACAACTTAATATTTTGCTGATGATTTATCAATGGCTGAGAAACAACGCTGGTTCCACAGAATCATGCGCCTGTTTATTGACCAGTTAAGCGTTATTGTAGTGTCGCTGGTTGTTAAATTTAATCTTTCTGCGTGAATTTATGCTAATCAAAATTGCTGAGCCAAGCGAATTTGATTTTTAATGACTAAGTAATCTCACTAAAAATTTACTTATTTGACTAAGTCTGACGGTATTTAACCCAACAAATTAATAGATATTTTTACTATTTCTCATATTTTTCAATGTGTTAAATTATTGGCACAATGTCTGCTGTTGGTTATCGCCTTACATGCAAGACACAAAGTGTCTGCATGCTGAATTAATAATGAGTTGAAATTAGGACGTATATGAAACTTTCTCCCTTGGCTTTACCTATTTTTATTTTGGTCAGTACCCTTGGTTTATCTGGCTGTATCATTCATGTCGGTGGTAATAATCATGTTAGTGATGATGAAGATTTGAACCGAGTATTTGGTGACATCGAAGTATCAGCTTATCGCCACGTTGATGACGTTTCTAGCGTGAATGGCAATATTGAATTGCAACATGAAGTATCAGCCGAGGATGTTGAGACAGTCAATGGCAACATCGATCTTGGCCAGCAAGTGAGTCTCACTTCGTTGTCTACCGTAAATGGTGAGATTACCGCAGAGGCAGGCTTGCGTGTATCTCAAGATGTCAGCACCGTTAATGGTGATATTAGCTTGACCAAGGACAGTCAAGTCCAGCAAGGTATTTCTAGCGTCAATGGTGATGTCTTATTAAACAATGTCACAGTGGGCAAGGATGTAGAAACCGTCAATGGTGACATCACGCTATCATCAGGCAGTCTAGTGGAGGGAGATATCATTTTTCGCAGTAATGACGACAACCGTTGGCAAAATTCTAAACAGCTACCCACCCTTAAAATTGATACAAGCTCCAGCGTAGCAGGCAAAATTATTTTACAGCGAAACGTTATTCTTGAAATTGACAATGCCGAGTTACTCAGCAAAGTTGAACGCCAATATAGTCAAAAGTAACCCTAATAATTTTTTCTAAGTCCCCTGAATACGCCGCGCATAAAGTTCGGCGTAATACGGTTTGACCTCTGCATAGACGTGTTGTTGTTGTGTATCGAGTGTGACTGATTTGGCAACATAAGGGGCAAAGCCGGTTGAGGCTTTAACACTCGCATACCAATGTGGATGCCACACACCATCGGAGCTGCGTGTGCCAGGTGGCCAAGCGAGCATGTTTGCGTGGAATGGAATAGCTATTTTTTTGCAAAGCGCCTTTAAAATAGGCTCTGGATTTTGCAACACATCATTGGCATCCACAATAGGAAGCGCTTGCCCAGTTAATGCATGCACCTGCTGATAAATCTGCCACTGACGAATTATGCCAATATCGTGGGCGCTGCAAACCCCGCGGCTTTGTGTGTAGGATGCGATCACTTCTGCCGGATTGCGAATTAAAAAACAGTTGATGAGCCCCACCGTCCAACTGAGATCCTCATCTGCCCCAAGGTGGTGGGTCATGTGTTTTTGGTATTGAATGGTGGCCGCCCCGCCAGTTTCTGTCAGTTGTTTCACCACCTTATTGTAATCGTGACTTTGACTGGCCAATATTTCTTCTGCCATGGGATGAGGGCTACCACTTTGCCGTAAGTAATAGGCATAAAACGGTTCATCCACTACTTCTGTATCAGGTCGGTTTTCAAAACTACGCATCATGGCCGTAGATATGTTGCGTGGACCAGACCACATGGCTATTTTTAAGGGCATCTTATTGTTGTTCAATCAGTTGAATATAAAGCGTTTGTAAGCGCAGCAACAACGAAGCTTGGGTTGTGGTGTTGCCAATTCTGCGCCCGTCTATCTGGGTCACCGCGGTTAAGCCGGCAAATGTACCGGTTATAAAAGCCTCGTCGGCGGCATAAACATCGGCTAAAGAAAAGTTTTTTTCATACACCTTTATATTATGCTGTTTGCACAAGTTGATCACATTGCGCCGTGTTATCCCGTCTAAGCAGAAATCCCCTGTGGAGGTCCACACCTCATCACCACGAATAATAAAAAAGTGGGTGGAGTTGCATGTGGCCACAAAACCATGGGGATCTAACATTAATGCTTCGTCTACTCCAGCCTTGGCCGCCTGAATACACGCAAATATGCAGTTAAGTTTTGAATGGGTATTTAATTTTGGATCTTGTACATCCGGATAGCCGCGGCGCACATGACTGGTAAACAGCGTCACACCTTGACGGTTGTCAATTTTCACCGGGGTTTTGTGCTCAGCGATGATAACAATGGTGGCGGCGCTGATCGTGGCCCTTGGATCTTGGTAAGGTGTGGCTTTTTCCCCTCTGGTTACCATTAAACGAATATGCACCCCGTCATGCATGTCATTGGCTGCGCAGGTTTCCATTATTCTTTGTACTAAAGCTTCTGGTGTTACACCAATGTCCATATCAAGGGCTTTCGCCCCATCAAACAGCCGTTTCATATGCTGATCAATGAACGCTAAACGGCCATGATGCAGTCGGATGCCTTCCCACACACCGTCGCCTAAGATGAACCCGCTATCAAACACAGAGATTTTGGCATCACGACGAGGAAATAATGCGCCATTAATGTTGATTAAGATCTCTTGGTTACGTGGATCAGGTTGATATTGGTGCGTGCCACTCTTCATAACATTTACACTGCATTTTAATGATTAAACCAAAGTAGCATGTTACTCCCGTCGTGTGCCAGTCGTTGTAAACTAAAAAAGTGTAGAATTTACTCTATTATTTAGTCACTTATGTGAAATTATTGCTATCATCAGCGAAGTTAGCTTGAGTATTTTACGCACCTTATTTTTAAACGAAATAAACACAGATGGTGCAGTTTGCAACCCATTTAACAAATTTTAGGCGGTGTGTGATTAAATCAGTCATCAACCCAATTGAACAACGCATTGATAAAGACTTATCTGATCGCGCTTTGATCGGCGTTTTTATTTATGCCGTAGTTTTCCCTCTGGTTTTTTTTCCGCTTGGACTTAATCAACTACGTCCTGAATTAAGCTGGGTGCTGGCAACATTGATGTTACTGATTAGCAGTGTGCGTCTCGTTCACTGCGTTTACTTTGATTCGTGTTATAAAAAAGATACAAAACTCTGCATGTTGCTGTTCAAATCTTTTTCCTTAGGCCACGCAATAGTGTTGAGCGCCTATTTTGCGCTTGTCATGTATGACGATTCATTGCAAAAGTTAAATACTGGCACGTTTATCGCGATGGGCGGCATATGCAGTGGTGCCATTATGGCCTTAACACCGAGAATTAAATTTGCGTTGCTTAACCTCGGCACGCTAATCATCCCATGTATCTTTATTGCACTCTATTATAAGCAAAACTATGCCATTGCTTTTATGCTCATGGTATACGGTGTGTACATAGCCCTAATTGGGGTGAGAACTAACAAAGAGTATTTGCGTGCATTCAGTATCGAGGGAGAACTCAATCAGCAACGTCAAGAATTGGAAGAGTTAAACAAAGTTGATCCCCTCACCCATATTTTCAACCGCGGGCATTTTAACACCACCTACGACCTACTGTGGTATCAAGCCATTCGTTACAACAAACCCATATCTTTGTTGTTGATAGACATTGACCACTTTAAAAGTATCAATGACAACTACGGGCATTTATTTGGTGACAAAGCCTTAAAACACGTTGCCCACATTATCGATCAAGCAGGGCAGCGCAAGACTGACTTAGTGTGTCGTTTTGGTGGTGAGGAATTTGCCATGTTGCTTACCGATACCGAGCTGAGTTATGCGGGAGAAATAGCCGAAAAGTTACGTGTGGCGATTCAGCAAACTGTGTTTAAAACCCAATACGTCAGTTTAAATATTACGGCGAGCATTGGCGTGGCGACGATGCTGCCGGTTCGCGGTGACAACGCCAACATGTTAATTGAAATGGCTGATGTGGCGCTGTATCAAGCCAAATCAGCGGGACGCAACAAAGTGTGCATCCACCCCAAGCGACATAAAGACTAAGTCGTATTTACGCTTGCTCATCCGTATCATCGTCGGCTTGTTCGAGCAATTGACTATCTAGGCGTTTATTGGTTTGCACGCCTAATTTGCGAAACTGCTCAACTTGCCTGACTAAATTGCCCTTACCGGAACTGAGTTTGTTCATGGCGCCTTCATAGTTTTTTTGGCTCATCTCAATGGCTTTACCGACTTTTTCCATATCACCAATAAACCCATGAAATTTGTCGTAAAGTTTAGCCGCATGCTCGGCAATCTTCTGAGCGTTTTGATTTTGGTATTCATACTGCCAAATATTGTTGATGGTACGCAGCGCTACCAACAAGTTTGTTGGACTGACCAGCATTATATTGTGATCGAATGCCAGTTTTAATAAGTCAGGGGCGTGATCAGCGGCCAATAAAAACGCAGATTCAATGGGAATAAACAGCAAGACATAATCTAAGGTGCGCAGGCCTTTGAGATCTTGATAGTCTTTTTTGCCTAATTCTTTAATGTGGTTGCGCAATGAATTGACGTGCTCTTTTAAGTGCAACAAACGCGCGGTTTCGTCTTCTTGTTGATTGAAATATCGTTCATAGGCGGCCAACGACACTTTGGAATCGATAACCACATCTTTGTCATTAGGTAGATGCACAACCACATCTGGCTGATAACTCTTGCCACTCTCATTTTTCAAGGCGACCTGAGTGTCAAACTCATGTCCTTCACGCAAACCGGATTCTTTAAGAATTCGCTCCAGCACCACCTCTCCCCAGTTTCCTTGGGTTTTGTTGTCACCTTTTAAGGCCTTGGTTAAAGCAGCGGCATCTTGAGTAATTTGTAAGTTGAGTTCTTTTAAGCCCATGATCTCTGTTTTAAGTGAGGCTCGCTCTTGGCCCTCTTTCACATATTGATCGGTGACTTGGCGTTTAAACCCTTCAATTTGCTCTTTTAACGGTGACAGTAAACTGTCTAAACCGGCTTTGCTGGCTTGATTAAACTTTTCTTGTTTTTGTTCGAAGATCTTATTCGCCAGATTTTCGAACTGCTCCTGCAAGCGTTTTTCAGCTTGTTCTAACAAGTCGAGCTTTTCTTGGCTGGCTTGCTGTGCTTGCTCAAACCGGGCAGCTTGGCTTTCTAGTTGCGTACGCAAGTCACTGGCGACTTGTTGCATGTGTTGATATTGCAGCAACCAATGTTGTTTTTCCTGCTCTAGCTGCTTTATCTGCATTAATTGAGGTTGAATTTGCCCCAATAATTGCTGATCCTGCATGAGTTGTGCATGGGCTTGTTGATACTGAGCCTGAGTGGTTTTTAATTGGCTTTCGATATTAGACAATTGGCTATTGAGGTAATGTTCTTGTTGTGTACTGAGCGCCACTTGTTGCGCTAATTTGTCGGCGAGTTGCTGCCTTCCTCGCCACACGGCAATCCCTAAACCAACAGCGGCCCCAGCGATAAACACCGCAAACAAGATTAAATAAACGTGTAATTCGCTCAGATTGTCGAAAAGCGGCATCGAGAGTTCCATTTTTTGAAAACAAGCTTGGGTTTATTGCACGGCTTGCGCATAAACCATCTATGAGTGGTGTGTTGAGTCACCTAGTGCAGTGACCCAACCATTGTGCCTTCGCTAGGCTCACATTTTGGCATTAGCCTCGGCAATATTTACCTTCCAGATTGCTGGACCAGTCTCATGAGCATTGGCTCCTGTACTGTCCACAGCGACTGTTACCGGCATGTCTTCCACATCAAATTCATAAATAGCTTCCATACCGAGATCAGCAAATGCCACAACCCGTGACTTCTTAATGGCTTTTGACACCAAATAAGCAGCGCCACCCACCGCCATTAAATAGACAGCCTGATGTTTCGCAATACTCTTGACGGTGGCAGGTCCACGTTCCGCTTTGCCAATCATGCCAATCAAGCCGGTTTTTTCCAACATCATGTCAGTAAATTTATCCATCCGCGTGGCGGTAGTGGGGCCTGCTGGGCCAACTACTTCATCACCTACGGCGTCAACCGGACCGACGTAGTAGATAAAACGATTGGTCAAATCGACCCCTTCTGGCAAACCTTCACCATTGTCTAACATGGTTTGTATACGTTTGTGCGCGGCATCACGGCCGGTTAACATTTTGCCCGACAACAGCACCGTCTCGCCGACTTTCCATTGTTTGATATCTTCTTTGGTGACGGTATCTAAGTTCACCCGACGTGTGCCTTCACTGACTTCCCACGTCACTTTGGGCCAATCTTCTATTTTGGGTGGGGAAAACGTTGCAGGGCCAGTGCCATCTAGATGAAAGTGGGCATGCCGGGTGGCCGCACAATTGGGGATCATCGCCACCGGTTTTGAAGCTGCATGGGTAGGCACTGACTTGATTTTTACATCCACCACGGTGGTTAAGCCACCTAAACCTTGTGCACCAATACCCAGATCATTAACTTTTTTGAAAATGTCTAAACGTAGTTTTTCTTCCGTCGTCACCGCGCCTCTATCCATTAATTCTTGGATATCCACGGGATCCATCAAACTCTCTTTTGCAAGCACGGCTGCTTTTTCAGCGGTACCGCCAATGCCAATACCTAACATGCCTGGTGGGCACCAACCAGCTCCCATAGTCGGCAAGGTTTTCACTACCCACTCCGCAATATCATCACTTGGATTGAGCATCACCATCTTCGATTTGTTCTCTGAACCGCCGCCTTTGGCCGCGATCATTACTTCGATGTGCGCCCCCGGCACCGTATCAATATGCACCACCGCTGGCGTATTATCTTTGGTATTAATGCGTTTGCCGGCAGGGTCACTGACGATGGAAGCGCGCAGTGGATTATCAGGATTTAAATAGGCTCGACGGGTGCCTTCATCCACCATTTCTTGGATCGTCATATTAGTTTTATCCCACTGCACAGCCATGCCCACTTTAACAAAGCAGGTCACAATGCCGGTGTCTTGACATATCGGACGCTTGCCTTCGGCTGACATACGAGAATTGATCAGGATCTGCGCCATAGCATCTTTTGCCGCTTGACTCTTTTCCATGTTATAGGCTTTTTCTACCGCCTTGATGTAATCAAGGGGGTGATAGTAAGAAATAAACTGTAAGGAATCCTCGATGCTATCGATAAAGTCTTGTTGCCGAATAATAGCCATAGTTGCCTCTAAATTTGACGGGTAATTGAAAGAACGGCATTCGTTCATCATGTGAAGATATGATAACCTTTGCCGGGGTATAGCTCCATGATAAATATTTATATCGAACAATTCTAAGTGGTTGAGCTACTTCACTATTATCAAGGTTCACACAGCACTGCATGAGTAAACAGTCTTCAACAAAAATCCGTATCACCGAATTGGGCATCGAGGGTGAGGTGTCGCTAGCTAACATGTTTGCATCAGTGGCTACTAGGCCTTGGTCAATGCTCCTTGATTCTGCAGATAGTCAGCACCCTGATGCACGCTTCGATATTATGGTGGCCGATCCTATCGCCACCATTCTTACCCATCAGCATGACAACCAAGTGTGGTGCAAAGCAGACAACGGCACCGAAACGCGCAGCGGTGATCCATTTGTTTTGATTGAAGACATCATGCGAGGTAATTTTGGGGCGCATCTTGCCCCGACCTCTGATTATTCCCATTTGCCGTTTCTGGCGGGAGCCATGGGTTTTTTTGGTTATGATTTAGCAAGGCAATTAGAAAAATTACCTGACCAGCACAGCGAACATTACAATGCCCCCGACATGGCGATAGGCTTATACGCTTGGAGTCTTGTTAAAGATAACCACAACGGACGTATTTATTACTGCCGAGTTAACGAGTTTTCAGCGCCCTCCCCTGAACATTGGTTGGCTATTGCCAAACAAACATTGACAGCACAGCAAAATGCTAAAAATGAACGTGTACCAGAGCCACAGGACATGCCTTTTTCACTTGACAGTGCGTGGCAAGCCAATATGCAGGCAGCGCAGTACTACCAGCAAATAGACAAAATCCATCACTACTTGCGTGCGGGAGACTGCTATCAAATTAACTTCGCCCAACGTTTTGAGGCGCAATACTCAGGAGATGAATGGCAGGCTTACGTCGCCCTGCGCAATGCCAATACAGCCCCCTTTTCTGCCTTCATACGCTTACCTCAGTGTAGTATTTTGAGTATTTCACCGGAGCGTTTTTTGGCGGTTAAAGATAAACAAGTACAAACTAAACCGATTAAAGGTACACGCCCGCGTGCTAATACTTGGCAGCAAGACCAAGCAGGAATTGAGGCCTTGTTGAACTCTGAAAAAGACCAAGCAGAAAACTTGATGATTGTGGATTTGTTGCGCAACGACTTGAGTAAACACTGCAAAGCTAATTCGGTAAAAGTCCCTGCCCTGTTTAAAATCGAGAGCTTTCCCGCTGTTCATCACTTAGTCAGCACAGTGGTAGGCGAACTAGATGAACACAGTACACCTTTGGCGCTTTTTAAAGGCGCGTTTCCCGGTGGTTCAATTACTGGTGCGCCCAAAGTGCGAGCCATGCAAATTATTGATGAGTTGGAACCGCACAAACGGAATATCTACTGTGGCAGCATTGCCTACATTGGCGTTAGACAAGATATGGACAGTAGTATTTGCATTCGCACCCTGTTGGCGGAAAACGGTAGGTTATATTGTTGGGCGGGTGGCGGTATTGTCTTGGATTCAGAAGCGCATGCGGAATATCAGGAAAGTTTGGATAAAGTCGCAAAGATATTGCCTATTCTCATGAAAGATCGGCAAACACCTAATGGCAACAGGTTTTAGCATGAACAAATCTGATTTTCTTAAGGCTTTTCAGCATATCCGTCAGGTAAACTCAGAGCATGATTATCCCCTACGTGAACCTGGCAGACCTGCCGCCGTGTTGATCCCCATTGTTCAGCATCCCCAACATCTCAGTGTATTGTTCACAGAACGAGCGGCACACCTCAAACATCATGGCGGTCAAATCAGTTTTCCCGGCGGTAAGCAGGAGGTGTACGACGCTAATTTATTGGCTACTGCCTTACGGGAATCGCAAGAAGAAATAGGTTTAAAACCGGAAGAAGTGGATATAGTCGGTCAGCTTCCCCGCTATCGCACAGTCAGTCGCTATGAGGTATTGCCCTACATTGGTTTTATCCCCGCTCCCTTGTCACTACAACTTGATCACAACGAAGTGGCCGCCACCTTTGAAGTACCGCTGAGTTATTTGTTGGATAAAAATAATCATTTAATACATTGGGTTAAACGCAACAACGAACAGTTCCCTGTCTATTTTATACCTTGGCAGGATAAACATATTTGGGGAGCCACTGCGGCGTTTATTCGCAATTTAGCTAATCATTTTTAGCAACAATTGTTTACGCTACGCTGGGCTTTGCTGCCCCCCTGAATAACGTTAACAAGTTGTTGTTCCAGACATTTACGCGCACAATTACCGTAATTAATCGTTTATTCGAGGCTTTATGATCAGCGTTTTTGATATGTTCAGTATTGGTATTGGCCCTTCGAGTTCACATACCGTTGGTCCGATGCGTGCGGCCAAGGCATTTTGTGAACAATTGCAAGAGCAGAGTTTATTTACCCAAGTCACCGAAGTAAAAGCCGAGTTATTTGGCTCTTTAGGGCAAACAGGCAAAGGACATGGCACGGGCAAGGCTGTCATCTTGGGATTGCTTGGACTAGCGCCCGAATCGGTGGATGCAAGTTTAGTGGATGGGTATTTAGAGGAAATTCGCCGCACTGAAAAACTGCAGCTCGCGGCACAAAAATTCATTACCTTTGGGTCTGAAGACGCCATTATTTTTCATCGACGCAAAACGCTTAAACTGCATGCCAATGGCATGACCTTGCATGCCTATCACAACAAAGAGCTGATCCACTCACAGACATATTATTCGATTGGCGGAGGTTTCATTATCCGTGAACAAGACTTTGCTCAACAAAAAGTAGCTGCCTTGCTGCACGAAGAACAAAATGTACCCTTCAATTTTTCAAGTGCAGCGCAATTACTCAGTTTGTGTAAGGAACACGGCTTTACCATTAGCTCACTGATGATGAAAAATGAACAGGTATTTCAACCCAAAGCCGAAGTGGTGCGTAAACTCTGGGAAATCTGGCAAGTCATGTATGAATGTGTGCAAGTCGGGATCAACAGTGAGGGCATTTTACCGGGAGGGCTTAAAGTGACTCGCCGAGCCCCTGGCCTGTATCGACGTTTACAAAGTGAACAAACGGCGGATCCCATGGTAGCCATGGATTGGGTGAATCTATTTGCTCTGGCCGTGAATGAAGAAAATGCCGCAGGTGGACGAGTTGTTACGGCGCCCACTAATGGCGCTGCAGGCATCATTCCCGCTGTACTGTGTTATTTCAATAAGTATGTACGCCCGGTTGATCAAGAAATCGTTAGTCGATATCTCCTGTGTGCTGCTGCCATTGGTATTTTATATAAAAAGAATGCGTCGATATCGGGTGCGGAAGTGGGTTGCCAGGGTGAAGTGGGTGTTGCTTGTTCCATGGCAGCGGGTGCCTTAACCGAAATTCTTGGTGGGTCAGTTGACGCTGTTGAAAATGCGGCGGAAATTGGAATGGAACACAACCTTGGTTTAACCTGCGATCCTGTGGGTGGTTTGGTACAAGTACCCTGTATAGAACGCAACGCCATGGGGGCAATTAAAGCCATTAATGCGTCACGATTAGCCCTACGTGGCAGCGGTCAACATAAAGTATCCCTCGACAAGGTCATCAAAACTATGTGGGATACGGGTACCGACATGAAGTCCAAATACAAAGAAACCGCACGTGGTGGTTTGGCTGTGAATATAATTGAATGCTAGTGCCGAGAATTAATCATCCATTCACAAGTGGGGTTAAATAAAAAAGGGCGTTATTTTTAACGCCCTTTTCTTGTTATTTTCACCGGCTAATTATAATCACCGGCAAACCAAATCAATTCTAGGCGGATTATTTTACTGGCAATGTTAAGCCTTTAAACATCTTTTCCACTTCATCGTTGTTCTTCAGCATCATGGCCTTTTCAACCACCGGTTTTGTAAGATGTGGGGCAAAGCGTTCAATAAAATCATACATGTAGCTGCGTAAAAATGAGCCTTTACGAAAGCCAATCTTAGTGGTGCTGTAATCAAATAAGTGGCTGGCATCTATCTTAACCAAGTCGCCGTCTAATTTCTCATCCACCGCCATAGAAGCAATAACACCAATGCCTACACCTAAACGTACATAGGTTTTTATGACATCCGCATCAGTAGCGGTAAACACTATTTTAGGTTCTAAGCCTGCTCGGCTGAAGGCATGGTCGAGTTCAGAACGCCCTGTAAAACCGAACACATAGGTAACCAAAGGAAAGGCGGCAATATCTTCAATCGTTATCGAGGTCTTTTTGGCAAGGGCATGGTCACGGTTAACAATAATACTGCGGTTCCAGTGATAACAAGGCAGCATGACAAGATCGTTATACAAGTGTAACGCTTCGGTGGCGATGGCAAAATCCGCTTCGCCTTTCGCCGCTAAGTCACTGATTTGTGAGGGCGTACCCTGATACATGTGTAAAGACACGCGGGTATATTTATGCATAAAACCTTTAATGATCTCAGGTAACGCGTAACGCGCTTGTGTATGCGTCGTGGCGATATTCAGCTTGCCTTGGTCGGGCAAAGTATGTTCTCTCGATACCGCTTTAATACTTTCGACTTTGGCTAGAATTTCTCGTGAGATATTGATGACATCCTGACCTGCATCTGTGACATGAGTCAGGTGTTTTCCACTGCGCCCGAAAATTTGTACACCAAGTTCGTCCTCCAACATTCTCACTTGTTTACTGATCCCCGGTTGCGAGGTGTAGAGACTTTCTGCCGTTGCGGAGACGTTGAGGTTATTGTTGAGCACTTCAACAATATAACGAAGTTGTTGTAATTTCATGTTAAGGCCTTGCAGTTGTATTCGCGATATTAATAACCACTGAGACGTACAACAGCAAAAAGCCTTTTGTACAGAAGCATGGATATATAATCAAACGTTATATAACGATGGGAAAATGAATTCCATATTATTTTAAGGATTCGGTGTTTTTGTTGTAAAAATACCAATATTTGCGATTTAGTCTGGCAAATCATGCCCTTAAATTCGTCAGCCTGCCTGTATAAACCTTTGTTACTTCAAGAATACTGAGTTAGTGTATGCAGCGTAAACAGCCCCCTGAGCCCGTGCTATGAGCAATAATGACAATCAGCTTGAGTTCTCAACTGTCCTAGCGGCAGCGGTACATGATATGAAAAACTCATTGTGCCTGTTGCTCCAATCGATTGAAAATCTCAATGCCTGTCTGCCCTCCACCAACGATGAAAGCAGCGTACATTTGGCATCAGCACACTATGAAGCCTCACGATTAAACACAGGCTTAGTGCAACTGTTATCACTGTATCGGGCTGGACTGAAAAACCTGCCAATTAATATTGATCAGCATTATCTTGATGATGTAATCGACGAAGTACTTGCCACCAATGCTAGCTATCTCAAACATAAAAATATTAGTCTGAAGGTAGAACTGGTCGATAACCTAAGTTGGTATCTTGATTTAGATTTGATTTGTATTCTGCTCAACGATATGTTGATTAACGCCATGCGTTACTGTCAGGGGAATATTTTGCTAACGGTGGGCACACAGGACGATCAATTATTGATCAGTGTGCATGACGACGGTCCGGGTTATCCCGTGGCCATGTTGGAGGCCAACAAAAGCGAACTACTCGACTTTGACATCAGTCATGGTAGAACTGGGCTTGGGTTGTTTTTTGCTAGGCTCATCGCCAAAGCCCACAGCAAAGACGAGAAGTATGGGTTGATTAGTTTGCAAAATGGCGGCAAGTTGGGCGGCAGTGTATTTACATTAATGTTACCTTGATGATTGGCGATAAATCTTGAATAAATAAAGCAATAAAGAGAGAAAACCATTGTTCGTAATTATTGTAGTATTAATTTTAGCCTTGGTGCTGATCGCAGTGGTGGTGAATGCCATTCAGCAACATCGCAACAAAATTGAATTAGAACGACGCAACGAAATTGCTAGAAACAAAAGCATTATCGACGACACTGAGTCCACTTTAATGGCTGCCCAACACATACCAGTCACCCAACGCCTCCTCTTTATTTTGCAACGTCGCGCGCTCAGCGCCTTGAAAGTCATTAACCAACTCACCCCAGGTGCCTCGGATATTAAGGAACGGATCAAAAACTACGAAACTAGCATGCAAGCCTTGAATGTCGAGCAACCACCGCCATCAGAAGAGGCCTTTCAACTGCCACAAAATGATAAACAAGTGATTCAGTTTATCCGCGGGATCAAAAACATGCGGGCGGTACTGCGCTCAGAATTCAAAAAAGGCAAAATTGACAGCCGGATCTTTGTGCAAGAAGACAAACTACTGGAGCGGATGCAGCTAAGAGCCAATGTTGATACCTTGATCCGCCGAGGTGATGTTGCCTTGAAAAATAATCAGATTGGATCGGCCCGGCAATGCCTTGAAAAAGCCATTGGTGCCCTCGCCGCTCAGCCCAATCCCGATGACTATGTGATAACTCGCCAAGCTCAGTTGGAAGAGCAGCTCCTCAATATCCAAGATAATTTGCGCGATGCTAACAGTCAGCATGTGAAGAAGCGCCAAGAATCAGAACGCAACGAACTTGACGAATTGTTTTCCCAGAAGAAGAAATGGTAGAGGCCTAATCTATTTTGTGGGAGGATCAATTTGCTGATTATGCCGCTCCACCCAATGCCAAAATGCATGTGCCGCCACTGACAACGTACCCCGACTACTTTTTACCATACCAACCCGTTTCTGCAGGCCACTGTTGACAAATGGCAAACAAACGAGTCCTTCATTTTGCATTTGCTCACTGCATAAACAAGGTACCACCGATATTCCCAAACCATGTTTTACCAAGCGACCTAAGGTAGCTAACTGGCCTGCTTCAGCCACCACATTAAGCCGCAATTTTTGTTCCTGAAGGTAGCTGTCAATCCAGCGCCGAATCGACGAATCATTGTTCATGGCCACAAAGGGAAAGTCACATATATCTGCCCAACTCAGATGACTACAATGCGCCAAAGGATGACCAGCATTGAGGACGACCATAAATTCATCGTTAAACAGCGGATAAAACGTTAAACCCTCCAGTTGGTCATGTTCAAAACTAAAACCCAGTTCTACCCGACCATCTCGAATTTGGTGCAGAACCGATTCCATGACAACGTCATTTACCGAGATTTTAATATTGGGGTAACTCTGATGAAACTGTGCCAATAAACTGGGTAACAGCCCAGCAGCAAAAGATGGCATCGCCGCCAGTGAGAGCTTACCCTGACCTTTGGCAAACAAATTATGCACATCCATGATGGCACTGTCCCAATCGTTCATCAGGCGTATTGCCACAGGCAAAAATGTTTGCCCTTCCGGGCTGAGTTCAACTTTACGTGTGGTTCTTGAAAATAAGGGGCCACCGAGTTGGCTTTCCATTTTTTTGATGGCGGTTGACAAGGCCGGTTGTGACAAAAACATTTTTTCTGCTGCTTCGGCAAAAGTCGACGAACGGGCTACACAGATAAACGCTTGCAGCTGTCTGATGGAAATTGTACTCATGTTTTTTCACTTAATCTTGCTAGCTATTAATAAATATTATTTATTAATAGCTAGATAAATTCAATTTTACTATTACAAACAAGACAATACACTAACACGAAGGTTTTTTTGAGGAACAAACATGGCAGGATTTAATAAAGTAGTAGGCAGTTATGCAGAGGCCTTAGACGGTCTTAGCGATAACATGACCGTCATTTCTGGCGGTTTTGGATTATGTGGTATCGCTGAAGGCTTAATTGCGCAAATACAGCGCATGGGTACAACAGGTTTAACCGTGGTATCAAATAATTGTGGGGTAGATGGTTTTGGTTTAGGGCTGTTGCTCGAGAAAAAACAAATTAAAAAAATGATTTCTTCATACGTGGGCGAAAACGCTCTGTTTGAGCAACAACTGCTTAGCGGTGAATTAGAGGTTGAACTCACCCCACAAGGCACATTAGCGGAACGTTTGCGCGCTGGTGGCGCTGGTATTCCCGCCTTTTTTACCGCTACTGGCGTAGGCACACCTGTTGCCGAAGGCAAGGAGGTGCGTGAATTTTCAGGTCGCCAGTATCTCATGGAGCGCGCTATCACCGGTGATTTTGCCATCGTCAAAGCCTGGAAGGCGGACAGATATGGCAACTGCATCTACCGACATACGGCACAAAACTTCAACCCCATGGCGGCGACTGCTGGGAAAATAACGGTGCTTGAAGTGGAGGAATTAGTTGAACCGGGTGAACTTGAGCCGAGCAGCATTCACACCCCAGGCATTTATGTCAATCGAGTGATTGTGGGTAAATTTGAAAAACGGATTGAACGTAAAGTTCTCTCAACGGCAAAGGTATAGGCATCGCTATGGCATTAAATCGTGAACAAATCGCAAAACGGGTCGCCCAGGAATTTTATGATGGCGCTTATATAAATCTTGGTATTGGGATCCCGACGCTGGCGGCTAATTATGTTCCTAAAAATATGGAAGTCATGCTCCAGTCTGAAAATGGTTTATTGGGCATGGGACCCTACCCCACAGAAACACAGGTCGACGCCGACATGATCAATGCCGGTAAAGAAACTGTCACAGCGGCAACAGGCGCGTCGATTTTTTCCTCAGCCGAAAGCTTTGCCATGATCCGTGGTGGGCACGTTGATTTGACTGTGTTGGGGGCATTCGAAGTAGATATACACGGCAATATTGCCTCTTGGATGATCCCTGGAAAATTAATAAAGGGTATGGGCGGCGCAATGGACTTGGTGGCTGGGGCGCGCAACATTATTGTCACCATGACCCATGCAGATAAACACGGCAATTCCAAGTTGCTTTCAGACTGCACATTGCCGTTAACCGGGGTGAACTGTATCAATAAGATCATCACCGACTTGGCGGTATTAGAGGTAAAAGAAGGGGCCTTTCATTTGTTAGAGCGAGCCCCCGGCGTCAGTACTGAAGAGATTATTAGCAAAACAGCTGGCAAGTTAATTGTCACTGCCAACGTGCCAGAGATGCAAGTGTAAAATTAAATGCCACGAAATACCCAGAGCTAGGTATAATTCGGACATTGCGTATTTTGAGACAGCTATTTTGCAATTTTCTGACTTACCGCTTCACCATGCTTTACACAAGGCGCTGGATCTCAAGGGTTTAACCACACCTACTGAGATCCAGCAATTAGCCATCCCTTATGCCCTACTTGGACGTGATCTTATCGCGTCATCTAAAACCGGCTCTGGCAAGACCTTGGCTTTTTTACTGCCTGCTGTACACCGAGTCCTCACACAAGCCCCCTTGAGCCGTCGCGATCCTCGGGTATTGATTTTGGCACCCACACGAGAACTGGCCAAACAAGTTTTTTTACAGCTGAAGGGTTTATTGGGGAAACAATCTTTGCGGGCTGCTTTGGTATTGGGTGGTGAAAATTTTAATGATCAAGTCAAAGCGTTGAAACACTATCCCCAGTTTATCGTAGGTACCGCTGGACGAGTGGCAGACCATTTAGTCGATAAATCCCTGTACCTAAACGGTCTTGAACTGTTGATCTTAGATGAAGCCGATCGCATGTTAGATTTGGGGTTTGCACCTCAGTTAAAGCTTATTGACAAAGCGGCTGATCATCGGAAACGTCAAACTATGATGTTTTCTGCCACTTTGGATAATGCCGAGCTACATTACCTGACTAAAAACCTCTTGAAAGCGCCACAACGCATCACTGTTGGTTCCGCCAGTGAAGAGCACGTCGACATCGAGCAACGTTTTATTTTGGCTGACAACGTGACCCACAAAGAAGCCTTGTTGACAAAAATTATGGCGGAAAAAAACTTTCGGCAAATCATCATATTTACGGCCACACGGGCGGATACCGAAAGATTATCCATCTTATTAAATGAGCAAGGCATGCACAGTATTGCCTTAAGTGGCAAGCTCACTCAGGGACAACGCAGCAACATCATGAACGAATTTAGCCGCGGTCAACAGCATATACTGGTCACCACCGACGTGGCCTCACGAGGTTTAGATTTGCTGAATGTGGCCTTGGTGATTAACTTCGATTTACCCAAGCTGGCCGATGAATACGTACACAGGGTTGGACGCACGGGTCGCGCAGGCAATAAAGGCATGGCGGTATCATTAGTGGGACCAAAAGATTGGCCGAGTTATTTGTTGATTAAAGATTTCCTGCAACAACAGATTGAATTCAGCGCCATCCCCGGTCTAAGCGCTAAGTTCAAAGGTCTACGCCCGCCCCGTCAAATTCAGGAAGCCCCAGTTGAGCAAAATGCCACTACCAAGCAAGTGACGACCACCCAAGTGAAACCTGCGCCCAAACGTGTCAATACTATGCAAGGTGTGGAAGCGGGTAATTTACCGCCAAAACGAAAACCCCGCGCTGCCATCATGCCAGTGGACGAAGAAGAATAGCTTAACGCCAATATTCAACAAATTCGTGCATAGCCCTCGCTGGTTTACTAACGGGGTCAGCGGCGGGGCTGCCCATGTATAAAAAACCCACTATCTCATCTTGATCGGCCAGAGAAAACGCGTTTTTCACCACCGGGCTTTGACTGAAAAAGCCGGTGCGCCAAATACTCGCGTAGCCTTGATCATCCGCGGCTAATTGCATGGCATAGGCCGCACAAGATGCAGATGCTACCTGCTCTATCCACGGTACTTTTGGATGATCATGATAGTTCGCTACTACCACAATGATCATGGGTGCACGTTGCGGCAACTGCGGGGCTCTGATTACTTCTTTTTCACTCAGGCCAGCGTCGATGGCCGCTTGTTCAAATAAATCACCTAGACGAATTAAGCCCTCGCCTTCCACCACGATAAACTTCCAAGGGGTTAAATTACCGTGATCAGGAGCGCGCATTGCAGCATGTAATATGTTCTGCAAGGCTTCTTCATTTGGTGCGGGACTTTGCAGACGAGGTTGAGAACTGCGACTTAACAGTAATTCTAAAGTTTGCATAACAGCCAATCTATCCGTTGCTCAATTCAGCGTTTAGTATGTCGATTTTATGAATAAGGGGCAAATCTAATCCCCCACTTTTACTTGGCAACCAATAGCTGTTAACTCATCAGATTGGCACTTTACTTGCTAAATTACCCGCTACAGACAGCAGCGAAATAGATAAGCAAATCAGGTCAGTGAGATGAAAAAGTGTATTATTTTGTGCATTTGCAGTGTATTGCTCAGTGCTTGTGCAAGCTGGTTAGAGCCTGAAGCAAACAATCAAGCCCCAGTAGCAAGCAGAACAAGCATGGCACAACCTACAACGATGCACTATTACGTGCAACGCTTAACCAGTCAGCTTTTGAACACGGCGGGTGCCATTGATTTGCGTAAGTCTGTGGCCGTTGGAACCATCTTGCCTATCGATTTACAAAGCGGCCAATCTTTGCCGGGTTTAGGGCAACAAATTCAGGAAAGTTTGATCACCCTATCCACTCAGGCTGGTTTGCGTGTACTCGAATATAAAACGATGCCAGCGATTAAAATGCATCAAGATCAAGACGTGATGTTAAGTCGGGATGTGGCGGCACTTAAGCAAACGATCAACCCAGAGTACTTTTTGACCGGCACATATAGTGAGCTCGAAAACAGTGTTTTGGTTAATCTACGCCTCATTTCTCTGGCTGACAATACGGTGGTTGCCGCCGCCAGTGACTACATTCCGGCCAATGCAATGTGGAGTGATACCAAAGTTTCCATGAAAAATTCACAGATTTATCGGGGCAGCAATTAACCTAAGCGACCACGTCAGTTTCCAACTGCACCACTCGCTCAACCGGCATTCCGCTATGAAAGCGAAAATGCGGGTCATCGGCGTGAATAAGTGTCGCCTCTTGCTGTCTAAAAAAACCAATTCTATCGTCAATATTATGCTGAGCGATGCGCTGAGCTAAGCCCAAATAATCTTCAAAATGACGTGCCTCCGAGCGCAACAAGGACACGTAAAAACTGCTTAATTGCGTATCAAGATGAGGCGCTAATTTGGCGAACCTCTCGCAGGAACGCGCTTCGATAAACGCGCCACAGATTAGTTTGTCGATTAAGGTAGCAGGTTCATGGGTGCGCACGTGTTTCATCAACCCACGGGCATAACCCGATGCAGTGACGTTGGCATATTCGACTCCGCGGCTGTGCATGATCTCCAGCACTTGAGCAAAATGATGCAGTTCTTCCTTAATCAACAACACCATTTTATCCACTAATTCATCGCCAAAAACAAAATCCGATTTACTAATTAGTTTCTTAGACAAGGCGGCATGTTGACTGAAATCTCCATTTCCAACTTTACGATATACGTAGTCTTCGTATGGTTTAAGCCACGTTAATAACGCTTCCCCACTCTCCTTGTCTACAGCATATTTGCGGATCAACCACATGGCTGTTTGGGCAGCTTTAAGCTCACAATTGGCATGATCAATCAGCAGCATCGCCGCATTTTTAGGTTTGATAGCCTCCTCTATCCAAGCGTCTGGGCTTGGGCAAAGTAAGAATGTGTTAATAGGTTGGAGCAGTGCTGCAATATTCATAGATTGATTGTCTATTAAAAATAGTATTCACATGCCTTCATTTCTGAGCACTGAATAATCTTGGGTTTGAGCTTTAACCGTTATGGGCCTCACTGATTAAATAGTGAGTTTCATACTGCGTTTATGATAACAGAAATACCATGCCAACTTCACTGTCTTACTACCTACGTTCATGTCTATGGTTTATCTAAGGCTAAACCGCCAACAACAACCAAAAAGCTGAGGTTTGTTGATTAATTGCATACATTTTGAACATAAGTATTGACTGCATTAATCAGGTAAAAGAGACTAGCGTTAACAACTTGTTAATTATTTGTAAGTCTTTGGTTTGTCATAACTAATACGAATAAAAGCCGAAGGAGGCGCTGAAATGATACTGAATCACCTATGGGGTTTATATACCCACCCCAAAGAAGAGTGGCATAGCATTGATCGCAAGCATGAGAGTTACTTTTACAGCTTGAGTCATATCGCGATTGTGTCACTTATTCCGTCTATTGTGAGTTACTATGCTGCTGCCCATCTTGGCTGGAGCATCGGGGTTGGTGACATTATTAAGCTGACTAAAGGCAGTGCCATGCTGATGAGCATTGGTATGTACTTTGGCTTAATGACCGGCGTGGTTGCCTTAGCGATTTTAATCCATGAACTGGCCAAAGCATTTGATGCCAGCCCTACCTATACACAATCTCTCGAATTAGCGGCTTACACTGCAACGCCACTTTTCATGGTGGGATTTGCTTGTTTTTATCCCGTCTTGTGGTTTGTGATGTTAGTCGGTTTGGTTGGCTTAACCTACTCGGTATATTTACTTTACTCTGGCACCCCGATATTGATGCATATTCCCGAAGAAAAAGGCTTTATCTATGCCAGTTCGGTGGTGACTTGCGGTTTGGTGCTTTTGGCCATTTTGATGGCAGCCGCTGTCATCCTCATTAGCTCAGGTCTTGGCCCAGTGTATACTCACTAGCTTACAAGGATCACAAAAAAAAGCCAGGTCACTCGGGTGACTGGCCTTTTTTAATGCTTATAACGAAATTAGTTACTCGACAAATTATGCATTTCAAGATTACTCAATTCCGTCTGTATACCTGAAGTTTTTGCCCCCTCATTGCGCATGCTGTCAATGCGCTCCAAATATGCTTGGTTTATATCACCAGTAATGTAGTTACCATCAAATACTGAGGTTTCAAAACGGGTAATGGCAGGATTAAGTTCACGCACCGCCTCAATCAAATCGCTGATATCTTGAAATATCAGACCGTCTGCTCGAATTAACTCACTCACTTCATCAATTTCACGTCCGTAGGCTATCAATTCATTAGCTGAGGGCATATCAATGCCATACACATTGGGGAAGCGAATTTCTGGTGCGGCTGACGCGAAATATACTTTTTTCGCTCCTGATTCCCTTGCCATCTCAATGATTTGCTCAGAAGTGGTACCTCTTACAATCGAATCATCCACTAGCAAAACACTTTTATCTTTGAATTCCGATGGAATAGCGTTCAGTTTGCGCCGCACTGACTTACGTCTTTGGGTTTGACCTGGCATGATAAAGGTACGGCCAATATAGCGATTTTTAACAAAACCCTGACGGTAAGGTTTATTTAATTCAATGGCAATCTGCAGTGCCACGTCAGTTGAGGTCTCAGGAATAGGAATAACCACATCAATTTCAATATCTGCCCATTCGCGCGCAATTTTTTTGCCTAGTTTTCGCCCCATATTGACCCGCGAGGCATACACTGAGATACCATCTATGAAGGAGTCTGGGCGAGCAAAATACACAAACTCAAAGATACACGGTGCATTGACTGGATTGTGCGCACACTGTTGGGTGTGAAGTTCACCGGACTCTGTCACGTATATGGCCTCACCGGGCGCTACATCACGAATAAAGGTAAAACCGACGGCATCCAAGGCCACGCTCTCTGAGGCAACCATGTATTCGTCACCAAACTCTGTTTTGCGCTTACCCAAGGCAAGCGGACGAATACCAAAAGGATCACGAAAAGCCAACATACCATTGCCAATAATGGCCGCGACGACAGCATAAGCACCACGAATTTTTTTATGCACCGCAGCCACTGCGGTGAATACTTCTTCTGGGCTAAGCACCATGCCGCTGGTACGTTGCAGTTCATGGGCGATGATATTGAGTAGGAGTTCAGAATCAGACGTGGTATTGATGTGACGTCTGGCATTTTTAGTGACCTCTTCATGCAACTCTTGGGCATTGGTCAAATTACCATTATGCGCAAAGGCAATACCAAAAGGAGAGTTAACATAAAACGGTTGTGCTTCGGCTGAGCTAGAACTACCGGCCGTGGGATAACGTGCGTGGCCAATACCTAATTGTCCGGTAAGTCTGAGCATATGACGTGTATGAAATACATCCCTGACTAAACCGTTGTCTTTGCGTAAATTAAATACCCCTTTGTCAACCGTAACAATGCCAGCAGCATCCTGACCTCTATGTTGTAAAACAGTTAATGCATCGTACAACGCTTGATTAACTGGGCTCTTTCCAACAATTCCGACAATACCGCACATCTTAGTTACCTTTTTTAAATGGGTTTGATAAAGCTTGAGTTGCCTTGCAAATACTCGAAAAACCACTCAATGATCACACGAAATTCTGGAATAAGCAGCGATGTTTGCCACCAATCAGCGCTCGCTGATGGGGTAAAAGAATCCATAAAAAATAGCATTGCACTCACAATTAACACACCACGTAAAATCCCAAACACCGCCCCTAATGCTCTATCGGTGCCACTTAAGCCAGTAAATTCAACGAGTTGCGCGATGAGATAGTTTATTAATCCACCTAAAATCAAGGTAGCAACAAACAGAATCGCTATGGCAACGCCATTGCGGATCATCGGATCGGAAAAGTTAGTGAGATGCAGGGCAAGGTCTGAGTAAAACTGGCTAGCAATAAAAAATGCGCTGAACCAAATGCCCAACGATATTGCTTCTTTGATAAATCCACGGATTAAGCTGATGACCGTGGAGAGTAAAATCACGCCAATAATGGCGTAGTCGATCCAATTCAAAAGATTCATCAAACAAGGCCACGTAAGGACTGGCTGTTCATGATAGCTCACTTGCAACAGGTTGAAACCGCGCGCATTCTATCAAATGGAATAGGCAAAATCTTGCAAAATTTTGCAACAATGTTAACGCGAGAGAATATCGCCGAGCCCAACATCTATTGCACAGTGAATGGCGTGATACGTCCTTGCAAATTGGTGATTTCTTTGAGGTGCGATAAGGCTTTTTCTAACTTTTCTTTTTGTAGATCTGGGCCAACAAACACTTTGGTTAACTGACCAGCATTAGTTTGTACTGGACGACTGAATGCACGATAGCCACTCTTCTCCAGCACGGTCAGCAATTCCCGTACATTTTTCTGATGCTTAAAACTGCCAAGTTGCACCACCCACCCAGCATTTAGCTGCAGTTTTTCTTGCTCACTCGCAATCACGGTGCCTTGGGCAAGGGAATTTTTTTGCGATTCATCGTTCTCTGCAACGTTTTCGGCCGGGCCTTGCTCAACCTGTATGTCTGGATTTGCCGCCAGTTGCTGTTGAGTATCAACCTCATCTTGTGCCGTTTCATCAACAATTTCTACTCGACGAGTCGCCGATTGCTGATTCTTTTCCACATCAAATGCCTCAGGCATGACTACTTTGGGCATGGCCGGTTTAGGGGGCAATTCAACAAATAGCGCTGGCTTAGATTCTTTTTTACCATCTAATAAATCCGGTAAAAAAATGACAGCTAGCGCCACAAGTATCACGGTACCAACGAGTCGATTTTGTAATGCTGATGACACTTTATTTAACCTCTTGCAACTGAAGTACCTCTGCTACGGTATAAAACGAACCCATTACAACAACCACATCATCAGGCTTAGCTTGCAGCAGCGCGGCATGATAAGCCTGAACAACGGATTCAAATTCTAACACTGTTTCTGCATCTTTTAATACTTCAGCCAGTTGCTTAGCGCTTGCACCGCGTGGCACATCGAGATTAGCAACATACCAGTTGTCAACCAGTGTTAACATGGGTAACAAGGTATTTTGTATGTCTTTGTCCGCTAACATACCTGCAACCATGTGGATCCGTTGGCTGGGCATGGTGGCTAAATCTGCTGCCAATAATCTACCTGCTTGTGGATTATGGGCGACATCCAACATCACCAGCGGGTGGTGTTGAATAATCTGACGACGTCCAGGTAAACGGGTCAGCCTCAAGATTTCACTTAGCGAAGCATCTGACATATCAAGATTCAACAATCGCATAACAGCCAAGGCAGTCGACGCATTTTGCGCAGGAATTTTCGGCATCGGCAGAGGACCCGTGCGATGTGTGCGGTCAGACCAATAAAATTGGCCCCTGTCATTTGTATAATGAAAGGTACGACCTTGCCAATGTGCGTCTACTGCCAGTGCATTACAAATATCTTGCAAGGGTTGAGGGGGCAATGGTTCGCCAATCACCACGGGAATGCTACGGCGCATAATGCCCGCTTTCTCCACTGCAACGGCTTCGCGTGTATCCCCCAACCATTCTTGATGGTCGAGATCAATGCTGGTGATCACGGCGATCGTTGGATCAATAATGTTGACCGCGTCTAACCTACCCCCTAAGCCTACTTCTAATACAATGACATCGACATCAGCTGAATCAATGAGCACTAAGGCTTGTAAGGTGCCAAACTCAAAATAAGTCAGAGGTACTGATTGTCGGACTTGTTCAATCCTCAAAAATGCAGCGCAGTGCTGCTTTGCATCGACCATCTGCCCATTGATCCGCACTCGCTCTCGATAATCAAGAATATGCGGAGAACTGAAGACACCCACCGTTCGACCTTGCAATAACAAGGCTTGTTCAAGCATTGCACAGGTAGTGCCTTTGCCATTTGTACCCGCGACGGTAACGATGGGTTTGTTTTGGAAATCGATGGCAAGTCGAGCCCAGACCTGACTGACACGATCTAAGCCCATGGCAATATTCTGGGGATGTATGGAGCTGAGATAATTCAGCCACTGAGGAAGAGACCACTGATCCTGCCCAGTGGTCGGTATTGCTTGTATTGTGGTCATATCTCAGTGATGTTGATGGTGTAACATCGACAAAATATTATATAAACGTTCACGCATGTCACGCCGATCGATGATGAGATCAATGGCGCCTTTTTCAAGCAAAAATTCACTACGTTGAAAACCTTGTGGCAAGGTCTCACGCACTGTTTGCTCAATAACCCGTGGACCAGCAAAACCAATCAAAGCCTTTGGTTCCCCAACATTAATATCACCTAACATGGCTAAACTGGCAGATACACCGCCCATGGTGGGATCCGTTAACACTGAAATATAAGGCAAACCTTTTTCGCTCATTTTAGCGAGTGCTGCACTGGTTTTTGCCATTTGCATAAGTGATAACAAGGCTTCTTGCATCCGTGCGCCACCACTGGTGGAAAAACAAATAAGCGGTAGATTGTGTTTTAAACAGGCTTCAACTGCCACCACAAAGCGTGCACCCACAACGGATGCCATTGAACCGCCCATGAATGCAAATTCAAAGGCCGCCACCACCACGGGCATACCTTTCAGTTTACCGCGCATTACCACCAAGGCATCCTTTTCGTTGGTTGCTTTTTGGGCGCTAGCAATGCGCTCTTTATACTTTTTAGAATCTTTAAACTTTAAGATGTCTTGAGGCTCAAGATTTGCCCCAAGCTCACTGCGTTCATTTTGGTCAAGAAAATGATTGATGCGAGCGCGCGCACTGATGCGCATATGATGGTTACACTTGGGGCATACACCAAGTTGCTTTTCTAATTCAGTTTTATATAACACTGCGTCGCACTCATCACACTTCGTCCAGATCCCTTCCGGTACATTGCTTTTTGTCGCTGACTTGGTGCGTGGCAGTATTTTTTCTATCCAACTCATGTTTAGGATCCTAATTTAACTAAAACGGCCCATGAACAAATAAAACCGGCTGACAGGCTAGCTCGACACACCCATAGGCTAAATGGCGCGACATTAAAGCACAACATTCTTTTTCTAAGAATGTAAAACTGGTCTTAGAAGTTGTCATCGGGCATAAATAATGGGCCAAGTGGTTGTTTTGGTATTGCGAATTTCTCTGGATACAATACATCAACTAAGTACAAACCGTTTGGTTTTGCCGTTGCCGCCGCCTTAGTACGGTCTTGCCCAAGTAACAAAGTATGCATCCAATCCACGGGTTGCTCACCCTTGCCAATCATCAACAGCGAACCGGTTATATTGCGTACCATGTGATGTAAAAACGCATTGGCTTGCACATCTATCATGACATATTGCCCCATGCGAGACACGCGAATATGGGAAATCTCACGCACGGCGGTATGGGATTGGCAGTTGACCGCTCGAAAAGCACTGAAATCATGGCGCCCAACCAAGGCTTGCGCCGCTTCATGCATCAGTACGTGATCAAGTGGCGCGTAAAATGTTGTCACCCCAGACGAGAGAATGCTATTGCGTAAATTGTGATTGTAAATGAGGTAGCGATAACGGCGGGCAAACGCCGAAAATCGGGCATGAAAATCATCATCAACCACTTGAGCCCAGCGAATAGCAATGTTATCAGGTAAAAAACGATTCATACCAAAGGTCCAGGCATTTTCATGACGTATGCATTCAGTATCGAAATGTACCACCTGCGCGGTCGCATGCACCCCGGCATCGGTTCTTCCTGCACAGGTCACTTTCACTTCATGATCGGCTATTTTACTTAATGCGGTTTCCACACACTGCTGCACACTTTTAGCATGATTTTGGCGCTGCCAACCTGAGTAGGCGGCGCCGTCGTATTCTATTCCTAAAGCAATTCGCATGATGAATTAAATGAGTAACTACAAAAATTTACCGTATTGTATACCCAAATAACTGCAAAATGCGCGTTTCAGCGGGAATGAAAAGCGATTTAAACACAGCAGCAGTGTGTAAGCATGGCGGTACCACCTCAAAAACCGAAAACCCAAGATAGATTGCTTTGCAACTCGCCCGAATCAACAGTCTGCGACAGGCTGAAATCGTCATTTTGCGGTGTTTTGAGTATCAGCCCCTGGCTGTAGCAATCAAGTTCTTGGCAACACAGATGTAAGTGCCTTAATCGCGTTTAAAATCCACAGAGTGCAATTCGTGTTTTTTCATCAACTTGTGCATATCAGTGCGATTTCGCCCGGCCAGTTCCGCGGCACGGGTCACATTACCATCAGTCATTTTGAGCAACTTCAATAAATATTGTTGCTCAAAGGCATCCCTCGCCTCTGTCAAAGTTGGCCAGCGCTGCTCTGACGCAGACAACGCTTGTTCAACGAGATGTGCGCCGATCACGGGTGCTTGGGTGAGCGCCACACACTGTTCAACGACATTGACGAGTTGCCGCACATTGCCCGGCCACATGCAGGTTGTTAAGATTTGCATGGCATCATCAGAAAAGCGGGTCACCTTAACTTCGTGACGTTCAGCACTTTGCTTGAGTAAAAATCGCGCCAAGAGCGGAATATCCTCCGCGCGTTCACGCAATGAGGGCAGCGTAATGTTCACCACATTTAAGCGATAATATAAATCTTCGCGGAAATTGCCCTCTTCCATTTCAGTATTCAAATTTCGATGTGTGGCTGAAATCACCCTAACATTGATGGGGATCTGTTTACTGCTGCCCACAGGGCGGATCATCTGTTCTTGCAAGGCGCGCAGCAATTTTACCTGCAACGTAATTGGCATATCACCAATTTCATCTAAAAATAGCGTGCCACCATCCGCTTCTTTGAATAGGCCATTGTGTTCATTCACTGCACCGGTAAACGCTCCTTTGGCATGCCCAAAGAGCTCTGATTCAAGCAAATTTTCTGGCAGCGCACCGCAGTTTATAGCAACAAATGCTTTGTTGGCACGTTTGCTGGCCTTGTGAATGGCTTTTGCCAACAATTCCTTGCCTGTACCACTCGCTCCTGAAATGAGTACACTCACATCTCGTTGAGCAACACGGTAGGCTTGATCGAGCAATTGTTCCATGTGCAAAGAACGGGTAATGATTTGCTCACACCAACTGCCTTTTTGGAGGGTCTGGGTTTGACTGACCGCCTTTTTGAGTAAGGCACGTAATTCATCATGATCAATAGGTTTAGTGAGAAACCCAAAAACACCGCGCTGGGTTGCTTCTACCGCGTCTTGAATGGTGCCATGGGCTGTCATAAGGATAACCGGCACATCTTTACCATTCGACATGATATCTTCAAATAAACTCAGGCCATCAATCCCTGGCATACGTAAATCACTCAACACCACATCGAAGTTTGTGGTATTGAGCAAACGCAACGCTTCTTTGCCGCCCTCGGCACTTTGTACTTGGTATCCTTCACCTTGCAGACGAATCGTCATCAGTCTGAGTAAACTCTCATCATCGTCAACCAAGAGCACACTGGGCTGCGTTATATCGACATTACTCATCATTTATCTCCATTACCGTTGTCCATTATCGTGGCTTCGATTTTTAGTAGGGCCTCGATTTGATTTTTTTGTTTATCCAACATTTGTTTTTGTTGTTCATTTATTGCTGACAAAGACGAATTTAGCTTGCCAACTGTGACCAGTGCTGACTCCATTTCTAATAATTCTTGACTGGGTTGATAAATGGCGACAGAGAGAAAATTGCGCATTTGTGGTGTGACTTTTGGCAGTAGCCCTTCAATCCAACTTTGCGCACGTAAGCGACTGTTGTATGGCGTTCCCTTTCCCTGACTGAGCAATATTTTCCGCAAAACAGCGTCAATATCATCACCTAGAGCATCAATTTTAGCCTTCCGTTGTGACCAAGTACTGTTTTCAATGGCACTCCAGTAGTCTAGCCAATAGTTCATGTTGCAATTTTGTTCTACCGCCACTTCAGTCGTCGACGAGATACAAAACTGCGCATCAACAACGGCTGGTTCTGCCCCCTCTTTCTTTAACAAACCTTGCATATTTTTGGGCAGCAGTTCGCATGCGCTCAACATCATTGTCATCGCTGCAAGCAAGGGCATTTTGTACTTCATGATAAGGTCTCGGTTAAAGGTATGGTGACGCGCACACAAAAGTCTGCGTTGGGGACATCGACTATTTCTGCTTTTCCTTGCATCATTCGCGCACAATCAGCCACGATTGACAAGCCGAGCCCAGAGCCTATCACTCTGTCATTCCGCTTACTATTGCCACGACTAAAAGGTTGAAATAATAATTGTCGTTGTTCTTCTGACACTTTTTTACCTTGGTTTGCCACGTCGAGAATTTGTTGTCCTTGCTCAAGATACAGGTGCATAACAATCACTTTGCCCTTACTGCCGTGAGCCAAAGCGTTAGATAACAGGTTGTCCAATATACGCCTTAACAGGGTGGGATCAGCCATCACGGTATCAATATCAACTTGTAGGGAAATTTGGTTATTATGCTGTTGAATAGCCAAAGCATTATCGGTGATAAAAGCGTCAAATAAACTCTGACTGTCGAGCTCTTCAATCACTGGCTTGGCTTGCTGTAACAGAATGTTGTAATCCAGTAGTTGGGTGATAAGCAAATTCAGCCTATCCGTGCTACTATTGAGCAACGACAGTACTTCTATCTGTTGATCATTTAAGCCACCAACAACTTGTTCGCTCAGCAATGAACAGCCTTCTTTGATACTGGCTAAAGGGGTTTTCAGTTCATGCGAGGCGTGGCGTAACAAAGCCGTCCTCAAATTTTCTAACTGCTCCAATCTTGCCGCTAAACGATGTAATTTTTTCTCAAGTTTGATGAGTTCCTGAGGTCCAGATTTTGAAATGGGTGGCAGCGAGCTCTCTTGGCGAGATATCGCTTGAATAACTCGTTCCAACTTTTCGACTGGGTTGAGGATAACTCGCGTGCCAAACAAAATTAATAGCAGTGAAATACTGATTAAAATTACCGTTAACCACACTTGTGCCTGTTGAATCGAACTCACATAGGCCTGCTGTGAAGCGATCTTTGCATCTAACATGCTTTCAATTTGTTCTGTCAAATCGCCCAATGTTTTTTTAAAGTCGGCGAGTTGAGCATCCAATAACAGTACATCGTCAGACAGAGAATATTGCGCTAACCAGGTAAGACGTTCTTGCAGAGCCATACAGACTGTCTGGTCAGTAAGTTCAATACAAATACTGCTTTGTAAATCAGCAAAACGCTTAATGAGCTTAGTCGCAAGCTCGTGCAGTGCGGGGTTTTTTAATACTTGGAATTGTTTGATTAAACGTTCAACGTCGTTAGAAATGCTCTCCATTTTGCTCACTTTACGCACAACAGAGACGGAATACTCTGCTTCGTTTGTGGCAATTTGCCCCACTTTACTCAGTTTGATTTGGCTGTAACCGAGCAGCATTAGCAGAGGCACCAGAACAAGCGCAAAACTGCTTAGTGTAAGTTGTCGTAGTGAACCAAGTTGCATTACACCGTCCAGTTTTCCATCGATATTCCGTATGCACAGCTTAATTAAAAACAGCAGCTTGAGTCGAACAATTTACAAGGTAATGGTGATTTAATAACTGACTTGTTGTGTCTGTGCATGACTTGCCACTTGCCGCGCATAATAAGCAAGTTCTGATACACTGAGCGTGCCGCTGCAGTCTGTATCAATTTTGCCAAATGCCGCCAACAAACTCGGGTTAGCAACGGCTTCTTTGATGCCGATCTCACCGTCTCCATCTAAATCAAGTTTTTTTATGAGCGCTGCATCTGTGGTGGCAATTGTTGGCATTACCATGGTCATTGGGCTTAACAGTAACAACAGCATACTCAGCCCTTTGTTAATCACGTGTATACGCATGTTATTACCTCGGACAAATACGTTTACGTCTTTGGAAAAGGGCATCCTTGCCGTTTACGATATGACGTGAAGCCATACCAAGGAACAGAGTGCCATCAGTTGCAAACGCCATCACAGCCAATCACTTTTAAGAGCTTGCACCCCCGTCCTTCACCGTACTTATCGTCCTTGGGTTGTTTCGAGGAACCAGTCGAAACTCTTACGATTACAAGAGGCCACACCTCACAAACTATGCCAGTTTTATATTTTCTTTATTTTTCAATGTTTTAAGAAATAAAATTGAGAGTTTTATGAGGAGAGATAGAAAATCACGAGAATTTGACCGCATACTGTCTTGTATTAGTGACACCACGCTACAGCAACATTTAATTTATTGAGTTATCAGTGACTTAATATGTCGTTAATTTGCAACACCAGAATAATTAAGGTCATTTAATGCCCTTGCTCTTGTACCTTTAATTTACTCTGAATAAATTGACTATGCGGCACAAACAACAAATCGGCGATTTTACGAATAGTATACTCTTCGTCTGCACTGAGTTGATGATCTGCATAAGCAACAGCCCACAATGATTCCATGATGGCGCGTTTTTGCTGGGGATCACACATCTCGTTTAGTACTTTGGTGAACTGCTGAAAATCAACAGCATTTTCTGCTTTTTCTACAGTGAGTTCACACAACGTATCAAGCTCCACCTGACTGAGTGAAAAATGCTGTTCTAATTGTTGCCTATACGTGTGTTCTTCACTAGCGGTATATTCATGATCAGAACGCATCACTTCGTATAGTAAAACCGCGGTTGCCAACGCAAGTTGATGGTTTTCATCAACGTCCTCTTGGCCAACAGTCAGCCATTGAGTGGTAAACCATTCTTGAATTTTTCGATACACTAAATCAATTCCAATTATTTGCTCAAAGCGCTTCGGTTACGCCACGCTTTTAGCCAACACCCTAAGTTAAAAGTTGTTGCGCAATGCTTTTTGCGGCTTGATACGCCCCCTGCACTGCCCCGCCAAAACTCCAATCTCCCCCAGCCAATAAGCCTTCGTTAGGCTGTTGGATAAGGCCAAGAGGCTTTTGTCCTTGTTCCGACCTTGCATACCGCCAAAAGTGCGCAAGCTCATCGTGAATATTGCACGTTTTGATGTTCAAGACTTGCGCAACTGCTGCTTTGGCAAGGGCCATAGCTTGTTGCTGTCCCTCTTTGCCCAACTCACCTGATATTTGATGATTCAGTTGCGCAACCCAAATACTCTGGTTCACCGGCAGTGGCTGGCGACCCGGTTTTGCATCGTTACGAATAAGGCTTTGGATTGGACAATCTTGACTCAAGATCAATTCAGCATGGGTAGTTAATACTGCGTCAATTTTGAAACCGATGGACCAGCAACTCGACCAGCTGACATCGGGATAAACAGTATGCGGATAAATATGGCTTAACAGTGTTTTTGTTTGTGGCCAAGGCACGGTAATGACAAGGCGCTGATACACTTCGGGGCGCCACTCTTCATTAATACACACGAGCCAACCTTGATCGGGCACATAACGCGCCGACGTTAACAAACTCTCACACGATAGGTGCTCATCCGCCAACCATGTCTGACAAATGGCACTCATTTTGGGTGAAAATACGAAGCTTTGCCGTTGTCTTTCATGAGACTTAAGCTGTTGCTCTGCATAGTCATAACTTTGCTGCGGCCACACATGTGCAACACCCTGTTCAACAAGTGTTTGCATAAACTCTGAGAAATCTGGCCGAGAAACAGGCACCACAGCGGCACCTGCATCAAACTCTCCCCAAGCTGGTCTTTTGTTGCTTAAGCGCCCGCCGCGTCCACGAGATTTTTCAAATACATGAAAGGGGATGTTGGCTTGTTGTAAGTGTTTCGCCACTAAACAACCTGTAAAACCCGCGCCAATGATCGCAATAGTCATGTTTAAAATTGATTCCCCATTTTATGTGGTTTTATTCTTCATACATGAGGTAATGACTGGCTTGCATGCCAAGTGATTCATAGGTTTTTTGTGCAATAAAGTTGTCGTTTTCTACGTATAAACGAAATCCACAGATATTATTGCGGGCTTCCGCCAATGTTTTTACGCGTTCATAAAGCTTGGCGTAGATACCCTGACGACGCATTGAAGGAATGATATACACACTTTGAATCCACCAAAATTGGGCATTTCGCCAATCACTCCATTCAGTGGTTACCATTAAGCTGCCCACTACTTGCTCATTCGCCTCGGCCACCAAGTAGAAGCCCTTATTTTCGTCCTGAATAATGGCACTGACGCCAGCCCGAAGGATCTCCAGTTGCAATACTTTGTTTTCTGTTTCTAAGGCCATGGCCTGATTAAAACTCACCAAAGCCTCAATATCCTGAGGCCCAGCGACACGTATTTCTAATGACATAACATTCCTAAATCAAATAACTCACTTTGACGGTACGACCTTCATTTGAAAATTCTACCGATTCACACAATCGTCTGAGCAAGGTAATGCCCCGCCCATAGCTTTTACTTAAATCATCTTGCAGAGATAATGTATTTATATCAAACCCTTGTCCGCTGTCCGTCAGCGTAATCGTGATTTTTTTGTGTGCAGGGGCATAATCGATGTGAATCGATACCGAACCTTCGGACAGTGCCTCGAGTTTGCTATTTCGTTCTGCAAAATACGTGAAAAATCCGTCTTCCGTCTCTTTTACTGCCGAATTTAGTTGCAATAGACCGTGGTCGACGGCGTTATTGTAGAGTTCACTGAGGATGGTGTAAGCCTCTGAATGAATACCATACAAACTCAGGTGATTAGTCAGCAGATTAACCAGTTCAAAAATAGGGTCAGAGGTTTTGATCAATTCATGATCTAAACAAATATCGATTTTTAATGGTAACTGCGAGGCATGTATCACATGGTCAACGTCAGGCAGCGGTTTACATCGATAAATTACCACGGTAACGTCATCTTTGCGCACAAACGACCCTTGATAGTCAGCAAGATTGGCTAATACCAGTGCCGTGTCGCATTGTGGACTCTCAAGTAACCATTGCTCGATACCCTCATCACCCAGCATCACCCCAAAGTCGTTTTCAACTTCAACCACGCCGTCACTAAAGCCGACTAAACGATCGCCATATTCCGCTTCATAGCGTTCAATTTGACACTCAAACTCTTTTTCTTCGAGTATGCCCAGTGCCATATGCCGTGAATGAAAGCGTTTTACTATGCGGCCATCTTGATTCTGCATAATCAAACTCGGCATGCCACCGTTCCACACATCAATGTTGCGCCCTGTATCGCCAATTTCCACCATAATCGCCGCAAAAAACATTTCATCAGGCAAAAGCTGCAACAACGTTGAATTGATAGTACGTGCCATCTCCATCAATGAAAGCCCTTTTCTGGACATGGTCTCAAACGCTTTGGTGACGGGTAAAGCACCAATAGCAGAGGCCAAACCGTGGCCAGTGAAATCTCCCATTAAAAAATATAGGCCACCAGAGGGACTGCGATGGCTTAGAAATATATCACCATTAAAATTGCTTTCAGGTACCAGGGCAAAATCGATTAAATCACTGAGTTCTGGTGATACCGACAAGGCGTTGGCAAAAATGTGTTCAATAATATTATGTTCTCGTTCTACTGCTGTGCGATAAAAAGAGAGTTGTTTGTTTTGTTCTGCGGTTTTTTTACTCAGTAAGCGGGTGCGGGCGTGTGCTCTAATTTTGGCCGACAGAATCACTTTGTTAAACGGTATGGTTACGAAGTCATCACCACCCATTTCTAAACAGTTAGCTAAGGCCTCTTCGTTATCAATGGCAGTAATAAAGATGATGGGTAGATAAGTATCAACCGACAGGGTTTTTAGTTTTGCCGCCGTTTGTGAACCATCAAGCAGAGGCAGTATGACATCAAGTAACACTAAGTCTGGCTTGATACGACTGGCCAGGGTAATGGCTTCAAGGCCATTTTCTGCTTCGTAGCAATCAACATAGCCTTGTTCCTCAAGCATGTGCACAAGCAGAAAACGGTTTAATGCGTCGTCATCAACGACCAATATTCGCATGCTAAATTGACGCTAGGCTATTTGGAATTTTTTATCAAAACGGGCTATTTGCAATATTTTAAGCACCTGAGGGCGACACTGTTCAATTTTAAATTGACTGACTTTATCGCTCAGAGTTTTGTGCATATTCAGTAACATGCCCAATGCTGAACTGTCCATGTATTCTGTTTTTTGCAAGTTTATCACTATACAAGTGAAGTCTGTCGGTTCTGCTGTATAAGCCAATCGGAATTCTTGAACTTTGGTATAATCAAACTTTTCTTCAACAAAAATGGTTAAAGTTTTACCATCGTCTGAATATTCTCTGTCTAAACTCATCTACATCCCCACTCTAAAAAATTAAACATAAATGTTACATTTAGCCTTTAGTTTACTGCCTTTATCTGTAAAGAATAGCGCTTTTTTAATACAATCACGCATAATCCGACATTAACAGAATAATAGGTTAACAGACATGCGCGACAACTTACTCGTGTTTAGTACGGAGCAAGGCAGAATCAAAAGCAATGATACCCCGCTAACGCGTCCCAAAGGCGATGGAATAGTCAGGATTAGACGAGAAACCAAAGGTAGAAAAGGTAAAGGGGTGACAACTGTCAGTGGCTTGGCCTTGACTGACCAAGAGCTAAAAGATATGTGCTCTAAACTGAAAAAAATGTGTGGAACGGGGGGAGCGTTAAAAGACGGGATCATTGAAATTCAAGGTGATAATCGCGATAAGATCAAAGCATGCCTTGAGGAACTAGGGCATACTGTGAAGCTCGCTGGTGGATAATCAATAAAAAGTAGGAGAGAAAATGCGACAATTGTCTTTAGCCGAATTAAATATCGTCTTAGTGGAACCATCCGAAACTCAGCGTAAGATCATTACCAATAAATTGGTAGATGAACAAATATTACACGTTGCAGTGGCGGGCACTGTCAAAGAGGCCGTCACCGTAATTGATGTCAGTGCCCCAGATTTAATTGTCAGCGCCATGTATTTTGAAGACGGCACAGGTTTAGATATCCTCAAGCAGATCAAAAACAGTAGCACCCAAGCTGGCGTGCCTTTTATGTTGGTGTCCAGCGAAAACCGTCCGGAAAAATTAGAAGAATTCAAACAAGCTGGGGTGGCAGCCATATTACCCAAGCCATTTACCACCGAAAACCTCAGTCGCGCCTTGAGTTCATCTTTGGCTTTAATTAATGCCGACGAGTTAGAACTGGAATTATTTGACGTACATAACGTGCGGGTTTTGCTGGTTGACGACAGCAAGTTAGCCAGAAACCACATCAGTAGAGTGCTGAAAAGCATGGGATTGCATAATATTCTTGAGGCAGAAAACGGTGCTCAAGCCCTCACCTTATTAAAAGACCATACCTTTGACATCGTCTTTACCGACTACAACATGCCGGAAATGGATGGACGAGAACTGTCAGAATTTATTCGTTTTAACCCAGAAACAGCTCACTTGCCCATTATCATGGTTACCAGTGAATCTTCCAGCAGTTTGCACATGGCCAATATCCATCAAACAGGCATCAATGCCCTGTGTAACAAACCGTTTGAAATCACCGAAGTACGCAAGATGCTGGTTAACTTATTGGGCCACTAAACCCTGGTACTTATCGTTGTTGCTGGGAAAATATACTGGTTATTGTTAATCGCACTAACTTACATATAAATGATTGTTTTTACTGATTGACATGCGCTGAGCAACTTACTAAATTCGGCCTCGCTTATGGCTGTTTTCACTCGAGTCAAGGTGTTGATTGAAATATCGACAACGACATGCTTAGGCAATCAGACACAGCGCTCAAACCTCCATTAGGAGGCAATTTTATTCGATAGGCCTATACCAGATGTCATCAACTGAACTAGAAATCATCAGAGATAAAATCACTGATATCGACAACCAAATTCTTAGCCTATTGGCTAGCAGACAACAACTCACCACCCAAGTGGCCGAGACCAAGATAACCCAACATATCCCGGTGCGTGACCAAAAACGTGAAGAACAACTTTTAATACGTTTGATCAAGCAAGGTAAACAAGTTGGCTTAGACGCTCACTACGTGACTCAGTTGTTTCATGTCATCATTGAAGACTCAGTACTGAATCAACAAGCGATCCTGGCTGCCCGCGCAAATCCGGGTAGCACCTTACCACTGAATCGCGTGGCCTTCTTGGGCAATAAAGGCTCATACAGCTATTTAGCCACGCAAAAATATTTTGCGCGTCGCCCGGGTGAATTATTAGAGCTGGGCTGTCAAAGTTTTGCTGAAATCATTCACAAAGTTGAAACCAGTGAAGCAGACTACGCGGTGTTACCCATTGAAAATACCTCATCAGGTAGTATCAATGAGGTCTATGACCAGCTGCAACACACACATTTATCCATTATTGGCGAGCTAACCCACCCCATCAAACATGCCTTATTGGTGTCGGGCAATGTCGAACTTAGCCAAGTCAAAACCTTGTATGCTCATCCGCAAGTCTTTGCTCAGTGCAGTCATTTTTTAGCGGAACTTGGCAACGTAGAAGTTAAAACCTGCGACAGCACCTCAGCTGCCATGTTGATGGTGAGCGAACTAAAACGGGCAGATATTGCCGCCATTGGCAGTGAAGCAGGTGGTGCTTTATATGGTCTGCATGCGATTAAGTCAAACTTAGCGAATCAGAAAGAGAATCACAGTCGTTTTATTGTGGTGGCCAGAAACGCGGTAAAAGTGCCCTTGCAAGTACCCGCCAAAACCACCATTGTTATGTCGACAATTCAAAAGCCAGGGGCACTGGTTGAAGCATTGATAGTGTTAAGAGACAACCAAATCAACATGACTAAACTGGAGTCACGCCCCATCACGGGCAACCCATGGGAAGAAATGTTTTACTTGGACGTGGAAGGCAATATTCAAGACGGGCCAATGCAACTGGCCATCGACGAACTGAAAGCCACAACACGTTTTATTAAAGTCTTAGGTTGTTACCCAAGTGAAGAAATCAATCCCACTAAAGTCGCGGCTGCTCACGCCTTAAGTGCAGAGTAAACCAGCCAAAAAAAAGCCGCTATCCATCATCCTGGTTAGCGGCTTTTTTTGTGTTTCATTACTGACTAGACTTTAAAACGTTCCACTAAGGCATGGGTTTGGGCAGCGGTTTCCGCCAAACTTTGTGCGGCTTGTTTGATTTGCTGCGATCCCAATTCCACATCCGCCGACAAGTCACTAATTTGCTGCACACTTTTCACCACAGAGTTTGATGTCTGATTTTGCTCTTCGGTGGCAGAGGCCACAGATTCAGTGAGCTCCATAACCTGGCGCAAATTAGCAGCCAGCTCATCCATGGCAACGGTTACTAAATCAACTAAATGTATTCCACCGTCTGCTGCTGCCGTTGCACGCTCCATAGAATGCACCGATTTCGCGGCACTTTGATTCATCACTTCAACGAGTTTAGAAATCTCCACCGTGCTTTCCTGCGACCGGATTGCCAAAGCCCGCACTTCGTCAGCCACCACTGAGAACCCACGTCCTGCTTCGCCTGCCCTTGCCGCTTCAATGGCGGCATTGAGGGCCAACAAGTTCGTTTGGTCGGCAATACTGGTGATCACATTTAACACTGAGGTGATTTGGTTAACCTCATTTTTCAAACTGCCGATTACTTTGCTCGAGTCATCAATGAGCTTCACTAACAACTTAATATTTTGCGCGGCCATGTCGGCTCGCTCCATGTTTTCTTTTAGGCTTTTTTGTGCACCTAAGCTCCGGTCGCTGGTACGCACCGTTGATTTACTCACATCATCAACCGCTTCCGATAATTGTTGCATGGCAGTCGCGACCATATGGGTCTGGTCACGCTGCAAGGTAGTTTTTTCCCCAGTACTTTTGGTGACCAAACTTAATTCTTCTGACGCCGACGCTAGCGTGTCGGCATTCACCTTAATTTGCGCCACAATGTCACGGATCTGCGCGATAAAAATGTTAAAACCACCAACAATCCGATTGATTTCAGGAATGTTGTCGGCCTTTAATTGAATGGTTAAGTCACCATTACCGGTTGCCAAACTGTCACATACTTTACCCAAACGAGTGAGTGGGCGAACCAAGGTTGCCGTCAACCATAGGGCAATAAGAATTGACACAGCTAAAAGTGCAACACTAATACCCACCGTAGATGACACCAAAGAATTACGCAGATCACGCGCAGGTTTTAAGGCCTCATCGACGTCAACCTCGGCAAGTAAGGCCATCGTTTGTTGACCAATCTTAACGGGGTAGAAGGCCGAAAACACCTCCACACCACGGTAGTCTTTAACGACTTCAAAACCAGATTTCCCCATTAAGGCCTGCTTGGACGTCAATGATTCAACTGGTTGTATACCAACTGAGGTGCCTCGAGAGTTAATTTCTTTTGCTTGTGCTGGGTATTTATTTTCAATGGCCTTAATATAACCGGCTTGGTCTTCTAAGAAAAACCGACTTTCTGTTAATAATACTCCCGCTGGCGTAGTCAGATAGGTTTCACCCGATAAACCAAAGCCTTTCTCCTGCCATTTTTTGCCGTGAGTTAACAAGCGACTGATCCTATCTAAGGGCATTTGAAAAATAAGCACACCAATGGTTTTTCCTTTATCGATGATCGGTGTGGCGGCAAACCCTGCCAGCGCATCATAAGACGGCAGGTAGGGTTCAAAAGAACTGATGAATACCTCATCTGTCGTGGCACTGGCGGCCCGCTTGTATACCTCACCAATACCGGTGTCGGCATATGGGCCATTTTTTACACTGGTGGCAAAATCCAATTCTTTGAACACCGAATACACAATGTTGCCAGTGTCGACATCAGCAATAAAAATATCGTAATAGCCAAATTCCTGTAAGAAATGGCGAAAATTGGCGTGATACTCACTGTGAACTTTGGCGTATTCAGTGCCGTTGCCAACCGCCACAAGGCTATCTTTCTCGCCTAAAGGAAACGATGAATTAGCAATAAAGTCGTATTGTAAACTTAAGGCTGTATCACCTAATTTTGACAGGATCCCGCTGCTACCTTGCACCGATTTGTTATTCAGTTCAAGGTACTTACCGGCAAACTCGGTATCATAGTAACTGCTGAGTTTAGCCTGACGATTGGCGATTTGTCCTCGCTCATTGGCGTAATTATTGAAGCCTGGGATAAAGCGTTTGGTGGCATCGATGGTAGATAAATTAAATGCTGTTGTTTGGATTTGTGATTTCACAGTTTCAAAATAGTCGGTAACAGCCTCAGAGTTTGTACGTTTTGGGAAATGAGGCGTTTTTCTACCGAGTTGGTTAACGCTGTATCTGATTGGCTTACAGCCATTTGGATGGAAACACTGCTCAACACACCGACGGTAAACACTACAATTGCAATAAATGCTAACAACAAACGCAACTTCAACGTCATTACCTTGCTCCACCTGTAAAATTGCCCACGATTACTTACCGCTAATTTGCTAATTTACTCTAGCATGACCATCAAGCAATTCAACTAAACGCTTGATTTTATTACAAGCTACTGCATGAACCTCCACAATAGCATCAACTAAGTCGTACTTATGTTTAGCGAAAATATTCACTCGCTCCACGTTCGATCATCATCGGCTTTCAGTAACAGCTTTTTACTGTCAACTAAGGATTGTTTGGCGTAATCGCCGAACCAAGAACCAATTTTAAGAAAGCGTTTAATGAATTCGCCTTTGTTCTTTGTCGCCACAAGATCTAATCCTTGGTTAAACTGTTGGGCAAATTTACCCAATAAATCGACACTTGCCTCATTGTCGAAAATGATATCGGCATACAACGTCGGATCCTGAGCAAATAATCGCCCCACCATGGCTAATTCGAGACGATAAATGGGTGAACTGAGGGAAATCAGTTGCTTAAGGTTGGGGTTTTCAGTGGCAAGATGCGCCCCCATCACATAACTACAAAAATGCCGCATAACCTGAATAAACGCCATAGCAGCATCGTGTTCATCCGCTTCACATACTTGTAAGATAGCGCCCCACATAGTGATTTGTTGCAGCAACCAGGCGTAATCATCTGCACCGCGACCATGACACACCACCACCACCTGTTTCACTAAACTTGCGACATCAGGACCAAACATGGGGTGTAAGCCCAAAACGGGACCTTGGTGGGCCTTTAACATAGCCAAAAGGGGTTTTTGTTTGGTGCTGGTTACATCGGCTAAAATGCAATTTCGGGGTAAGGTTGTTAACTTAGCAATCACCGCTTCTGTTAACTTAATGGGTACCGCCACCAACACCAAACCTGCATCTGCAAACATCTCATCGGCCTGCGGCCAGTCGTGCTGTTCTAATACCACAACCGTGTATGCGCTGCGGCGAAACATGTCAACAAAAATGCGTCCCAGTGCGCCCGCCCCGCCAACAACAACGATCTTCTTGATAGAGGGATTAGTGCACAAATAATTGACATGTTGAGTATGGTAAGACTCACGCATGATGCGGCGCAGTAAATCCTCAACCAAGATGGGGGGCACACCGCTCTGTTTGGCTTGTTGGCGGCGTTTTTTAATTAACTCCGCCTCACGTTCAGGCACGTAAATAGGTAAACCTACTTGGCTCTTGTACTGCCCAACCTTTGCCGTTAATGCCGCTCGCTTTGCTAATATCTCAACCAGTTGACTGTCTAACTGATCAATTTGCTGCCTGAGTTCATCAAGGGTACTGGGCAATGTAGCCATAAAATTTCCTATTTATTGACGGTCATTGAGCTTGTTCAAGCGCATGGGTAAGACCGTGATCAATTTATCGCGCATCAGATTAATGACATCATCCGTTTGTTGCCAATCAATACAACCGTCGGTAATGGATACGCCGTACTGCAAATCTTCCACGGCTTTACCTTCACTACTTTGATTACCTAAATTTAAGTGGCTTTCCAGCATAACACCAATAACTGACTGATTTCCTTCTAAAATCTGGTTGACAACGTTTTGCGCCACTAATGGTTGACGATGAAAATCTTTGCTTGAGTTGGCATGACTGCAGTCAATGACTAAGCCGGCATTCAGTTTAGACTTTTGTAACTCAGCTTCGCAATCGGCAACACACACAGAATCAAAATTAGGCTGTTTGCCACCACGCAAAATAATGTGACCGTCGGGATTCCCCTGCGTTTGAATAATACTCACTTGTCCATCACCATTGATGCCCATAAAGCTATGGCCGGAGGCCGCCGATTGCAGGGCATTGATGGCGATGCCTAAACTCCCATCCGTGCCGTTTTTAAATCCTACAGGCATCGACAAACCACTGGCCATTTCGCGATGAGTTTGTGACTCGGAGGTCCGTGCACCAATAGCTGACCAGCTAAACAGTTCGGCTAAATATTGTGGACTGATAGGATCTAAGGCTTCAGTGGCCACTGGAATTTCTAATTCAGCGAGCCAAATTAATAACTCTCTGGCCCGGCGCAAACCGGTCTCGATGTCAAAGGTGCCGTTAATGTGTGGATCATTGATCAATCCTTTCCACCCCACCGTGGTGCGTGGCTTTTCAAAATACACCCGCATGACGATATACAAGGTGTCTTTACACGATTCATGCAATTCTTTCAGTTTCAGAGCGTATTCCTTGGCTGCCTTGATATCATGAATGGAGCAAGGACCACAGATCACCAAAAATCGGTGATCACGACGGTGAATAATATCGCTGATCACGCGTCTAGACGCTTGAATGACTTCCAATGAATGCTGACTAACGGGTAACTCGGCTTTTAAAGCAGCGGGGGTAATGAGCACCTGCTCTGAGGTGATGTTAATATTGTTAATACTGTCGCGTAACATGCTGAAACTCTTGTAAGTAGTTGGCGGCTAAAAGGTTAGCTGAGAAAAATAAAGGTTAGCGAATAAGGGCAAAACACCTGGGCTTAAACAGACAAACCATGGTTAAAACGCTTAACCAAAGCAGTAAGAAACGATGTGTAAATATTTATTTACTAACTAGCTTTTTCTATATTTGCTAATGGGATTGACTTTCTATCAGTTAGCCAAATTCAGAGCAAGTGAAAGTTTAGTTATTGGCTGAAATAAGGTGACTTTGCGCAAATATTCACCACTTCTATTGCCTTTGTGCAGCAGCAATAAATTTAACTGGCTGCGCGGGTACGCCTGCCACCACCGTGTTCGCTGCTACATCTTTATTAACCACAGCGCCGGCGCCAATCATTGCATTGTCACCAATGTTAACCCCATCCAAAATACATGCCCCCATACCAAGCCAGACCTTATTGCCGATGGTAATGGGTCTGGCGGTTTCAATGCCCTTTGCTCTTAGCTCTGGATCAAGAGGATGGCTGGCTGTGGATATCATCACACCCGGCCCTATTAAGACATCATCACCAATGGTTACCGGCGCTGCATCTAAAATGACCACACCATGGTTTGCATAAAAGTTTTTTCCGGTACTGATGTTGTAGCCGTAATCACAAAAAAAGTGAGGCTCTATCCACGCACCACTGCAGTGACCAAACAAAGATTTAATGATGGCCCGCATGCCTTTACGGTCGTCAATATCGTGCTGATTAAACTGCTGACACAAACGTTTTGCCCTGGCTCGTTCTGCTTGCAAGTCTTTGTTGCTGGGAAAATAGGGCATTCCCGCCAACATCTTTTGTTTTTCTGAGAGACTCATTGTTGGTGTCTAGCTGACATAAGCGGCACCAGAGTTACTGCATATAACGTTGATAAATGGCCGCCAGTTCACCGTTTTGCAGTAAGTCGAATAAAGCGTAATCAAATTCACGGCGAAAACGTTCTGCATCGGCAAAGTTACCTTTGGCGATGCCCGTCGCGGAGTAGCCAATGTACACTGATTCATTGCTGATTTCGTTGACCACCACTGGCATGGCATGTTTTGTTGGATCAAATTTGCCCTGCGCTTTTAGTGCCTTCATGAAAAATGCAAAAGCAGATTGCTCGCTCAGGGCGCAATCCAGTCTGCCTTTTATCACCATTTCCAAAGCCAGTTCAGTATTGGGGATCTCTAAAAAATTCACGTGGCGGGTATTTAACTCGGAGCGCACATTATCACGTAACCACCCATCATAACCCTGTATATTACCCACTAACAGATCATCATAATCCGTGGGCCATGCCGCTGGGGATTGAGTCACTTTGCCGGGCGCACACACCGTAATCACCCGTTCGCTGCTGAAATTAATAGAATAAGGATAAACGTATGGCCGTTCTTTGCCATGATAATAGGTCCCGACCAATCCCAGTGCCTCACCGCTTTTAATCATTAACTTGCCTTCCTGCCAACTCACACCTTGCAAATGCAGAGTGAAATCCGGCAGTTTACTGGCCGCCGCCATCAACAATTCAGCATAGATACCGCTTGCTTGGCCGTCTTGCATATACATGTACGGTTTATAGTTTTTGTCTATCAGCAGGGTAATATCCACAGGTTTGGCGAATAACGACAGCGACCAAACACTCATCATCAGTAAATAAAGTTTCATGTTTCTGAGCATGTAAGTTTTGTTTGTTATTTTGTAGTCTAACCGCTGCTGAGAGTGAAGCCCAGTCTGTTACGGAAAATCTTTATAGTTCGTGGTAGCGATGTTTTTTTCTTCGAACGGCTTGTTTAGATTAGTAATTTTTGATTTTTAAGGATATAAACTACAGGAGAAAAATGGATTAACTGCAGAGTATGGCGTGAATGGCAGTAAAAAGCAGTGGGGCAGTATTTAGCCTGTTTATCGTATTATCGCTAAGTCTAAGTGGCTGGGTAGCCGCCACTGAATCGGCACCAGCGGCTAATCCAGTGACCGTGCGCCTATGGCAAGATAATTACAACAATGAGGCAGTAAGGTCCTTTGTTGAACTGGCGTTGACAAAAGCAGAGCAACAATACGGCCCTTATACCTTACAAGCCAGTGCGGTACCAAACCTTGATGCCGCTTTTGTTGCCTTGCGTGCAAACGATTATCTCGATCTAGTGGTCTCTGGTCTTGCCGCTCACAGAGAAGAAGTCAATTTACCGGTTTATATACCCCTTGATCGCGGCCTATTGGGCTTTCGGGCCTGTATGATCAAACCACAAAACGAAAAACGCTTTGCCCTCGTTGAGAGCGTTGATGACTTTGCCCGCAGTGAGATCCTGACTGGTTTAGTCAGTGCATGGCCAGATGTAGCGGTCATGGAAGCGAATAGCGCACCGGTAGTCAAACGAGAAGAGTACGAACAACTAATTGGGCTGTTGAAAAACGATAAGATTAGCTGTTTCAGTCGCAGTTTGTTAGAAATAAAAGGCGAACTGCTGCAGCGTTTTGATCTCATCGAGGAACAACGACTGGCGTTAATTTACCCCTTAGCCGACATCATCTATGTCAGTCCTGCCTTACCTGAATTGCACGCCAGAATCGAATATGGTCTGCGCGAAGCGATTGCTGATCGCAGCTTCTACGAGCTTTTTAATCGCTACTATGGCAACGTTTTGCAGGAGCATCAACTGTACTTCAGAAAAGTGCTGGTATTGAAGAACCCCGCTATCAGTGCTGCCGGATTGCGCGCCATTAACCAGTTCGGCGTCGCCAGTTTTAAAACTTCGGTGTATTAAACATGCGTTTGATGACATTGTCTGCCGCACAAAAAATGTTAAACATCCTCCTGCTGACATTGTCGTTACTGGCCGTAACACACGCCGTTGCGGCGCCACAAGTGATCAAAATCTGGCACTACAACTTTAACTCTCCAATCTTGAAAGAGCTGGTCACCAGTGCTTTGGACGCCACCCTGGATGTATATGGCCCCTACACCTTAAAAAGTTCTATTCCACTGGAGCAAGGGCGAGTCTTCACTGATCTCGCTCGTGGTGATGATGTGCAGTTGGTGATCGCCGGAGTCGATAAACAACGAGAGACGGATAATCTGGTGGTGTACTACCCAGTTGCCCGCGGTTTATTGGGCTTTCGTTTGTGTTTAACCACTCAGGACAAAGCACACGCCTTTGGCGACATCAATACCCTTGATGATTTTCGCAAAGCCAGGTTATACGTGGGGCTTGGCTCGCATTGGCCGGACCGACAAATTTTTGAAGCAAACGGTTTGCAGACAGTTAATACACCGGTGTTTACCCATTTGTTTGCGATGTTAGAAAAAGGCCGTTTTGATTGTTTGTCACGCAGTATCAGCGAAATAGAAAACGAATTTGAACTTTACAACACCAGCAACATGGTGATTGAACCCAGTGTGGCGATTATTTATCCCTATGCGCAGTTTATGTTTATTTCAAATCATTACCCCGCACTGCATGCTCGATTAGCACTGGGTATGGAAAAAATACATCAGGATGGCACGTATACCCGCTTTTTTAACCGTTACTTTGCACCCACTTTGGTGACACAGCATTTTTATGAACGCAAACTTATCTTTTTACAAAACAAAGAGTTGTCAGCGCAAGACATGGCAGCCATTAACCGCTACGGAGTAGCGAGTTTTAACTATTGACGCTCGCTAACCATCGCTAAGGCCAACGCTTCGGCAACCCGGATACCATCAATACCCGCTGACCAAATACCCCCCGCGTAACCTGCACCCTCGCCTGCTGGATATAAGCCTTTAACGTTAATACTTTGCATGTCTTGACCACGTTTAATACAGATGGGTGAGGAGGTACGTGTTTCTACCCCCGTCAATAAACCATCTCGTTTAGCAAAACCTTTAATTTGTCGGTCAAAAGCTGGGATGGCTTCGCGAATAGCTTCAACAACAAAGGGGGGAACAACCTGACTAAGGTCTGTCAGCGTGATACCGGGTGTGTAAGACGGGAGCACCTCACCCAATGCTTGACTAGGCTGCCCGGCAAGAAAGTCACCAATCAATTGGGCCGGTGCATGGTAGTTTTCTCCACCCACTTTAAAAGCCAATTCTTCTAAACTGCGCTGTAGTGCGATACCTGCTAAAGGATGACTGGGAAAATCCTGCTCCGGCGTAATCCCTACTACGATGGCACTGTTTGCGTTGCGTTCATGCCGTGAGTATTGACTCATGCCATTGGTGACCACACGCCCTTCTTCTGATGCAGCCGCGACCACCGTGCCACCGGGGCACATGCAAAAACTGTATACTGTGCGTCCATTCTGACAATGATGCACCAACTTATAGTCTGCTGCGCCAAGAATGGGATTACCCGCGTTGTCGCCAAAGCGGCAGCGGTCAATCATGCTTTGCTCGTGTTCGATGCGAAAACCGACTGAAAAGGGTTTGGCCTCTATATACACACCTTGTTCATACAGGGCTTCAAAGGTATCACGAGCACTGTGTCCAACTGCCAATACCACATGTTGGCTAGCCAGATAATCATCATCTGATAAAAACAAACCCTGTAATTGGCCAGCTTGAATGTCGAGTTTTTCTACTCGCGTACTGAAACGTACCTCGCCCCCCAGCGCGATAATTTGCGCGCGCATTTTTTCTACCATATTCACCAGTTTAAACGTACCGATGTGGGGTTTACTGACATACATGATTTCATCTGGCGCACCGGCAGCCACAAATTCATGCAGCACTTTACGACCGTAATGTTTGGGATCTTTTATTTGACTGTAGAGTTTACCGTCAGAAAAGGTGCCGGCACCTCCTTCGCCAAACTGCACGTTGGATTCGGGGTTAAGGGGCTGTTTTCGCCAAAAACCAAAGGTATCTTTGGTGCGCTCGCGCACCGCTTTACCGCGCTCAAGTACGATAGGTTTGAAGCCCATTTGCGCCAAAATTAAGGCGGCAAATAAACCACAGGGTCCAAGCCCCACCACCACCGGACGTTCCGCAAAGTTAGCTGGTGCCTGAGCAACAAACTGGTAGGTCATGTCGGGTGCCACCCGCACATGTTGATCATGGGCAAATTTGGCGAGCACTTGTTCTTCATTCTGCACGGCGACATCTAGGGTATAAATTAACTGGATGTCTTTATTGTTACGGGCATCGTAGCCACGTTTAAACACACTGAGCGAAGTCAGCTGTGCAGCTGAAATATTGAGTTTATGAATAACGGCTTGGGCTATAGCATCATCGTTATGGTCGAGGGGAAGCTTAATTTCGGTCAGACGCAACATAATAAAATCCAGTCTAAGGGAGATTGCCGGACAGCCTGTCTGTCAGGGCATCGCTATTTTAAGGTAGTTGCGCTTGATTAGACAGGCAAATTCGAGATTAAGTGTTGTTCTGTGCCTTGTGTTTTTAAATGGCTTCTTTATGATCTTGGTATGCTTTGAACTAAAACCTGCCAGCACTTGTTATGACCTTTGTAGTAACCGACAACTGTATAAAATGCAAATACACCGACTGCGTGGCGGTATGTCCGGTGGATGCCTTTTTTGAAGGTGATAACTTTTTGGTTATCGATCCGGATATTTGTATAGATTGTGCTCTGTGTGTCCCCGAATGCCCGGCAGAGGCGATTTTTCAAGACACCCAGTTAAGCGATGCACAAAAACCCTTCCTACAAATCAATGCCGAATTGTCTAAGGTGTGGCCAAATATTATTGATTTGAAAGCACCGCCCGCCGATGCCGATGAGTGGAATGGCGTAGCAAACAAACTGCCCTATTTGCTGCCTTAGGGCACTCGACTGATTTTCTTCGTGCCGTAAAAACAAAAACCCGCCAGATGGCGGGTTTTTTTATAAGTTAACGGTAACGCGAAATTAATATTAGTTAAGCTTTTCTTTAATACGTGCAGAACGACCTGAACGGTCACGCAAGTAATAAAGTTTAGCACGACGAACATCACCACGACGTTTCACTTCAATCGAACTGATAGCCGGGCTGTGTGTTTGGAAAATACGCTCAACACCTTCGCCGTCAGAAATCTTACGAACTGTAAAAGCAGAGTGTAGGCCACGGTTACGCTTAGCGATTACAACGCCTTCGTATGCCTGAAGACGCTCTTTGTCGCCCTCTTTAACGCGTACTTGCACAACAACTGTGTCACCGGCGCCAAACGCTGGAACATCAGTTTTAAGCTGTGCTTCTTCAATTTTCTTGATGATATCTTGACTAACTTTACTCATCATATCCTCTCATTCTAGGTTAACTGTCATTTCTGCTGCAGCACGTCTTGCTGGTATTCAGCGAGTAAACGTTGCTGCTCCTCAGTCAGAGCTAGATCGTTTAATAATTCAGGGCGTCGTTGCCAAGTTCTACCTAGCGACTGCTGTAAGCGCCACTGCCTGATTTTTTCGTGATCACCACTTAACAACACCTTAGGAACCACCTTACCTGCTAAGTCCTCTGGGCGTGTATAATGGGGACAATCTAACAAGCCATCGCTAAACGAGTCTTGCAAAGCAGATTGTGCATGTCCCAATACACCCGGTACTAAGCGGGTAATCGCGTCCATTAAAATCATCGCGGGTAATTCGCCACCACTTAACACGTAATCACCAATCGACCATTCCTCGTCTATTTGGTTTTCGATTACCCGTTCGTCAATACCCTCGTATCGACCGGCGACTAGAATCAACTTGTCATATTCTGCCAAGTGTTCCACACCACGTTGATCTAGCTTTTTCCCTTGGGGTGAAAGATAAATCACTTTCGTTTTTTCTCCCGCTGCTTGTTTAGCAGCAAGGATTGCGTCTGTTAAAGGCTGAACCATCATCAGCATACCGGGTCCACCGCCGTAAGGTCGGTCATCAACAGTGCGGTGTTTGTCATGGGTAAAATCACGTGGATTAAAACACCTTACTTCTACCTTGCCGTTTTTAACGGACCGCCCTGTTACGCCCTGTTCGGTAAACATCTGCACCAAAGCTGGAAACAGCGTTACAACACCAAACCAACGTTGTACCTGGTTAGACGGAGTCTGCATTAAAATGCGGGATCCCAATCTACCTTAATCGTCTTTGCCTGCCGGTCCACGTGCTTAATCACTTGATCAAGCAGATATGGAACCATGCGTTCTTTCTGACCAAAAGCATCATTTAAATTGGCTTTAATTAACATGACGTCATTAGCCCCAGTTTCAAACAATTCTTTGACGACGCCAAGACTGTAACCTTGTTCGGTCACAACTTGCATGCCGACCAGCTCGCGCCAATAAAAATCGTTGTCCGCCAGATGAGGTAGCTGTTCAGCTTTAATTGAAATCTCTAGGTTCTTGATACTTTCAGCATCATCCCGGTTTTCAACCCCAACCAGTTTGGCAACTAAACCCTTATTATGCGTTCGCCATTGGTCTACGATGTATTGCTTTTTGTCACCTTGTTCCTGACCTAATAGCCAGGGTGAGTAGGCAAACACACCTTCTAGTTCGTGGGTATAAGAGGTAATTTTGACCCAACCTTTGACACCATACGGTGCACCGATCTTACCAATTACCAATGTGTCAGACGCGTGACTCATTCAACCCTCTATCACTTGTTGTAGCTGCAATTAAGCTGCTACTTTTTGAGCATCTTTTACCAAGCGAGTAACACGTTCAGATAAGCTTGCGCCTACCCCAACCCAATACTCAACACGGCCAAGGTCTAAGCGTAAACGCTCTTCAGAACCTTGTGCAGTAGGATTGAAAAAACCTACTTTTTCAATAAAACGACCATCGCGTGAACGACGACTGTCTGCCACTACCACTTGATAAAATGGACTCTTTTTTGCACCACCACGCTGTAAACGAATAGTAACCATAGTTGCCTCTGACTCGTTGTAGCGTTAACGTTAACTTAATTTACCTTTATTTCTTGACTAAAATAGCCAGATAAAAGGCCGCCGTATTGTACGGATTTTGCCCCCCAATGCAAGTTGAATCCGCAATAAAATGAAAAGCTTAGGCATCAACTAGAAAATAAGCTTGAACGAGGGAATTGGCTGCGTATTAAATGCCCGCTTGCTGTCATGTTTACTGCTACACTGGGCTGGGCAGGAAATTTTTGAAGGAGTATGAATAATGCGTATAGTTCGTTGGCACTATGGACGTGGATGTATCGCAGCCTTGATATTAACGCTCTCGGCTTGCGCGGTACAATGGATTAGCAGTTATGATCCTGTGACAGACCAAGCTATCAGTCAACTTCACCGCAACACTGAAACGTTTTTAAGCGCCTTAGAAAATCAGTCAATCCCCGATTGCCTGAGTATTAATCATCGTGATTTTTACCAAAAAATGTTTGTTGATATACGCGCTTTGCATGTCAGAGCGCAATCCATCCCACAAAATGAACTGACCTTGCAGCAAATAAGTTTGTTGCAGGATAGTTTAGGTCTGTTGCAGCAAACCCATGTTTTGCAAGATAAGAGCGCTAAATGTATGTCCCCCGGCTTAATCGCCACCAATCGTGCGAGTTTTGAGAGCATCTTTGTGGCCATGATGAAGTTTGAGCTGGCTAAAAAACGCCAAACCAGTAAGGAATAAACCATGAGTTTAGATATCAATGAGTTATCCCAAACTATGCTTAATGCATTTAAAGGCCAGTTGCAGGCAAATTGGCCGCAAATCAAACACTATGCTGAAGCCGAGGCTAAAAAATTGGCTGAAAATTTAGTGTTGATTGAGAAATTGCACTTACTCGGTGACATGTCTGATGAACAAGCAGCGCTGCAGCATAAGTTGCAGAAAAATGCAGCGCGAGTAGTGTTGATCAGCGTCCAGGGTATGAGTTTACTGATGGCAGAACAGGCGGTAAACGCCGCTCTCGATGCCGTCAAAACATCGGTGAACACTGCCCTCAATTTTACTTTGTTATAAGCACATGCCCATGGCCAGTCATAAAACACTACTCAAGGTCTAGTTCAATACGTTGGCCCCGTTCATCAAACAACCACAGATCAGTGCGCTTGGCACTCAGGAAAATTTGTTGATCAACCTGCCAGTCAAAGGTGTTGGTGTTAACTCGCAATTCTAGCGACATGTCTTCAAGGCTTACCACCAATACATGGTGCACTAAGCCAGGCTCGATCCTCAGTATTTTTGCAGCCCAGCCACGTTGTTTATGTACCGTCAATTTTGCGGCTGGGATGGCAAGCTTAATCACTTTGCCTATAAAATCTAACGGCGTCTGACAGGCAATAAACCGATTTTCACCAACTTTTAAGCCTTTTTCTTGCACTTGCGCAGGCAAACAATTTAGACCCTGGCTATTAAAAAACTGCGCGACAAAAAGTGAGGTTGGTTTGTTGACCAAGTCTTGCGGTTTACCTACTTGCAAGACTTTCCCGTTATTCATCACCACTAAGGTATCCGCGATGGCTAATGCTTCATGCTGATCGTGAGTCACAAATAAACTGGTGGCAGATTGCCTATGATGCAGAGCTTTTATCTCTTGGCGCAGACTGTAGCGCAAACCTTGGTCTAAATTTGACAAAGGTTCGTCATATAACATCACCTGCGCTTGGGAGAGAATGGCTCGGCCAATGGCAACGCGTTGCTGTTGGCCCCCCGATAACTGATGAGGGTATTGCCCTAAAAAATCTTGCAGCAGCAATACCTCGGCGATGTCTTGCACCTGCTGCTTGATGATTTTTTTTGCCTGGCCTTTAATGGTCAAAGCCAACGCTAAATTTTGCGCGATGTTCAAGTGAGGGAACAAACAACAGTGCTGAAACACCAAAGCAACCTGTCGTTTTGCCGCCGTTAGTTGGTCAACTCGTCGTTTATCAAAGTAGATTTCACCGAGGGAGAGTTGTTCAAGCCCGGCAATGGCTCGTAGTAGCGTTGACTTACCTGCACCCGACGGGCCAACGATAGCGACAAACTCTCCTTGTTTAATCTGCAAAGAAATGTCCGTCAAACAAAAAGACTGGTCCTTGAGACCTAGCTGAAGGCTTATATTTTTTAAGGTAATCGCTGGCATTGGCTCACTTATTCATTCGCACCGCCAAGCAGTGTATCTGAGGCCAATAAAATTAAAAAGGGCTGTCGCTTTTCAGCTGACAGCCCCATCATTATATGGTGCGGACGGAGGGACTCGAACCCTCACAAGCTATGCTCACCACCCCCTCAAGATGGCGTGTCTACCAATTCCACCACGTCCGCTAATTTGGCTTAAAACCTTATTTAGTTTCTTCCGGATTAGTTGGTTCAGCGTCTTCTGCTGGAGCCAACTCAGTCACCGGCATATCTGATGCAGGCACGTCTGATCCTACTTGCATGTCTTGTGCGTTAGCATCGCTAGCGGGTACATCGGAGTCAGCACTTTGCTCAAACACCGGCACTTCAATGTTTTGCCAATCGTCAGCGGCTTTTTCTTTGTCGGCGGTTTGGCCACCTAAGATTAAGCTGATAACAAAAAACAAGGTGGCTAAAATGGCCGTGGTACGTGTCAAGAAATTACCCGATCCGGTAGCACCGAATACAGTGTTTGACCCACCACTACCAAATGATGCACCCATGTCGGCACCTTTACCTTGCTGGATCAGCACGAAGCCGATGAGCATGATGGCGACAATGACGTACACTACAATCAAAATTTCGTAAAACATTTGTTGCCTCTATTACTTTGCCGCTTGGCAAATTTTTAAAAAATCGTCTGGGTCTAAACTAGCGCCGCCAATTAAACCACCGTCTACATCTTGCTGACCAAAAAGGTCAGCAGCATTGCTACCTTTTACGCTGCCGCCGTAGAGTATTCTCATACTTGCCGCAACGTGTTTGTCTTGTTTACCAATATGGGCTCTTATAAATTGGTGCACTTCTTGAGCCTGCTCAGGACTTGCCGTTTTTCCTGTACCTATTGCCCAAATAGGTTCATAGGCCAATACAATATCCTGGCAACGGGTTATCCCCAATTTATCCATCACTGCATCCAACTGGGCAGCAAGGAAGGAAAATAATTCACCGCTATCTCGCACGCTTTCTGATTCGCCGATACACACAATGGGAATCAAACCAGCCTCAAGAGCCACAAGCGCTTTGCTGGCAACCAGTTCATTGTTTTCGTGGTGTTCTGTTCGTCGCTCTGAATGGCCGACAATCACGTACTTCACTGAAAACTCTTGCAAGATGGCAGTAGAGATCTCACCAGTATGTGCACCACTAGCGAATTCACTCACATTTTGCGCACCTAGTTTTAAGTCATGCTCAAAACAACTTAAATATGGAAAAGGTGGGCATATCACCACATCAACATGCCGCAAATCGGCTTGTACCAGCGCATTTTCTAACTGTTTGGCTAATGACTTTGAGCCATTCATTTTCCAGTTAGCTGCGACTAATGGACGACGTGAGCTTACTTTCACTGCAACTCCTTGTGGCGCCAATAAAAAAGCGCGCGAGATATTAACCAACCATGTTCAAATATACAAGTGGCCAGTGGGATATTTAGTGCGGTAAAGCACTAGTCGATTAATTTACGTACAGCTTCGGCGATATGTTCGGCCCAACGACTTGCATCGTTGGCTGAATGAGCCTCAACCATAACCCTGATGAGGGGCTCAGTGCCACTCTTACGCAGTAAAACCCGACCTTTTTCACCTAAATTTTGTTCAGCTTCCTGTACAGCCAACTGAACAGATTTATCGACGAGAGGGTCTTTACCCTCATTGAAGCGGATATTAATTAACGTTTGTGGGTATTTTTCCATCCCTCGGGCTAGTTCGTGCAACGACATATTTGCTCTTAACATCGCCGCGAGCACTTGCAAACCAGCAACGATACCATCACCAGTGGATGCGGCTGCTAAATTCAACACATGCCCAGAGCTTTCACCGCCAATTGACCAACCTTTTTGCTGTAATAGTTCCATGACATACCGATCCCCCACTTTAGAGCGGACAAAAGGAACCCCTAAGGTTGCTAAGGCGATCTCTAATCCCAAGTTGCTCATGACAGTGCCCACTACGCCACCTTTGAGGTTACCCGCACGCAAAACGTCACGGGCGATAATATACACAATTTGATCACCATCAATAACGTTGCCTTTGTGATCAACTAACATCAAACGATCACCATCACCGTCTAAGGCAAAACCGAGATCCGCGCCCTGCTCAACAACGGTATCTGTCACCGCCTTCATTGACGTCGCCCCCACCTTGCGGTTGATGTTCAAACCATTGGGTTCGGTACCTATTTCAATTACTTCTGCACCCAGTTCCATCAAAACATTGGGCGCAATGTGATACGTGGCACCATGGGCACAGTCGACCACTATTTTCAGGCCTTTTAATGACAGTTCAGACGGAAAATTACCCTTGCAGAATTCGATATAACGCCCAGCGGCATCGTTTATCCGCGTTGCCTTGCCGAGTTTGTCAGAGGCCACACATTCCATGGGTTTTTCTATTTGCGCTTCAATGGCCATTTCAATTTCATCATCGAGTTTCATGCCGTCTGCAGAAAAGAATTTAATCCCATTATCGTAATACGGGTTGTGCGAAGCACTGATAACTATGCCAGCCTCTGAACGAAACGTTTTGGTCAAATAAGCAATGGCGGGGGTTGGCATCGGTCCTAATAAACCGATATTGATACCCGCAGCAGACAATCCGGCTTCTAATGCAGATTCCAACATGTAGCCAGAAATCCGTGTATCTTTACCGATAAGCACTTTATTTGTGCCCTGTCCCGCTAATACTTTACCTGCCGCCCAACCGAGCTTCATCACAAATTCAGGGTTAATCGCACTCTCGCCAACCTTGCCGCGGATACCATCAGTGCCAAAATATTTTCTATCGCTCATTATTATTTTCCTTATAAGCCTCTACTTCTGCTAATACTCTGAGGGCATCAACCGTTTCTTTAACGTCATGTACCCTAATAATCTTTGCGCCCTGCTGTGCCGCTATCAGTGCGCCGGCTAAACTACCAGCCAAGCGCTCATGCATGTCTCGTTGCAATAAATTACCTATCATTGATTTTCGTGACAAGCCAATCAGTAAGGGGGCACCTAAACTTTGTAAGTCGGCTAGTCTAGCTAACAATTGGTAATTGTGCGCGACTGTTTTACCAAAACCAAAACCGGGATCAAGGATCAGGTTTTCCTCTTTTATTCCGCTTTGCACACAAGCTTTTATCCTTTTTTGGAAAAACTCCCGCACATCATTTACCACGTCAACATAAGCAGGTGCATGCTGCATGCTACGAGGTTGCCCCTGCATGTGCATCAAACAAACGGGCACTGCCATCTCGGTTGCGACCTGCAATGCGCCCTCTTCCTGCAGTGCACGTACGTCATTAATAAAACTTGCCCCCGCTTGGCAGGCTTCACGCATCACCTTGGCCTTACTGGTATCGATAGAAATAATGGTCTGAAAGCGTTGGGCGATAGCTTCGATCAGCGGGATAACACGCTGCAATTCTTCTTCGGTAGACACAGCTTGTGCGCCGGGACGGGTTGATTCACCACCAACATCAATAAATGTTGCGCCATCTTTGAGCATTTGCTCAACTTGGCGTAATGCCGCGTCAAGATGGACAAAACGCCCACCGTCTGAGAATGAATCTGGTGTAACGTTTACGATACCCATGACGCTGGGGCGAGCTAGATCTATTTCGCTGTGTTTGAACTGCATGTTGATGTTTAATCCGCTTAGTCCCATGTCAACACTGGGAGCTATGGCTAAAAAAAACGCTTTGCGGCATAACCGGCAAAGCGTTTTTTTAATCTTAGTTAGAGCTTAGCTGGTAGCGTCACCCGGTTTACCTACTGGGGCTACCGGCTTTTCTTTCGTTTTGTCAGTATCAGAAACCGTTGCTCCACCGGTGGGTTTTGAATCGTTTTTGTCGTCTTTTGTCCAATCAGCGGGTGGACGAACTTCACGGCGGGCCATCAAATCCTCGATTTGCAGCGCGTCAATGGTTTCATACTTCATCAAACAATCTTTCATTGCTTCGAGTATGTCGCGATTGTCTGTCAAGATTTTTTCAGCTCGCTCATAGTTCCGATCGATGATGGCTTTTATTTCCGCGTCAATGGCACGAGCCGTGTCATCAGACATATTTTTGGCCTTCGACATGCTGCGCCCAAGGAACACTTCGCCTTCCTCTTCAGCGTAGAGCATTGGTCCCATCTTGCTCGACAAACCCCATTGCGTCACCATCTTACGTGCGATCTCAGTAGCCCGTTCAATATCATTGGAGGCGCCAGTGGTAACCCCTTCTTCGCCCAAGGTCATAGCTTCGGCAATACGGCCTCCGAACAAGGTTGCGATGCGTGATTCCAAACGCTGCTTAGAACTGCTGTATCTATCTTGCTCCGGTAGATACATGGTGACACCTAAGGCGCGACCACGTGGAATGATCGACACTTTGTACACCGGATCATGTTCTGGCACTAACTTACCGACAATGGCATGCCCTGCTTCATGATAGGCAGTGTTGGTTTTTTCTTCCTCTGACATGACCATGGTTTTGCGCTCAGAGCCCATCATGATTTTGTCTTTGGCTTTGTCGAATTCTTCCATCGACACCACACGTTTGCCTGTACGCGCTGCAAACAACGCTGCTTCATTAACTAAGTTAGCTAAGTCGGCACCTGAAAATCCGGGGGTACCGCGAGCAATGACAGCAGGCTCAACGTTGTCGCCACAAGGTACTTTGCGAATATGCACTTTTAATATTTGCTCACGACCACGAATGTCAGGTAATCCAACCACCACTTGTCGGTCAAAACGACCAGGACGTAACAGTGCAGGATCAAGGACGTCAGGACGGTTAGTAGCAGCGATAACGATGATGCCCTCATGACCTTCAAAACCGTCCATCTCAACAAGCATCTGGTTCAAAGTTTGTTCACGCTCATCATGCCCGCCACCTAAACCAGCGCCACGTTGGCGACCGACGGCATCGATCTCATCGATGAAGATGATACAAGGAGCAGATTTTTTGGCTTGATCGAACATGTCACGAACGCGCGATGCACCAACACCCACAAACATTTCCACAAAGTCTGAGCCGGATATTGTAAAAAACGGCACTTTTGCTTCACCAGCAATGGCTTTTGCCAGCAAGGTTTTACCGGTTCCGGGAGGGCCCACCATCAATACGCCTTTAGGGATTTTGCCGCCCAGTTTTTGGAACTTGCTTGGGTCACGCAGAAAATCCACTAATTCAGAAACATCTTCCTTGGCTTCATCACAACCTGCTACGTCTGCAAAGGTGGTTTTTATTTGGTCTTCACCCAACAAACGCGCCTTGCTTTTACCAAAGGACATAGCGCCACGTCCGCCGCCACCCTGCATCTGACGCATGAAGAAGATCCATACACCTATCAGCAAGATCATGGGGAACCAAGAGATAAAAATAGTGGTGAGCAGCGAGGATTCTTCTGGTGGCTTACCAAATACCGCTACGTTGTTTTCAACCAGATCGTCCATCAACTTCATATCCATATAAGGAATATAAGTGACAAACTCTTCGCCATTGCGTTTAACACCAGTGATCTCACCAGAATTGCGATCAATGGTCGCGCGGTTAATGTTGCCTGATTTCACTTCACTCAAAAAACGGGTGTAATCAGTTTGCACTTTTGTTGCATCGTTAGACGAGAAATTCTGGAATACTGACATCAGTACCACCGCAATCACCAGCCATAAGATTAGATTTTTCGCCATGTCGCTCAAGTTAATTAACCTCTGTTGTTTCAATTCTACTGAGTCAGCACTACACGACTCAGATTACTATAGTTTATTACCACTCGCTACCAGATATGGCTCCCAAGATTGCCCTTGGGCTAAATCAGACACACTTGCACTGTCAGGTTATTCAGTTCGACTCATTACGTTTGCGCCGGACAAATTGTTCAATGTCTGAGGCATTGAGCATTAGATAAACGTGTGACGTCATCTTAACTTTTTGCCAAGCGGCCTATATTTTTCCTAAGATTCTCATCCACTGTATTGATTATGCTGAATGCCATTGGTTTGAACCGAAAAGACTATCGTCTTGGTTTTGGCTGCTCACCACCAGTCTTCACTGCTTAGTGAATCCTTTTTCTTTGTCATCTAATGCAGTTGCAATTAGGCATACGCGAGTTATGGCGCTAGAATACTGCTTTTCAACCATTCATCATGAATAAATTTGTAAGAAATATTACACAATGACCCTGACAAATAAGCAAAAGCAATACTTAAAAGGCTTGGCCCACCCTTTAAAACCCGTTGTACAACTTGGCCAACATGGATTAACAGAAGGCGTATTGGCTGAAATTGACTCTGCCCTTGCACATCACGAGTTAATAAAGGTGCGAGTGCCAAGTGACGACCGTGAAGAAAAGTCATTGATTATGGATGCGATTGTGCTTGAAACCAAAGCCACGAAACTGCAAGTGATAGGCCACGTTTTGGTGTTGTACAAAGCCAGTGAAGAAAAGAAAATCGACATTCCTAAAAAGTAGTGCTTGATTTTTAGCTTTAACAATTGAGGCCCTGATAGACTCGTCTCAGGGCCCTATACTCTCTTGAAGACGCTAAAATAGAGTCTGCAACAAACCCGTAAACTCAGTGGTGATGACCACCTTCGCCGTGAGCATGACCGTGTTGCAACTCTTCTTCCGTTGCCTCACGCACAGCCGTAACTTCCAATTCAAATTGCAGGGTTTGTCCTGCCAGTGGATGGTTTGTATCAACCGTTGCCATAAATTTACCGACCTTCAAAATGGTAACTTGACGCTGGCCATGCTCGGTATTTACCACCGCACTCATGCCCGCTTGCCATTTTTTTGCCCCCATTAAGTGTTTCACTGATACTCGCTGTTCGGCATTGTCGAGTTTCTCACCAAAGGTATCACTCGGGGGTAATTCCACGGTGATTTTGTCGCCAGCTTGTTTACCCTCTAACGACTTTTCTATGCCAGGCATCATGCCGTTGTGTCCATGTAGATAGGCAACCGCTGCCTGACCTGCATTACTCTCAACTTCTTTGCCATCTAAATCTTTGATGACGTAATTAAACTGTACAACGCTGTCTTTGCTTACTTGCATAATGTTGTTCTTCTCTTGCTACCAAAAAAGCGCGATGTTAGCAGAATTAGTTCGTGGGTTGATACCGAATATTGTGCCGAATTCATAATCGTTTAGCCTTGCTCAATCATCCGCTCCGTTAACAATATTGGCTATGTTGAGCAGACTCGATACAGCCATGTAGTTAATAGAGCCTTTTGGGTAACGCCCTTTACTGTTCATCGTGCCTACGTCTTTATTCATCAAAATTTCCAAGGCCTGATCCACGGTTTCTACTGCATAAATATGGAAGTGACCATTTTTAACCGCTTCAATCACCGTTTTGTCCAACATTAAATTAACTTGATTCGACTTGGGGATAATCACCCCCTGCTTTCCCGTTAGTTCACGGTGTTGGCACAATTTAAAATAACCTTCGATTTTTTCATTAACGCCCCCAACTGACTGTACTTGTCCATATTGGTTAATCGACCCCGTGATGGCTAGATCTTGGCGGGCAGGCAACTTGGTTAAGGCCGAAATCAATGCAATTAATTCAGCTAAAGAAGCGCTATCACCATCAATGTGACCATAAGACTGTTCGATGGCGATATTGGCAGACAGAGTTAACGGAAACAGTTGTGCATATTTATGCCCTAAGTATCCAGTGAGCAACAATACGCCTTTAGAATGGATAGGCTGACCGAGTTCCACTTCTCGCTCGATATCCACCACGCCGCTTGAGCCTGCATACACCGTGGAAGTAATCCGCGCGGGGGTGCCAAATAAGCAGTCTCCCACCTCTAATACTGTCAGGCCATTCACTTTGCCTACATCAACACCGTCGGTGGCAATAAGAATTTGCCCTTGTTTGATATCATCTAACACCGCTTCACTCACTCGGCCTGTACGATGGGTTTTGGCCGCTAAAGCAGATTCAATATGCCCCACATCCAGTTGGGTGGCCGCCACTTTTCGGCAAACGTATGCGGCTTCATGCAACAATTCGATGACTTCAGAAAACCGCGCTGACAAGCGTTGTTGATGCTCGGCTAATCGTAAGCTGTATTCCACGAGGCGATACATTGCTTTTGCAGAAATATCTGACAGACCTAATTTTTTTACTTGGCTGCGCACCCGACCAACAAAATCCACTAAGGTCTTTTTGTCCAGCGCTATTTCATGATCGAAATCGACTAGCACTCTAAATAGTTCATAAAATTCATCATCGTATTCTTGCAGGGTGTAATACAAGTCGCGAGAACCAAGCAACACCACTTTAACATTGATAGGAATTTGCTGAGGGTTGAGGGTGATGGAATTCACCATACCCACGTCATGTTGTGGGATATCCATCTTCAACATGCCTGACTTGAGCACCAATTTAAGGGTTTCCCAAGCAAACGGTTGTTCAATCAATTTGTCTACATCTAATAACAGGTAGCCGCCATTTGCTTTATGCAGGGCACCGGGGCGGATCATACGATAATTGGTGTACACCAAACCTTGCACATTGGTGTATTCCACCCGGCCAAATAGATTCTGATGTGAAGGATTGGCTTCATAGACAATGGGAGCGCCGCTATTGATACCATGAGAAACCAGGATATTTGGCAGGTATTGCTCTTCTAAGATGCTGCGTTTGTCATACTCTTCGCCCTTGTCTTCACCTTTTTCATCGCGTTTTTCGTCGGCTAGCAACTCAACTATGGTTTCCACTAAGTGAGGTTTGAGTTGACGCAAAAACTTTAAGATGGCGAGTTCACTGGCGTATTTGTGCTCGAGTTTTTTTAATAGAGGTTTGATGCCTTGTTCCGCCGTGGCTTTTTTCAAAGCCCGTAGCTTCTCAGACGAGGCGCGTTTCCAGATTGGAAGTTCAATTAAGGCTTCACTCAACTTGTCTTCGAGATCATCAATTAAACTGTAGTAATGTTGACGTTTTGCTTCACTTAACTCAGCAAAATCTGCATCACTTAGCGGCTTGCCATCCACGATAGGCGAGAAAGTGATCACCCCGCCGTCTTCATACAAGGCCACGCCCTGGCGCAGTGCCAAGGCTTCAACTTCGTCAATGGCCTTGTCGTAACCTTGTTCAAATTCTCGCGCAATTGCCGCTTTTTTGCGCTGATACCCCGGATTATCAAAGGCCGCGGGAAAGGTATCTAATAACTCATCCAACAAGGTACTCACTTCGGCATACAAGCGTTTGCTTTCACCTGCCGGTAAGCGCAAAGAATATGGCTCGCGCTCGTCTTCAAAATTATTGATGTAACACCAATCATCTGGGGTGGGTACTTGGCTGACATACTTATTGATGTATTCGTGCACAAGGGTAAAACGTCCTGTGGCTTGTTCACCCATAACGTATAGATTGTAACCCCGCGCATCGATATCAAGGCCAAATGCAAGGGCATCACGTGCCCGGTCTTGGCCAATGAAACTGGCATTCAGTGCATTTTCATCTTTAAGGGCTTGGTTGATCAGCCGCCGGCTAGGCTTGGCAGTAAGGTGTGGTAAAGATAAGGCGTAGCGGCTTAGCATAGAGGTCATGGGTTACTTCATTTGGCGTAGTGAAACGCGGAATTAAAAGGCTGTCAAACACAAAGGTCGTATTCTAATGCCAAACCTTCGATAAATAAAAATACAATACGTGCAGGTCAATGTTAGTGGACGTGCACCGTTGTTGGAATTTTACACAATCCTTCACTCATCGAGCTAAAAGCTTGAAAAAGTACCGATAAGTCAGGCTTAAACCGCGCTAAGCTATTGTTTCTGATGGTGGCGCTAAGGTATTCTAACCAGCTAATTTTATTGTTAACCAACCCGCCGCGGAAGTCTTTTTTAATGGCCAATAAACACTATCAGCCTCAGCAAATTGAGCAAGAAGTTCAATCCTACTGGCAAAACAACGCTACCTTCAAGGTAGTTGAGCAACCAGGCAAAGAAAAATTCTATTGTTTGTCCATGTTTCCCTATCCTAGCGGCCGGTTACACATGGGCCACGTACGTAACTATACCATTGGTGATGTGATCAGCCGCTTTCAGCGCATGCAAGGTAAAAATGTACTGCAGCCCATGGGTTGGGACGCCTTTGGTTTACCCGCGGAAAATGCGGCAGTGAACAACAATACTGCGCCGGCTAAATGGACCTACGCCAATATCGAATACATGAAAAACCAACTGAAAGCCTTGGGTTTTGGTTATGACTGGGACCGTGAAGTCGCTACCTGCAAACAAGAATACTACCGTTGGGAACAGTGGTTCTTTACCCGCTTGTTCGAAAAAGGTTTGGTTTACAAAAAAAATGCAACGGTGAACTGGGATCCCATCGACCAAACCGTATTAGCCAATGAACAAGTCATTGATGGCCGAGGTTGGCGCTCAGGGGCGCTGGTTGAGCAAAAAGAAATTCCCCAGTGGTTTGTGAAAATTACCGACTACGCCGAAGAATTAGTCAAAGATTTAGACACGCTGACTGAATGGCCTGACCAAGTAAAAGCCATGCAGCGCAATTGGATAGGTCGCTCAGAAGGCGTGGAGATTAATTTTGCGCTATTGGCACCTGTGGCAGGCATGAGCAGTTTTGATGTCTACACGACCCGCCCCGATACCCTGTTGGGGGTGAGTTATGTGGCGGTTGCCGCGCAGCATCCTATTGCCTTAGAAGCGGCAAAATCTAACGCAAATCTGGCTCAGTTCATCGAAGAATGCAAAAACACCAAAACGGCAGAAGCTGAGTTGGCGACGATGGAGAAAAAAGGCTGTGCCACTGGCTACTTTGCTGTGCATCCGTTAAACGGAGAAAAAATTCCTGTGTGGGTCGCCAATTTTGTCTTGATGGGTTACGGCTCAGGGGCAGTCATGGCGGTGCCCGGGCATGACCAACGAGATTGGGAATTCGCGCAGAAATACAATCTTGCCATCAAACAGGTGATTAAACCTGCCCTTGATAGCGATGCACTCGTTAACTTAGATGAATCTGCATTTACCGAAAAAGGCATAGTGGTTAATTCTGGTGAATATGACGGCTTAAGCTCCGCTGAGGCCTTTGATCGTATTGCTGCTGATTTAGAAAAACAAGCTAAGGGCAAGCGCACCGTGAATTATCGTTTGCGCGATTGGGGGGTTTCTCGTCAACGTTATTGGGGAGCGCCCATTCCCATGTTAAACCTTGCTGATGGCAGTGCCGTGCCGGTACCAGCTGATCAACTCCCAGTGGTTTTGCCTGAAGATGTCACCATGAATGGGGTTATTTCTCCTATAAAAGCTGATCCAGAGTGGGCGAAAACACATTATCAAGGCCAAGAAGCCTTGCGCGAAACCGATACCTTCGACACTTTTATGGAGTCTTCTTGGTATTATGCGCGCTATTGCAGTGCACAAAATCACGATGCGATGTTAGATCCACAGCAAGCCAACTATTGGTTGCCCGTTGATCAATACGTAGGCGGAATTGAACATGCTATTTTGCATTTGTTGTACTCGCGGTTTTTCCACAAATTAATGCGTGACGAAGGTTTAGTGAGTTCTGCAGAACCGTTTAAACGTCTGTTATGCCAAGGTATGGTGCTGGCCGATTCTTTTTATCGAGAAGATGATAGCGGCAAACAAGTCTGGTATTCCCCCACCGAAGTTATCAGTGAAAAAGATGACAAAGGGCGTATCGTGCGCAGTGTATTGGCGGCAGATGGCAAGGAAGTGCTGCATGGCGGCATGACCAAAATGTCTAAGTCAAAAAATAACGGCATCGACCCGCAACAGGTCATTGATATATATGGCGCCGATACCATTCGTGTGTTCACTATGTTTGCTGCTCCTCCCGAACAAACCCTCGAGTGGATTGATTCAGGGGTCGAAGGTGCCCATCGTTTTGTGAAAAGATTGTGGGTTTTGGCGCAAGACCATATTGAAAGTGGTGAGGTTGCACCCTTAGATATCGCTAGTTTGAATACTGAACAAAAGACGCTACGTCGTTTGATCCACAAAACCATCGAAAAAGTAACTGATGATATTGGCCGGCGCCAAACCTTCAATACGGCAGTGGCCGCTATTATGGAATTGTTCAATCATTTACAAAAAGCCTCCAATGCAAGTGCCCAAGACCGCGCAGTGCAAAGAGAAGGTATCGTAGCTATGGTATTGTTGCTCGCGCCCATTGCCCCGCATATCTGTCATGTGCTTTATCAAGATCTCGGACATACCAGCCCCATTGAAACTGCGCCTTGGCCGCAAGCCGATCCAGCAGCCATGGTGGAAGATGAAAAACTGGTAGTGGTACAAGTCAACGGCAAAGTACGTGCAAAGATTACTGTTTCGGCTGATGCGAGCCAAGAAACGGTGGAAACAACGGCCTTAGCTGAACATAACGTGCAACCCTTTATCGATGGCTTAAGCGTACGTAAGATCATTTATGTACCCGGAAAGTTGTTAAACATTGTGGTGAGCTAAGGTGATGCTGCGCTTAATCCGTTGTGGTTTATTGGCCTGCCTGTTGCTTGGCCTAAGCAGTTGTGGATTTCGTTTACGTGGGGATTTTAGTTTGCCCGATTCGATTAAAACGGTGCAACTCAATACCACTAGCCACAACACGGCTCTTAAACGCAGCGTCGAAAAACGTTTAAAAGACTATCAGTTGCAGGTTGTTGAAGGTAACCAAGATGGCAGTGCGGTAGACTTAGTATTAACCATTCTGCCCGATGAACTGGATCGGCGCTTACTGTCACTCTTTACCACCGGCCAAGTGGCTGAGTATGAACTAGTGTATTCGGTGGCCTATCATCTGCAGTTTGTGCAAACCACGGCCACTGACGAGCGGATTGTGGGAGAAGCCCAAACTGTCGAATTTGATGTCACACGAGATTATCAAGATGATCCCGATGCGGTACTCGCCAAATCTCGTGAGCTAGACTTGGTACTAGGAGAAATGCGCCAACAAGCGGCTGAGCGCATTATTCGGCAAATCTATACCTCCTACGTCAATCAACAAAGCCACGCGACACACTAATGCAGCTTTACCCTAATCGCTTATCTCCACAAGTAAAACAGAGTTTGGCGCCGTTTTACTTGATTTTTGGCGATGAGCCTCAGCAAAAACTTGAAAGCATTGAGTGCATCCGTGAGGTCGCCAAACAACAGGGCTTTGATGAGCGCCAGTCCTTAGTGGTGGATAATCAATTTGATTGGCATAGCTTGGTCGAAGCAACCCAAACCTTGTCATTGTTTTCCAGTCGTCAATTTATTGAACTCGAACTTCCCACCGGCAAACCGGGCACCGAGGGCAGTAAAGTCCTCAGTTTATTGGCAGAACAAGCTAATCCTGATGTATTACTGGTGATCCACGGCGCCAAAATTGGCAAAGATGTGCAATCCAGTAAATGGTTCAAACTGTTGGATAAATCAGGGGTGTATGTGCCCTGCTATCCGTTGGAAGGTAAGCAACTGAGTCAATGGGTTGCAGCACAAATGCAACAAGTCGGCTTGCAGGCTTCAGCACCCATTTGCCAACTCATCAGTGACTATTGTGAAGGCAACTTACTTGCCGCCAAACAAGAAATTCAGAAACTGGCCTTGTTATACCCAGCGGGCAACCCGAGTCTAAAAGACGTTGAAAACGCCGTGGTTGATCAGAGTCGATTTACGGTGTTTCATCTGGTTGATGTGCTGCTCGCTGGCGAAGCGCAAAAAGCTGTGAGAATGCTCTATCGATTAGAAAGCGAAGGCATTGAACCCACCATTATTTTGTGGGCTTTGACACGAGAATGGCAAACCTTGCAATCCCTGCAGTTTTTGCGCGGATCGGGGCAAACAATCAATTGGAACCAGCACCGTATTTGGGGAAATCGTCAGGCCCTTTATCAGCACGCATTGCAACGTTTGTCGATGCAAACCTTACAGCAATTGCAAACCAAGCTAGCCCAACTCGACCATGCTATTAAACAAACCACGATCACACGCCCCTATATTGAGTTGTGCCATATCTGTTTACTGTTTATACCTTGCGATCTTGGCGCTATTCACTTGGACTATGGCGTAGACGTCTGATGGACAAAACCCGTCCACTTGGCTTATTTGGCGGCACGTTTGACCCCATTCACTTGGGGCATATTATCCCCATTAGTGCCGCCGCTGACATCTGCGATATTGACCACGTCGCCCTCATTCCAAATTTTTTGCCCAGTCATAAACAGGCAGCCAACTCCAGCCCTGAGCATAGGCTGGCGATGCTTGAACGAGTTTGCGCCGACTATCCCTTGTTTCACACCGAGACTTGGGAACTGAAGCAACAGGCGCTAAGTTATTCCTTTTATACCCTCGAAATGCTGCGCAAACGCCATCCACAGCGTTCTTTATGTTTTTTCATTGGCAGTGATTCGTTGCATACTTTACCGTCTTGGCATCGTTGGCAAGAACTGCTCGGATTATGCCATTTTGTGGTGTGCCAACGTGAACCCACCAAGCCTGACAAACAATCTGAGCAACAAAAGCAGCACGTAACAGCGCTACTCGCGCAACATCAAATAACTGAACCTCAAGCCTTGCACAAAAAATTAGCCGGTTGTATCTATCTAGCCAATACAGTGCCTTTTAACGTGTCATCCACATGGATAAGGGCAGAGTTAGCCCAGGGTCGCGTACCTGACAATATGCTGCCCAAGGCAGTCAGTGCCTATATTCTTGAGCATAAGTTATATCAGAGTAACGCGATTATCTGATAAACTTACTAATGACTTTTACCTAATAAGGAATCTCTTTGGACCACCAACAACTTAAAGCCTTCGTCATCGAAAAAATTGAAGATCTCAAAGGTCGCGACATTGTTGATCTTGATGTTGCAGACAAATCATCCGTTACCGAAACCATGTTGGTATGCTCGGGTAACTCCAAACGCCATGTCGTATCCATAGCCGAAAACATTTCTGTGCAAGCCAAACAAGCCGGTATTCAACCCTTGGGTGTAGAAGGCCGTGAAACAGGTGATTGGGTATTGGTAGATTTAGGTGATGTGATTGTGCACGTGATGCAAGATGAAACACGGGATTTTTACCAACTCGAAAAACTCTGGGGTTAATCCCTTGGTCTAAGTGCAATGAGCCAAGTAGTGATCAGTTAAGTTAATGCGTATTCAAATTGTAGCGATTGGCCAAAAAATGCCTGCATGGGTGGAACAGGGTTTTAATGAGTACCTGCGCCGCTTCCCCACTGATATGCCCCTAACCATAACAGAAATCCCAGCTGGTAAACGTGCCAAAAATGCCGACATTAAACGCATCTTGCAAAAAGAAGGCGAACTCACTTTAGCCGCAGTGCCCAAAGGCAACAGGATCGTTTGTCTCGAAGTGTTGGGTAAAAATTGGGATACCCCCATGCTCGCCAAACAAATGGAAAAATGGCAAATGGATGGCCGCGATGTCAGTCTGTTGATAGGTGGCCCAGAAGGTTTAGCACCAGAATGTGTAGCAGCAGCGGAACAAAGTTGGTCTTTATCCAGTCTCACCTTACCACATCCTCTGGTGAGAATTGTGGTGGCAGAAAGCCTCTATCGAGCTTGGTCAATTAATAATAATCATCCATACCACCGGGAATAAGTTTGCCAACACCACGCATCATTATCAAAGACCATACCGCTGAAGCGAACCTGTTTGCCCGACGCAGTGTGATCGCCCTACTCGTTGTGTTGGTGATGATGGCGATGGTCGTGAGTAATCTGTATTACCTGCAGGTCACGCGCTTTGAAGATTACCGCACACGTTCCAATGGCAACCGCATCAAAGTGTTGCCCGTGGCCCCCAATAGAGGTTTGATTTACGATCGCAATGGTATTTTGTTGGCAGAAAACCGCCCTGTTTACAGTTTGGAAGTGATCCCCGAAAAAATTGAAAATCTTGATGAAGTTATTGCCGAGTTGCAAGCCTTACTCAATTTGGATGCGGATGATGTAGAAGAATTCTATCAGGATTTGAAACGTCAACGGCGTTTTAAGCCAGTCAGTTTGCGCAACAGACTGAGCCCTGAAGAAGTCGCTATTTTTGCTGCACATCAACACCACTTTCCGGGTGTATCAGTGGAGGCGAGGCTAGCGCGCCACTACATCTATGGTGATGCCCTCACCCACGTGCTGGGTTATGTAGCAAAAATTAATAAACGTGATTTACAAAAATTGGCCGAAGCCGGTCAAGAAGCTAACTATGCTGCGACTTACGATATTGGTAAGTTGGGCATTGAAAAATACCATGAAGAACTGTTGCACGGCGAAGTGGGTTATCAAGAAGTAGAAGTCAACAGTCAAGGACGCATCATTCGTACCTTAGACTTCAGCCCGCCGATTCCCGGTAAAGATTTGGTATTGAATATCGACATCAAGTTACAACTCGAAGCTCAGCGGGCTTTTGGTGGCGAACGTGGATCGGTAGTGGCGATTGATCCACGAGATGGTGGCGTACTCGCCCTGTACAGTAGCCCTAGTTATGATCCCAACTTATTTGTGCACGGCATCTCCAGTAAGGCGTACAACAAATTACTCAACTCTAAAGATCGGCCACTCATCAATCGGGCTACTCAAGGCCAATACCCGCCTGCATCTACGGTGAAGCCTCACTTAGCCTTGATTGGTTTAGAAGAAGACATTATTACGCCTGAAACTCGCCTGTATGACATTGGTAAATACCAGTTAAAAAACGTTGAACGGGTATGGCGTGACCATAATCCTTGGGGACATGGTTGGGTCAACGTCACCAAAGCCATCGAAGTATCGTGTGATATCTTTTTTTACGATTTAGCTTACAAATTGGGCATTGACCGCATCAGTGAAAGCATGAGTGCCTTTGGCTTCGGCGACTATACCGGTATTGATTTGCATGAAGAAGCCGATGGATTGATGCCAAGTCGTGGTGAGATCCGCGCCCTATTTAATCGAGCTTGGTACATTGGTGACACCATCAACATCGGCATTGGCCAGAGTTACTGGACTACAACACCCGTGCAATTGGGTCAAGCCACAACCACCTTGATCAATAAAGGACGGCGAATTATTCCGCAAATATTACGAGGTAATATGCTCGACACCGGCATGGTGGCTGACCCCTTAAAAGAGCGCCGCCCACTTGACGTGAAAAATGTCCATAACTGGGATGTGGTCTTGGACGCGATGTATGGCACCGTAAATCGAGACCACGGTACAGCGCACAAAGCATTTTTGCGCGCTCCGTATATTTCAGCGGGTAAGTCAGGCACGGCTCAGTTAATCACCATCGCTCAAGATGAAAAGTACGACGCCAAAAAAATTGCAGAAGAACATCGCGATAATGCGATGTATATCGGCTATGCACCCTACGACAAACCGCAAATTGCCATTACGGTAGTGGTAGAAAATGCTGGCCATGGTGGGTCTGAAGCAGCACCTATTGCACGCACCATGATGGATTATTATTTTAAAGATCAAGTATTTCCAAAGCATCAAGTCATTGAGTCACCGCAAGTCTCGAATCGCCGTAGTGCAAATCAATCCGGTGCAAACACCGAAGTAAACGTGGCCTCAACACAAGTCGAGCCAAACATGGCCATCACACAGGGCGAATAAGTGTTAAGAACAAAATTTTCAACTGACAACACCAGTTTGCTGCATCGCGTGCATTGTGATGGACTGTTATTGCTCGGACTTTTTGCGTTGATGGCGGTTGGTCTGGTAACAGTATACTCGGCGGGTGGTCAAGATCTAGGTCTTATTCAACGCCAACTGACTCGCCTGGGTTTAGCCTTGGCCGTAATGATTGCCGTGGCGCAAGTGCCTCCTACTGCCTACCGCAAGTTGGCGCCCTATTTTTATATCGTTGGGGTGCTGATGTTGGTGGGAGTACTGGCCATTGGCGTTATCGGCAAAGGCGCACAACGCTGGCTTGACCTGGTTTTTTTTCGTTTTCAGCCCTCTGAAATAATGAAACTGGCTGTGCCCATGATGATTGCCTGGTATATCAGTCGCTTCAACTTACCCCCCAAGATCCGACATATACTGGCCGGCTTTATTTTAGTTGGCATCCCCACCCTGCTGATTGCTAAACAGCCTGATCTTGGCACTTCCTTATTGATTGCTAGTTCAGGAATATTTGGTCTGTTTTTGGCTGGCATGAGTTGGCGCTTTATCACCATGGTGGCCATTGCGGCCTCGGCTTTCACACCTATTATGTGGTTTTTTTTGATGCAGGATTATCAAAAACAACGGGTATTAACTTTTCTCAACCCAGAGAGCGATCCTTTGGGTTCTGGCTATCACATTATTCAATCGCAAATTGCCATCGGCTCAGGGGGACTCGAAGGCAAAGGATGGATGCAAGGCACACAATCACAGCTTGAATTTTTACCTGAACGGCATACGGATTTCATATTTGCCGTGTTCAGCGAAGAGTTTGGTTTGTGGGGCGTGCTGGGCTTACTGGCTATTTATGCGTTTATTGTCATCCGCGGCATGATGATTGCGGTGAATGCCCAGGAGGCTTTCAGCAAAATCCTCGCCGGCAGTATAACTCTCACATTTTTTGTTTATGTGTTTGTCAACATGGGGATGGTCTCGGGTATACTGCCTGTCGTGGGGGTGCCGTTGCCACTTGTGAGTTATGGCGGTACATCCATGGTGACCTTATTAGCGGGTTTTGGTATTTTAATGTCTATTGGTACGCAAAAACGGCTTTTGTCGCGGTAAACTAGTAGACCGCAGTGTGACAATGCCCATATCAAGTTTTTAAAAATAAGAGTTTTGGTGCTGCATGTAGCCACTATCAGCACCCGGAGAAACCATGAAAACCGCTATCGTTATCTGGCTATTTGCCGCTGGCATAGCCCCTGCTTTAGGTCAATCATCTTTGCCAAAAGAGCAGCAAACGTTTGTTGACGAAATGGTCAACAAACATCACTTTACTGAGCAAAGCATCATCAGCCTGCTGCAATCCGCTGACAAAAATGATGATATATTAGAAGCTATCGCCAAGCCTTGGGAAGCCAAGCCTTGGTATCAATATTACCCTATTTTTTTAACACAAAAGCGTTTAGCAAACGGCTTGGCCTTTTGGCAACAATATGCAGAAGCGCTCGCCCGCGCTGAACAGCAGACAGGTGTACCAGCGCAAATTATCGTGGCTATTCTTGGTGTTGAGTCGTTTTACGGCGCATATACGGGTAAATATTCAACGCTTGACGCCCTCTATACACTTGGATTTTATTACCCTAAACGTAGTCAGTTTTTTCGCAGCGAATTCGCGCAGTTTTTGCTACTTTGCCGTGAGGAAAACTTAGATCCAGGTAGTATTTTAGGCTCTTATGCTGGGGCACTGGGCTGGGGACAATTCATTCCATCAAGTTATCGCCACTATGCGGTGGATTTCGATGGTGACGGACAACGTAATTTATTTCAAAGCCCCATCGATGCGATTGGCAGTGTGGCCAACTATTTTAAACAACATCGCTGGCAAACCGGTGGATCGGTGGCCAGACAAGCAGTGGTCAGTGGTACCAAATACCAACAATTTTTGACAAATGACTTAAAAGCTAAATATAGCTGGGCAGAGTTACAGAGTGCTGGGGTCAACATACTGACAGACAATGCAGGGGCAAACACCTCGGTAGCCGATGATAATCGCTTTGCACTGCTGAGTTTTGCACAAGTTGATCATCAAGAATTCTGGTTAACCGAGCATAATTTTTACGTGATCAGTCGTTACAATCATAGCCCCTTGTATGCCATGGCCGTATTTCAATTTAGTCTGCAACTTAAGTCTGCCTGGCAAACCCTGAACAATGAAAGTGCTAACAATGAATAATGGCCTTCACCTCAGATTAGGCTACCGAAAGGCGCTGTGGCCGCGGTTGGCAATGTTCAGTTTAGTCTTACTTGTAGCAAGCTGCGCCCCCACCGGCCGCTATCATCAACGCCATGATTCTGCACCTTCATCACCACCACCTTCGATAGAAATGCATGACGCCGTTCCCGGCTTTGAACCTTATGCGCCAGCGAACCTTAGACCTTACCAAGTAAGAGGTATCAACTACACACCGATGTCAACGGGCAAAGGTTACAGCGCGACGGGCATTGCCTCATGGTATGGTCAAAAGTTTCATGGTCACCTTACCTCTAATGGTGAAATATACGACATGTATGCGATGACAGCGGCGCATAAAACACTGCCTTTACCTTCATTTGCGCGCATCACCAATTTAGCCAATGGTAATCAAATTGTCGTGCGGGTAAATGATCGTGGCCCCTTCCATCCTGAACGTTTGGTTGATCTTTCTTATGCGGCAGCCTTGAAATTAGGCATGCTCAGTACCGGCGTTGCCAAAGTAAAACTAGATGTCATCCATGTGGATGAAAAAGGGCAGATGACAGTTGGTAACGGACCTGCCATAGCCCCTGCGACAATAGTCAGTAGCGAGCAAGATGTCCGTAATAAAAAATTATTTATCCAAGTAGTTGCCCTACAGGACAAAAATAAGATTGAACAACTTGGTACTGGCCTCACGGCATTATATCAAGTGCCCTTTCATTCACCTTACGAAAATGGCATTTACCGTCTGCAACTCGGCCCTTTGAGTGACGAAAATGTGGCAGGAACCTTACTGAAAGAATTGCAAGCTAAAGGATATCGCAGCGCGTATAAAATTTACTCACCTTAAAGGGACACAATTAAACTTTTTTGTTGTAAAGCAGTCATAGCTTGCAACAAAGCGGTCAGTGCAGCACAAAAGCATCGAAAATGTTGATTAAGCAGCAGCAATGCTTGAGTAAAAGTGCTATATTGACCGCCGAAATCGCGGGTAAATAATGCCCGTAGACGCCTAACTCATCTCATAAAAGCGGTTTTATTAATGCGAATATTTTCTTCTTTTGGCGCTGCCCTTGTGCTTGGTAGCTTGACATTTTTGACACCCTCCTCTGTATCAGCAGCAGTCGTGATCCCCCCTCCTCCTTCTGTGGCAGCAAAGGGCTTCATTCTGATGGATTATCAGACAGGTAAAGTGATTGCAGAGCAAAACGCTGACATGCAATTAGCACCAGCCAGTTTGACCAAAATGATGACCAGCTATGTGATTGGCAAAGAAATAGCAGCGGGTAATATTAAAGATACCGACATGGTGACCATCTCAGAAAACGCTTGGGCGAAAAACTTTCCAGATTCATCCAAAATGTTCATAGAAGTTGGTAAACAAGTCTCAGTGGCAGACTTAAACCGCGGCATTATTGTGCAAAGTGGCAATGATGCCTGTGTCGCCTTGGCCGAACACATCGCTGGCAGCGAAGATGCCTTCGCTAATATGATGAACATGCATGCCGAAAAATTGGGTATGACGTCTACCCACTTTGTTAACAGCCATGGTTTAAATGACGCCGATCATTACACAACACCACGTGATATGGGCATACTTGCAGCGGCACTGATTCGTGATGTACCAAAAGAATACGCCATCTACAGTGAAAAAGAATTTACCTACAATGACATCAAGCAATACAACCGCAACGGATTGTTGTGGGACAAAAGCCTCAATGTAGACGGCATTAAAACCGGCCACACGTCTGACGCGGGCTACAGCTTAATCACCTCTGCCACACAAGACGATATGCGCCTTATTGCTGTGGTGATGGGCACTGACAGTGAACGTTCACGCAAAGAAGAAAACAAAAAGCTACTCAAATATGGTTTCCGCTTTTTTGAAACGATTACCCCTTACAAAGCCGGTGCGGTGTTTGCGACTCAACGCATTTTTATGGGTGACAAAGACACCGTAGAACTTGGTATTTTACAAGATACCCCCATTACCATTCCGCGTGGATTGAGTAAAAAATTAGAAGCAAATTTTAAACTTGATAAAGAATTGCGCGCACCTTTAGCAAAGGGTGAAGTAGTAGGGCAATTATTTTTACAAATTGAAGGGGAAGATATCGCTGAATATCCCTTAGTGACCCTGCAAGAAATAAACGAAGGTGGGTTTATTGATCGCATGGTTGATTTTGTAAAACTAAAGCTCGGATTCAATAATTAAGTCACGTTAGTCTACGACTAGCCAGAGAAAATCATGGATACAAATTTTGATAAACTGCTGGATTTCCCCTGCCAACAGACTTTTAAAATCATGGGTGTGGCCCACGAACGTTTACCGGACGATGTTATCGCTTGCCTGCAAGTGCATGCACCGGGTGATTACACACCGCGTATTAAACCCAGTCCCAAAGGCAACTATCATTCAGTTTCCCTGAGTGTCACGGTGACCAGCAAAGAACACATGGAAACCCTGTACACTGAGTTGGCTAAATTAGAACTGGTGCGTGTTGTCCTCTAACCCAGAAAATGTGCGCTTACCCGCGGTAGAAGGTGAAATTATTGTGCGCCAACTTGGCCGCCAAGCCTATCTGCCCATCTGGCAAGCCATGCAAGATTTTACCGATTTGCGCGACGACAATACCAAGGACGAACTGTGGTTGGTCGAACACGACCCCGTTTTCACCCAAGGCCAAGCAGGCAAAGAAGAGCACGTATTAGCACCTGGGGATATTCCTGTGGTAAAAGTGGATCGTGGTGGCCAAGTCACTTACCACGGCCCGGGTCAACAAATGCTGTATGTGTTGCTCAATTTACGTCGCTATCATCTAGGGGTTAGACAACTTGTCAGTGCCTTAGAAGACTGCGTGGTGAATACTCTCGCTGAGTACAACATTACAGCTTATCCGAAGGCGGATGCTCCCGGCGTTTATGTTGCCGATAAAAAGATTTGCTCCATCGGTTTACGCATCCGCAAAGGTTGCTCGTTTCACGGACTTGCCTTAAATGTTAATATGGACCTAAGTCCTTTTAAGCGCATCAACCCCTGTGGTTACGCTGGCTTAGAAATGTTAAATTGTGCAGACTTACACGGACCGAATACCTTGATCGAAGCAGGTCCGAAAATCGTACAGGCTTTTTGTAAACTATTGCCCACTGCTGCCGAGCAGTCAGCCATTACCCTAAAATACAAAGAAGGTTTTGATGAGTAACATGCGTCCACAAGCCGGAGTAAAACTCAGGGATGACGAAAAAGTAAAACACATTCCTATTACCATTCTGCCCACTGAAAAAGCAGAAATGTTACGCAAACCTAATTGGATAAAAATTAAGTTACCCAGCAATACCAGTAATATTGACCATATCAAACAGACATTACGCAAAAACAACCTGCATTCTGTGTGTGAAGAAGCCAGCTGCCCGAATTTAGCGGAATGTTTCACACACGGCACTGCCACGTTTATGATTCTGGGCGATATCTGTACACGTCGATGTCCATTTTGTGACGTTGCTCATGGTAAACCCTTACCACCCAGTGCCGAAGAGCCAGAAAAATTGGCGCGCACCATTGCAGAAATGAAACTCAAATATGTGGTGATCACCTCGGTTGACCGCGATGATTTACGTGACGGTGGCGCCCAACATTTTGTGGATTGCATTAATGCCATCAGAGCCCACAGTCCACAGACTAAAATTGAAGTGTTGGTACCTGATTTTCGTGGGCGTATGGATAGAGCCTTAGAGATTTTTAAAAACGGCGTGCCCGATGTGTTTAATCACAATCTGGAAACCATCCCACGCTTATACCTTGAGTGTCGTCCGGGCGCCAATTATCAGTGGTCCTTAGATTTATTGAAAAAATTTAAAGCGCAACATCCCACGATACCCACTAAATCAGGCTTGATGATGGGTATGGGTGAAGATAAACACGAAATCACAGAAGTATTAAAGGATTTGCGCGCTCACGACGTTGAAATGCTGACCCTTGGTCAGTATTTACAACCAAGCAAACATCACTATCCGTTAAAACGGTATGTCCACCCTGATGAGTTTAATGAATTAGGTGAAGTGGCCAAGCAGCTTGGTTTTACTCACGCGGCCTGTGGACCGATGGTGCGCTCTAGCTATCACGCTGACAAACAAGCGGCTGGGGTAGAAGTAAAATAGCCCTTCACTCGAATCGACTAAAAAGTAATCCGTAAAACTCGCCTTTTGGCGAGTTTTTTGTTGAACTGCACAAAAATTGCAGTGGAGTTTGCCATGTTAAAGTTACTGAGCCTGTTGTTATTAACCTTCAGTTTTACCGTGGTTGCCGATGATGACTGGCGCACCCCGGCAACAGAAAACCTAGTGTATATGCAATTAGATACTGGTTTGGTGGTTGTCGAACTCGCGCCTTTTATGGCACCTAAACATGTGGCGCAATTCAAAGCGCTAATAAAAGAAGGGTTTTATGACGGTTTAGATTTTTATCGAGTCATTGACGGATTTGTGGCACAGGCAGGCGACGTGAATGAACAAAAAGCAAGTCAACATAAAGGAGCCTTAGCCGCCGAATTTACGCGCAGTGTAGCCACAGATTCTGATTTTATGTTAGTGCAGTCACCCGATTTTATGGCGCCACAAAGTGGATTTCTTTATGGTTTCCCCGCGGGACGTGACCCTGACACAAAACAAGAGTGGTTATTACACTGCCCCGGCACGCTTGCTATGGCGCGCAATAATGATGCAAATTCAGCCACCACAGACTTTTACATAACCATCGGTCAAGCAACGCGCCACTTAGATCGTAACATGAGTAGTTTTGGCCGAGTAATCTACGGCATGCCTGCTATCCAAGCCTTGCACCGCGCGGAACTAAACAATAGCAGCGGCGTGATTGAAGATGTGAGTAAACGAAGCAAAATACTATGGATTAAAGCTGCTGAATATGTTGCCCCAGCACAACGTATTAGTGTTCAAGTTCAACAACAAACTTCGGCAGCCGTAGCCCAACGCTTAGCCAGTGCCAGAACATTAGATAACGAATTTTTCCATTTCAAAGGCAATGGCAACCTGGATGTATGTTATTACCAGCTAAAATCACGTCTGGTTACCGACTGATTGACTCAAGCGCCAGACTCATCAGCAAAATGAGCCAGCGCATGATCAATAAAAGCGCGTACTTTAGGGGTTAAATAGCGGGTACTGGGAAAGAGTGCAAACACTGCTATTGGCTGGATATGCCAATCATTTAGGATCGGCAGCAATTCACCAGATGCAACAAAAGGCCGAGCAATGCGGGTAGGCAATTTAGCAATGCCTAAGCCTTTTAGGGCAGCATCACGCACGGCAAAACTGTTATTCACACTGAGACGTTGCTGAATTTTTATAATTTTTTGTTGGCCCGATTGTTCTAACGCCCACTCCCCTCTATTCGCTCCTCCACTAAAATAAATAAAAGCGTGCTGCTCGAGTTCATCTGGCCCTCTTGGTGCGCCATGCCCAGCAAGATACTCAGGGCTGGCATACAAACCGTAGTGAATGTCGCCCAGTTTGCGAGCCACTAAGTTCGAGTCTTTGAGGTTACCGACCCGGATGGCCAAGTCAAAACCCTCATGCACCATATCAATGGTCCTGCCTGAATAGTCAGCATCTACACTGACCTGTTTGTATCGATGCAAATAACTAACAATCCACTCCCCTACGGCGATGAGTCCAAAATCCACACTACAGGTAAGTTTCAGCACACCTTGTGGTTCCCCCAACGCTTTTTGCACCATGCGCTGAGTCTCGTCGATAGCCCCTAAAATCCCCACCGCTCGCTCAAACAGTTCACGGCCAATTTCAGTTAAGGACAATGAACGGGTGCTGCGTTCCAGCAACCTTACTTGCAATTTTTTTTCGAGTTGAGTGATCACCCGTGACACGTAAGTCTTTTGTGTATTAAGCAATTCTGCCGCACGGGTAAAACTGCCGCACTGCACCACTTTAACAAAAATCCGTAGTTCATTGGTTTCCATTGTTATCTCATTTGGCAACAGTTAGTCGCCTTTATCATTATTTATCTCTTCTTTCAGATCAATATACTGGGCTAAGTTTTCCGCTATCAATGAACAAGAGAGAATTTTATGCAACGATTTGCACAAGCAAAATGGATGGGTGATGGTAAAACCGGCCACGGAACACTCACCAGCCAAAGCCAGGTATTAAACGCCCAGCCCTATTCGTTTCAAACCCGCTTTGTGTCTGAAGACGGTCTGGCGGGTACTAATCCCGAAGAATTATTAGCTGCTGCCCATGCTGGTTGTTTTAGCATGGCATTGAGTTTTATGTTGGCCGCCAAAGGCCATGTAGCAGAGCAACTTGATACCACAGTAAACGTCAACATGAGCCAGGTATCAGGGCATTTTGTGGTGGAAAGCATTGTTTTGACACTAAAGCTAAGGTACCTGACATTAGCGTAGCAGATTTTCAGGCGCTGGCTGAACAAGCCAAGGCAAATTGCCCTGTTTCCAAAGCCCTCGCCGCGACCCCTATGCATCTGCACAGTGAACTGCTTTAAAAGCAAGCTTGCCAGCCTCCCGCTGGTGTTAATCAATGAATACCTCGCCCCATACTGGAGTCATACATGCACGACACCTTACCACCGCAAAAAATTTTACTACTTGCCTCAAGTCCGGCTGTTGCCAGCAATGGCTGGCCCATAGGCGTGTGGGCAGCAGAGATTAGCCACCCGTATGATGAACTGAGCCACGCCGGCTATCAAGTTGATATCGTCACGACGCAAGGCGGTGACATACAACTGGACGCCTACTCTGATCCGCGCCATGAGAGTGGGTATTCCGCCCACGATATCGTGAGCCTGGGGTTTTTAAGCTCGCCCCAGCATTCGCCATTATTGCAAGGTACCTTGGCGCTGAATCAAATTAAGAGTGAAGACTATCAGGCCATCATTGTTGTTGGTGGTCAGGCACCGATGTATACCTTTCGAGACAATCGAGCCTTACAGGCGCTGATCCTAGACTTTTATTTGGCCAACAAACCGACAGCCGCCCTTTGCCACGGGGTAGCCGCCTTGGTTGACATTACATTGGCCGACGGCAGTTATCTGGTAGCAGGTAAACACCTCACCGGGTTTTCCCTGGCAGAAGATCACTTTGTTGAGCAGCTAGTCAATACACGTCTTTTTGATTGGTATATCGAACCCAGCTTAAACAGTCATGGTGCGCATTATGTGCAAGGTGGGTTGTGGGCAGATTTTGCATTGGCGGATGGCCATTTAATTACCGGACAACAACAAAACAGCGGACGCAGTGCCGCTCGCATTATCATTCAACAACTTCGCGGAGCAGCGGTATGACCATCAGTATTATTGGCGCGGGCAATGTCGGCATGGCCTTGGCTACTGCGTTTGCCCAACATGAACAAAAGGTTTTGTTAGGATTGCGTGACCCCGCCCGTCCTCCAGTGATAAGTGCTGCACTGGCCCCGATGATAAAAGTACATAACATCAGTGACGCCATTGCCGCCAGCGAGGTAGTGATCCTTGCTACGCCTTATGCAGCCACGGCAAACATCGTGCAGAGCATAAGTGACTGGCAAAACAAGATTGTCGTGGATGCCACCAACCCTATCGGCTATGACCCCGAGGGTTTCTATCTACTAGTCGGTACCCAAACCTCCGGCGCTGAGGAAATCAGCAAGTTGGCCAAAGGGGCAAGAGTGGTAAAAGCCTTTAACAGCACAGGCTATGAAAACATGCAAAATTCTCGCTACAGCGGGGGCTTGGCTTTGATGCCGGTGTGCTCTGACGATGCGGCTGCGAGGGCAAAAGTGATCGGCCTCGCCAGCCTGATTGGTTTTGAAGCACTTGACGTTGGTGAGCTCAGTGCCGCGCGCTACCTAGAGCCCTATGCCATGTTATGGATCCACATGGCAATGAAACAAGGTATGGGGCGACAGTTTGCCTTTGCTTTGTTGCAACGTTGACTAGAACACCATGCCGTAAGTGTTCTAATGTTTTAACCACCTGCCCCAAAAAACTGGCCACTGCGTGGTTTACAATGTTGCGGTCTGCATGTATGCGGTCTGCATAGACGCGGTCTGCATAGACGCGGTCTGCATAGACGCGGTCTGCATAGACGCGGTCTGCATAGACGCGGTCTGCATGGACGCGGTCTGCATAGACGCGATAAACCTTAGGCAATTTTGCCTCGCTCATGCACTATAGTGTTTTCACCTTATACTGCAGAGACAAATAGGCCAATGAATTTACAAAAAGCCCAGCAACGATTAGCCAAACGCGCTAAAGCCAGCGTGAATGGTTATCCACAGGTGAGCATTGCTTATTTTGGATCGGCGCCCACGTTGGCCACCAAAGTTGTCTTATGTTTTGTGGCAGAACAAGGCGCAGCGCCAGAGCATCAGAGTTTCACCACCAGCACCGATATTCGCTTCGATGAAACGATACAAACCACCTTGCTGAAAATTGTTGAACGTCTTGAGGCCAAGACATTGACCCTGGTGGAGGGCGTGGCGCCCCTGAAAGACTGATACCATTATTTACTTAAACGGGCAGCCCAGTTGCCTTGATGGCCCTTAGCACAAGCTTCTTCACTATCAAAAAACACGTTGCGCCGCGGATCTTTGAGCAGGATCCCTGCTTTTAACAGCTGGCGATGAATTAATTGTCTGAGGTAAACATCTTGTTTGTCTACCTTGGCTTGGTTTACATCTTGTTCGCCCACGAAGACACAGGTGATCACCAAACTGTTTGGGAAGTTGCTGTAGTCAGCACGATGGGTTATCCAATCAAAGCCAACGACTTTTTGTTTCGCTTCCTCACAGACTTTGGTCAATGCTTTTACCACATTGTCATCCAATTTTTGCACAGTGGATTTTACACTCGCCATGCTTTTAGTGTCCGTAAGTGCACAAATAGGCAGTATCGGTGAGGACCCGCAATTTGAATTTGCTGTTGGCTGGCACCGTAAATTGTTGGTCGGCTTTGTACGTTTGCCAATCCGTGGTCTCAGGCAGTAACACCCTTAGCTCACCACTTATCACACGCATGGTCTCAAATTCACTGGTTCCAAATTCATAATCACCCGGCACCATGACGCCTACCGAAGCGGGTAAACGTTCACCTTGAAAACCGATTGACATGACATGTCCGTTAAAATATTCATTCACTTTTAACATTGTAGTTTTCCATATTTATATTTGATTGGTGGATTGGCGGTTAATCTAGCAGATTCGAAGCAATGTAAAAGCAGTGTGTTGATGCCAGCATAAAATAAACTGCCTCGATGAATTATTGAACGTGATTAACTATTTACATGTGGCAACAAAAAGCCTGCAAATTTTATAGGCAAACACCGTATGATAGCTTTTTATGTTTGCAACATGAGTGAGTTAACATGCTGATCCAGCAACATACAGATGATTTACCTACCCCTACAGGTACGATGCGCACCACCGTATTTCGGCCTGCCACCAATGGTCGTTTTAATGCGATTATTTTTTACTCAGAAATATTTCAATTAACCGCACCGATAGCGCGCAGCGCGGCACTCTTAGCTGGGCATGGTTTTATCGTCCTGGTACCAGAGATATTTCATGAACTAAACCCCATCGGTACCGTTTTGGCCTATGACGATGCGGGCAAAGACAAGGGCAATGCGGATAAATTTACCAAGCCCCTTGAGCAACATGATAGTGACACCCAAGCTATGCTTGACTATCTTAGCTAACAGCCATTTTTTGCTGAAAAAGTGTTTAGCATGGGAGTATGCATAGGCGGGCATTTAGCTTTCAGAGCCGCCCTAAATCCCGCTATAAAAGGCGCATATTGTTTATACCCCACTGATTTACATAGCGATACACTGCCATGTGCAGCGCACAACCAAACTTTGTCTCGCTGCAGCGAAATACGTGATCCAGTGGTCTTGGTGTTTGGTAAACAAGATCCTCATGTGCCTTGGGAGGGCCGTGATAAGATAAGGCAGACACTACAAACACATGGCTGTGATTTTACTTGGCACGAAGTGAAGGCCCAACACGCTTTTATGCGTGATGAAGGTGAACGCTATGACCCAATGTTAGCGCTGCAACACTACAGCATGGCAATTAATTTTTTTCGTGAACTGCAGTCTGAGTGACGATGTTGGCTGGCAAACCCCGATTATCTTGTCTGTGGCTGCTGTGGGTTTTTATTATCGGCATCGCAGGCCCCGCGCAAGCAACAAACGCAGTACTTATCAGTGCGTTTGCAACCTCAACTGAACAATCTGCCGCAAACAACTCGCCTCTTTTATTGGTGCCGCCATCATCGCGCCATGCCACCGCAGACCAATATCGCCTGCATGGACTGTCGGCATTTTCTCACACACAACAACAGCTGCTGCGTGAGTGGATAGCCCTTGGTGTAAAGGCAACCCGCTCTGGTCTTGGCATTTACCCTACTCCGCTTGAACTATTTGTTTATCCACGAAAATCTAATCAACCCGTGCCTTGGGCGCACACCCGTCGTGACGAGCCTGAGAGTATTCATTTTTACGTGGATACACGCTATTCATTAAAAGACTTTCAGCATGATTGGACCATGTATCATGAGATGGCCCACCTTGCTCTACCTTATTTGGGTGAGCAATATGCATGGTTTTCAGAAGGTTTTGCTAGTTTCATGCAGTATCAATTAATGGCCACTGTCGATGTACTGGGCATGCCCCTTGAAGTAGCCTATAACAGTAAGATTTCGCCGCACTTACGCTGGTTTCAAGCTGATATCAATGCGGCTGCCATTGCTACCAACCTCATGGAAAAACGCCAATACCCCGCTGCCTACTGGGGCAGTGCTTGGTATTTTTATCTGGCTGAACAGCAGTTACACAACAAACATCACACCACTTTAATGGCTGTCATTAAGCGTTACCAACAACAAAATCGTGCTACAGACGATTCCATGCAAGACCTAATGCGCTCATTAGATAAGCTGGTTGATGACAAACTTTTTAGCCAACTATTACTGCAGTTTGAGCAGCACAGAGCGCGGGATGTGTATCCAAAAACTTGGCCACCTGCGCCAGAACATATGAGTCAATGAGTAAATATTAAGCAAAACTTGTTTGCGTTGCATGCTGTCGTTATATTGGTGAGCAATACCGAAACATCGCGATAATTCGGATTCTGGGAACTAAGGAGATAACAATGATATCCACACGTAGTGCGCCAAAAGCCTGCCATTTAGCCATCGGCAAAACCTTGCTACTTACCACTTTGCTCATGGGTAGCGCGATATTGCAAGGCTGCAAACCCAATACCAGTGACTCTCAGTTAGCCGACACACTGGCAGACAAAATGACGGAGGCAAGCAGCCCTGTTAGTTACAATGTGCCAGTCAATTACACCACCCTTGCCAACGGCTTGAAAGTTGTGATTTCACCTGACAACACTTCACCGGTGGCGGTCATTGGTGTGTATTACAATATAGGTTTTCGCATTGAACCCAAGGATCGAACTGGCTTTGCCCATTTATTTGAACACATGATGTTTCAAGGGTCTGAGAACCTCGGCAAGATGGAATTCATTAATTTAGTCCAGAAAAACGGCGGCATTCTTAATGGATCCACACGTTTTGATTTCACGAATTATTTTGAAATTGTGCCAGCGCATAAACTCGAAACCATGTTATGGGCCGAGGCAGACCGCATGCGTGGCTTGGCCATTACTCAGGAAAATTTGACCAACCAACAAGGGGTGGTGAAAAACGAGGTAAAAGTAAATGTGCTCAATCAACCTTATGGGGGTTTCCCTTGGTTAGATATGCCACAATATGCCTTCAATAACTGGTACAACGCCCACAATTTTTATGGCGACTTGGCTGATTTAGACGCCGCGACCCTAGAAGACGTGAGTGCCTTCTTTACTCAGTATTATGCGCCAAACAATGCCGTGTTGGTGATCGTGGGTGACGTTGAGGTAGAGCCAACCATGGCCATGGTGAAAACCTACTTTGCCGATATTCCATCTGCGCCCCTTGCCCCTCAGCCAGATTTAACCGAATTACGTCAAGAGCAAGAAAAACGTTTCAATAAATTCGACAAACTGGCACCGAAACCTGCGTTTGCCATGGCTTATAAAATGCCACCACGCAATACCCCCGAGTACTTTGCCATGGGCATTATTGACCAATTATTGGTGCAAGGGACTGACAGTTTGATGTATCAAGAGTTGGTAAAAAACAAACAAATAACCGGCGATGTTGGCGGTGGGATCAATTATTTGTTGGGCAATATGTTTAACTATAATGGCCCGATGTTATGGATGAGTTCATTTACCCATGACGCCCAAGTAAGCCAACAAGATATTCTCAGTGCAGTGGATGGTGTGGTCGCGCAACTAAGTGAAATGCCTATTCCACAAGCGTCTATCGATCGTGCCCTCGTTAAACTACGTTCAGCCCTTTTTGATGAAGTTGATAGTTTTTATGGCTTTGGCAAGGTGGACTTACTCGCCAGTTTTGCGCTGTTCGATAATGATCCTGCGCGGATAAATGGCCTTGAAGCGCAGTTTAAAGCGGTCACACCAGAACTCATTAAAGCCACCGTTAAAGAATATTTGCGCCCCAGTAATCGCACTATCTTAACCGTCACACCTGGTGAAGCCCCCGCTACCTCGGCTACAGAGCAAGGAGAATAATCATGCAAAAATTCACATCCTTTATATTGTTGCTGGTATGCACTTTAGTGTGGTTTAACCCCGCTTTCGCGGAAAAACAGCTTCCCCCTGCTGGTGGTAAAGCGAAAGATTTTATCTTGACCGAAACCAGTACCGTGAGCCTAGAGAACGGCCTACGCATCGTGTTTGTACCTTATGGGAATACCCCAAAAGTCACCTTACGTTTAGTCAGTAAACTGGGTAATTATGATGATGGTGACTTTGACGGTATCGCTGATTTAGCTTACCAACTGTTGACGGAAGGCACTAAAACCCAATCAGCCTTAGAAATTGCTCAGCGTGCCGCTGACATGGGTGGCCAAGTGAATACTTCGGTTGGCAGCAATTCGAGTTATCTGCAAATGGATGTGCTCAGCGAATTTGTCGGTGACGCTGCCAACCTACTGGGAGATTTGGTGCTAAACAGTCAGTTCCAAGCTGAAGATTTAGACAGAGCACGCAACAACTTTTTGCGCAACCAAACCGTACAACGCTCTCAAGCACAAGGGCAGGCAGCAGAAACGTTTAATAAAGCCGTGTTTGGCTCGCATCCTTACAGTGTTACTTTCGCCGATGAAGACAAGATCAAAGCCATACAGGCCGACACCGTTGCCCAGTTTATCCAGACTAACCTAGTAGCAAAGCGTAGTGTCATGTATGTATCTGGTAAATTTGATCAAAGTCAGGCAGAAGCGGCGATTAAAAATGCATTTGCCAAACTCCCCAGTGGCAGCGACAGACTAATCGCTAGTCCGAGCTATCAAGGCGCGGGAAAAATGATATTTGTGCCACGCGACAATGCGCCGCAGTCGACTATTCGTTTTGGTCTGCCGGTTGTTGATCCAAGTAACGACGATTATATCGGCTTGCAGCTGATGAATACCTTATTGGGTGGTTCATTTGCCAGTCGGATTACCTCAAACATACGCGAAAACAAGGGTTATACGTATTCGCCTAGCAGCACAATTAGCACACGGGTGAATTCGGCTTTGTGGTATGAGACGGCTGATATTACTGCTGAGTCAACAGCGGCCGCGCTTCAGGAAATCATCAACGAGATTACACGCCTGCAAAATGAGGCGACGAGCGACGAGGAGCTCGAGGGCTTTAAAAGCTACATGTCAGGTATTTATGTGCTGCAAAACTCATCACGTACTGGGATCATTAATCAATTGTGGTTCTTAGAAACCTATGGCTTACCCTTAGCGCATTTAGAGACCTATGTACAAAAAATTAATAGCATCAACCCTACAGACATCAGTGCTTTAGCCAAAAAATACCTCACACTAGACAGCATGACTTTGGTGGTGGTGGGCGACGAAACAAGCGTTAAACCACAACTAGAAGCCAACAAACAACTCGCTTCGCTGTATCACTGAGCATATAAACCTTAAATCCCTGTCCATCTGCTTATAATGATTGAGCAGATGGATAGACCATACAATTAGATAGTTTGGGCATCCCATGCGGGGCATCCCATGCGGGGCATCCCATGCGGGGCATCCCATGCGGGGCATCCCATGCGGGTTTTCTAAACGGAGTTTCCTAAACCGGGCTGTCTCTAACTATCACTTCTCACTGGCAATCAAATGTAAGACCGTTTGTCTGCCATCCATGAATGAAACTTGTCGTTCATCTAAAAACGCCTCTTCCTCCAACATAATGCGAATTTCCTTGCCCCATTCAGGAATAAAACTTGCGGCATTTAATTCAATGGAATAAGCCGTGTTGGCATGCAAAGGATAGTCCCCACTGCCAGGCACACCACCTTGCGAGTCCCACATCCCTAGGGTAGTGCCTGCAGCGTGACCGTGAAATCCAATGGGATGGGTGTAGATTGAGGGTTTTATGCCTTCGGCAATCGCTTGTTCACGCGACATTTTTAAGACCTCATTACCGGTACGACCGATAGCAAAATTTGCCATGAAGATATCTTGCAAGCGATTTGCTTTGGCTAAGGCTTCTTTTAAAAAACTTGGTGCATCGTTTTCACCGGCTTTTAATACATATGCATGCTGCTGTTGGTCCGTGTTCAATCGCAAATACGAGATGCCAAAATCAAGATGCAGCAAATCTCCGGGCAAAATTGTATTGTCTTGTTGACGACGACTAAAGGCGCTGACTTGATCAAACTGCTCAGCGTTTGCCCGTTGAATTGACACAGTCGGATGGAACCAAGTTTGTAACTTGAGTTCCGCTACTTTTTCTCGCAACCACCACACGACATCCTCTGTTGTGCTGACATTGGGAATCACTACCTTGGCAGACAATGTCTCAGCCACGATGTCATGACTGAGCTTAACAATGTCCGGATACATTGACATTTCTAGAGCGCTACGCGTTTCTAACCACCCCACAGCAAGCGGTTCAGCTGAGATTATCTTGCCACGCAATTCCTCCCCCAGAGCCGCGCTAAGTTCCTCGTATTCTGTGGCAGTCAAGCCGTCTGCCAAAGCGACTTGTGCCGACTTGTTTAGGGCAATTTTGTGTGGATTTTTCTGTTTAATCAGATCAACCAAACTCTGCCATTGACTGGGTTGCTGCTCTTTGTCCCACGCTTTTTGAAACAAACTGTCGACGTTGTAGCGAGCCACCGCTAAACGCTCAATAGGGCTTTTCGAACCACTTAAGGGCTGACCGTTGTCATACAACACCAAGATAGTGCGGCGGCGCGCAGAGAGCCAGTTTGCAGGCAACATAGTTTTGAGCACTGGATCTTCGTTATATTCACGAGAAATCAAGATCCACATATCGATCTTTTCTCGTCGCATTAGTTCGGGTAGCACCGTGTTTAATCGGTCATCCAGCATCTGGTCAATAAGCGTCGCTTGCTGACGTAAAGATAAAATATCAGCTGCGTTTAATTTGATGCTTACACATGAGGTAAAAACGGTAAGCGTAATTAACCTGAGATCGGTTTAAGCAGCCACCATCGCATTTCTCTCAACGTCGCTAATATTAAGGGATGGCTTATTTTTCTTGAGG
>JAACSL010000054.1 GCA_009993955.1 Paraglaciecola sp.
AAATAAGCCATCCCTTAATATTAGCGACGTTGAGAGAAATGCGATGGTGGCTGCTTAAACCGATCTCAGGTTAAATACATAAAAAAAGGCCGCTTGCATAAACAAGCGGCCTTTTTATTGCGCGGCGGCTAACCGAGTTTATCCGAGGCAATATGATAGCGTGGGTCTTCATTTAAATTCATTTCCACATATTCTTGTGCCTTGGTCATCAACTCACGACACTCTGGGCTAATGTGGCGAATATGCAATTTTTTGCCAAGCTCTTTGTACTTGTCGGCTAAGCCATCAATAGCATCTACCCCCGAGGAATCCCAAACCCGCGACCCTTGAAAATCGATGACCACATCATCGGGATCGTTTTGTGGATCAAACAAACTCTTAAAATACAACACCGAACCAAAAAACAAGGGGCCCTGTAGCGCGTATACCTTCCAGCCATCTTGGTCGACGTGAGTTTTGGCTTCAATGTGTTTGGCATGTTTCCACGCAAATACGAGGGCCGATACTATCACCCCAACGATAACTGCAATGGCCAAATCAGAAATGACAGTAATCGCTGTCACCAAAAATAGTACGACGGCATCTTCTTTATTGATGCCACGAATGATTTGGAAAGACGCCCATTCGAAGGTACCAATCACAACGATAAACATTATTCCCACTAACGCAGCGAGGGGGATCATTTCAATCCATGGTGCAGCGAATAGAATAAAACCGAGCAGTACCAAGGCTGCTGTAATCCCAGACAAGCGTCCGCGACCACCGGAATTGATGTTGATCATACTTTGACCAATCATGGCACAACCACCCATGCCGCCAAAAAATCCATTGACTGTATTGGCTACGCCCTGCCCCACACACTCACGATTACCACGTCCACGAGTGTCAGTAATTTCATCAATTAACGTTAGGGTCAACAGTGACTCAATCAAACCCACTAAGGCCAATATAATTGACGTAGGCAGCACGATGTACAAAGTTTCGAGATTAAAGGGCACGGCCGGCAGGTGGAAGCTCGGTAACTCCCCCGCTAAGGTAGCCGTGTCACGCTGCTCAGTAGGGAGCATATCTTTGACAAAATCAATGACCGTACGTGCCTCTAAATCTAAGCTATGCACAAGGGCTGTCACACCGACAATCGCCACAAGCGATGCAGGCACGGCTTTGGTCAATTTAGGTAGGAAGAAAATGATGGCCATGGTCAACGCAACCAAACCGAGCATTAAATAAAGGGTCTCCCCCTGCATCCAAACCCGATTACCCAAGCCATCAAGCACCTTAAACTGCCCAAGTTGGGCTAAAAATATAACAATGGCTAAGCCATTTACGAAGCCCAACATGACCGGATACGGCACCAGTCGAATAAACTTACCCAGCTTGAATACCCCAGCTAAAATTTGCAGACATCCGGCAACAATGACGGCGGCAAACAAATACTGCACACCATGCTGTGCCACCAGCGCCACCATGACAACGGCCATGGCACCTGTGGCACCCGAGATCATGCCAGGACGGCCACCAATGGCAGAGGTGATCAAACCCATCATAAAGGCAGCATAGAGGCCCACCATCGGTTCTACCCCAGCTACAAAAGCAAAAGCCACAGCCTCAGGTACAAGAGCTAGGGCAACGGTGATCCCTGACAAAACGTCATTTTTCACGTTACCCTTAGCTTTGCTCATCAAATCGAACATATTTATTCCTTAACTCAATCAATAATTTGCGCTGCACTGACGCAAAGTTTGTTACTGCACAAATTAAAAAGGCTGGCTGTCCAGCACGTGGAAAACCAGCCTTTGGCGTGACGCAGTGGTTTACTAAGCCACGATGTCTAACAGTTCAACATCAAACACTAAGGTGTTGTAAGGTCCAATTGCACCGCCAGCGCCTTGCTCGCCATAGGCCAAAGCATGGGGAACATGTAAGCGCCATTTTGCGCCAACTTGCATCAATTGCAGGGCTTCAGTCCAGCCTTTGATGACACCATTTACGGGGAATTCGGCTGGTTGACCACGTTCATACGAACTATCAAATACCGAACCATCTAACAAGGTGCCATGATAATGAGTACGTACAGTAGAGTTGATACTAGGGCTAGCACCTGAACCTTGCGCTAACACTTCGTATTGTAAACCACTGGCGGTCACAGTGACTTCTGGACGTTTAGCATTGTCGGCCAAATACGCTTCACCTTGGGCAATATTGGCTTTGAATTTATCTGACTTCGCCGCTTGCATACGTTGATGAATTTCATTAAACGCTTTGCCTAATACTTCGTTGCTCACCTGAGCAGGTAATTGCGCAAAAGCATCGGCTAAGCCAGCTTGAACCGCCTGAATATCCAGACCATCAAAAGGATTAGCGGCTAATTGCTCGCCCATTTGCAAACCAATGCCATAACTGGCTTGAGACTCTACTGAGGTAAATTTATCTGACACGCGCACTCCTTAATTATGCGAAAAGTGAACCCAAAGACCCGTTGTGCTGTGCCGCAATAGACGAGCTGAGTCATAAAAGTCGGCGAGTATAGCATATCTTTAGAATGACTTAGACAAATCCACCACACATTAGTATCGTAGAGGCCTTGTAGCCATTTTATGTTAAGCACCAGAAGGAGACACTCGTGACACATACGCTAGATTCTCAATTAATAGAAACTGTCCGATATTTAGGGGCAACATTGGGCGATACTATTCGAGAACAGCTGGGCGAAACGTGGTTAGAACGTATTGAAACCATTCGTAAAGACGGGCGAAAAGCTTATCAAGGCAACGAAGACTGCGCGATTAAACTTAAAACCTTATTCAGTGAATTGAGCAACGATGATCTACTCACGGTTGGCCGTGCTTTTTCACAATTTCTGAATTTGGCCAACATTGCCGAGCAAGAATACAACAGCACCAATATTGTTGATGACCCCATTGATAATCTGTTTAAGCATCTGGACAAAGTAAATACCAGCACACAGACCTTTGCTGATGCCCTAGCGCAGTTAAATATTGAGATGGTACTCACCGCTCACCCCACGGAGGTTACGCGGCGCACACTTATCCACAAACACAGCGAATTAGCGAAGTGTTTGAGTGCCATCAACGGCAATGGCCTTACCCCAACCCAGCGCCATGTTACGGAAACCCGTATCGCAGAATTGATCAGTCAAGCTTGGCACACCGAAGAGATCCGCACGGTACGCCCTACACCTGTCGATGAAGCGCGCTGGGGATTCTCGGTGATTGAAAATTCGTTGTGGGAGGCTGTGCCTGAATTTATTCGTGAGCTCGACGCACGCTTTAAACAAAAGTATGGCTTAGGCATTCCTCTAGATGCCTCTCCGGTGAATTTTGGCTCGTGGATGGGCGGCGATCGTGATGGTAACCCCTTTGTCACCTCGAAGGTCACCGAGCAAGTGCTGTTGCTGGCCAGAAAACGTGCCGCCAAGTTATTTGCGCAAGATATTGATACCCTGCAAACCGAACTGAGCATGAGTGACTGTGACGACAATCTACGCGCTATGGTGGGCGACGCGTTAGAACCTTATCGTGCGCTACTGCGGCCATTGTTGCGTAAATTGCGTTTAACTCAGGAAGGGATTATTGAAGTGTTAGGCGACGGCCCTGTCAGCCAGACCGTGAATCCAAAAGATTGGATTGCCTCAAACGATGAACTATTGCAACCGCTCATGGCGTGTTATCACTCCTTGAACGCTTGTGGCATGCAAGTGATTGCTCAAGGGCCATTACTTAATACCATTCGCCGTGTGCATTGTTTTGGTGTGCACTTGCTTAAACTGGATGTGCGCCAAGATTCTGAACGCCATGCCAATGTTTTTTCTGAATTAACCCGTTACCTTGGCTTGGGTGATTACGGACAGTGGAGTGAAGCCGATAAACAAGCTTTTTTACTGCGCGAATTAACCTCAAAACGCCCCCTCTTCCCACATCATTGGCAACCCAGTGATGATGTACAAGAAGTGCTTGATACATGCAAAGTTATCGCCAATAACAGTCAGAATGGTTTTGGTATCTACATTATTTCCATGGCGAGTTTGCCTTCGGATGTCTTGAGTGTGGTGTTACTCCTCAAAGAGATGGGCGTAGAATGGCCGATGCCCGTTGCCCCTCTGTTTGAAACCTTAGACGATTTAAACAATGCCGCCAAAGTCATCAAACAATTGATGTCTATCGATTGGTATCGTGGTTATATTCAAGGCAAGCAGTTTGTGATGATTGGCTACTCTGACTCAGCAAAAGATGCCGGTGCCATGGCCGCCGGTTGGGCACAATATGAATCACAAGAGGCTCTGGTAGCGGTGGCTGAGCAGTTTAATGTTGAGCTCACCTTGTTCCATGGGCGTGGTGGCACGATTGGGCGTGGTGGTTTACCTGCTCATGCCGCAATTTTATCGCAGCCTCCAGGTTCATTAAAAGGCGGTTTTCGCGTTACGGAGCAAGGTGAAACTATCCGCTACAAGTTTGGCATGCCAATCTTGGCACAGCGCAGTTTACAACTGTATGCTAGCGCAATTCTTGAAGCGATAATCCTACCGCCCCCCGCCCCCAAAAAAGCCTGGCGCGAGACCATTGTGACCTTAGCAGCCAACGGGCGAGACAACTACCGCAACATCGTGCGCCATGACGAAAATTTTGTGCCTTATTTTCGTGTCGCCACACCGGAGCAGGAGCTGGGTAAATTACCCTTGGGCAGTCGCCCCGCCAAACGCAAACCCACGGGTGGAATTGAGAGTTTACGTGCCATCCCGTGGATTTTTGCTTGGGCACAAACCCGCATGGTACTGCCCTCTTGGCTCGGCGTTATGAAGGCCGTACAACACGCCCTTGACCAAGGTCAACAAGGGGTAATTGAAGACATGCTTGCCAACTGGCCGTTTTTCAACTCACGTTTGTCTATGCTCGACATGGTGTTCAGTAAAGCCGATCCAAGGATTAGCCAAGAATACGATCAACGCTTGGTGCCCGAATCGCTGCGTCACTTTGGTGATGCGTTACGCGATGAATTGCAGCATAGCATTGATTTGCTGTTGGTCTTGTTGAAGCAAAAAACGGTGTTAGAAAGCGACCCCAAAGGCGCCGTATCCATGAATATTCGGGCGAGTTATTTGCAACCCCTACATTACCTGCAGATAGAGCTGTTGGCACGGATACGGGCGCTTGGCGATGATGCCAATGATCAAGTGCTAGAACGCGCGATGATGGTTGCTATTGCGGGTATTGCGGTGGGAATGCGCAACACCGGTTAATCACAACTAAGCGTTAGACCATGCTTAGTGTTTGACAAAAATCTGAGCATAAAAAAAGCCAGTGCTACTGAAAAAGTGCCCTGGCTTTTTTATTTGGTATCACCCTAGGCTTTGAGTTCAGGCAACTTTAATTGCACAAGTTCTGGCACAAACTTAAGCACTGACTTACGACTACTTTGCCAAAACGCTGACAAAAGCAACAAAGTAGCACCAATACTCAACCCAGTTATGGCAAAGCTGTAGCTAACCATCCCATAGTTATCCAATAGACTTGAGAAGGCATAGACCACATACACCAGAGCAGAAACCATAATGGCCCGTCTGTCCACCGCAATGGAAATGAGTGCCAATACAATATAAAGAGCAATGACAATCAGTGAGCTAGCCACACTTTCTATGCCCCCTAAAATACCTAAGGCGGTAAAAATCGGATGGACAATCATCGGCGCTGCCACAAGATGCAACCAAAACGCCACGTCTGAACGGCGCGTTTGACGTTTGCGGTCGGCACTGTCCCACATCATCGCCACAAAAAATGTCACGATACCCCCAGTGAAAATTAATGGTTGTAGGGTGGTTAGTGTCATGGGGAAAATTGTGACGATGGTCGCCAGTGCACATACAACGGCTGCAGCGGTGCCCACTGCCACCGTAACCGGCACTTTAAAGCGTAACCAATGTAAACGGGCTGCCACTGCCGTCAGAATGCCAGAAATCACAATGGTAGATTCTGCGATTTGTTGGTGATTAAACTCATAAAACAAAATAGGTAAGGCGAAAATCCCCCCTAAAAAGCTGAGTAGGAGTCCAATGGCGGGCAATGCCATACGGCGTTGACGCACAAAGTATTCAGCCAAACCCCAAGATGTTATCGAACATAATAGCGCTCCTAGCCACGGCACAAACATAGCGCCTAACCAAGCCACAGACACCAACAATAAACCACTGGCGATCACCACAAATACATCATTGAAACCTGAAATTAAGCGGAAATTTTCTTCATCTACTAAGTTGGTATTTTTTGCACGGGCAATGTAATGGCGAAACTGCTGCACTGAATCTTCATGGAAAATTCCCTGGCCAACGGCGTTGGTCAAATCATCATCTGTATACATAAGTGTTCCTCAGTCATTATACAAAGACAGACAAAGCAATTGTTGAGCCATTAAATAAAGATATATATTTCAATTATTTACGGTGATAAGTAAAACTATAGACCCAAGGGCACACTAAATTTTGAGCAAATTGACCACAAATTAGGCCAACAATATTTACAGCGAACTATGCACAGTTAGCGTTGGTTGTGTGCACTAAAAAACAGCGCAACACACCTGCACCATTAAAGTGGCTGTTGTGGTGCTGTGTGAAGTAATTGTCTGGTGAGCCTTTGTCTGAGACGGCCGCGATAAACACCTAGGCAAGTTAAAAAAGGAAACAGTAGAAAAAAGGCATAGCCAGAAAAACTTATCCACTTAGGGTTAGCGGTGATTGAGATGATCAAAGAAATCACACAAACGATGGCCGCCAGTAACCACTGAAAAATTTCTGTTTTGCTATCAAATAGCTCATGCTCTGAGAGCCCTAAAGACTGACGTTGCGCTATGGCATAGAGGTATAAGGCAACAAAATTGAGACACAACAGCAAAAAGCCCAAGGCATAAAAGCTAAACATAAACTGGACTTCCCAAAAGGCCGAAAACTGCAATGGCATGGGAAAGTATCCATTACTCAGGGCTTGGAAAAGCCCCTGCATCATCAATCGCAAGGGGTAGATGTAGATTAATACTAAAATGATCAGGCTGGCACTCAACATGATGCTGGGGCCATCTTCTAAACCATAACGGCGGCTCCACTTAGCGTGAGTGTGCCAAATCCAAATAATTAATGCGCAGCTTGCTGAAAAAGCAGGGATTTGTTTGCATGCTTCAACAAAATTAGCCACAGAATCTGGGATGGTGCCTAGAGAAATAACCATCATTGTGATGGCAAACGCAAAGGAAGCCGCCACAAAGGTCTCGATGCGCGTCATGCTTTCGCCGCGCATCGTGAAATGGTCTATGGGTCTCGCCTCGGACATCGGGTGCTCCTGCTTTAAATCGCTATTACAGCATTATTTTCTTAAGCTGAGAACCCGACGACACTTATAAATGGCAGCTCGCAGCCCCCTCATTGGTGACCAACTTAACTTCACTCAACTGCAGTACCAAGCCCGCCCCACCATTAATTGCAAAGGGAACGTTTACGGATTGCAGGGCGTCGCTGTCTAGGCCAAAACAGCTCAGCTTGATTTGTGCCTGCTGCCACCCTTGAGCCAGTTTATTGCTGATATCTGTACTTATATCCAAGCTGGCATTACACCCAGATTCACAGTCCATAACGAGTTGTGTACCGGTAGATGCCTCACCTATTACGTTATAGTTAAACTGCACTGCCATATCAGACGTAGACTGGCGCAATAAATTTATTGCCTTGCCCTCAAGCCCTATTCTGGCTTGATCTTGCCAACTTATTTGCACACTGTCTTCTTGTGCATTGTAATCGACTGCTGAGGTGCTTACGGCACCACCAGCACTGACTTGCACGTTGCCAGTGACCTGCACTTCACCCGCATTATCACGTAATACCAAACGCCAAGGTTGCACCGCATCGCCAGCAAATAAATAACGACTGTCGTTATTGCTGGCTTGCCCTTCTGCTAAGACCTCATTAAGTGTTTGCATATCGACATTGTCGTTGACCGATAAACCATAACCATAAGCAAAGAGCGGATTATAGGGTTCTGAACCAAAATTTAGCTCAACGTCACTGGGGCTGGCTGGCCATGAAAATGACAAACGGCCAGTAAAGTCGTAGGCCACGTCACCATTGGCTTGGCGAAACAATACATCAGCGACGCCGCCACCTTCAGTACCAGGTAGCCATGCTGCAACAAATGCATCTGAGGCATTCAATTCTGGATTGACCCACATTGGCCGCCCAGATAAAAACACGCTCACCGTTTTAATGCCCTGTGCTTGCAACTTACGCAATATGGCTAGGCTGTCTTCTGGTTTAAAATCAACATCGACTACATCGCCTTGAAACTCTGCATAGGGCTGTTCACCAAACACTACAATGGCCACATCCGGTCGAGTGGTAAATTCACCATTTTCATTAAATTCTACGTGGCCGTTAGCGCTGACTACCGCTTTCGCAATGCCTTGATAAATCGATTCACCATTGGGAAAGTCAGAATTTTTATTGCCAGTGCCTTGCCAAGTTAAGGTCCAGCCACCACTTTGCTGGCCAATATTGTCGGCCGCACTGCCTGCAACCAACACTTTAGCGTTGGTTGATAAAGGCAATAATTGCTGGTTATTTTTCAGCAAAACCAAGGACTTACGCACTGCTTCCCGGGCTATCGCACGATGCTCAGCTGAACCAAGCAACTCAAAACGCCCCGCATAAGGACGCTTAGAGGGCAATCCCGCAGTAAAGAGTCCGCTACGCAGTTTCACCCGCAAAATACGCGCGACGGCTTGATCTAAACGTGTTTGGCTAATTTCGCCACGCTCAACTTGTTGCATGGTATTGTGATAAAGACTCTTCCAGCTATCTGGTGCCATGAACATGTCTAAGCCAGCATTGAATGCTGGGGCACACGAAATGTTTGTACAGCCTTTTACCTGCCCATGCCCATTCCAATCTCCCACTACAAAACCATCAAAGCCCATACGCTCTACCAAAATATCGTTGAGCATACCCCGGTGACCATGCATTTTTTCCCCATGCCAACTGTTAAATGACGCCATAACCACTAACGCTCCGCTTTGAATCGCGGGTGGATAACCAGCGGCATGAATATCCCGCATTACGTCTTCACTGCTTTGATTATCACCTTGATCAATGCCATCAACTGTTCCGCCATCGCCCATGTAGTGTTTTACATTGGCTAAGAGATGATGTTTGTCGAGAAATTCCTCGCTGTTCACTCTGCCTTGAATCCCCTCAACCACTTTGCCCGCATAACTGGAAACGATTTCAGGACGTTCCGAAAAACTTTCAAAGGTACGGCCCCAGCGGTCGTTCTGCACAACGGCTATGGTTGGCGCAAAGGTCCAATCGATGCCTGTCACCAACACTTCTTTGGCCGTGACTTGGCCAATCTTTAACATTAAATCGGGATCATTCGCTGCGCCTAAACCTATGTTGTGTGGAAATACCGTGGCCCCCAACACATTATTATTGCCGTGCACTGCGTCAATGCCCCACAAGGCGGGAATACCAACGCCACCATCACTGGTGTCGGTGGACGCCAGCCAAAATTGGTCTGCCAACTTTAACCACTCCTCTGCTGGCGCTCGGTTATCGCCATTTGGCGCTGAATTTCCGCCATTGAGTATTGAGCCTAAGTGATATTCTTTCACTTCGGCGGGAGTCACAGAGGCAATGTCTGCTTGAATGACCTGCCCCACTTTTTCTGCCACGCTCATTTTTGCCAGCAGTTCGACGATACGTTGTTCCTGCTCTGGATCACGGGCAATGGGCGATGTTTGTAAGGGCCAGCGTTCAGGATGCACTTGACCATTGGCTTTACTGGCACCTTCATCAGATTTTTTCACACTGGCTAAGGGGAGTTGTTTGTCACTACAGGCGACCAACAACGTTATCAACGACACACTGAGTAGAGTGTACTTAAATCGCATAATCAGATATTCCTTTTTAGGGTAATGGAGTCTGGCAAAGCCAAGCCCTGGTTAACTGTGTAAAAAAGACGCGATGGTAAAGCGCCCTGTGTAAGGATTTGTATCAAATCTATAATCTTCGCCAATGTCACCGGAATGCAAACTAGAACAACGATAAATGACGGCACGATTAAACTTCGCGGCGACCCGAAAAATCGGCACAAAATATAAATTTTCTCCGTCAATATAACGTGGTGGCTGCGGCAAACCTTGTTGCTCAAGTTGCTGATTTAAGCCACGTAAATACTCGGTTTTTCGGCTTTCATCGATGTATTCAAAGCCACTTTGTTTGTGTCGATAAAATGAGGTGCCGCCATGCTCTTTTGCACATAAATAATGGATGATCGCCAAATTATCGGGCAGAGCTTGATCGAAATGCGGCAATTGCTGAACGATGCTGAGTGCTTCCGGAGGCGTGGTTACCAATGAATAAAAACAATCTGCTTGGCTAATTTGTTGCGGCTTAAGCGCAAAGGTATGAGTTAATAAGTCGGCAAGTTGAGTGCATAACATATTGACATAGGCCGCTGGAGTGGGTGAGCGCCACCCGGGATAATGCCCTGCAGCAGGCACTACTTCACCACGTTGACAGGCATAGTCAATTAAGCCTTTTGGGTCAGACACCAAGTCATCAATAATCAGCAGAGTTTGTTGCTCATAGCCGATGTATTGCACTTGATAGCTTAAGTTTGAATTTAACATAGCAACTCGCCAACCTGACTGTGCATGGCTTAGCGCGCCTTACAATGTTGATTAATAAACTCTTGGTGCCTTGGCATGTAATCAACAGAATTCACCATTACTTTGCGAATGCCCTGTAAGCGCTTTTCCAACTCTGCCTCAGCAAAATTATCAACTAAAGCATGATATGACTTGGGCCGAATACCCTGCCCATACATGACTTCAAACCAACTTAAGTCATTGAACATTTCATTGTCGATGCGGGCCACCCGTCCATTGTGCTGAAACTGCGTGATTTTTTGTTGTAGCTCTGGTGGAATAGGCATGCTCTTACAATGCCGCCAAAACGCCGAATCGTCGCGTTCGGTAGCATGGTAATGCAATACTAAAAAGTCACGGATCCTCTCCCACTCAAAAACGGTTTGTCGGTTATATTCATCGATATCAACTTGGTCAAAAGACAAGGTGGGAAAGAAGGTGAATAATTTTGAAATTGCCGACTGCACTAAGTGAATACTGGTGGATTCCAAAGGTTCCATAAAGCCAGCAGCCAAACCTAAGGCCAAGACATTTTTATGCCAGAATTTTTTACGTTTGCCCGTGGTAAAGCGGATAAAGCGTGGTTCACCCAATGGCTTGCCATCTAAGTTGTCTAGCAAAATCTGGCGTGCTTCTTCGTCAGACATAAATTTGCTGCAAAATACATGACCATTGCCAATGCGGTGCTGCAAGGGGATGCGCCACTGCCAGCCAGCCTTTTGCGCAGTAGAGCGAGTAAAAGGAATGGGTTCGCCTGCGCTTTCACAGGGCACAGTAACGGCGCTATCGCAGGGTAACCATTTGCTCCAATCGTCGTAACCCGTCTTTAATGCCTGTTCGATTAATAAACCACGAAAGCCTGAGCAATCAATAAAAAAGTCAGCGTCGTGCAATTCACCATTATCTAATTTGACTGCCGACACCCTGCCTTCATTGGTTAACATGGTTTCAGTAATTTTACCTTCTACTCTTTGCAAGCCGGCTTTTTCGGCGAGTTCACGCAAATACAAGGCATACAAGCCGGCATCGAAGTGGAATGCGTAGGCAATATTCGATAAAGGGGAGTTACCCGCATCCACCGCACGCATAAATTTTTGATGATTACAGGCCAAAGCCGACAAGGTGTAGTCATCAATATCTTGCGCTTTACCTAGCTGCCGCATCTTTAACCAATAGTGATAGAACTGCACCCCTTCCATATCTTTGCCCACATCACCAAAAGCATGGTAGTAGCTGTGGCCCACTTTGTGCCAATCCTTAAACTGTATGGCTAATTTGAAGGTTGCTTGTGTGCGTCGGACAAAATCATCTTCGTCTAAACCTAATAATTTGTTGTAAAGTTGGATCTGCGGGATCGTGGCTTCACCCACGCCCACCGTGCCAATCTCTTCAGACTCAATGAGTTTGACTTGGCAAAAATCCTTGGTCAACACCTTCGTTAAAGCGGCAGCAGCCATGTAACCTGCGGTGCCGCCACCAACAATCAATATTTTTTTAATGCGATTATCTGTCATTTATTTTTCACTACTCGTTGTGCTTGACGTCGTTGACCATGGTCAGCGGATAAAACTTAGCTAAATAGTCCCGGTGGCGGGGCATGCCCTGCACCAATCGTTCAATCGTTTGCCGAACTTTACTCAGTTTATGTTGCAAACTCGGCGTATCCACATTGGATAAAACCACAGATGGCAAGCTAGGTCTTAATCCCAAACCGAACAGAAGGTGGTACCACTGGGCTTCTGTGGTTGCATCACTGAGCAATGGCTCTAGTCGCCCAAGTCTCGCAAACACTTGCATGCGCTGGCTTAATGCTATCGAAGCAGAACTTATATCAGCCCCACTTTGGACAAAATGCGCCAAACTAAAATCATAGACTTCCTGCGCAAAATCCTGCCAACGCACATTAAAGTGTCGACGATTGTTTTCACCAATCGGCAAGTCGGGAAATAAGTCCAAAAACTGCACCAAGGCTGCCTGCACAATTTGTAATTCACTGAACACCATGCCACCACAAAGATTGGCCACTTGCCCCAAACTCAGGCAGTTATGTTGCCAAGGCTCTACAGTGGATTCACTTTGTAGTGCTTGCCACACCAGTTGTACAGGCACATCAGCTATTAGGCTTCTAATTTGCGCTTCGACTGTGGGTAATGCTACCGCTGCTGTGCTGCTAAAACATTGATAATACGTGCCGCTTCGCAAGGGTATTTGTTTTAGCCAACCACCAGAAAAGTGCATGAATTGGCTGCAAGGCTGGTCAAAGTTTTGCTGGGCACTCATCCATTGGGCGCTGTGCCTAATGGGCAACCGAGGTCTGCTTTCTTTGCCCTGGGCCGACACGTTTATCAGGCTGTCTTGACCTGAAGATAAATAACATTCATGGCTTAGGTCTACCCAAAAATCTGCGCTGAGTGTTGCATGTGGCAACCGACATGTTAACAGCTCGCCTTGGTCATTGTGTTGCAGGCTTAACTGCTTGTCGTCAATTGCATGCCAGGTAACATTGAGCTGCTGGCAATATGCTTGCAGTATTTGGCAATAGGCCTTGGCATCCAGATGCACGCCATAATCAAGGGCTTGGCGCAAATCCAAACGATCTTGCCCCGCAATGGCAAATTTTCCTGCCTTGGCTGCCATTGCAGCAATGGACCACAAGTCTAAATCGGCATCACGTTGCCCCTTTAGGCTTTGAAACAAAGCCTGCTCAAATTCGTCCTGACCCGCACTCATGCCCAAATGAGCAAAAGGCACAAACCAGCGTTGGGTTTCACCTAGATACTGGCTACCTAAGCGAAACGTTCCCTGACAACGGCGGATTATTTCCCGTTCGTCAAGACCCAGAATGCGACACAATCCCGAAAACTCTGGTCCCGTCGCTTCTGCCATGGGCATGTGGGGATCAGCTGGCAATTCAATAACCAGCACTTCTATGGCAAAAGGTTTCAGTGAATTGGCCAGTAGCGCCGCACTCATGGCAAGCGGCAGTCCTCTGCCCAACACCGCTATTTTTTGAAGGCAGGTACTCATGCATTAATGCCATACAAACTGCGTGGCGCGGCAGGATAATCAACACTTTGCCTGCGTTGAGTGGCAGCAATGCTACTCACATGGCTGGGCATTTTATCAACTGCTGCTTTAATGTCTGCAAGATAATGTTCGAAGTGCCGATGCAATTGCTCGCTTGGTAGTTTGGTGACGCGCTGATCATAGTGTGTTGGCACAAGCCCTTGACCTAAATAAACGGCTAGCCAACTGGCAGGTAAAAATAGACCTTGGCGGTATTCACTGATGCGCCCACCTTCGCTGAATAAGGCCATTTGCGCGGCTAAACTGTCTGGCACAGCCATGTGTTGGCAATAGCGCCAGAACTCAGAATCCTGCCGGCGATTGACCTTATAGTGCATGATAATAAAATCTCTTACCCGCAAATATTCGGTATCCATATGCCGGTTATAACTATCTCGTTCCACAGCAGAAATCGTTTGCGCTGGGAAATGCTCAAGCAATTTTTGGATGGCAATTTGAATCAAATACAAACTCGTTGATTCCAAGGGCTCAAGAAAGCCAGCAGATAAACCAATAGCGACACAATTACGTTGCCAAGTTTTATGCCGTTTGCCTGTGGTAAAACGTAATTTATTCAGGCCAGCAGTGGGGTTTTCTTCAATGTCTCTGAGCAATATTTTTTCAGCTTGTTCATCGTCCATGTAGGCACTGCAATAGACGATGCCATTTCCCGTGCGGTGTTGCAGAGGTATACGCCATTGCCAGCCTGCCGATTTAGCCGCTGCACGTGTATAGGGTGGTGGTGTCGCACAGCGTTCTGTGGGCACCGCAATAGCGCGATCACAGGGCAACCAGTGAGTCCAATCTTCATAACCGGTGTGCAAGGCTTGTTCAATCATTACCCCTATAAAACCAGAGCAGTCGATAAACAAATCACCGTCAATCAGTTGACCTGAATCCAGGCGCAAACTGGCTATATCTCCCACTTGATGGAAAACAGACGACTGCTGATGCAAACACACCTCCACTACTTTGCCTTCAATACGAGTCACGCCACGTTGTTCGGCAAAACGCCGTAAATAGCGGGCATATAGGGTTGCATCGAGGTGAAAGGCATAACCATAATCCGCACTGATATCATTGGGGTTGTTGCTTGGATACTGATATTTTTGCTGCTTGGCAGCATTCACCGCAATGGAGTAGTTTTCGAACGGCTCGGCCTTACCTAATTGATTGAGATGCAGCCAATAGTGGTGAAAATCGATGCCGCAGATGTCATGGCCACTCAAACCAAAAGGATGAAAATAACTGCGTCCTTCTTCTCCCCAGCCAGGAAACTGTATGGCCAACTTATAGGTGGCCCCCGTTTCACGCATAAACTCATTTTCGTCAATACCTAGCAATTGATTAAAACTGCGTAAGTGCGGCAAGGTTGCTTCACCCACGCCCACAGTGCCAATCAATTCTGATTCAACCAGGGTGATCGTAAATTGTTGTGGATTGAGAAATTTAGCCAGACTTGCAGCCGTCATCCAACCGGCACTGCCGCCGCCTAGCACTACAATTCGTTGTTGTGTCATACAGACGTTTTCCAAGCTGCGATGATACGCTTATCCTAAAGTAATTAACCATGTGCGTGCAGTGCACATTATCGTAAAAGCATAAAAAAATGCGCCTGATCTTCACCAGACGCATTTTCCTTACGTCACACTAATAACTTAGTTTAGAAATTACCTCTCGCCACTAAGGCAATCCGACGGTCTGCAATAAACCATGAGCGCCCTGATTCAAGGTAGTCATTGTTAAGTAACATCGTTGTACGGGTTTGTGTATTGGTCAAGTTGGTACCTTGAATACCCACCGTGATGTTATCGTTAATTTTATAGAAGATTGAACCGTCTAACTGCCCACGATCTTCGTTCCACAACGGTGCCTTACTGATCACGTCACGCGTAGTTAACAAGTAACGCGAACGCCAGTTGTAGGCAATACGTGCACTCCACTCTTCTTTTTCGTACATCACCACAAAGTTAGCGGTTTCTCTAGATTGGCCTTCTAGCGGCACAACATCGAGGTCAACGCGGATACCCGTATCATTAGAATCGCTACCGATAAAATCTTCGTCTTCAATGGCGATCTGATTGTTGGGGGCACCACTGGCATCGATGTAGGTATAGGTTGCTTGTAAACCTAAACCATCAAAGGGAGCCGGCAACATATCAAAAAACTGTTGATAAGCCAGTTCCAAACCAGACATATTAGCCTTGCCACCGTTACTCGTGGTCGCTACATCAACCGTTTGACTCACGCCTGTACTTGGGTTAACAATGGTCTGCAATACTGAGCCTGGAATGAAAAATTTATCCAAGTTTTTACGGAACAAGGTTGCACTCAATTGGCCTACTTCAGCAAAATACCACTCCAATGCCACATCAGCTTGGATGGATTCCATTGGTTCGAGGAAGGGGTTACCACCACTACCTGTCCAACCGGCTACCGTGGCTGAGTCAATGACCGGCGTACCGACTGGGTTGTCACTACCCGCTTCTGGCGGTAAGGTGATACGATTTTCGTTGATTGATAAAGTACCAACATCATTACGATTACGAACATCCCCCATATCTGGGTAAGCAATGGCTTTAGCCAAACCAAAACGAGCGATTACGTCATCTGCCACTTCCACTTTTAAGTTGAAGCTCGGTAACCAAGCACTAAAGGTTGTATCGGCCGCTACCAATTGCTCACTATCGTTACCGAAATTACGGGCATCATTAGGCAAGAAGTTCAGTCTATCACCCACCCAACGGTTGTCAGGTAAACCATTTGAAGCACCATTTTCATCCATGCCGGTACTGCGTAATGCCTCGTTGACGGATGTAAACAGGCCATCGTCCACTTGGCGCTGCATTTCTGCCAATACCACGGTAGAGTTAAGCGGCAGGATTAAATTACTTGGCACGGCAAAGTCAGGCACCAAATCAGGGAAGGTAACAGAACCCACCGCCGTTCTATCCAGTTTCACGTAACGTAAACCAACGTTACCGCTGTATCTCAGGTCATCATTACCTTCAAAATCAATGCGAACATATACCGACTTGTTGACTTCGTCGGTCATATTGATTTCACCCGGGGAGAAAATGCCGTATTTATCATCGACATTGTTACGCGCTGGGAAAGGTGTCCAAGAACCAGCTGGCGATTGCAAATCGCGATAGTTACGACTGGGGTTGGCACCCAAAAGTGAACGAATAAAGTTTTCATTAGCATGCAAGGTTGTATTGCCTTCGATGATGGCTGCGCTATCATGAAAATCTGACCAGTCCACGGCTTCATAGAAATCGCCATTTGGATCAATGTCGGCAATCCAGCCCGTACCATCTGCCCACTCAGGTGCTAAGGCACCCCAGTTCCAACCTGTACGACGCACCGTCTGCTCACGTTTGGCATAGCGCACCCCAGCTTTTACTGTGGTCAAAATGCCCATATCGTCTAAATGATATGTGCCATCTAATCTAAACGCTTTAGAATCACCGTCTGAGCGTTCGTAGTGGTCCATCGCCGAGCGTAACCAATAACTATTTGGGTCAGAGAAATAGTTGTGATCACCTTGTGCATCGCCTGTAAAGCCGGGATACACCATGTCCGTGTAATTTTCTGGATTATTGTCACGACGACCGCTCCACGGCTCCAATAATTCCATGCTTGGCGTTGTACCTGACACATCGTAACGTTGCAAGGCCCAAGTATTTAGGTGTACGGCCAAGTCGTCATTTTGTGCATCTGCTTTGATGTATTGTATATCACCTACCAAATCCAAATTTTCGCTGGCTTGCCATTTTAAGTTGAGTGAATAGTCTTGTACCAACGATTCAGTTTGGTTTACGCGGCTATCCATTTGGGTATTTAAACCCCACTCTCTGGTGGGCACACCATTGCCTGTCCAAGCACGAGGAACTCGATTAGAACTGGAATCAGGCACCCGCCAACCGCCGTCTTGGTCGTTAAGGGAAATCATCCCTGACTCAAATACACCCTCGTCATTAAACTCAAACTCAGTGCCTGGGAAATTGGTGGCACGTCGTGCATCAATAGTGTAGTAACCACCCTGATATTTCACTGCGCGTTCATTCCATGTCAACTTCGAATCAGAGCGTAAGTATTGGAAGGTCGCTAAAAATGTTTCATCACTATTTTCAAACTGTAACGCTAACGCGGCGCCTTTGCGTTTACGATCATCAGTCTTTTGTAGCAAGTTAGATGCTTGGGGAATCCAAACCGTGCCATTGTTGTCACTGCCTACAAAGGCTTCAGCACCGGCTAGGTCGCGGGCATAATATTGAATAACCGCGTCACTTTGTATGCCATGTGACTGCCCCATTAATTTCGAGTCAGCATAGTTAACGAGCAAGCCAAACTCACCTACGTCTGACTTCCAGCGATTGCTGTAAAGAGCAGACAAAGTTGGTGTCCAATCATCGGCAAGATCACCGTGGGAATAGTCAGCATTAAAGGCAAATACTTGGCCATCAGAATCAAATGGTTTACGTGTCCGTAAACTGATAGTGCCACCTATACCGCCTTCAATCATGTCTGCGGTTTGGTTTTTAAATACGTCAACACCACCCATTAATTCAGGGGATACATCTTGAAACGATAAACCACGTCCAGAGTTAGCTGAAAACGAATCGCGGCCGTTAAATTCAGAACGTGTTTGAGTTAAACCGCGAATAATCGCGCCCGAACCTTCCACACTGAAGTGGTCAGGATCATCAGGTCCTGCAAATAGCTCTATCGACACACCAGGTAAACGTTGAATGGCTTCGAGTACACTTCGATCCGGTAATGAACCAATATCTGCTGCGGTGATGGAATCGACTACGGTATCAGAGTTGCGCTTCAAATTCTGGGCGTTAAGCAAGTTAGCGCGGGTACCGGAAACCTGAATTTTTTCAATTTCACTTGCTTCATCTGGGTTGGCGGCCGTGTCTGTTTCTTGAGCGTGTACCGTAGCGCACGCCCCGACTATGGCTAAGGCCAATAAAGATTTACGAAACTTGGGTCCATGCGATCTAGTTATATTTGTAGCCATTACGACTTACCTCTATGGTGTGATTAAAGTCATCTGTAACCCCTGGTATGGTTCAAACGACTCCGTTAAACAGCATTATTGATGAACGTTAGTTAAAATAAAGTTTTGAAAACGTTTTCATCAATTATGTCTTCCTCGTCAAGAACAGTCAACATCTCATTAACATAACAGTTTTCATAATGTGATCCCTGTGTGATAAACAATAACCTTAACGACAATTACACTGTCTATTTTTGCTGGCTCAGGGTCAATGAAGGTAGGAGAAAACTGAAAATTAAAACCATATTTCGCAACAAATAGTTAACATGGATTGTTAAATATCGTAACGATGAAGAGCAGGCAAACCCACAACATAAATCTTGAGATAGGCATAAAGACGCTTGTGGTGTGGTACATGGCTATCGCATGGGGCGAGCATGCAAACCAATCATTGTACCCACAAACCCACCTGCTTTTTCACTACTCAATATCTGAGCATCTGCGTTGTCGAGTAATGAAACTGGAGCCGCATTGCCGTTTTGAAATACAAAACTTAGCTTGTCTCGCTCTCCCTCTATTGTTAACACAATTTGAGGAGCCGTGGACGACGGGAGCATCGTCTGAGCCACAAGTTGAACTTTGCCATGATCCTGTTGCTCAACAAAAACACGGTAGCCATTAGTATCGGTTTCAATGCCAAAAAAATAATAAGATTGCTTATTCTGAAAAGCGAGCAAACCCGCCGCAAGTCCATTTTGCGCCCTCACATCGAGTTCAGTTGAGGCTCGAAAAGTAGCATGCTGTTGCCGCCTGCCTAAAAACATAAACGCTCGATGCTCTGGGTTAACTTGCTCGTACATGGTTAATCGCAATTGATTCTTTTCAATCGCAAACCATTGTGGATCTGTTGTGCCTAACCATGACCATTGCGGGTGAATCGTTTGTGTAGCAAAGTTGTCTCGCCAGGTAAAATTACTGGTTAATGGTTCAACGGCCAGCGCTGAACTGGCTTCGAGCGCCATATTGGGTTGGCTTAATCGGTATGGAATTGCCTCACCTGCTGGCAGAATCACCGGCCAGCCATCTTGCCAAGTAACCGGTAGTAAAAACGTTTCTCGCCCCGTGTTGAAGGCGTTGTTCACATAGGGACGAGTAGCCAAAAATACTGCCCACCAGTCACCTTGTTCTGTCTGAATAAGATCGGCATGACCACTGTTCGCCACCGGAAATTCTCTGTTTGCTGGTAAATCTCGCTGCGTCAGAATTGGATTCTTTGCATAAGGTATAAAAGGCGCGGTTAGGCTTTTACTGCGAAATACTACTTGAGAATGCTCTGGCCCTGTGCCTCCCTCAGCACATATCAAATAATACCAGCCATCAATCTTGTAAAGATGCGGCCCCTCAATCCAAATCGGTTGAGTGGCGATATCCACACCACCATTGACAATGACTCGACCACTCTGCTCGTTTTTCAGCACTTTTTTGTTGACTAAATCAAACTCCCAAAGCCGTATTACCCGATGTCCTTGGTACAGTGGTGGCTCATCCGGTGCATCGTTGTGACTGATATAAACACGGCCATCATCATCAAAAAATATATCAGGATCAATACCACCAATGTCTTGCAACCAGATGGGATCTGACCATGGCCCCGCTGCATTGGCAGCCGTCATTAAAAAATTGCCTCCTGCGCCAACTGCAGTAGTAATCAAATAAAATACGCCTTGGTGGTAACGCAGTGTGGGGGCGAAGATGCCCTCTGAGACACCTAAACCACTTAGGTCAATGTTAGACTTTGTATTCAAGGCGTGGCCAACGAGTTGCCACGACACGAGATCACGGCTATGTAAAATCGGCAGTCCTGGCAGGTAAGCAAATGACGAATGCACCATGTAATAATCTTGGCCTTGGCGGGTAATGCTCGGGTCAGGATAAAAACCTGCAACAATAGGGTTTTGGTATTCGTTTGCCGCCAGTGGACTGGCAAAAATGGCATCATCACCGGTATATTCAAACCAGTTAAATGCTGCTCTACTTTGCTTGGTTGCAGCGAGTGACGGAGCGTTCATTTGCCCTGTTTGACCGCAGCCCAGCAAGGTAACACATAAACAAAACACACGGAGTAGCGGGCCAATATAAATGAACATACTACCCCTGAGTTTTATTGCGTTTGTAATGCTGCAAGCACATAAACCAAGGGTGCATTCCAGTTGATGGCAATTTCATTGGTGGAATAACTACAAAAGTCATCCAAATACGATCCCGCCGGTGTAGAACTGGGATAGGCACATTTATCTTGCCAGCCATTTTGCGCCCCCCCAGCTAACCAACCGGGAACAGGTTCAAGCACCTGGTCTGCTTGTGAGGGACGGTGGTGAATGTGCATCGGAGATTTATCTCCGAAACCTGTCACATAGGCATAGCCGGTAGGGTTACGACCTAACACATAATCCAACAACGCCACGGCTGCCTCACGAATTTGCGCCTGCTTCACGTGGCGATTGGCAATCAACAATAACATCGCCTTGTTCATGGCCACAGCGTTGCTACCCCACACAAAATCAGATACTAACATGGGCACATGATAAGCCGAGGCCGAGTATTGCTCGACTATCTCTGCTGTCATGTTTGACCATTGTTGTTCAAGCTTCTGCTGGTGCTGCTTGCCTAAAGCGGTGAGAGGCGCTTCAAGCAAAGCATAATAAGCAAGGCCGGCGGTATTATTCCAACTGGGTACACTCAGCGTTGGCGCCAGATCATCAAACTCCTGCAGAAAACGCCCCTCGCCAGTTAATACAAATAATTGCGCAGCGGCAAAGGCAAATTCATCATTGAGGTTTTTGTCACCATAGGCACCCGTTTTGACATCTGCAGGTTGTTGGTAAATTTGCTGGGGATGGGTTTTTGCCCATTGCCAAGCCTGCAACGCTGCCTGTTTGTATCGTTGACTATGTCCAGGGAAGTGTTCAGCAAAATCCGCATACACGTCGCTTGCCAAGGCCATAACGGCGGCAAAATTGAGGGCAGCTGCAGTACTTTTTTGCATCACATAACGTTGTGCTTGGGCCTCACTTGGCATTACAGCAGGCGCAAAGTTTAGTGTAGTAAGTTTGTGATACACCCCACCATCATTTGGATCTTGCATGGCTTCTAACCAAGCCAAATTCCAACTAATCTCATTCAAGATGTCGGGCACCGTATCCGATGACTCGGGAATCGCCAGAGAACGTGTTTGGTAAAACTGCGGCATATGTCGATAGGCCAATAACAAGGTGTAGGTAGAAATCCCTGAATTAACCACATATTTGCCGTAGTCACCTGCGTCATACCACCCCTTTGGCGCACTGATCATGCTGCCGGTTGGCCGTAATTCTGATGCAGCTGAGGCATGTATCATCACCTCAGTATCAGGATGCCCCATGGCTCTTGCCCATGGTCCTGCATGTTCAGCACCCAAGGCTACGCTGGCGCGGTTAAAATAATAAGCCTTTAATGCTGCATCATGGACTTTCGCCAAAGCTAATTGCCCGATGCTAAATGTGGCAGAACGCGTACCATCGGCTAGCTCAATAAAATATTCTCCGGTTTGAGTGACTTGGCTAAAGTCAATGGTCGCCACCTCTTCACCCGATAGAGGCCAAAGGCGTTTTTCACTCATCTTGCCAACCATAACCTGCTGCCGATCTGGCCAGTTATAAACACGAAACGACGTTGTTTGCCCGCCCACTACCACCGCCTGTTTTGTATCTTTTGGTAAAAAACCAAGCTGATTAACATGAATGCGACTGGGCAATGCGGGCAATCCAGTTGGCGACGCAGAATTTGCCGATAAAGACTCTGGCGGCGATTCAGATACACTGTCTTTTGTATGTTGGCAAGCGCCTAAACAAACTAAAATAAGGGCACTGGCTACTAATTTTGAGAGGGTTTTAGTTTGCACAGGTTGGGGTTCCTTCAGGTAGCAATTCCAGCCGAATGTTAGCAATTTGCAGTTCAAACTGATCGTCTGAAGCAATGATAATAGGACTGTTAATTTTACTTAAATCAGCACCGCGCGTTGAGAAACAATTTAAAGGGATGGGAAAGGTGGTCCATTTACCAATCTCCAGGCCACGAAACATTTTTTGAATGTTCATTTCACCGCGACAAGGGTAGCCGCAATCCATACCGATGCTCACTGTTGATTTGGGTTTTTTGATAACCTTCACTTCCATCGTCAGTGCAGCAGTATTTTCTAATTTACTGATATCAATGGGGGCACCATACATGGCAAATTGTCCTTTGCCTTTGCTGCGTGACCACGTTAAATGCAACGCATCACCACTTTGTTGGTAATCGGCGCGCGTCAGTGCAATTTGTCTGTCTGCTGAATCGGCCGCATCGCTCTGCACTGGCATTACCCAGTTTCCCTTATCCCCCAATGTTAAACCCCAACCCCCCACTGCCGACCCATTGATAAAATAGAAGTAATTTGGATTGTACGTCTGCTCTTGGCTCCACGAGACAGGGATAACAAGCAAGCTGAAACACAGTAGCCTCATGCATGCCAAAATAGATGTCCGGATTGCCGTGATAACATTTTTATTGTGAAATTTTACTGTTGCCATACCCGCGCCTCTGCCATTGCGTCATCAATCACCATTGTGTGCCAACCAAGCTTAAGATTTATTGACACTGAAGGTCAGATTGTAAATAGCATGTTACAAAACAACTGGCTACCTCTGGCATTACACTATGTGTTTATGTAATTACGTTAATATATTTAACAATATTTGTGCTGTCAGTTATGCGCCACACTCTGGCTAATAAACACTGTTTTATCCCTCATTCCTTTTCTTATATTGATCAAACTAGCAGGAGATATGCATGAAAATCCGGGCTGTAAAAGTGATTGTGACCTGCCCAGGTCGGAATTTTGTTAGTGTCAAAATAGAAACCGATGAAGGGATCTATGGTGTTGGTGATGCCACCTTAAACGGGCGTGAATTGGCTGTCGCCAGTTATATTCAAGACCACATGATCCCTTGTCTGATTGGCAGAGATGCCTCCCAAATTGAAGATATTTGGCAATTTTTTTATCGCGGCGCTTACTGGCGTCGAGGTTCAGTAAAGATGACTGCCATAGCCGCTATAGATATGGCATTGTGGGATATCAAGGCCAAAGCCGCCAACATGCCCTTATATCAATTACTTGGTGGTAAAAGTCGGCATGGTGTGCTTGTTTACGGGCATGCCAATGGCAAGGATTTAGCCGAGACGGTAGACGAAGTAGGTCGTTATATTGACTTAGGCTACAAAGCGATTCGTGCTCAATCAGGCATACCAGGCTTGGCAGGCACTTATGGTGTGTCAAAAGACAAAGCTTTTTATGAGCCTGCTGACGCCGACTTACCCAGCGAAAACATATGGTCAACCAGTAAATACTTAAACTTCCTACCCACGTTATTCTCAGCCTTGCGCAGCACCTATGGGAACGAACCACAATTATTGCATGATGTGCATCACCGTTTAACCCCCATCGAAGCAGCACGCCTAGGCAAAGACCTCGAGCCTTATCACTTATTTTGGCTGGAAGATGCGGTACCGGCAGAGTTGCAAGAAGGATTCCGCTTGATCCGTCAACACACCATAACGCCATTGGCAGTGGGCGAAGTATTCTCTTCTATCTTTGATTGTCAGCAGTTAATCACGGAACAATTAATTGATTACATTCGCACAACCATTGTGCATGCTGGGGGCATCAGTCACTTACGTAAAGTCGCAGCACTGGCAGAAATTTATCATATTAAAACTGGCTTTCATGGTGCGACGGACTTGTCCCCGATCACCATGGGCTGTGCTTTACATTTTGATACTTGGGTAAGCAATTTTGGTATTCAGGAATACATGCCGCATACCGAGCAAACCAATGAAGTGTTTCCCCATGATTATCATTTTGCCCATGGTTATTTGATGATTGGCGATAAACCCGGGCACGGTACAGACATCAATGAAGCCTTAGCGGCAAAATATCCCTATCAACGTGCTTATTTACCCATTAACAGGCTAGAAGATGGGTCGATGTTTAACTGGTAAGAGACCACACACTATGAGGAATACAGATGACACTTAAACAGATCGTAATCAGTGGAATCAGCGCTATTTTGTTCAGTCAAGTCTGCTTGGCTGAACAGTTCAATGTGCTGGTTTTTAGTAAAACAGTGGGATGGCATCATAAGTCCATTAACGCCGGGGTGACGGCTCTCGAACAGATGGCCGAAAATCATCACTTCAGCTTGGACTGGCAAGAGGATGCAACCTTAATCAATACTGACAACTTAGCAAAATTCGATGTGGTCATATTTTTACAAACCACTGGGGATGTATTAAATGAAGCACAACAAGCTGCTTTACAAGCATTTATCCAAGCAGGTAAAGGATTTGTCGGCATCCATAGCGCCAGTGATACGGAGTATGATTGGCCTTGGTATGGTAAGTTAGTGGGGCGCCACTTCGCCATTCACCCACAAATTCAAACGGCCCGCTTAAACGTGCTCGACGATACATTTCCGGGTCTCGAATATATGCCCAAGACCAGCTTATGGACTGAAGAATGGTATGAATTTGGCGAGGAACTCAGTCCTAATCTGCATTATTTATTGGCCGTAGACGAAACCACCTATGATCCAAAAGCCGACTGGGGCCGTGTCAAGGGTCAAGGTATGGGTAAGTTTCATCCCATAGCTTGGTATCAGTATTACGATGGCGGACGCTCTTTTTATACTGCCTTGGGACATATGGGAGCCTCGTACAGTAACAAGGTGTTAATTGAGCATATCTATGGTGGTATCTATTGGGCAGCAACAGGCAAAGGCATGCGGCAATAAACGGCTTGATGTGTTTGCTTAAGCCCGCGTTGGCAAGGACGCTAACGCTTGTTTGAGTGTATCAAACACCAATATGCTCCAACCTGAAGGGCTGACCGCTTGCATATACTGCTGGACGCGTGCTTTGTTGTTGGGGTCTTGAGGAATAATCATTAGCGTGACATTTTCCTTAATCCGCGATTCAAAAAACGCTAATTTAGCAAATGACTCAATTTCCGTCTGGCTCAATGTTACCTGCGTTGCACCTGAATAATCGTAAATAACGCAGCCCAACGTTCTGATATGGTCAACAAAACCGGGGGAGTTATGCACTTGCATTAAATCTAAACCGTCTACTTCAGCATATAAATGCACCAATACAGCGGCATTGTTGATCACCAATTTATTACTCATGTTTTTATCAAAGCACCCTCAAATTCAGGTAAAATTTATATACATCAATAACTTAGAAGACTAGAAACGACTGAATGTATAAAAACTAAACTACCTCAAATTAATGCAGGTATCAACTTTGAGATAAAAAAATGAAAACGATTTACTGTGTAGTGGCAAAAAAAAGAATATAAGCACAAATAAAAAAACGGCCGCAAGCGCGGCCGTTTCTTAGGGTAGGTTGCAAACAGCCAACCTACCTACCATGTTGAACGGTTAGATGCG
>JAACSL010000073.1 GCA_009993955.1 Paraglaciecola sp.
TATCTATTGATTAACCGCATAAAGGTGCAAGGAGCAAATGCCATTGCCGGATTTACCTGGGGCTTTCCGGCCATTACTCATTTCTTGGGATTCACCCATAATCTGACTCGCAAGCTACAGAATAACTCTGGGATTTCAGATATCCGGCTGTCTGGATGTGCGGTGATTGCTCACCAGCATCAGGTTCATACCTATGGATACAATCAATTTATTCAGAGTAAAAATCCGGCTTACCAATTTGGGGAAGATTCAAAAAACAAGGTGGGTTCACCGCCGATTATCGAAGAAGGGAAGATGAATATGACGGTTTCCCTCTTGGTCAGTTGCGATGGAAATATCGGCAATCGCGAAGAGACGTTCAAGCAATGGATCTATAGCAGCTGTCATCGGCAACGTCTGGCTGGTGGAACCATTCTTGAGATTGGAGGGGTAGAGCTTTTCACGATTGATGATGGACAGAACAAAAATAATCTGAGAATGCTCGCCCGCAAGTTGCTTCCGGGCTTTGTCCTACAGAATCGTTCTTCATATCTCGAAAACTATTTTGAGGAATTACAGCAACAAAATCAGGAGGCGGAGTTGTTCGATGCATGGCTGGATTATATCGCTCTCAAGCAAAAAGCGAGACCTGCTTCAGATCGAATAAGCCACCATTTGATTCAACAGACGGAACTTCATCCAGAAGATGAATCGTACCAGCAACTATTCACTGTATGGCAAAAGCACAAAGAGTCCCCTTATGATCAACAAACGGTTCCAGATGAGTTGAAAATTTATTTTCAGTCATTACCTGATAATGGCGCGAATAAACAGCTACTTGAACAATGGAGAGGCTATTGTGACCCGAATGAAAAAACCGATGCGGATTGGGAGTACATCCCCAAGCCAAAGCAGGGATTTCTGGTTCCCATCATGGTTGGCTACAAGGCTATTTCTCAAGTTTATAACAATGATGGGGTTGCTAACACGCGTGATTCTGAAACCGATGTCTGTTTTGTTGAAGCGGTGCATAGCATTGGAGAGTGGCAAGGGGTTCACCGATTGCGAGATGAAAAGGCATTAAAACAATCATTATGGCAATACGATTATCAAAAGCATTGGTATCTGTGTAAACAAGTCATTGATTCAGAACCAGCCGAAAATGATGAAAATATTTATCACGAAAATCCGAATGATTTTCCTGATTGATTGAATACTTACTATAGGAGAGTAAATATGAGCAATAAGAAACCAACTATCACATTACCTAGCATGCTGTCTTTTGAGCGTAAGCTCGAAACATCAGATGGATTGATGTTTGCAGGCAACTGGGAAGATATTGGCAAAGATAATACCGTCAAAGAAGTAAAACGTATTAATGGAAAAGAAATTGAAAGCACCGAACATATATGGAATCACATCTCAATAGGGGACCCTCGTAAGAACAGGGGAACTAAAAGCATGTATTCCATTATGGATAAAGATATAGAGAAGGTTGAGCCAAACGTTGCAGAAGGCGATGATGCCAATCTGCCGATGGATAAAGATACGCTGAAAGTGAGCTTCTCATTGCGTCTCGTGGGCAGCCTGGGTGCTCCCTTTGCCTGCAATAAACCAGATTTTGCCGATGCGATTCAAGCGAAGGTTAAAGAATTTAAGGCATCGGATGAAATCGATGATCTGGCGTTTCGTTATGCCTACAATATTGCTAACGGACGATTCCTCTGGCGCAATCGGGTGGGGGCTGAAGAAGTAGAAATCCAGATTACCATTCATGGCGAGGAGACTCCACTGACCTTTAATGCTTATGATTTTTCATTGAAGGATTTTGAAAAAAACAAAGAGAACGAAAAACTGGCAACACTGACAGCTGCTATTAAGAAAGGGCTTGTAGGTGATGAAGAAAATAACTTCGCGTTTATGAATGTAGATGCCTTTGTTAAATTGGGAAATGGCCAACATGTGTTTCCATCTCAGGAAATGAATATGGGCGAAAAAAAGAAAAAGCTGTTTCACCTGGGTGGATGTGCAGCAATGCACAACGTTAAAATTGGCAATGCCATCCGGACAGTTGATACCTGGTATGGCACCCAGATGATGATCAAAGCAGAGGGCAAGAGAAAAACAGAGACGGTTGATGTTGATATAAGGCTTCCCATCGCAGCGGAACCTTATGGTTCAGTGACGCAACACGGACGTGCCTACCGCCCATCAGGAAATGATTTTTACACGCTGATGAAAAGCTGGTTGAATGAAGTGGATATTGAAGCTGATCAACGGAAGTATGTGGTGGCTAACCTGATTCGGGGAGGCGTATTTGGTGGAGATTCAGAAGCGTGAGGAATTATGTTGAATTATCTCTTACCCCCGACCTTGAAACGCCTCTTTATTACC
>JAACSL010000074.1 GCA_009993955.1 Paraglaciecola sp.
AAGCAGCCAGGAAGGCGAAGGTTGAAACTTTTGTGCTGATTTCAACTGACAAGGCAGTGAGACCCACCAATGTCATGGGTGCAAGCAAGCGTTTCGCTGAATTGGTGTTGCAAGCTTACGCATGTGAGGATAGTTCGACACGTTTTTGTATGGTGCGTTTTGGTAATGTGCTGGGTTCTTCGGGTTCGGTTGTCCCGTTGTTTAAAAAACAAATTGCTAGTGGCGGTCCAGTAACCGTCACGCATCCAGAAATCACCCGATACTTTATGACGATTCCCGAGGCGGCTGAATTGGTATTGCAGGCAGGAGCCATGGGGCAGGGGGGGGATGTCTTCGTTCTGGATATGGGTACGCCGGTTAAAATATTAGATTTTGCACGTAAAATCATACACTTAAGTGGATTTACTATCCGCGATGAAGCCAACCCTTCTGGTGATATTGAAATTCAATTTAGCGGCTTGCGTGCGGGTGAAAAGCTGTATGAAGAGTTGCTGATTGGCGGTAACGTGACCGGTACGGACCATCCCTTGATTATGCGGGCAGAGGAGGTTGAGTTGCCTTGGGCCACTGTTGAGAAATACTTAAATCAATTGGATGAAGCTTTTCACAAGTTTGATTGTGAAACAGTCCGGGGTGTGCTGCTGGATGTTGTTGATGGCTATCAGCCTGCTGGCGGTATCTGTGATTATGTTTGGAAACAGTCTGAAGTTCAGACCTCATTGCATGTATAGGGTGGGCGCGCTAATAATCAACTGCAACACCTTGGATAGGATAAGGTGTTGGGATGGAAAAAATTAGAGATTTGATCAATCGGCGCTGTCTGAAGAAGAGGCGAACAAGATATTTGATGAGTATTTTGCAGTTTTTCCGTGGGATCGTTTACCTGCGGATGCGACGGGCTTTGACATGGGCTGTGGTTCGGGGCGGTGGGCTAGATTGATGGTGTCGCGCGTGGGACATTTGCACTGTATGGATCCGTCGTCTGCACTGGAAATTGCCAAAGTAGCACTATCCTCAGCAAAAAACGCATCATTTATTTTCCACCACAAGGTTAAAACCACCGGCTTTAGCCGGTTAGCTTTAGCTGCGATAATGCGCTTTCTGAATGGAGGCGGACTAAAGTGGACCCCGATTTTCAGACAATGGTTTAAGCTGTGCTCTGTCATAGGGAACAAGCAAAATGAGCGAATCAAAACAGCGGCAGTTTCACACCCCGGAACTCAAGGCAAAGGTCGGTCTTGAGGCGATCCGAGGGACGAAGACGATTAACGAGATCGGTCTGGAGTACGGTGTTCATCCGGCGCAAGTCGGTTTGTGGAAGAAGGAAATCCAGGAGCAGGCCAAGACCTTGTTTGAAGGCAAGCGTGGTCCCAAGCCGTTGGCCGCCCATAAGGAACCAGAATTGTTGTACAGCGAAATTGGCAAGTTGAAGATGGAATTGGACTGGCTCAAAAAAAAGTCTGGGATGAGCCTTCCGTGATGCGGTAAACTTGGATTACCCATGGCGATACGGTGAGCGTGGCGCAACAATGTGTTTTGGCAGCAGTATCACGCGCCACCGTTTATGCACATCAAAAGCCGAAACCGGTGGACGAGCTGGACCTGTTGCATAGCCGCCTGATCGACGAGGAATACACCCGTCACCCGTTTTATGGCAGCCGCAAGATGGTAGTGTTTCTCAAAACGGAGGGGCATATCGTCAATCGTAAACAACGGGTGCAGCGTCTGATGCAGATAATGGGTTTGGTGGCTATTGCGCCTGGACCGAACACCAGTCGTCCGCACCCTGAGCACAAGGTCTATCCCTATTTGTTGCGCGGTGTCGCGGTGGTCAGGCCGAACCAGGTCTGGAGTACGGACATCACCTACGTCCGGCTGTCTCGTGGCTTCGTGTATCTGGTGGCGATTATCGACTGGTATTCGCGCCGTGTGCTGGGCTGGCGGATCAGCAACAGCATGGAGGCGACGTTCTGTGTCGACTGCCTTGAGGAAGCGATTCGCGCCCATGGCAAGCCAGAGATATTTAACAGTGATCAAGGTTCGCAATTCACCAGCGATGCCTTTACAGGCGTTTTGCAAAGGGAGGACATCGTAATCAGTATGGATGGACGTGGCCGCGCTTTCGACAATATCTTCGTCGAGCGTCTGTGGCGCAGCGTCAAATATGAGGACGTGTACTTGAAG
>JAACSL010000055.1 GCA_009993955.1 Paraglaciecola sp.
CTAATTGTTTGGCGACTTTAGAATACCACCAACAGGCAGTTGATCGTCTGTCACCCTTTAACCATGAGTGGTGCACTTATTATCTGAATTCGGGTTTAGATAAATGACCTTAATGTAGCTTCATCCTTTTCCAGATAATTGGCAGTGGATGAACGAGCTCAAAAAAAGTAAAGATGCAGGGGATTAGCAGGAAAGATAACCAGCAGCTCGGTCAGTGTATTCCGGTAGAAGAGATCAGTATTTAATAGCGGGCGGGTAGTTGGGGGTAGCTCCAGCAACTGCTGACACCGCTTCAATTGATATACCCTGCTGTTTTAGCTAGGTAAGTGGAACCAGAATACGGAATAGTTTAGCTACACTAAGTCAGAATTGACAAAAATTTAAAAAGCTCCTTTTTTAATTCTTAAAACCTTTTATCTCAAATATCTAAGTTTTCTGATGCTTCAAGGGCGTCCTGCACTTCAATTCCTAAATAACGTACTGTACTCTCAATTTTCTTGTGCCCCAGCAACAATTGAATCGCACGCAGGTTTTTGTCGCGTTTGTACAAAATAGACACTTTTGTTCTGCGCATAGAGTGGGTACCGTAGAGGCTGCTATCTAGACCAATCGAGCTGACCCATTTATGCACCAGCCGGTCATACGCACGGGTGCCAATGTGCAGCACTGTATGCTTACGCGAGGGAAATAAATAGTCATCATGGCTTAGCTTAGCGTGGGCAATCCAGGTGCGTAAAGCCTGACGGGTATGAGTAATTATCTCAAACATCACTGGCGTACCGGTTTTTTGCTGTACCACACTAGTACGAGTCAGAATATCGCCAGAGCGCATCACATCCGAGACTTTCAACGCCACTAAATCACAGCCTCGAAGCTTAGAGTCAATCGCGAGATTAAAAAGAGCCAGTTCCTTTAGATTGTTGGCTATTTCCAGTCGGGCACGAATAGACCAAATCTCTTGTTAGCGCAGCGGTGCTTTTTGGCCGATGATCTTGCCTTTGTTCCATGGTATGCGACTTGCCATGTTAATGCCTCATTATTTTGAAGTGACATCTCTTTATCGACTGAGCAGCGCAAAAAATAAACGAATTTGATATTTAGATTAACATATCACACTTGGGCATGGTCAGCATTTAAGGTTATTTTAGATCAGGACTTTATTAAGATGGATGCTTAAGTAAAAGTCGCCGAACACACTTGGTATTTGCTTAAGCAATGACCCCTTTAAACTGCATAGCGGACATTGTTGTTGGTTTTAGAGAATGTCCGCTTTTTGGCACATAGCCATCTAAAAGGTTAAGTGCTGTCTAATTCAGTTTATTGTGTTAATTCAGACTTGTTTCACTACGATTGCTTCACTACGATTGCTTCACAACGATTGCATAGCTTGTTTCACTTCTTTTTGTAATCGTTTGTCATCCACCTTTGTCAGTCCTTGGTAAATACTCTTGGCATCGGCTTTGTTGTTTTGCAAAACATACAAGTTGGCTAGGCGGAATTGCGCCCAATGTTTTGGCACCGCTGCACTATCAATGGGCGCGTTGTCGATGTACTGAGACAGAGCGCTAACCCCCTGCTCCAGATTGGTTTTACTCAATACGGCGGCACGTCCGAGTTGGTACATGGCGGCATACTTGGTTTGCAGATCTTTTTGTTCGCTGACCTCTAACTGACTGGCTTTGCTGAAGTTATCCATTGCCAACGCAAATTTCTCTTCTGCAAGTTGCAACACGCCTGCCTTAAAGTAGAAATCTGGGCTGGTAGGATAGTCTACCTGCGCCTGTGCCAATAAAGCATGCGCTTGCTCACGTGCATCAGTCGCCACTAAAAAATCGACCTCTGCTTTAACGCCTGCTTTGCCGTCGAGCTGTTGAATAGCCTTCACTTGTTGTTTTGCTGCTTCGATGTCACCGCCAGCAATACTTGGCGCTTGCAGGTAAAATTGCATCATGCCAATGCGATAATCGATTTCAGTGGGCTGTAATTCCACTGCTTTGATAAAGCTGGCTTTGGATTTTTTTGCGTAACTTAAGGCTGAAAAAACCGCATTAGACGCTTGTTGCCCCATCACTCGCCCACGAATGAAATATGCCTGAGCATTGTCCGGTGCCAGTTTAACGGCTTTTTCGATCCACTCCTCTGCTTGGTCAAGATTGTCATCCATGGCTATTCTGGCCAAATAGACTAAGGCTTCCGGCATAGTCTTATGCTGCAGAAATAGTTCTCTCGCTTGGTCTATTTGCCCGCTACTTAGCTTAGCCTTGGCCTCATCCAGCGCCGCAGTGTCAGCGAGTGCCAAATGACAAAATCCTGCTGTGAACAACAATGTGACAGACACCATGAGTGGTTTAACAAACAACATCAAAAACTCCTTGTAGTAGTGAAAAAAATTAAAATAACCTGTTTTTAAGCCGCTAGTAAGGCAAAGCAACTCGGCATTAAGTTCAATTAAGCGTGAGTAATTCGCCCATCGATGTTACGCCGATATTTGCGCGCCAACAGCCAGCTTGCTGTACCGCCAATTACCCCTGGCGCTACCCAAAATACCAATTGCCAATAACCTAAGTCATCAAATAAACGCTGTCCACCAAAACTGATAAACGCGGTGTACGCACTGATCCCAGAACCGATAAACGCAGCAAAATGCTCAATTAACCATTGTGTGGCCGACACTTGCTGAGCCAGACAAAAACGCAGCATTTGCCACCCCAGTATGCTGCCCAGCACGCCAAAAATGATGTGCAAAATAAAGTTATTTTGTATGCCGATGTACACCAATGCCAAACCACCCAATAACAACAATCCCAAACTGACAAGATGCATAGGTGAACGCATATTTTGCTGCACGGTTTTATTCTGCACAACCAAGACACCATGCCTGATGAGCACAAAGGTCATCAAACTTAAATACAGTAAAAATAACCAGAACAAGCGGTAATAAAGACTCGCGGCAACAAGATCGGTGTCCGCTTTTATGTCAGCGGCCTTAATCGTCAGGGGTGCAGCCAATACCAACAGCGCCATCAATGCGCCACTGGCCGCTACACAATACATGATCCGCGCATAATAACGGCCAAACTTGATATGATCTAAACCTCCTTTACGCGTAGCGACAGGCAGCCAAAATAGCACTAAAGCCATGCCGCCAAACATGATGTGCATGACAAACAAGAGGCTGTGAATACTTTTGATATCAACAATAGACATAGTAGTGACTCATGGTTATTTGTGGACAGGGGCAGTGTAAGGTCGGCTGTTTTGTTAAGAAATAGGCTGAAAGTCATGATCTTTACTGTGACTTTTGGCCTATAGGCAAAGTGCCTGGATTCCCTCACAATAGCGGTGAACCGATAACCCTACAAAAACAAAGAGAACAAGGCATGTCGCAAGACGTTTGGTCACGTGTGTATAAACAGCTAAGTATTGATATTGCCTGCGCCGTTGGCACCTGGTTTGTTGTTGCCGTTTCGGCGTGTTATTTCATGAGTGTTGATGGGCGTTATGACCTGACGCAAGTCCTGTTGGCAGCATCCGCCTATTTGCTGTTTATCTTATTATGGCTGACCTTGGCGAGTGAAGGCGTCAAGCACTGGCAACAAACAACAAAGATCGCACTATTGGTGGGGCAATATCTGTGTATTTTGTTGATCTACTTCAGCGTGCCATATACCTACAGCGCGATTTTGGTGACCTTGTGGTGCACCCTGTTGCCGCCGCTTATTGGTGTTCGTTGGGCGATGCTGAGCGCGCCACTTTGGTCTGCTCCTTTGTGGCTTGTATACCAGTATTACTGGGGTCAAGACTACATGGCGGTGTCGGCCTTGTTATTTTTAATGTTTAATTATTTTGCCTTGATCATGGTGCGCACCGCCAACAACGAACGAGAAGCCAAAGAACACGCCAACCAGCTCAATCGTGAATTGTTAGCCACCCAGAAATTGCTCAGCCAAGCCACAAAACAGGCTGAACGTGTGCGCATTGCTCGTAATATCCACGACCTACTTGGTCATCACCTCACGGCCTTAACCATCAACTTACAAATTGCGGCGCGCATCACTGAGGGTGAAGCACATCAACGGGTTGAAACCTGTCATGGTTTAGCGCGTTTGTTGCTCAGCGATGTGCGTGAGGCCGTGTCTGAAATCCGCGAGAAATCCAGTTTAGATTTAAAAGAAGCCTTGCATGCTTTGTTTGATAATTTACCAAATGTTGCGGTGAAGTTAGATTACCCCGAGCAACTTAATATTCATGCCGTAGAGACCGCCGATGTATTACTGAAATGTGTACAGGAATCACTCACCAACAGTGTCAAACATGGCAGCGCAGATCGGGTAACGGTGTCCCTTGCTGAAGTAAACCAGCACTTGACCTTAAACATAGTCGACAACGGCAAGTTACCAAGTCGCCTGCAACAAGCAACACTGAGCTTGGGGAATGGCTTACGTGGCATGCAGGAACGCATCACTATGCTCGGCGGCAAGGTGTATTTTGATCCAAGCCAAACCGGTTTCAAAACCACCGTCACCATTCCTGTGGAGGTAGCATGATTAATGTCATGGTCGTTGATGACCAAACTTTGGTACGTGAGGGGATCAAAAGCCTATTGGCCTTATCTGCAGACATCAAAGTTGTAGCAGAAGCCAGCGATGGTGATGAGGTACTTGGCATCGTGCAAGCCACGCCAGACTTAGACGTGATCCTCATGGATATTCGTATGCCGCGTCTAACCGGTATTGATGCAGTCGTGCACCTTGGGGCGCATCCAGTGCATATTCCAGTGATCATGCTCACTACCTTTGACGACCATCAACTGGTGATGCGGGCTATTCAAGCGGGGGCTAAGGGGTATTTACTCAAAGATGTCAGCTTAGAAACCTTAGTTGCAGGCATTAAGGCCGTGCATGCTGGTGCTACCTTAATTCAGCCGGCTATCACCGAGCGGATCATCCAAGGTTTGCAAGGCAACAGCCTCAACGACGCTACCTTGCTGAGCAAACCTGAACTCAGTCCTAAAGAACAAGAAATATTACGCCTCATGGCCTCAGGTTACAGTAACAAAGAAATCTCACAAACCATGTTTAAGTCCGAGGGCACCGTAAAAAATCAGGTATCAGCGATACTGACCAAACTCGACGTCCGTGATCGCCCCCGAGCAGTGCTCAAAGCCATTGAGCATGGCTTAATCTAAGGCCCTAATATTTGTAAATCTTTGTCTAACAAGGCGGTTAACAATACCTCACCTTGCTGATTGACTCGAAATTCACCGTATTGTGCCGCGTCATAACGGTGCGCTGTGCCTTCTTCAAAAAAGAACGCATTGCTGGCAAATTTAATCTGGCCGTTGCGAGCGCGAAATTGCAGTTTACGCTGTTTGGCAGCCAAGGACTGACCGCTGTCGAGGGCAACAAAACTGGCCGTCGCAAACTCGTCAAGCTGCACAATGACCCAACCGTCTGCATCTTCTACCCCGCCTTGCCAAAACGCATTGCTTTCATTTTTGGGTAGCACTTCACGGATCTGGTTGGCGAGCTCAAAACGCAACGCCATATAGTCCCCTTGCATTAAGGAACGCGGATCCACGGGGGCCAATTTGAGTTTTATCACGTCTCCGTGACGTAGATGCTGTTCTTTTTGGTATATCGACCAATTGATCAAACCCAATGCCAACACCAATCCCAGCACAGCTATCACCTTGCTCATCGCTTGTCTTCCTGTGGTTGAAACCATAACAAACATACTTTAGCCAAGGCTAATAACACTAGGCCTAGGCCAAACAAGCTCAGGGATTTTTCACTTAAGGTGAGTTCCAGAGAATAATAATATTTGCTCAGGTAAGTCAGGGTTGCCGCCACACCTAAACCCGTTAAAATTCTGTGGCTGCTGGCAAAGCCAAGCACCACAAACATTAGGGCTAGCGCCAAGCCTGAGGTGTAGATTGACGCCAAACCGACCAGCAAAACCGAGCAGAAGGCGGCAATGGCAGTTGCACTCGACAAGGCGAGTTGGTAGCGGTTTACCAACTGCCAGCTTACGTACAACAATATTAGACAATTTAAGCCCTCATCAAGCCAAGGCATGAAAGCCGAAGTTAGATGCCGGTCACTGGGATACAGCCATAACCAATTGAAACTATAACTTGTTTTAATGAGAAGGAGGGCGATAGTGAAACCATAGGCAATGGCTCGAAACCGAGCGATATATTGTTTGTGTTGAAACTCGCTTAACCACAGCCATGCACACGCCAGCATGAGTACGCTACTAAACACCTCTATACGGGCAAGCATGCTCATAAACACATTGAAAGCATAGGCTGCTATAAAAGCGGAGAATATTCGGTGTAAAAAGCTAGGCATGCACCATGCTAATGCGATCTGCGCTAAGCCAAGGTATATCCATAGCTGAGCGTCTTTATAGCTCATATAGTCAATAACAGCCCACCACAACAAGCCCTGCCCAGTTAGACTGATGGCTAAACCGACATGTTCTAAAAATTCCGATTGTTTGGCGCCCAACACAAAATACGCTGACACCAACAAGATCACACCAATGATTATTTTTACCCCTGCGTCATCAGCAAAATCCAGCACGGTAATACCAAAAAAACCAAAGAAAAATAAGGCCGACAACCACCCTGCAAAGGCCATCAACAGCTTTATGTACCAGGGTGAAGATAGGATGTCGTTGAGCTCCACAGGCGCCGTTAAGCATTGTTTGTCCGTTAACTGCTTAATCAGGGTTTGTTGGTCTGTCATGCTTGGTTCTCCTTGATCAAGGTTTTTAACCACATGGCGGCCCATGTTGTTAAACCAACTGTGAGTAAAAACAGTAACAAAAACACAGCAGACTCATGCATATCAAAAAGCAGGTTAGCGCACCAGGCTACCACCACCACAATGCCAGACAAACAACCAAGGGCGAGCATGAACAAATTGACGTGCCGCATGCGGTAGCGCCAATACGTTAAGCCCATTAAAGCTAGCCACACCAAACCTCCCAGCCAGGAAGCATCGGACACAAAGATTGCCATCAAGGCTAACGCATTTGCATGGTAAGCGATGACCACCGCAAGCATGCGCCCAAACCAAAGCCGGTCGAGCCAGGTGAACTGAGCACGGCTTAGTTCCCACAGTAGTAAACTTATGCCGTTAAACAATAATGAGGACCAAAACAGACTTTCCATGCGACTTAAATCAAAAGGTAAAAGCGCGCCCAGATCCGCATGGTATAGGCCAATACTGAGGTTTAAGAGGATAAGCCAGGCAAAATAAAGGGGGGCAAAACGTGAAATCATCACCCATGGCACGCTCAACAGCGCCCAATTAAAAAACAATTGCCAGGGATCAGCGCCGGTTTGATAGGTCTGGCCAAAATACGCCATTAAGGCGCCTAAGCACAGAAACGCTGCGCTTAACGCCAAGGGGCGAATGAGTGGTGCAGATCCCCCTCGTACATAACATGCAATGGCAAGCACAGGTAGACTTTGCAACAGCAGAAATTTAGTGGTTCGGCTCATATCGTGCCAATTGGCCGCGACAAAAAATACCACGCTACAGCCAAGCGCAATCACCGCAAAACTTAACAATATTCTGATGATAAATGCTGGCCAAGCCTTAGCAGGCGGATAAACTTCACTGAGCAATAAAGCCTGCTCAATAGCGTGTGGGGCAATATGTTGGCCTTCGACTAAGTGCCGCATGACTGCGCGATTTTGCATGCAATATCCTTGTTGCTGGTAAGGTAATCCACTGGAGTTTACGCAAATTACTGTGATGGGACACGCTGTAAATGTCAACCGATACCCAGATGCAGCTCAGAGTTTCTTTAATTCATCCAGACGAAATTTGTATTTGCGACTTACCTTGATTTGATCGCCAGAACTCAGTTGTGCCACGTATTCACCATTAGAATTTGGGGTAAGTTTGCTGAGTTTAGTAATGTTGATCATGGCAGAGCGACTTACCCGAGGAAAATGCTGAGGATCTAAGTCTTGCTCAAATTGTTTGAGGGTTTTTCGAATAATGTGACTGCCGTCTTGTGTGTGCACACACATGTAGTCACCGGCGGCTTCTATCCACAAAATGCCATCGAGTCGCACACGTAGCCATTCTGAACCATTTTTAAGGCTAATGGTTTGCTGCAAATCGTTTAATGAACTTGCCGTGTTATGTTCTAAATTCTGCAATAAGCCGTCGATGGAATTACCGGTTTTTCGATTGAGTAATTGCCCCAGTTTCTGATGTTGATGTGCTGCCTTACTCTGCATAAAGGCATCCCACAGATTGTCTAGGCACTGAGACATACGCTCATCGGAAAAGGGTTTAAGCAAATAATCAAAGGCTTTGAAATCAAACGCGTTGAGGGCAAATTCACGAAATGCCGTGACAAACACAATTTTGGGTTGGTTGACATGCTGTTCGGTGATGCTCTTGGCCAGCTCCAAGCCATTCATACCCGGCATTTCAATGTCTAAAAAAATAATGTCTGGACACAAGGTTTGTATATCAACCAAGGCTTGACTCGCCGAGAGACTCTCACCCACCACTCGAATGCGTGGGTCCTGTTCCAAGCGGATCCGCAAACCTTCCCGCGCTAAGGGCTCATCATCGACAATTAACGCACTAAGAGGCGTACTCACGGATACTCCATCGGAATAACAATCAAAACTTTATAACCCTGACGTTTTTCCTTGGTTACTTTAAAATCATGTTGATTAGGATATAGCACTTTTAGCCGCTCAATAATGTTTTGCACCCCCACCCCACCCTTGTTGACCAAACCCGAGTTTGGCTGATGGCCGTGGTTGTGTGCGTCGAGATGACTATTGTCGAGGGCGGGGCCATTATCTGCAACTTGCAGATGTAAGCAGTTGTTTTGACAATAAGCGCTAATGGTAATCACGCCTCCCGAGGCCATTTGCGCAATGGCAAATTTGATGGAATTTTCCACCAGTGGTTGCAATAACAAGCTCGGAACAAGTAGCGATTCGGTGCGGGGTTCAACATGAAATTTCACACTTAAGCGCTCGTCAAAACGGGTCTTTTCAATTTCCAGATACAGCATTAGAGCTTTGAGTTCTTCATACAAACGGATTTTCTTTTCAGGATCATTGTCCAAGGAAAAGCGTAAAAACGTGGATAGACGCGTTAACATGCCATTGGCTTTTTCTTTATCACCTTTGAGCACCAAGGTAGAAATAGCATTGAGGGTATTAAACAAAAAATGCGGATTGATTTGATAACGCAGCATTTTGATTTGTGCCACATGGGACAAACGCACTGCATCAAGGTGTAATTGCTTTTCGTTGACTAAGCGATAATGGTAATTGATGCCAAAATACAAACTACTCCACACTAAGATCATAAAAAACGCATAACTCACCGACATAAATAACATGTACCACTTAAATCCCGGGTCGCTAATGTGGCCACGCAAAAAACCCAGTACATCAAAATCCTCGTAAAAATACCAAACCGCCAGATTTTTCATGGGCGTCCACAGCAAGGCCACCACTAAACTGCTCAGTACAATAGCGGCGATTAACCAGCGTGGTCGTAATGACCAGCAGTGTCGATATACGTGACGCAAGGGCCAGGTGAGCAAGGCCGCAAAGCTTCCGGCCAACAGCAAGGGATAAAAAACGTCGATACCGAGCTTGTTAAAGTCCCGATAAAAAAACAAATTGTCTACCACAAAAATCAGCACATAGGCCGCCCAGCCCAAACTATGCAGCAGCCAAAATGAAGGTTTTTGTTTGGAATCGATGTAACTACGGGTTGAATAATTCAAGCTAAGACGCTCGTTGAGTAATCGGTCATGTAAAGAGCGCAGCTGGCACTAGTGACTATCTAAACCAAGGTATTCAAATAGCGATGCCTTGTGCCCTTGGCCAATTTTAACTTCATCGCCATTGCTTAAATGTAATAGGGAAAAACGCCCCAACTCACTGCTCAGTGAACTGATGTTTTCGACATTCACCATGGCCGAGCGATGCACACGAACAAACTTGTCGGGATTTAATTGTTGCTCTAAGTTCGCCAATGTTTCGCGGTGCAACAACATGCGCCCCTTACAATGTAATTCAACATAGTTGGCCGAGCCTTTGATCCAGATAATATCTTCCACATTAACAAATTCCACCGCCCCCACAGATTTTACCGCTAGCATGTTTTTGCATTTACGCGGTTGCCCTTGTTTGAGGTTTTCGATTTTTTTAAGGGTGCTGGCCAATCGGCTATTTTCGAAGGGTTTCAGTAAATAATCCACGGCACTCAATTCGAAACCCTGAATCGCAAATTCGCTGTATGCGGTGGTGAAGACCCAATAACACGGAATGATGTGCCGCAAGGAATTAACCAATTCCACGCCACTGCCACCCACGATATTGATGTCCATAAAACATAAGTCTGGTTGATGTTTCAACAGTAAGGCTTGAGCTTCTTTGTATTCGCCACTTTGGGCCACAACACGCCAGCCTACCTGTTCTTCTACAAAACTGGCGATGCGTTCTCTGGCCAGCTTTTCATCGTCAATAATCATGCAATTGTACATGGTGTTTCCCTCACACTATTTTGGTACGAACTATACAAAGGACGTGACTAACGCACTATGCAACTGAGACGAATGGCGGGAAGTTAAGACGAATATCGGATGCAGACAATTTATTGCGCTTGAAGAAAAAAGAAAGGGCTAAGTTTTGCACTCAGCCCTTACTCATCCAGGAAACAATACATATTCACTAATTAGTATGTATTCATCGGGTCACTACTCCGACGCTTACAGTGTAGTCGTAAAGTAGACCGTGCATAGGCAAATGTGATGAAACCCTCGCTTCATGGGATAAACTGAATCCCTGACTAAAGCAACACATTTGCTTACATTCACCGATGCTTTTATGACCCCTTTCCTGCTTCAGTTAGACTTAGAAACGCGCTTCAAATCCTAACTCAACATAACGTGGTGTTTGCCACGTGTACGCTGCGTTGTAATAAGGGTTGAATACACCTTCAGCACGTCTATTTTCGTAGTGCTCATTTTGTGCTGTTACACTCTGATTATTTAAAACGTTATAAATATTCAGCGTAGCGCGCATTTCAATGTCACTGACTTCAAATGAATAGTTGGCTGATAAATCTAAGTTGAATACCCAAGGTGTACGACCTACCGTACCGCGTGGAATATATTGATAGATCTTCTCAGATACCTGACACATACCATCGCCGTTGGTATCGGGACATTGGTTGGTATACAGATAGAAGGTATCACCATAGCTACCGTAGATATTGGCGTCGTTAGACGGGTAACCCTGACCAAAAGCACTCAATGGACGACCGCTTTGTAAGTAAGAATTAAAACCAAGGGTCAAATCATCGGTTACGTCATACGAACCAAACAACTTAAACACATGGCGTCTATCGTTGGCTTGATAACCCTGTGAACCGTCTTGTAAAGCAGGGAAGTCGAAGTCAGTGGTGATACCTGCATCAGCTTGGCCGATATCAGATTTCACTGCACCTTCAAAGTTACCCACACTGCGGCTCCACGTATAAGCCAAGGTCGCTCTGAAGCTTTCACCTTGATAATTAATGGTGGTTTGCAAGGAGGTATATTCGTTATTGGCTTCAGGCAAACCGATTTCAGCAGCAGTATACGTGCGGCGACTGCCTGCATCTGGAATACTGTCTCCGTCATTATCTAATTGCCATGTCGCATCACTACCTGGGTTCAGTAAGGTACAAGTTGACTGCGAAGCCAAGGGACCACAGTAATCATCGAGTGCCGTGGCTACTTCACGGAAAATCCCACGCACAGTCATTGAGAAGTCATCGGTCAATTGCGTTTCATAACCCAAGATCCACTCGTCTTTACTGAATGGTTCTGCTTCTTCAGATTGGAAGGCTTCTTGGATAGCAGGATTGGGCACAGAGTTAATGACTTGTGATGACGCCAAATTACCGGTGATTGGACTTAAGCCGGTTGCCGCACCAGTGCTATCCGAGCCAGTAAAGGTGTAGTACGTGGTAATATCACTTACCCCTGATGCCGCACGGAAGTTTGTATTGTTAGGTACGGGCAAGTAATAACGTCCATAGGTACCAAACACTTTAGAATCGCCGTCACCGGTTGGATCCCAGCTAAAACCAAGGCGCGGTGCCACATCAGTTTTAAACGACGAGAACGTTAAACCGGTTACCCCAGCGTTATCAAACTCATCACGGCGCAAACCCAAATTTAAACGCAGGTCATCGGTTAACTGCCACTCATCTTCAATGTAATAAGCCGTTAGATCCGTGGTGAAACCACCACCTCCTTCAAAAATACGGTCAAATACGTAGTCTTGTGCGGCACCTGTGTTGTTGGTGTACAAATTACCATTGTTGCCCTGCAAGCTACCGTTTGGCGCTAATGTAGAGTAAGTCCAGTTATGGCCGGTAATGGGTGCAGAGGTGCGATTGGTATCACGTTGTTGTTTATCGTAACCAACCCGTAATAAATGCTCTTCAAAGGCATATTCGATGTCAATTCGAGTTTGTTTGTTGTTATCTACGTTGACACCAAAAGTACCACCCGCGCCACAACTGGTAATTTTCTGCGAAGCAGGCACGTTGCGGTTATCGGCAACCGATGGACAATCTAAGTTGCTCGGCGTATTGGTGTATTCTGTTTCAATTTCACCATACATCGCTGACACGGTGAGTTCGTCGGTAAAATTACCTTTATAAGTTAAACTCTTTAAGGTGCCACCGCGCTTACGAATGGTGGTCTGTGTTAAGTCACCAATCACCGCCGTATTGGGGTTGAAGTTATACGACTCAGAAGTCGTGTCACTGCGATCTGAATAACCAAATAGAGTTAATTTGTGATCATCAGTAATCAACCAATCAATCTTGGCACCCCAGAATAAATTGTCGCTACCGCTGGAATCACGTTTTATAAAAACGTTGTCTGGTGCGTATTGAAAGCGACCGCTAGTTTGTGAGGCAAAGTCATTCTGCACATCACGTGGGTTGATTAAGGCATAAATAAACAAGGTATCCTCAATCAGTGGACCTGATGCCGAAAGGGTAAAATCTGTCTGGCTGAATTCATCCAAGGTTTGGTTTCGAAAAACAACTGGACCATTCGCTCCACCCGCCGAGTAGCTGATATTGCCATCTTCACGTAACGACTTGGGGGTAATTTGACCTGTAGCGGCAAATTCCCATTCATTGCTACCACTTTTGGTCACCGCATTTAATACGCCGCCAGTTGTACGACCAAACTGCGCGGAATAACCACCCGTTTTTACCTGGAATTCTTTGTAGAATTCAAAAGGCACTGAACCACAACCTAAACCTTGGCTGGTGTTGGTTACTTCCATACCATTGATATAACAGGAGTTTTCAGCAACTGATGCACCACCAAACGAAGCTAATCCACCAGAGTTAGGTGAGCTAAAACCTGATTCAGCACCCAGTACTGTGCCAGAGGCTAACAAAGCAATGGCTGTTACATTGCGAGAAATCGGCATTCTGTCGATTTCCAGTTCACCAATCACTAAACCTGAGTCAGTGGATGTCACGTCAACCGCAGAAATTCGACCACCCGTAACTTCAATACGCTCCGTGCCATCGGCGGCCAAGAAATCAAAATCCAAGGTTGAGTTAGAGCCCAAACTCAAACGAGTTTTCTCTTCGGCTACCACTACACCGTTTTTACTGACCTGAATGTCATATTCACCAGTGGGCAATTGCGCAAAACGAAATGAGCCAGAATCAGATAGTTGAATTTCTCTGGTTAGACCGGTTTTAGGATCTTTTAATACAATTTTATATTGTGAGTAATCGCTGGCACTGATTTGCCCAACGATATTAGAGGTAGTGTTATCGGCAAAAACGGGTGTTGCCAAACCCATTGAGGCGATCACTGCCATGGCCGTTAGGCTATGGCGAAATAGTTTGTTTTTCATGGAAATGCTCCCTGATAGGACAGTTTTTTAGTTATGTTTAATCGGTTTGCTACAGACGTAGCTAGGCGATGTCACGACGCTAGCAAAAAGTTCAATACGGAAGCTGGATTAGGGATAAAACTGACGCTCGGTGGGTTAAAGTCACCCGAGGGTTGGGATGAGATTTTCGTCAAATTGGATGAATCTTGCCTTACTCGGTACGAACGCGTGAAACAAACAATGAGACCAAGTCATTAACACTCAGTCTCATTTAATGTTTTTGTTTCTTGCATGCGACCACTACAGCGCTACTAGCGTTTAGCTAACATAGCTTGGTGTTCAATATGACTTCTACTGGCTAGATAATTAGCGGTTTTGTTTGCTTGGTGGGCTAAGGCAAATTGCACGGTATCCATGCCATTGCATACCAAGCCTTTGGCAAGATTTTTATAACTGGTGTTGGTTGCTTCTACGGCTTTTTTCAGTCTAATCCGGCTATCGCTTTTGATGGCTTCACACACGTTAACTAACTTTTCAGTGGTGTATTTATCTAAAGATTTCGCTTGGGTGAATCCAGTGAATAACAAAGTGCTTAACATGGTGGTGACTACCATCGCTTTTTTCATAACTTACCCCTTTAGGCATTAACGCATCATTGCGTGTTCAACCTTAAAGTAAGAGGAAAAAGTGACATGGTTTGATAGAAACCGCTGAAACACGGAATTTCGCGACCAAGCGATAAAACCAAGTTTCTATGGGATAACTCGACGCACAACCCGCGTATTTGGTCGCGTAAAGTGGGGATTTTGTTACATTCCACATTGACGACTCGACACTATGCTCATAAAAACAGCGCAAAACTTAAACTCACATTTGAGGCGTCACTGGGTAGGCGTGATACCACTTTACATGGCTTGACGCGGAGTTAAGTGGGGCTGTGTTTGAACCGAAAAGACTTGGGGATTGCCCCGAACAAGATGCAGTAAAAAAAAGCCCTGTAAAAGAGGGCTTAGCTGGAGATTAATTAAAATGCGTTTTCTTGGTGAATACGAATAAACAGTGGCGTGCCGTGTTTGCTGTAATCGACTTTATATTCTTTACCGTTAATGGTTTGCACAAACAATAAGGTTTTTTCTTCGCCAAAAATATCCAAGCTCGTTACGTCTACCAGCTCGATGTCTTGCTGTTTTGCTTCACGTTTGCTTTCTGGAACTTCACCAACAAATTCTTTGATGGACTTATGAGTCACAATAACCGCGGGTTGATCCTCGCCATTCGTAATCAGTAAATCAAGCTTTCTAATTTTGTGAATAATGGTATTACGTCCACTTACTAAAAATGGCTTCTCGGTCATGATGTTCTCCAACACTCTGAAGTGCGCTAAATAAATTTAGTCTATGTTTTTAAAGAAGATATCAAAGTTTTTTTACCCTTGCACCAGTTTGTTTATGGTGCACTGAACATGGCGTCACTGTTCAAAGGCTTTTCGGTATCAAAACTTTGCCCAAATTGTTCATCCGTTAAACTTTCTAAAAAATTCAACAGGTCTTGTTGTTCTTCTACAGTAAGGCTAAAACCCTGAATAAAGGTGTCTTTTAGGGGGCTTGTAATACCCTGCCCTCTGCCCCCTGCAGCATAAAAAGCCAGCACTTCTTGCAAGGTCGCCAGACTACCATCGTGCATGTAAGGGGCAGTCCGCGCGACATTGCGCAAAGTCGGTGCACGAAAATGTCCCATATCATGGCCTTGTAGGGTCACTTCTATGAGTCCTTGATCACGTTGTGGATAGGCACCCTGGCCATCGTCGTTGTACAAGCCAGTATTGTGGAAAGGTCGCAAGTCTAAGCGTTGATTTTGATGCTGGCTAGATTGCGTAAAATTAAAGCCACCGTGGCAATGAAAACACTCCAATCTCTCAGAAAAAAATAAATCCATACCGCGAATAGCCGAGGCGGATAAAGCCTGATCATCACCTTGATAAGCATAACGGTCAAAGGCTGAATTAAAACTTGTTAGACTGCGCACAAAGCTGGCCAGCGCTTTAACGATACGGTCAAAGTTGACTTGATCATCCCCAAAAGCCTCGGTAAACAAAGGCGCATACTGCGGGGTTTGAAAACGGGCGAGTACTGCACTCTCATGCCCGGTAATGCCAAGTTCGATGGGATCTTCGTTGAACATAGGAATTAAAATTTGCTGTTCTATGCGGGTTAATCCTGAGTGAGCCCAGGTTAGGGTGCTGTTATAGGCGACATTCACTAACGCTAAGGTGTTACGCCGTAATTTTTGGCCACTTGCACCTATCGCTGTTGTCAGCCCTTCACTGAAGGCGTGCTGAGGTTGATGACACGAAGCACACGATTGTTGCTGGTTAAAAGACAGATCCTGACTAAAAAACAACGCTTTGCCCAAATCCACTTTAGCTGCCGTCATGGGATTGTCTTGGGGAACGAGTGGCTGAGGAAAGCCCGCTGGCAAACGCCAATCATAGGTTTGTTCGGGCGCTTCTTGACAAGCAGACAGACAAAGCAACAGCGCCGACAAACTACAAGGCAAAACAACAGTAACCCGCATCCACTTGCTTTTTAGCCAGCACTGCACTGGCCCTTGCAATCTCAACCGCACTGTCGTTGCCTTCAGCGGATTTAGGCACACACGCTTCAACCTCACATTAACTATCCAAACCAGCTAGCGCCATTCAAACACTTGGCCATTCGCCAAGTTGTTTAACAAAATTTGGCAACTTTGCTGTTCAGGTTGCAGCAAACAACTTTGCCGCCCTTCAAGCTTCACTCCCGCCAGTAAACGGTCTAGATGCACCAGCAATGCTGTACCGTCGCGCTGGGGTTTTAAGCTAAACTGCAAGCGGTTGGGTTCGGCACAGGCCATCTTGGGGGAGCGCATCACCGAATCAGCCACGCAGCCGGTGCTGCCCAAATGAAACACCCACGACTCGTTGGCATTAAACAGATCCAAGCGCAAAAATTTATAACCCGCACGCCAACTCCAAAACATCGCCGGTAAGTTTAACGGTGAGGGCTGAGTCAAGGGGTTCAGATGATTGAGGGCAAAAGGCACACCCAGTTCGAAGGTTAACTCGCTGTGTTCATTTACCAGCAAGGGCTCGGCCAACTCCAGCTGTTGATGGAGACGCAGAGACACGGTTTGTTGGACATCACTATGTTGGATATCAGTATGTTGCACATCACTATGTTGGTCATCATTATGCTGACTACCCGAGTGTGACGCGTTGGCAGGCTTGCTGTTGTGCAAAGGGCTATCTACTTGACTCTGACATTCCCGGCTAAAAAATTGCAGTAAGGCTAACTCTGAGGTTTGCCAATCATTGACTTGCAGTTTAAGGGGCCTAAGGTGCTGCTTGTCTTGTATCTGCAATTGGCTCATAAAAAAAGCAAATTGACCAATACTCCACGTGATGTCTTGTTGGATGTTGGGTGTTTCACACGTCAATGGTTGCTGTGCATACCACAACTCCACGGGCAGCACTGTCACTGGTGGGTCTGCTTTGTGGCAAGCCACGCATACAATGGGCAAAAGCAGGATCAGAGATTTTTTGAACAGCTTGTTTAAACTAGCAGGTCTTATTGTTAATCTGGTAAAAGTCGTCATTTAGGTGAATATTGTGATCACACTCATTCGTCATGCCAGCATAATGCTGTGCACTTTGCTCATCAGTCAAGGCGTTCTGGCCCATGCAGAACATGATAAAGCGCGTTTTGTGGCCAGTAACGGGCTTGATTGTGGTCAATGTAACAATCGCTTTCGCCCTTGCCAAACCGTCAGTTATGCCGCACAACAAGCAGCAAAAGGCGACAAAATCCTTGTGGCTCAAGGCCAATACACTATCCAATCTGAGCAAGACTTATTCTATTTTAGTGGCGAATTGGTGCCTGTTTTTGGCGGCTTCGATTTAATTGATCAGTATCAAAATCAAAATCCCGACACCTTTGTCACCACTGTAGTGGGTGTACCCGAAGAGTATGCTGAGCCACTGGCTAAACGCGGTTTTCACGTGATCCGCGATAGCAAAGCCCAACCACAAGTCAAATTAGCAGCTAAAGGCAAGCCTTTTTCTGCCCTCAGCATGATGCAAAATAAACAGTCAGCTGCCTCGTGTAACGCAGGGAAATCACAGGGTTTTTCTTGCCAGAACATGTCGTTGTTAGCCCATTTACCCCTGAGTGAATTTCCCGGCAAGCCCAGTGCTGCCAATGATATTTGGGGCTTTATTGACCTCAATACCGCCAAGGAATATGCGATTATTGGCCTCAATAACGCCATTGCTGTGGTAGAGGTAAGCGAAGCAGAAAATCCACAAATTGTCGGCAGTGTCAGTGGTCAAGCAACCAGTTGGCGTGACATAAAAGTGTGGCAGTTTTTTGATCAATCCCTCAACCGTTGGCGCACCTACGCTTATGCCAGTGCCGACAATGTCAGTGAAGGTGTGACCATCATCGATTTATCGGGGCTACCCAGCCAAATCAGCTTAGTCAACCGTCAGACTCTCGACGCCTCGGCTCATAACGTTTACATCAGCAATGTTGACTACGGGTTAAACATTGCTTTGCCCGGCACCGAGCCCTTGCTGCACGTCACAGGCTCAAACCGATCGTTTGGCGCATTTCGAAGTTACAGTTTAAGTAACCCTGAACAGCTTAACCTTGTTTATCAACCGGGTGGCGTAACCCGCAATGACTATACGCACGATGCATCGTCTGTGTTGATTAATGACAGTCGCGCGCAAAGTGATTGTGTGAATGCGACGGCCGCAGGCTGCAATGTGGTCTTGGATTTTAATGAAAAAACCTTACGAATTTGGGATCACTCAAAACAAGATAACTCGGTAGAGTTGAGCGCAAAGTCCTATCCCCTTGCTGAATATACCCACAGTGGGTGGTGGACAGAAGACAAGCAGTTTGTGATTGTGCACGATGAACTCGATGAACAACGCGCTGGCCTGAATACAACACTCAATATTTTTGATATCAGTAGCTTGACCAATCCCTTGTTGGTTGGCACGTGGACAGGGCCCACACGCGCCATTGATCACAATGGTTTTGTGCGCGGAAATCGTTATTTTATGTCGAATTATGAGCGAGGCGTCACCGTATTAGACATCACTCAGCCTGCCGCACCACAAGAAATTGGTTTTTTTGATACGTATCCGCCGTCTGACAATACAGCATTTAACGGCGCGTGGGGCGTCTACCCGTTTTTACCAAGCGGCATTATTTTGGTCAGCGACATCAATAGTGGACTCTATGTCATACGAGATGAAACACTGACAAGCAGTGACAATGCCTTGAGTTTGAGTCAGGCCAACCTGAGTCTCGAAGAAGGCCAAAATGCCAGTATTCAAGTACTGCGGCAAGGCAGCGATAGTGTAACCGTTGCCTATGAGCTGTTACCCGGCTCAGCGTCTGACCAAGATTTTGTTTTGGCTAATGGTGAACTGAGCTGGTCAGCAAATGATAGCAGCACCAAAACCATTCCTTTAACGATTTCAGTGGATACAGATGATGAAGCTGATGAAGTATTTTTTGTTCGTTTAGTCAATCCCCAAAATGGCGCAGCCCTTGGCTCCCCCAATGTCGCTACCATCTCGATTAAAGGAAAACAACAAACCGGCAAAGTCAGCTTCATTGACCAGCAAATTACCGTCAAAGAAACTGACGGACAAATCAGCATTGACCTATCACGCAGTGGCGGCAGTGCTGGTGTGTTAACCGTGACTTATGAACTGAACGCCGGTACGGCAAGCATCGAAGATGACCTGAATGCCAGCGCTGGCACGTTGGTATGGCAAGACAACGACTCGGCCAACAAAACTATAGTGCTGCCCTTAATCAACGACACTCTCAATGAAGGTGACGAGCAATTTACCCTCACCTTGCAAAGTGCAGATCCACAGTGGTTGGGTAACAATAGCGAGGTAAACATCATCATTTTGGATGATGAAGCCAATCAGGCTCCCGTGGCAAATGCGGGGCAAGACCAACAAGTAAACACCCGTCAAGTAACCCAGTTACAAGGCTCTGGCAGTGATCCCGAGGGGCGAGAAGTGCAATTTTTATGGCAACAAACCTCAGGTACCGCCGTGACGTTAAACAATGCCAGCAGTGCACAACTGAGTTTTACCGCACCAACGGTGGCGTCGACCTTGGTGTTCAGTTTAACGGTAAGTGATGATTTTGGCGTCAGTAACAGCGACAGCGTGCAGATAAGCGTTATCGCCAATCAAACACCAAGCACCTCCAATAGTGGCTCGGGCGGTGGTAGTGTCAGTGTGTGGTGGCTGCTGGCGTTAAGTGGCATTGTGCTGGTTCGTCAAACCAAACAAAGCAGCAAATCTTGCAGTAAGCCTTAGATTGCCCTCAAGCGTGCATAGTGGGTTGCACACAAAATAAACAAACGATACACAAATGTGCGCTTTTCGCCCTCAAGCCTTGCTCAAGCTAATGACAAGGTAGGGAAAACTGCTTATACTGCGCGTCGTTTTTTAATACCCCCTTTGCTATTACCGTCGCATTGTTAGTGGCAAACTGCGGTTTCTAAAAAACGATCAAGATGGCCCCATAGCTCAGTTGGGTAAGACTCGATCGCCACAGGCGACAAAAGGTGATTTAACATCACGTTTTGAGACTCGCACGACTGACCAGGAAGGTCAGACTGGAATACATCCACAAGGATGTGTGACAACCAAGCAGTAAAATTGAAATACATCATGGCCCCATAGCTCAGTTGGGTAAGACTCGGTCGCCACAGGCGACAAAAGGTGATTTAACATCACGTTTTGAGACTCGCACGACTGACCAGGAAGGTCAGGCTGGAATACATCCACAAGGATGTGTGACAACCAAACAGTAAAATTGAAATACATCATGGCCCCATAGCTCAGTTGGTTAGAGCATCCGACTCATAATCGGCAGGTCCCTGGTTCAAGTCCAGGTGGGGCCACCATTTCAAACCCTTGATTTCAAAGGGCTACTACAAAATCAATCTATTTTGAAATCACCTAATCTAACTGTAGTTATAACTGTAGTTACCTGTACCCACCCACTTTTTAGCCTATGCAACTTTAGAAACATACAAGTTTATTAAACATGTATAGAATAACTCCCGCTTTAATTAACCTGCATATAAGTAGTAATAGATGAAAAAAATCCCTTTCAGCTTTGCAAACATGTCTGACTGGTCGCTCAAAAAACTGAGCGAGATGTCGGAGATTCTTATGGGTGAAAACGCACGATTCATGCTGGCAATCCCCCTGTTACAAAATTTTTCATAAAGTCTCTTCTACCATTGAATCCTCGTTTCGAAAACCCGCGTCTTTGGCACTGTCTTTCCAAGTGTTTTGTGCGTAAGCACTAATAGATGCGGTGCTAATGGCTACAGCGGTCAATAATGTCAATGTTGTGTTTTTCATCACGTTTCTCCTTTTGCTAGTTCACTGAGTGTGATGCCAATAGGATGCCAAAACATATCTCATTGTTTTTAATGGATATTTATAAAGTTAGAAGGCCTTGTATAGTCTGCACTCCTGTAAGAATTGCGAGCTACAATGTAAAAATTTCTTAGCATGCTACATTGACAATTGATAGCGGTGACAGGCCATGAACACTGAGCTCAATGTCTTGTGCCCGTCAGGCGTGCTGCGCAACGTTCACTTCTTGGCGACATTTTAGTCACATTGGCCCTGCTAACCTGCCCCTGTTTCATTCAATCATTACCATCCTTGGAGGACTGCAATATGAACAAACAATTGAGACAGGCATCATGGTTGATGCGGTGGGTGCTACTGCTTGGCTTGCCGCTTTTTGGTTTTCCCATTGGTGCCAGTGCGGCAGAGGCACCCGGTGCGCTGACAGTGATCGTCAAAAATCAAGATAGTGATCGCCCACTCGCCAATGTGCTTATCATCATCAAAGAAAGAGAGACCTCAACCACACAAACCTTAGAAACCGACCAACAAGGTCGTATTGTCGTCGAACAGCTGGATCCGGGTCTTTACTCGGTGAATGTGGCGAAAAGCGGGTTCACTTCATTGTATGAGCCGAGTGTGCGGGTGGTGACACGTAAAAATATCAGGGTTGAATTCGAACTCAGAGAACAAAACATTGAGGTAGTAGAGGTGCGTGCGCAGCAATCTGCCGTATCTGCCTCAGGTTCGAGCACCTTTCTTGATAGAGAAGCCTTGCGAGGTGCGGTGGGTGGCGGCGCTGATCCGCTGCTCTCGTTGGACGGGTTGCCAGGCTTAGCGTCGTCCAGTGAATTCGCCAGCTTTAGTGTACGTGGCCGAGGCCCACGCGATAACTTGTTATTTGTTGATGACTTTCCCTTTGATAAAGCCGTGCATTTTGATGCGACATTGGGTGAAGATGAAGATGTTGGTGGGGGTGGTCGTTTCTCGATATTCGCACCAAACGTGATCAGCGGCGCGGATTTTTCACCCGGTGGTTGGGGCCAGCTTATGGTGGCCGTGCGGCATCGCTACTCAAACTGGACGTTGCCGATGGCAACCTTGGCCCTTCAGCCAGTTTCCGCTACGACCTTGCAGGCTACGAAGTGGGTTATGACGGGCCTATGGGTATCACACAAGACGCAACGATGCTGTTTTCTGCCCGACAATTGGACTTTGGCAAGTTGTTTGAAACCATCGAAGAACTGGACATTGGCGAACCTGTGTTAAGAGACCTTATCGTTAAATCCGTCATACCCATCAATCAGGATCACACCGTTGAGGTGCTGCTGATGGATACCCACGAGGACTATACTCGCGGGGTCAAACATGTTTTTGCATCGCCCAATTTTGAAGATGTCGCCCTGCAAGATACTGAGCAAGACAGTGATTTGTATGGTTTGACATTGCGCTCATTGATCGGCGATAACGGGGTCTGGATCAACAAGCTTTACTACCGAAATAGCGATAAGCTTAGCTCAGAGGGCGAAGCCTTTCCTGATTTGGTCCCTGAGGGAAGTCCTGCGTCTGATTATCCGGTACGGGAGAACATCATTACCATTGGTGAAAATGAAAAGGAAATCGGCTGGCGCAGCGATTTTGAAACAGCCAATCAATGGGGCATGTTTAGTGCCGGTGCGCGGGTCACGCAAATTGAACTGGATTACATCACTGTGTTGGATGGCGATTGGAATAGATTTGTTTACGACGAGGATGATTTCAGCCCCAAGCCCGAACAGTATTATATTGTATTGACTCCCCAGAACATCAACTCTGCAATACGGCAGAAAGAAACGAGCTATGCGGCGTATGTCGATCAAACTTTTGAGTTGGGTGATTGGAATGTTGGCACGGGTTTACGGGTCGAGCGGGATGGTTTTGCCGATGAAAGTTTTGCCTCTCCCAGGTTTAGTGTCAACTGGCAGCCGGGTAACACATTCAGATATTTTGCCACTGCTGGGCTATTTCATCAGTCACCACGCTATTTAGAACTTGCTGCTAACGAGTCAAACAAGCTTAAGACCGAGAAAATCACCCATACTAGTGTCGGATTTAAATATTTCCCGAGTAACAATTGGTCAGTATTAACCGAGGCTTATTATCAAAAGCTCGATAATCTGGTGGTAGACCTGGATCGGGTCAGCGGTACCTTTGCTAATATTGGTGACGGCACCTCTTACGGCGTCGATTTTGTGGTTAACGGGACGATCTTTGAAGGCCTTTACGCTAGTGCAACCTACTCTTACAATGATGCCGTTGAGGATTGGAAAGACGGGCGTGGCGATGTGGCCGCTGAATTCAGTCGCGACCATGTGGCTACCCTTGGCCTGACCTGGGAAATCAATGACAATTGGAAGGTTGCTGGGCGTTACAAATACCTCTCAGGCAGACCAGACGACGAGTTTATTATTCATGCCGACGTTCTAGGGCCTGGTCAACCTCTGCGCTACTCGAAAGAGATCACTGCGCGCAATGTCGGTCGCAAAAGTGGCTCCGGCTTGTTGAATGTGCGTGTTGACTACCGCAGAGCATTTGGTCCTATCGATATCACCGCGTTTCTTGATGTCATCAATGTGACCGCTGCTTCATCGAGCGACGATACGGAGTTTGACTACCGCCGAGGTGTTCAGGTAGAAGACGAAAGTGAAGCCGAACCACTGATTGGTCTGCGACTGGACTATGCGTGGTAATGGGCAGTAAGGGGAAATAGTTTATGGTGCACGCACTGGCTGTGACGCATGTGAGAGTGCTGATTGTCGAAGACAATCGCGATATTTGCGCGAACATTGCCGCTTATCTGGAAAAGCATAATTAACCTGAGATCGGTTTAAGCAGCCACCATCGCATTTCTCTCAACGTCGCTAATATTAAGGGATGGCTTATTTTTCTTGAGGCAATATGC
>JAACSL010000018.1 GCA_009993955.1 Paraglaciecola sp.
AAATGGTTAGGGGTAAAACGCTGCGTGATGTGTGCCGCGTTTCGATGACCCTATTAAAGCGCAAAGGAAGTGATTAAAAAATCTACAGGGTGATACATAGGTATATATTTGAATATCATTGTGGATCGCACACATCAACTCAGAAGTGTAAAGGTTAGGTAAGCCTGCTTGCAGGGTTGTGCGTTTCAATTAGAGTACAAACTTCTACTTTTTCTATAGTGGCAATCTGATGACTGATGTGGCGTCTTATCTTGCAGCCAACCGTTTCGGTTATGGTGTAACTCCAGATATTTTGCGGGCAATAGGTAATCAACCTCTCGCGTGGCTTACTGCGCAATTGACAACGGAGCGTGTAAGCAAACTACTCGCCGTTACCAAAGGCCATTGGACAAGTGATGTAGCTTTGCAACACCTCGCAAAACATGCACAAAACAAACGTAAGATGCGTGAAAACAGCAACCATGGCAATGCTGCGAAGCAGCAACTAGAGACGGACAGACAAGAGATGGCTGTGAAAAAGCAACTTGCTAAACAAGTCTTGGCTTTGACAGCCTTAAGCATTGAACAAGGCATCGTATCAGACAGCCCTTTTTATTGGCATTTGGTGGACTTTTTTTCTAATCATTTTAGTGTCAGCGCAAATAATATTCAGATGCGTGCTTTAGCGCCGACCTTAGAGGTGGAGGCTATCGCCCCAAGAGTAACGGGGAATTTTTCAGATCTACTGCAAGCTGTTACTGCTCATCCCGCCATGCTTTTTTATCTCAACAATGAAAAATCTTTTGGCCCCAGTACCCGATTTGCGCAGAAACGCAAAGACAAAGGACTCAATGAAAATTTGGGTAGGGAAATTTTAGAGTTACATACTTTGGGTGTCGACAGTGAATACACACAAGGGGATGTAACGGAATTAGCAAAGGCACTCACAGGCTGGAGCATTGGCCGCGGTATTCGCCAAGAGCCCAATGGGTTTATGTTTCGTGACGTGGTGCATGAGCCCGGTGAACGAGTCATTTTGGGTAAGCGCTACAGTCAACCTGGCATAAAACAAGGGCAGGCAATACTCACTGATTTAGCCAATCATCCTAATACAGCAAAACACGTGTCGCGCAAATTGGTGCAACATTTTATCACTGATGAAGGAAATGAAAATATTGTCGCCAAGATGGTAGACACCTGGCTTTCTCAGCAAGGTAATTTGGCAAAAGTATTGACGACTATGTTAAGTCACCCCGCAAGTTGGCAAACCCCAGCGGTGAAGCTTAAAACGCCCAGGGAGCTGTTGATTTCTAGTTGTCGAGTATGTTCTCTGGCGTTAGACAAGGAGGATTTCATTCGCCATTTAACCAATCTTGGTCAACGTCCATTTAATGCAGGCTCACCAGCGGGATTTAAAGATAATCAACAGGCTTGGTCAGGACCTCACGCTATGATGTCAAGGATTGAGTGGGCTTCCCATGTCAGTCGCATAGTGCAAGTCGAACCAATACAGTTGGCGCAACAAAGTCTTGGCCCCTTGTTAAGCAAACTGAGTATTCAACAGATGCAGCAGGCTGAAAGTAAAGCGCAAGCCTTAAGTTTATTGCTGCTCAGCCCAGAATTTCAGAGGAGATAAGCATGCACAGACGAGATTTTGTAAAATCAGCGTTAGCTGGCTGGATGTATCTGCATGCACCAAAAGTATTTGCTGATCTCAGTGCCCCTGTTGCCCAGCAACGCGCCAGCACGGATAAAAAACTGATTTGGATATTATTGCGCGGCGCTATGGACGCTTTGCATGCTTTACCACCGTTGTTTGATCAAAACCTCGATAAACATCGAGGAGCTTTGAGCCGTGATTTGCACACTACAGCGCTCAAGATTGATCGTGGTTTTGCTCTGCATCCGGCGTTTAAACATGCTCACACTTTATACCAACAAGGGCAGTTTTTACCCGTTGTGGCCGTTGCTTCGGGCTATCGACAACGATCCCATTTTGATGGACAGGATCAAATGGAAAGTGGCCTCAATCAGACAGAACATGAAAATGGTTGGCTAGCTAGGGCAGTTGCGAGTGTCGGCCAAGAAGGTTTAGCGGTAGCGCAAACTATTCCTATTGCACTGCGAGGTGAAGGCACAACCAATAATTGGTTTCCTTCACAATTTAAACCGGCAGATGACGATTTATTACAACGTTTAACCCATTTGTATAGTGACGATGCCCAAATGCAGGCGTGGTTAAGTGAGGCAATCAACAGCCGCGACAGACTGAGTATGCAAGACAAAGGTTCACCACAAGTAAAGTTTCCCTATTTGGCTGAACGCTGTGGCCAAATGTTGCAACAAAATGCTGGGATAGGTGCAGCGATGTTAGAGATGGGGGGGTGGGATACCCACAATAATCAAGCTAATCGTTTAAGTCGCCAGTTTTCTGAACTTGATGCTGGATTAGCTGCCTTGCAGCAAAGTTTGGGGGAAACATGGCAAAAAAGTGTGGTGATCGTGACCACAGAATTTGGCCGAACGGTAAAAGTTAATGGCACGGGTGGTACTGATCATGGCACGGCCTCTGCCTTGTTTTTAAGCGGGGGAGCCATACAGGGAAAACAAGTCTTAGGTGAGTGGCCCGGCTTAGCGCAGGAACAACTTTATGAGCAACGCGATCTCAAACCCACATCAGATGTTCGCAGTTGGATCTCAGCGGTATTGCAACAGCATTGGGGACTGACATCGACACAACTTCGCCATGTTTTTCCTGACGTACAAGCGGTCACGCATTCACTGCTTGCCTCGCTCAAAGCGCATTGATTATGACAAGAATTCAATTAACAAATATTTTGCAAATTATTTAACAAAAAAGTAATAAATTATAAGACTTTAGCTAGCTGAAAACGATTTACATGATAATCTTCTTATGAAGAGTTAATAATGTGCGAGTTCAGACTGTGGCGACTATTGGAATAAAAGAAATTGCAACCTTGGCGAAAGTCTCGCCAGCTACTGTTTCGCGGGTAATAAGCTCGCCAGAATTAGTGTCGAAAAAAACCTTAAATAAAGTAAAAAAAGTCATCGATGAGATGGGTTATCGTCCCAATCGAATTGGTGCAAGTTTGCGCACACGCAAAAGTGGCAACATTGTTGCCATCATTCCAGACATTACCAACCCAGTCAATGCGGGTATCATCCGTGCCATCGAGCAGGGGGCGCAAAGTGCGGGTTACTCGATTTTACTCGGAGATACGCAAAATCTAGAAGAACGAGAACGTCACTATGCGGATTTAGTGTTGGCAGGTCAGGCAGACGGTGTGTTGTTATTTTGTTCGAGGATCCCCTTCAAAACCGATCCAAATCAGCCCCTTGCGGGTCAGTTGCCGCCTCTAGTGAATGGGAATGAACGTATCGATTCTGATGAAATAGTGCAGGTGGCGGTAGATAACGTGGCGGCAGCAAAGGCAGCCGTTGAATATCTGATTGACCAAGGACATACACGTATCGCTGTGGTCACGGGTCCCGATGACGTACCAAGCTCGAAAGAGCGTTTAGAGGGCTATCACTATGCCTTGCAAGGTGCTGGCATTGCTATTGACAATAACCTGCAATTAGCCGGTGATTACACTGCAGAGTCAGGAAAAAGCTGTGCGGAGAAATTACTGTTATTGCGGGACAGACCCACCGCCATTTTTTGTTTCAACGATGAGATGGCCATTGGTGTGATGAAGTTGCTGCAACGACAAGGCTTTAATGTGCCCAACGATGTATCGGTCATGGGCTTTGATGATATTCACTACGCAGATTTGGTGACCCCGGCTCTGACTACAGTACATCAACCCTTACATGAAATCGGTTCAACCTGTATTAAGTTGCTGATCCAACAGCTAAAAGGGCAGGTTGTTCAACCGGGGCGACAATTTTTGCCATTTACCCTAAAAATACGCGCCAGTACTGGGCCAGCGCCACGTTAGACCAATACGCTACAGCAAAGCCATCTACACACAGATCACAGCAACAATGTTGTGGTTACCCGTGTATTGTTTGGCACTAATAATATTGCCCCGCACCGCAATACCATCAATGGTGAGGGCCACGTTGCCCTTACTGAGGCCGTGAGGGTTGAGCAACTCAATGTGGTAGTTTGCACCTCGGAATTCTCGTTTAACCGATACTTTTGACCAGCTAGGTAAAATGCAAGGATCGATGATTAAGCCATCATAATCAGGGCGGATCCCCAGAATATATTGTGTGGCAGCATAGTAGTTCCACGCGGCAGTGCCGGTTAACCAAGAGTTTTTTGCTTCACCTGGATTAGCCGAATCATTACCTGCAATCATTTGACTGTATACATAGGGTTCAGTTTTGTGCAGTGTTTGAATGTCTTGCAAAAATGCTGGGGTAATTTTGCTGTAATACTCAAACGCTTTGTCAGCCCGGCCCAACATAGCTTCAGTGATAGTGATCCAAGGATTGTTGTGGCAAAAGATGCCCGCATTCTCTTTATACCCGGGTGGATAAGAGCTGATTTCGCCCAGATATTTGCTGTATTGGGTAAATGCCGGTTGATTGAGCATAATACCGAAGTCGCTTGATAAGTGCTCGGCAACGGCATCCATCGCTTGTAAGACTTTACCCTCTTGCAAGCCGATTTGCGCCATGCCACAAAAACCCTGAGATTCGATGAATATTTTGCCTTCAGCGTTGGCGCTACTGCCTATTTTTTCGCCATTGGCATCATAGGCGCGCAGATACCATTCACCGTCCCAACCATGTTGGTCCACCCCTTCTTGCATTTTATCCACATGCTTTTGGCATGTGGCAGCCAGCGCATCACGTCCCGTGCGCCGACATATTTCAATAAATTCTTTGCCGTAGAGCACAAACTGGCCAGCAATCATTACCGACTCGGCTACGTTTGATGGACCGCGCTGGGTGGTCTGAAAAGACTCATTTGGGTCTTCAGAAAAACAATTGAGGTTTAAACAGTCATTCCAGTCCGCTCGTCCAATCAAGGGTAAACCATGTGGACCGAGGTTATTTACCACATGCTTAAATGCGCGTTCCAAGTGGTCAAAATGACTATGGGTGGCAATGTCTTCACCATCATAAACCACCAATTCTTCAAGGATGCTAAAGTCGCCGGTTTCTTTAATATAGTTGGCAGTGGATAATACCATCCACATAGGATCGTCGTTAAAATTGCCGCCAATATTGGCATTGCCTTTTTTGGTCAACGGTTGATATTGGTGATAAGCAGAGCCATCCGATTTTTGTGTAGCAGATAAATCCAATATGCGTTCTTTGACTTTGTGCGGCACCATGTGTGCAAAACCAATGGTGTCTTGATTGGAATCCCTGAACCCCATTCCTCGACCAATCCCAGACTCGTAAAACGAAGCACTTCTAGATAAGTTGAAGGTGACCATATTCTGGTATTGATTCCAAATATTTAAGGCGCTATTAAAACGAGGATCGGGGCTATCCACTTGGAACTTGCTCAACAACGTACGCCAGTAAGAGGCGAGGTCTGCCAGAGCTTCATCCACTTTTTCTGTCGTTGAAAATTGTGCCAACATACGTTTGGCAGGGGACTTATTGATCACGCCGGGCGACTGCCATTTTTCAGCGTGATTCAACTCACAATAACCCAGCACAAAGATCAAGGTACGGCTTTCACCCGGTGCCAGCTCAACATTTAGGTGATGACTGGCAATGGGGGACCAACCACGCGCTAAGGAGTTGTTGCTTTGCCCTTGTTCTACCACCAGAGGATTTTCAAAACCGCGATAGGGCCCTAAAAAGCGCTCTCGGTCTGTATCGAATCCTTGAATAGTCTGATTCACTGCGTAAAACGCATAATGATTGCGTCGCTCACGGTATTCGGTTTTGTGATAAATCACGCTGTCTTCTACCTCTACTTCACCGGTAGATAAGTTTCGTTGAAAATTGCTGTTGTCATCTTCAGCATTCCACAAACACCATTCAATAAACGAAAATACATCAACAGATTTACTGGCAGGCGAAATATTCGATAGGCAAAGTTTGTGCACCTCAGCTTTGGTATTGAGGGGGATAAAACTGGTCAGTTGTGACTGCAAGCCATTTTTGATCGCCACAAAACGACTATAACCCATACCATGATGGCACTTATAGTCGTCGAGCGCGGTGGACACTGGGCGGCCAGTGGCTGACCATGTTTCACCATTACATTTTAGGTAAAAATAACGGCCGCCATTGTCCACTGGCACACTGTTATATCGGTAACGGGTAAGGCGCCTAAATTTGGGGTCACGATAGAAGCAATAGCCCCCAGCGGTATTGGATATCAAGCCATAGAAGCCATCATTGCCGAGATAGTTGATCCACGGCGTAGGGGTGAATGGCGTGGTAATTACATATTCACAATGCTCGTCATCAAAATAGCCAAACGCTTGGGGATTTTTGTTGTTGGATTTTTGCATATGGTTGGTCTCGGCGTGTATAAACAAACAAGCTAATTGAAATCTGGGGAAGGTTTACTGGCTGATTTGCGTCTTAATAGCAATTCAGCGGTCATATTTTGTTGATTCGTTTCTGTGAGCGGGTAGCACATCATCAGGGCCGCTCCGGCAAATCCGAATGCTGCGGGAATAAAACTCATGAGATGTTGCATTCCGGGTAATGCAGCGGCGACGGTGGTTTCGTCCAAGCCATTGTAACCGTATGCCGCAAGCACCATGAGCATCAGTGCGCCGGCAAAGCCGCCCCCTGTTTTTTGTACAAAGGTACCCGCGGAATAAACGAGACCTGTTGCGCGCCGACCATTCTTCCACTCTGAGTAATCTGCTGCATCACCCAGCATAGAGAAGAACAAAGTAGGCATCATGGCGGCAAAAAATTCAGCAGCACAACCTAAAACAAAAATTGCCACAATGTCATCAGCATTAAGCCAGTAAAAACCACAAGTGAGCACACTGCTGCACAGTAGTGCAGCCACAAATAAGTTTTTACGACCCAAGCGTTTTGCCAAATAACTGGTGCACAAGGCCCCTAAAATTGACACCAACAACAGCCCGATAAAATACTGGCCGACCAACAGCTCATCACCCACAAAATACTTAAAGTAATAAGCGACCACCCCGTATTTAACACCGTTAAACATCATAGTCAGAAAGCCCATACCTAATAAAATTAACCAAGGTTTATTGGTAATGAGATCAAGCATGTCTTGTTGTGCGGCTGAAATAGGTTTTTTATCTGGCAGGTTGTAACGTTGCAACATGCTACGAATTAGCCAAGCCATTAGCAAAAACACCGCGACAAAAAATATACCGCTGGGCCAATTGCGATAATAAAAAAACAAGGTAATCGCTAACAATGGCAACAATACTAAGGGCAACTGTTTGCTTAAATCTGTCAATTCAGAGCGCAACCTGCGTTGTGTTTGTAGCATCGGCAATACACGTTCTCGTGTCGTGGCTACCGAGATAAACATGAGTGCCATCAACAGAGCCGCGAACACATACATGGTTTGCTGATAACCTTGTTCGTCGTCACCTCCACCAAAATACGCCACCATGGCCGGCAAAAATCCCATGACAAACAAGCCACCCAAAAAAGCACCGGCGAAGCGAAAACCCGATAAACTCGTGCGTTCGTGATCATTGCCGGTCATAACACCCATGAGAGCAGAGTAGGGCACGTTATTGGCGGTATAGGCTAGGGTGAGCCCAATATAGGTAACATAGGCGTAAATCAATTTCCCGTCGGTACTTAAGTCTGGTGTGGTGAAGTAAAGGATCATGAACAAACCTAAAAAGGGCGTTGACCATAATATCCAGGGTCGAAATTTACCCCATTTTGTCTGGGTGCGATCGGCAATCATGCCCATGATGATGTCGGTGATCCCATCCGATAACCTGACCACCAAAAACAATATTGCTGTGGCTGAGGCAGCTAATCCAAAGGTGTCGGTGTAAAACACAGCAAGGTAAGCTAGGGCGCCACGCCAGACTAAATTGGCTGCCGCATCGCCCATGGCATAGCCAATTTTTTCATACAGGGGCAAGGGTGCAGCGGGAGAGGTCACATTCGTCATAGATGCTCGTTTGTTATGTTAGGTTGCGGTTTAGCCAGAAATAGCAATTGGCAGAGTACTGTTGATTCAGCATTAACTTAAGGTTCTGCGTTGTTGTTAGCATGCTGAGACCATGACCTGTGTGCAACAATTAATTAACATATCTACGATAATTTAAAATGAAAACGTTTACAATAAAATCTGCTTTATTAACGAATTATTTTCAATAAATGTAGAAGAAATGGGTGATGTTTTGCCAAGAAGGTCACATGAATTACGGCGGGACTGTTTTGTTAATCTTAGATTTTCTCGGTCAATGTAAAATATATGGCAAGCTATCGCAGTTTGAGAAAATTTTTATCTAATTGATATAAATAATAAAAAGTGAAGTTAAAGCAAGATTAAAGTGATGTAGGGTTAAGCAAAGTGTCAACACATGACAAATACCATCCAGCAAAACCTATTACTTTACTACGTCACACAAATGAAAGTTTTTGTTGTAAACGATTACATTGCATGATTTACACCAGATGAATGGAGGGAGTTGATTATCGGCACTCTATGAAACTATTGATAGTGAGTCTACCGCGGCGCACGTCAGCGTTGCCTACGTTTTCATTACTGATCGAGCCTGAGTGTAAGGAGTGACGCCGATAAATAATTAAGCGGTTAAACAAACCCGGAGACTCGGCAATACGCTCAAACAGAGGGGTATCACCATTGATGTATCCGTCTTGAACTCTTGGCAGGTGAGGGCCATCATTTTCACTTTCCAACGATTTGAGATAGGTAATTTCACGGCTCTCATCAATGGTTTCAAAACCGGTTTTACGATGGCGATAAAAAGCAGTGCCACCAAAATCTTCTTTAAAGAGGTAATGAACGGCGGCTAAACCATTAATATTCAGTGCATCAAAATGAGGAATACGTTGCAATAATCTAAGCTGCTGTGGTGGGGTTGAAACGAGAGAGAAATCACAGCCACTGAAGCCGAGGTTTGCGGTGGGCAACTTAAAAAAATCGACAATGACTGTTTGTAAGTTATCAAGTAGGCAGCGTTGATATTCGCGAGGTGCGGGTGCTCTGACACCAGGGTAAAAGGGCGAAGTTTGCCTGAAAGAAAGTTGTTCAGCATAGTCAATCAATGCGTCTGTTTGTTGAATAAAGTTGTCGATGATTAATACAGGGGTTTGCTCCAAACCAATGTGGGTGGTCTTGATTGACAATTTTTCATGGACTTGCAATATCATCATTGATTTAGCTATTTGCTCGGCAGTAGTGATGAATAAACTCGTGGTGTGATGGCAAAGTTTGTGCAGTTTGATGTATTTTTTGGCGTATATCGGCTAGGTAAGTCACAAGTTCTTGATCAGACATGGTGGCAAATATTTGATGGTAAGATGCAGGTTCTATACCTTGCCCAAACATGACATGTGTCCAAGACTCCAATCTAAATAACTCGCCGTCACCTTGGAATGCACAAGCATTGTCTCTGAATAAATTGATTCGGTGAGCTAAGGATTGAGGGATATCCATGTGTTTACAATAACGCCAAAATTGGCTGTCCTCACGGTTGGTGACGTGATAGTGGAGAATAATGAAATCTCGAATATTTTCAATTTCATTGAGGGATTGTTTATTGTATTCATCCACATGCGAGGGGCTTATGCCCGCAAATGGAAACAGACGCATTAATCTAATCATGCCATTCATCAGCAAATAGATGCTGGTGGACTCCAATGGCTCTACAAAACCGCTAGATAAACCCAAGGCAACACAGTTTTTATGCCAGACCTTTTTACGTCTACCTGTGCGATATTTTATGAGCCTTGGTGTCGTAATAGGCTGCCCCTCAATATTGTTCAGTAATAAAGTTTTTGCTTCTTCATCTGTTACATATTTACTGCAGAATACGAAGCCGTTGCCAGTGCGATGTTGCAAAGGGATTTGCCACTGCCAACCATGTTCATGCGCGATGGATCGGGTGTAGGGTTTAGCTGGCCCTACAGATTCTGTTTGCACTGCAACAGCGCCGTCGCAAGGTAACCAATGAGACCAGTCTTCATAACCGGTATGTAAGGTTTTTTCGATGAGTAAGCCATTAAAGCCTGTGCAGTCAATAAACAAATCACCTTCAATATTTTGACCATCTTCTAACTCAATCGATTTGATGTAGCCATTGGCGTGTAGGTGAACAGATACAATGCGACCTTCAATACGCGTTACCCCCCTTTTTTCGCTGTAGTTGCGTAAGAAGCTTGCATAACGCGTGGCATCTAAGTGATAAGCATAATTTATTGCAGAGTTTTTAGAGGTAGCGAATTTATTGTTTTTTGCCACCTGGCTTTCGAAACTGTATTCACCAAATTCAGCATGAATCCCTTTGGCCTTTCCATGCAGCCAAAAGTGTTGAAAATCGGCTAAAAAACTACTTTGTCCGGTGGTGCCGAAGGGGTGAAAGTATTTTTTATTTAAGTCCCCCCAGTTTTCAAAAGAGATACCCAACTTGAAGGTGGCGTTGGTCGCCCGCATAAATTCCTGCTCATCTACGCCTAACATAGAATGAAACACGCGCATTGGCGGTATAGTGGCTTCCCCCACACCGACTGTGCCAATTTGGTCCGACTCAACCAATACAATGTCTAACAACTTACCAAGTTGCTTTGCTAAGGCCGCAGCGGCTACCCAACCAGCTGTGCCACCTCCGGCTATCACCACTTTTTTAACTCTAGTATTGTGCAACATAGTTCTCACTTCTTTCCCGAGTCATCTACTACTTAGAAACTCAGCGGTTTAGTTTATTCAATAGCATAGCGCGCAATGCTCTGGCTTTTGTCGGATCTAATTCACCTAAAAAGCCCTGGGCTTGCTCAGGAAGATGCCGCGCTGCGCGCTGACTCTCGCCAAAAATGTAATGCTCGAAAACATGTCGCCACGCTTGTTTCTCATGCTCCGGTTTGTCTCGTAAACTCAACATTGCGTGATACAAGACGTTCATTGCCGCACCAGTGTGTTGGGGCGCTTCACTCCACCAATAGTTAATTAGTATGTTAAAGGGGTTCAAACTTTCAACTTGATGCCACCACATACTAGGCAAATACAACGCGTCACCAGGGGATAATTCGGCGATTTGTGCCTTGGCCAAGGCTTTTGGAAAATTGGGGTACTTGTTTAAGTCTGGATTGGCGAAATCCACCATGCTCAAAGCTTGCCCCCCCGGCGTAATGTCGAGTGGGCCTGGGTATAAGTTGCTGATCTGATCAGGTGGAAAAAGTGTAAAACGCCGCTTACCCACCACACAACAGGCCAGATTATCTGAGGTATCGTAATGGCAACATGCTGTTGTGCGATTTCCTATCCATATGCCTACGCGCTCTGGTTCCAGCGGGTAAGCTTTTTCTTGGTGGGGAATTGTGATGTCGTTTTCCGCTCTCAATGTTGGAAAGTGGCTATCTATGAGATTTGACGCGATATAAAGAGACGGTGGAGAAGCTTCGTCAAGTGATGCAACAACAAGATCTAAAAACTCATCGATACGAGTTTGCTTATTGTCATAATTCAGCTGCGTAACTTGCTCGTTGTAGAAAAATCGCCCTTTAATTGCTGAACTACCAAAATAGGCGAAAGATAACTTACCATTATAATGCTGCTTTAAGTAGTTGACCGTGTTGAGCACTGATTCATGACCGAGTTGAACCATTGGCCAGTCTCTTACGATTCCTCGCAGAATGATGGGTTCGGCAGCCGCAAATACCTCAGCGGGGATCTGACCATGAATGCAATTTTCAATAACTTTTGTGCGTGCTGGTGTGGATGTAATCATTTAAAACTTGGCAAAGTGTTGAGTCTCAATACGTTAAAGGTTTGTGTCTCGACGGTTTTTTATATCAATCAGTTTTCTGATATTTGTCATTGAAAATATAACAGCAAATGCGAGGGCTAAAATACCCATATTGTTCAATCGCTGAAGCTGCTCTGGGCTTAACGTCCGAAGCTTAGTCTCATTAATGGTGTAGTTGCCGGTTAAACGACGTTTTTCGCCGGTGGCTAAATCAAATTCAATATTCACAGATTCAAGTAAATCAAATTCACTTAACACAGCAAACATTGAATCATTCAAAGTTAAGCCTTGATGAGCCATGTTCAACACCTTCGATATGTATTCCAAATAAGCGCTATTTCCTCCATGCGCTAAAAAGAGCGGCTGTCCCTTTAACTCATTCACTTTTGGATGCTGCATATCAATATGGATCACTGGCGACGGTTTTTCTGGATCATCTTGCTGACGTTGAAAGCCAATTAAAAAAGGACCTCGAGCAATCGTTGCCGGAATATATTGTGCGGCCCAACCTGACTCAGTTTTTGGGTCTAAATAGAGATTTTCATTCTGTTGAAAACCGAGCAGAGCGGTAGCATAAAATTTTTCAGTGTCAGCATGCTGCCGAATCAAAATTGCATATTCTTTTTGTAATTCGATAAATTCAGTTGGATAAACCACAACACTCGCAATATTGTCGCCGTATTCGTGGGAAAACTGCGTGATTACACGGGTATGTTGATGGTGAATGTTGTTGAGTAAAACATGTTGGCTCATTGTGACGATACCGTAAAAATTCTTCTTAAAAACGTGTTAATCGATGTATATACAGCGACAGTTTCTCAATTATCTTAGTATAAACAAGTCATGATTAGGTTTGTTGAAAATAAAAGCCGCTGAAATCAGCGGCTTTACATCACTCTATGACATAAGCGAATAAGCTACGTTACTAGAAAGTATAACGAGCGCCTAATTGGTAACGAGCACCTAAGTCATACATATCCCACATCATGGCATAGTTACGACCATGTGAACGGCTATTTTCACCGGTTATATTCAGGCCTTCAAATGAGACCGTCAGATCTTCTGTCACATCATAACTGACGTTAATGTCAATCTGTGAATAAGCCTCGATGTAACGCGGGTTAGCAAAGCCACCGCGACTGGTTTCATTCAAATACTCACCACGCCAGTTGTAAGCGATACGAGCTTGAATGCCATCTTTTTCATACAAGGCCACTAAGTTTGCTGTATCACTCAAACCGACTAGGGCAAATTGAGATTCGCTTGTGCTACCCTCATTATTGAACGCAACATCGCCACGAACGATTGTGTAGTTAGCTTGTACACCAAAGCCACTATCGCCAAAGAAATGTTGTACGGCGAATTCAGCACCATATATTTTCGCTTCTCTACCGTTATTTGGTGTAGACGTTCTAAAAGTGGTTAACGGATCCGTTGAGTCTGATTCTATATCCCAACCTTCATGATTGGCCATAAAGAAGTTTTGCTCTGCAGTACCGGTATAGTCATTGCCAAATAACGCAATATATTCAGGATCATTTTTTGCGTGCACATTGTAGACCAGCATGCCGTACAAATTATCATCATTCAATGAAATCCCACGTGTTGCTAATTCAGCTTGCGCAGCTTGAGCACGGGGCCCACCCGTTGAGTCGCGTATACCAAGTAACTGACGATCAACTTGTTGTGAACCAATAAAGTTGATGACGTCTTTTTCAAATATACCGGCTGACACGTAACTGTAAGGGTTGTAATACCACTCTAAAGAAAGGTCAAAATTCGACGACTCTAGCGGTAACAAACCAGGATTTGACGCAGAAGCCGTTGGTCTCGCGCCGAGCAAAGTGGAACCACCTCCTGAGCCAAAATTAGAGGCAGATACACCCAAGCTACCCAAGCCTGCTCTGGCAATGGTTTTACTGAATGAAAACCGGCTGACTAATTCGTCGGAAATTTTCAGAGTAAAATCCATACTGGGTAATAAATTATCATAGCTGTTTTCTGCCGAGGCAAGTTCAGCTGGACGACTACCGTCTACACGGATAGCAACGTCATTATTATCTTCCCACACCGTTTTGTAGACACTGGCCAATGAACTTGAACTCACATCAGTGGTTTCATAACGTAAACCAGCTAGAACATTGAAGCCCATTCCACCTAATTCACCATCTAAATTGACTTGGAAATAAGCAGCAGTGGTTTTTTCCTGTACGGTATTGTCAGCCGTTTGCGACATCGATGCAGGTAAAATATTGGCGTAACGCGGGATCTGTTGGGCGGCTTCATACATCTCTACAGCGCTTGCATTAAAGCCATAGCCGCCAGCACGAGGCGACCAATCATCAAATTCACCTTGAATATCAAAGGGTTTAACAATGTCACCAAATTCGCCAGGATAACCAGAGTTCCAGTTCCCTAAGGCGATGTTTTCAGCGGCGTAGTTTAGCGAACGACTTTCCATGTCGCGCGTTTCAATACCAAAATCAAACTTGCCGTCGTCAAACTCATAGGTGCCGTCAATCTTAATCTGTTTGACCGTGGCCTTTTGATCAGCTTGACGCAAATTGAACATGGATGAACTGACGTCTCCATTATCAACCATACCGTTAGCATTTGGCGGAAAACCAGCGTTACCACCTTTGGTATCATCGTAAGCATTCAGATAAGTGGGGAACTCTCCGCCAAACCACCATTCTCTTGAGACAACAGTTGGATTACCTAAACCCATACGCACAGAACCTGTGCCGTAAGGACCTGTACCACGGCTGTGCATTTCCGAATCGTGTGCATCAAAAATAAACGCCAGGGCATCATTCACTTGATATTTAAAGTTAACGCCCAGTGAAGTTAAGGTATTTGTTTGATCACGATCTTGTTGTTCATGCCCTTCGTCAATACCATCTGGATAGGCTTCCTGAGCGTAAATCATGGTGGCGATGGTCGAGTTGTCAAATTCAACAGCCTGAATTTTGTCACCCTGTTGCATCCAGTTACCGGTTTGACCTAAGTGCTCTTGAATATGGTTTTCAGCAAAGGTGTAGTCCACTGAGCCAGTAAAGTTTTCACTGGGGGCAAATTGCAAGGTAAGCTGAGCGTTATCACGTGTTCGCTGAGTATCGGTAAACTCATAACGTAGGTCGTAAAAGCGCGAATAAAGTTGACCTTGATCCGGTGCATTAGTGACGACAGTATTTGGGTTATTCCAAGCTCTTCTTGGCGCAGCCACATCATCCCAAGTGTAAATACCCCAATCATTAACAGTGGCGCCTACTGTACCGGAATCACGTTCTTGATGACTCGCAGACAATGCAACACCCCAAGTTGAATCATCGTTGGTAAAACTGAAAATTCCAGACACCTCAGGAGTCACATCGTCACCCGCGCGGTTAGTGGTATCTGTAGCGGCCTTCGCACCTACACTGGCAACAAAACCTTCACTATTCAGAGGTTTGGCAGTGATAATGTTGATTGTTGCGCCAATACCACCTGTTGTAATAGCCGCTTTGCCCGTTTTGTAAACTTCGACTGCGCGAACGCTCTCAGAAGCGAGGTTAGCAAAGTCAAACGCACGCGAACCACCACCATCACCATTAAACGTCGATGCAGCTGGCATCGTACGTCCATTTAGGGTGATCATATTATTCTCTGCACCAAAACCACGTACCGTAACTTGTGAACCTTCGCCATTACTACGGCTGATGGAAACGCCGGTAATACGTTGCAATGATTCCGCCAAGTTGGTATCCGGAAACTTACCAATGTCTTCGGCAGAAATGGCGTCAACGACACCCATCGATTCTCTCTTGATTGAAGTAGATGCTTGTAAACTGCCGCGAATACCGCGGACTTGAATGACTTCTGTCTCTTCAGCCGCAGGGGCGGCTTCTTGAGCCAATAACGGCGACATGACTGATGCGCCTAGCATTACTGTCATACTTTTTGCGAGTAGCGTTTTATTAAATTTATTAGGTATATTCATAGTGTTCTTGCCTTTTGTGTTCCCGTATTAGAAGCAAAATGTCAGACGTTTACACAACGCTTAAAAAACTAATGTACAGTAAAGCTGTAAACGTTTTCATAAAATAAGGCTGCTTCGTCAATCTGTCAACAGAATAATTAGCAAATACTTAACAATGCGTTAACGTTTTTTCATGCTGTAAAAACGTAAAAAACGTAAGAGGAAAAACACTTATATGTTTGAAAAATATATATAAAAACTTAATTCTTATCATGAAAATGTTCAATAAAATAATCAATGTAAATTTAACATGCGTTTACATCGAGTTAAGTTTTATTAAACTATTGTGAAGCACATTATTGAAAATGGTTTCAGCCTTATAAAATACGCTTTTTAGCGAATTTTTTTGGTGAAATGGCAACGGGTTTTTGAGTGGCGCACTCAGTCTTAGTCAACGACGGTAGGCAAATTTTGGCTTTGTTCGTTTACCAAGGTATTGCCCCAGGTTTACAGTTGATTGAGGAGCCAGCCTTTGGCTAGTGTCTCATCGCTAACCGTCAGCACGACGGTGTCTTTTCTCGCGACACTGATGACAAAGTTAAGGGTAATAAACCGTTTATCACGCAGTACATACATCATCACAGTTTGACCTGTTTCATAGTGTTCGAGTAACTGAAAGACGTTGCTTGCACTGACCTGCCAACCATCAAGAGCAATGATGATATCACCCACCATCAGACCCGCACGATAGGCCGCAGAATCTTCAGTAACCTGATTTATCTCAATACCCGTTTCTCGTGGTTTAAATTGACAACTTAGATCAACGGCTGCTGTGCGATTCTGATTGACGCCGCCTTTATCCTGATTATCCACGCGGCCACGCAATTGATATGTCACGCCAAACTGCGCAAGTAAATCTGCAACGGGTAATTCTTCTGTACTGTAAACGGCCTGTTGCAAAAAGGCCTTAAGATCGATAGAAAAATGGGTATTGAGCAGGTCATTAATTACCGAACTGGGTGTCGCAGTATCTTGGCAACCGAATTGAAGCCATAGCTGTTTAACTAAGTCATCTAATGAGTATTGATGAGCGGATTTAAGGCGAATCGAAAGATCCAAACACAGGGCGAGGATTGCACCTTTGGTGTAGTAACTAACGATATTGTTAATGGCACTTTCATTTTGTTGATAAAAGCGCGTCCACGCATCAAAGCTTGATTCGGCCACAGTTTGTTTGTACCTGCCCGGGTTGCGCTGCAATCGTGTCAGATTGTGGGCGAGGGTATCGAGGTAGTTGGCCATACTCATGCTGCCAGAACGCAGCACCAGTAAATCGTCATAATAACTAGTGAAACCCTCATATATCCATAACTGCTCGGTGTAACATTCCTGACTTAAATCGCCATGAGCTAATTCAAGGGGCCGAATACGTTTTACTAACCAAGTATGAAAAAACTCATGACTGCAGAGACTGAGAAAATTGCGATATGCTGCACTTGGTTCTGAGGGTTCATGTTTGCTGGGCAGGTCATTACGCGCAAACATCAAGGCTGTTGATGCCCTATGCTCTAATCCACCAAAAGCGGCATCTGTTAATAAAGTTATGAAAACGTAGTGTTGCACTGGTGCTGGTTTGCCAAAAAAGGTGAGGTGTTGCTGACAAATGCCACGTAGGTCTTTGACGATACGCTGGGTGTCGCAGCGATGACCACCAGCCAAGATCAATTCAAATTCAAGGCCATCCACTGTAAATGTGGTTTTGTCAAAACGACCAAATATCACAGGGTGATCAATTAGTTCATCGTAGTTTTTGACCTTAAATTCCTGATTTTGCTGGTTTGCATGTTTGGCATAGGTTGGCATTGCTGTCGCCAACTGCCAATCTTGACCGTAAGCTGTGGGTGCAGTAATACTCAAGGTGCAAGGCTGATGTGATTGCCCCAAGACTTCTAAAAATACATTAGTACCGTTGAAGAAACTGTAAAGGTCATTGATGTATGCCCCACGCACCGATAAATCATAGGCATAAACAGAATATTCAACCTGTAAAGGATCTGCGCTTGGTGCAATGCGCCAGCTTTGTTTATCTATTTTTTCAACCGTCAAGGGCTGCCCATGTGCGGTTTGTGCCCTCAGATTGACAATGTGTTTAGCAAAATCACGGATCATATAACTACCGGGGATCCAAGCAGGTAATCTCAGCACTTGTCCGTCATGTGCACCCTTGTCAATATTCAGCGTGATAGTGAAAAGATGGCCAGCGATAGAGTCAAGGCTAAGCTGATAATGAATAGCGGCGGGAAATGTACGCATTTAGGGAACCACATTGAGAAATCTAGTGCGATATGGTCGGATTTTTTTAAACTGGCTGCAAGCACTGTAAAGTAAGAATTCAGGCGAAGACGACGCTTATTGTTTTCAGCGATAGTATTTATCAGTATATTCAGCTACACAGTGTAACAAGTGTGTTGTGATTGAGTTGGTAGTCTGCAGCAAGGAAAGTAAGCCTTATGGCAATTGTGTTAGATAACGTCGGATTGACAAATGAAGATCTGCGTAAGATTCGTCTGATGAGACCGGGTACACCGGTTGATCTGCAGGTAACGTCTGCATCCACCACGAAACGTGTTCGCACAGAATTTGTGGGCATGGATGGCACCCGTTGCATGATTATTCGTTTTCCTGACGAATCCAAATGGGGCAGCCTGCGCGATGCAATTTACACCGAAAATACCTTGGTGGTGCGTTACATCCTAGAAGACGATACGGGTGAAATTATCGCGTTTAAGGTCAAAGTTACCTTGATCCTGACGAAACCGACCCACCTTATTTTCACCTCCTTTCCGTTAGCTATCCAAAGCCACGATTTACGGGCAGAACAGCGCGCACAAACACGCATTGCAGTGAGCCTAACAGATAATCAACATGGCACCAGTTTAGGGGATTGTATTGTGCGCGATTTGTCGCTTAAAGGTTGTCGAATCAGTATTGATAAGGGGCGACAAGGCTTACGCCCAGCGGTTAAACAACAGATTAAAATGCAGTTTGCCGACGCAGCACAAGGGGAATATGTGCTGGTTGGCACCATCATGAATAACAAAGCAGACGAAGTGAGTTTGTTTTATGGCATTCGCTTTGAAACAAATGAAGCAGAAGTGGCCAAATTGATGCAAAAACTCATGTTGGCCATCAATTAAGCAGCAAGAATCACCTGCTTAAACATTAGCTGTTGCCGCTAGGCTCGGCACTTGTTAAATTAAAGTTAACAAAAGCACGAGAGAACCCCATGCGTCAGATCGAATTTTTATTAAATGAATACGGTGAAAGCCACAAAAATAAAACCAATATAGCTATTCATGCGGTTGCCGTACCCGCCATTTATTTTGTTACCCTTGGCCTTTTGTGGTGTGTGCCCACCCCTGAATTTCTTGATTATTTTAATGTGACATGGGCACACGTCTTTATCATTCCAACTTTGTATTACTACTTTAAGTTGTCTGGCCCCATTGGCGCAGCCATGACCTTGTTGACTATTTTTTCCATTGCCGGCGTTAAACTGTTGGAGCGCGCAGATATCTCAGTCTTGTATTTCTCTATTGCGTTGTTTGTAGTGATGTGGATTTTGCAATTTGTTGGTCATCACATCGAAGGTAAAAAACCGAGCTTTTTTAAAGACATCCAATATCTGCTTATCGGCCCAGCATGGTGGTGGGGACACTGGTTAAAGCGTTTAAATATCAATTATTGATCACTTGCGACCAACAACATCGAACATCAGACCAAGCAAAGTTATTTTTGTTTAGTTTTTTGTATACTGCCCCTCAGATCTTCAGGCACCAAAAGGCTTAGCGTGTTGCATTGGGAAAAATTAGTCGATAGTCGTGAGCGCCTGTTTTGGACTTTACAAACGGCAGGCTGGTGCGGTTTCGCCATCGTTTATTATATTGGTTCCTTCCTGGCCGACATGCGCAGCATATGGATATTCGTGATCATTCTGAATGCCTATGCTGGCTGGTTAGTGACTATTCCACTTCGTTATGTTTACCGTTATGCCATGACGCTCAGTCCTTTAAAAATGCTGAGTATTGTTGTTGTTAGTATGTATATCGTGGCGGTAGCTTGGGCGGTGATCAAAAATGTCAACAATTGGGAGATTTACAAAAAGGGTTATCGCCCAGACGAGTGGTACATGTATTTCTATAACACCGTTGACGCCTTAATCGTCATGGGCTGTTGGACCGGTGCATATTTCGGCATTAAAAATTATCAAATGCTGTTAAAAGAAAAACAGAATGTATTGCGCGCGTCCTCAATGGCACATCAAGCGCAAATCAAAATGCTGCGCTATCAGCTCAACCCCCATTTTTTGTTTAATACTTTAAACGCTATTTCTACGCTTATTTTGATGAAAGAAAACAAAACCGCTGATGCAATGGTGTCACGCTTAAGCGATTTCTTGCGGTATTCCTTAGATAAAGATCCCATCAAACGCGTCCCGTTGTTTCAAGAAATCAAGGTTTTAGAGCTATATCTGGATATTGAAAAAGTGCGCTTTGAAGACCGCTTGCAGGTTGATTGGGATATTCAAGACAAGGCCAAAATGGCCTTAGTGCCAAGTTTAATCTTGCAGCCTATCATCGAAAACTCCATAAAATACGCCATCGCTAAGTTGCAGCAAGGTGGTCAGATTAAAATTTCCGCACGCACCTACGGCAAAGACTTGGTGTTAGAAGTGGGGGATAACGGACCGCTGGTGGATTTGGTCGAAGAGCAACTGTTTAGAACCAACGGGGTGGGTTTGAGCAATATCAAAGAACGTTTGCAATCTCTTTATGGGGATGACTACGCGTTTGTGATCAGTCAGAATCAACCCAGTGGCATGAAGGTCACCATTCGCCTACCTCATGAATTGAGTGAGAATTAATATGCTGATTAAAACCATGATTGTTGACGACGAACCGTTAGCTCGCAAAGGATTGAGCCTGCGTTTGGCACAGTTTGACAATATTGATGTCATCGCTGAATGCAACAATGGCGTGGACGCGGTGAGTAAAATTCCGCAATTACAACCTGATTTAGTCTTTTTAGACATTCAAATGCCAGGTTTGAATGGTTTTCAAGTTATCCATAAATTACAAGAACTTAAACAAACCATTCCAATGATAGTGTTTGTGACGGCGTTTGACTCTTATGCCATTAAGGCCTTTGATATCCACGCTCTCGACTATGTGCTTAAGCCGGTAGACGATAATCGCCTGCGTGACGCCGTGCAAAAAGTCAGTGACCATTTAGCCTTGAAAAACACCGGCCTAAATTCGCAAAAGTTGGTGCGGCTTGTTGCTGATTTTACCGGCGACGATTGTGAAGATATTTTACGTAAACTGGCCGCCGGCGAGCGCATTACCCAGCAAGGTTACCCCGATATTCTGGCGGTAAAAGATGGCTCAGAGGTGACACGTGTGCCCATTTCAGATATTCAATGGATTGATGCGGCTGGCGATTACATGTGTGTACATACCACCAAGCAAACGCACATTATGCGCCAAACGATGAAAGAGCTGGATCAACAACTTGACCCACGGCGCTTTGTCAGAGTGCACCGCTCAGCCATCGTCAACATCAACTACGTGCAAAAGTTAGTCAGTCATATCAGTGGTGAATACCACCTGATCCTAAGTAACGGCAGTGAATTGAAGGTAAGTCGTAGCCACCGAGACCGGGTTAAAGAAATGATCAGACTCTGATCCTGAGGCTATTTTCTTTTGGATTGAAACCTAAGGATTCAATTTACGGGTGATATCAAAAAACTCTTGTTGGATCTTAACTAAATACGGGTCAAGGGGTTTTTGGCTCTCCCAGCTTACTTGAATCGGCAGGGCAACTAATTGATTGTTTACTTCCCCCACCATGATACGGTTATCACCTGCTAAAGCGCGCTCAACCGCAAATGCCCCTAGCTTACAGGCCAATAATCGATCTTGACTGACGGGTGAACCCCCTCGTTGCACGTGCCCTAGGATGACAACTCGACACTCAACTTTGGTTTTTTCACTGAGCATTTGCGCCAGGCTTGTTACCCCGCCAGGCCAGAGATTTTCAGCGGTGACAATAATGTAACTGCTGTTGCCACGTTGACGATGGGCGGCTAAAACATGCTGCGTAATGTTGTCCAACTCTGCATGAATATCTTGGCACAATTCAGGTACTAATACTTGGTCAGCCGCTGAGGCTAAGGCTGCGCTCAAACCAATGAAGCCAGCATGGCGACCCATCACTTCAACTAAAAAAATGCGCTCAAAGGCGTCGGCGGTATCTCTGACTTTATCAATGGATTCTAGGGCGGTTTCGATGGCAGTGTAATAACCGATAGTGGCGTCAATACCACTAATATCGTTGTCTATGGTACCGGGAAGGCCAATGACTTGTCCTTGCCAATAATCGGCTAAATGACACGCTCCGTGGAATGACCCGTCACCTCCTATCACCAATAACGCTTCAATTCCCAAGGCCTCAAGATTCTTGGCTGCTAATTTTGCTGAGTCGACCTGTTTGAAACTTAAACAACGTCCACTTCTTAAGATGGTGCCCCCGCGTTGGATTAGATTTAATACGTTTTTGGGGCGAAGAGGCAGGTACTCTTGCTCTAGCAGGCCATTGTAGCCATGTTTGTAGCCAATGACTTGTATGCCAAAGTGTTCTGCGGTCAGCACTATTGAGCGAATACAGGCATTCATGCCAGGTGCATCACCCCCCGATGTCAACACCGCAATTTTTCGCATAGTTTCCTCATTTCGATTTGTTTTTGTCTACAACAGAGTAGAATGCAAAAACTGACTAAACAAGATTATTTGCAGTTAAATTAATCAGTTAGCCAGTTGTGTAGGTATTAATATCAATCTTTTTATTCGCCAGTGGTCGGCGTTCACGGTGGTATCAGTGTATTATCTTTGCTTGCAAGGCCTTAGCTGTGGAAACAAATAAACATTGGCTTGGTTTTGGTTTATCGCTTACGACCGCATTTCTGTGGGGCATTCTGCCAATTTTTATCAAATTGTGCCTGCAAACGATGGATGCCATGACCATCACTTGGTATCGTTTTGTGGTGGCAGGTCTGTTTGTTTTTCTGGTGCTGTGGCGTAAAAATGCCTTACCCAAGGTGTACAGCCTTGCCCTTAGGCATAAAATTTGGGTCAGTGTGGCCAGCATCTTGTTGGTACTCAATTACGTATCCAATGTTGTCGGTTTGTCTTACCTGTCCCCTGAAACCACACAAGTGATCATGCAAGTTGCGCCCTTTCTTTTAATGTTAGGTGGTGTGGTGTTTTTTGGCGAACGGTTAAAGCTGATTGAAATAATTGGTACCGTGTTGATTTTGCTGGGACTGGCGTTGTTTTTCAGCGACAAATTGGAACGTTTGTTTGCATCGTTGAATCACTATTCGCTGGGTGTGATTATTATCATCTTCTCTGCCACAGCCTGGGCTGGTTATGCCTTGATTCAAAAACCCCTTCTTAAGGTGTTAAGTGCTCGGCAACTGACTCTTTGCATATATGTGATTGGCGCATTGGTATTATTGCCCTTTACCCACCTTGCACAGCTCAATGCCTTGTCTGTTGTACAACTGGTGGCGCTGCTGTTTTGTTGCATCAATACCATTGTCGCCTACGGTGCCTTTACAGAGGCCATGCATGTTTGGCAAGCTTCAAAGGTAAGTGCAGTAATTTGCTTAGCCCCCTTGTTTACGTTCGTCAGCATGACAATAGCGGTCTATTACTTCCCAGATTATATTCAAGCCAGCGAACTGGATGTATGGGCATATGTGGGAGCAGGTATCGTGGTTTGTGGATCTGCGCTGACATCTTTGGGGCGGGCGAAAGGTATTGCGCCCAAATAGGCGAGCGCTGCTGTCACCCAAGCGATTGCGCTTTATTACAAATATTCTTGCATATCTGCGCTCAAGGCATTGAGCTTTTCTTGATGTTTGGCCAGCATGGTGGTGTTAGCAAGTTGACGATAAATTTTACGGCTTGAGGCCAGTAAAGCAGAGTCTGGTTTTTTCGTTTTTTGCAGCAATCGGATACTGCATTGTAAAAGATTTAGGGTGATACCGACATTAACTGGTGCAAAACTTTGGGCGGTGGTGAACGCTTCATAGGCGGCATCAAACTTACCCTCTGAATACAGGGCAATGCCTTCTTTGTTGTATTTTTGAAACGATTCTTTTTGTACTGCATTTTTGCGTGTTGCTTGTTGCAAGCGCGCGCTTGTATTGTCATCCAATATTTTACTGCTTTTTGCCAAGATCTTATTGAGGGATTCCGCGTCTTCAAATTCACCTAAATCCAGCAAGTTCGCAATAGAGTCGGGCAGTAGGGTGAAAGGTGGGCTGTCAACCCTAGTTTGTATCGTACTCTGAGCAAGGGTCAAATTTTGTTTTGCACTGAATAATTTGCCATTTTGAAAATCAATGCGCGCTTTGACCAACGCCTCGAAGATATCAAAATCAAATTCATCGTCACTGCGTAATAATGTCTCTGCGTGGCGATATCGTTGCAAGGTGTAAAGGGCCTCTTGTTGGTACCGAAGCCGTTGCCGCTCCTCTTGGCACTCTTCTGCTACATCTAAAAAACTGCGAATATGACTACACAGGTGTGATAAATCCCGATGCACCGAACGCTTCGAGCATTCCCAAATGGTTTGACTGTAGTGAATGATTTTATCTAACTGGCCATTTTTCCTGGCATAAGTACAGGCTTTCAAGTGGCGTTCAAAAGACAGAGGTGACATCTTGATGGCCCGTGTGATGGCCGCTTCGGTTTCTACTTGGTTGTCTAATGCGAACCAAGCTTGCGCCAATATGTCCAAAGCCTCCACCAACAAATTATTCTTTTTCAAGGCCAGATTAGCCAGTTCAATGGCCTGTGGATAATGCTGCAAATACAAAGCCGTTTGGGCTTTTGCCACAGTTAACCAGGTGCGTGTGGTATTTTCAGCATAACTGTCCAACCATTGTTGTGCCGCTTGATACTGGCCACAGTGCCAATACAATTCAGCCAATAAACGCCCACATACCTCTTGGTAGCGACTATCGCCGTCGATGATAGCCTTGCACTGCTTAATGGCGGCGGGGTAATTGTCGGCAAACATTTCTGTATAGACAGGGGCCAAGGCAAGTTTGCGCTGATAAGCCTTGTCTAGACGCAATACTAACTGCGCTTGAGAAAACGGTTTAACGACGTATTCGTCGGGTTGTTTTTCAAGGCTTCCCAACACCATGGGGCGTTGTGCATCGGCACTGACAATCATAAACACGGTAGCAGGGTGAATTAAACGGCGTTGGCGCACTTCTTCCAAAAACTCAAAGCCATTTTTTTTGTTGCCACCGAGGTGTAGATCACAAATGATAAAATCGAATTTTTCTTTGCGGCAAAATGTTAAGGCCGATTCACAAGAATGGGTCGCGACGATGGATTTTGCCCCGGCACTGCCCAACACCCCTTTGAGTAAGGCGAGAAAAGGTCGTTGGTCATCGATAATTAAGATGCGTTTTTCAGAGAAATCAAGTTTTGGCATGTGCTCAGGTTAGGTATATAGCCCAGTGGCGTGCTTTGGCAACCCGCTGATAATTCATGAAATAATGCACTATTGCAATACTTGGCGGTCAATAAGCAAGACAAATGTCTTAAGCCTTTGTAAGATAGTTAACAAGGCGTGAAACTGGCACGTATCGTTAATCACTAAGCAGTGTAAAAGGAACATAGCTTGTATGATGTAGCAGTTGTTGGCGGTGGTATGGTAGGGGCAGCCTGCGCCATTGGTTTAGCGCAACTGGGTTTGTCGGTGGCGCTTATTGAGCGCGATGAACCCACGGCATTTGCTGCTGAGCAATTGCCAGATTTACGTGTATCGGCCATCAATCGGCACAGCGAACAGCTCTTTGAGCAACTTGGTGCATGGTCGTTCATACAAAATATGCGAGTTTGCCCTTACAAGCGTCTGTCGGTGTGGGAAAAACCACAGTGTCGCAGCGATTTTAACATCGCTTCGTTGGGTGTCAGTCATCTTGGTCATATTATCGAAAATCGCATTGTTCAACTTGGCTTGTTGCAACGGTGTCAGCAGCTTGCAAATCTGACTGTTTACATGGGGCAATCCATCAAAAATTTGCTGCTGGATCCGCATCCACGTATTACCCTCGACAACGATTATACGGTGCATGCCAAATTTTTAGTAGGCGCAGATGGTGTCAATTCCATGGTGCGTCACACAGCCAACATAGGCGTACAGGGTTGGCAGTATGGTATGCAAGCACTCGGGGTAAGTATCCGTACAACGCATACACAACAAGACATTACATGGCAGCAATTTACCCCAGATGGTCCGCTAGCGTTTCTTCCTTTATTTGGTGAGTATGCCTCACTTGTTTGGTACAACCGCCCAGAAAAAGTCCGCGAACTTAAAGGCCTCAGCCCTAGCCAGTTAAAACTGCAAATTATTCAACATTTTCCAGCTGAACTCGTGGATTTTGAGGTGCTGGCATGCGAAAGTTTTCCCCTAATTCGTCAACACAGCAACCACTACACACAAGGTGACGTGGTGCTAATTGGTGACGCGGCCCATAGCATTAATCCACTGGCGGGACAGGGCGTGAATTTGGGTTTTAAAGACGTCAGTGTATTACTGCACGTATTGGCAAAATATCGCCAAGCCAGTACCGATGCACAGCAATCAACTTCATTAAGACCTTATTTTAGTGAGTATGAACGACGTCGCCGATCAGACAATCTGTTGATGATGAGTGCAATGGATGTGCTGTACAAAGGGTTTTGCAACCAGCATGGTTTGTTGAAGTTGTTACGCAATGCGGGGCTGACGTTGGCCAACCATGCTGGACCGCTCAAGCATCGTGTTATGCAGTACGCTATGGGTTTATAGGCGAGCGGTAAAATAAGGGTAGAAAAAAGAGTCTTGTATTTTGAATAACAACCATTAATAGAGATCAAACAATGAAACTAAACTGTGTTATCCCGTTTGTTGTGTCAGTGCTGTGTGTGGCCTGCTCAAGTGAATCAGAGCAATCCATTGCCAACAAACAACTGAGCGCTGTTGTCGATTCTGCAACGGTGACATTTATGCAGCAACAACCCACTTTGTCTTCTGTGCTTGCCCTCGATCCTAAACTAGTTGGTGGCCAATACAACGACAGACTGCCCAGCTACAGCATTGCCAGCATGCAGAATTTGCAAGCAGAAATGCGTTATAGCGCTGCAGAACTGCGCAAGGTTGATAGCACGGTATTGGATCACGAGAATCAACTTCACCAAAAAATCGTGGGTGAAATTCTGGATTATTATGCTGGCGATAGCGATTTCAGCGGTGGCTACATTGATACCTGGGCAGGGCATCTGCCTTATATCATTAATCAAATATCGGGCCCCCTCATCGATATACCCAAAATCATGCAAGAGCAGCAGTCAGTGACAAACTTAGCTGAAGCCCGTGAGTACTTGGCTCGTTTGTCCAACTTTGACGGTTTAGTGGTAGATGTGCTGAATAAATATGAAGATGATCAGCGTTTAGGCATTATCTTACCGAAAAAACTACATCCTAAAACCTTGGCGTTTTTTGATAGCTTTTTAGCTGCAACACCAAGCGAACATCCACTGGTTGCCAATTTTAAACGCAAGTTACAAACCACAGATATCGATGCACAAACACAACAAGAACTTAGCGAAAAAGCCGCAGAGTTAGTCAAGAATGTTGTTTATCCTGCCTACGAGCGCGCCCGTGGGGCAGTCGCTGCCAGTGAAGAAGTAGCACGCAACGAAGATGGCATTTGGTCTCAACCCGAAGGTGAAGCCTTCTATCTACATGAAATTCAATATTTGGGTGATTCAAGTCTTAGCGCAGACGCCATCCACGACTTAGGTTTAAGCGAAGTGAAGCGCATAACACAAGAAATGGACAATATTTTAAGTGCTAATGGTTACACCGAAGGCACGGTGGGTGAACGCATGTTGGCCTTGGCAAAAGAACCACAGTTTTTGTATGAAGACAGTGATCAAGGCCGTCAAACCTTATTAGACGATTTGAATGTTCAAGTGCAAACCGTGATGGCCAAGGCCCCCACCTTTTTTAAGACCTTACCCAGTCAAGATGTGGCGGTAAAACGTATTCCTGTTGAATCACAAGCCGGCGAAGCCGGAGGCTTTTACACACAACCTTCCTTAGATGGCAGTCGCGGTGGGATCTACTGGATTAACCTCAGAGACATGAGCGCGGTGCCAAAGTTTTCTTTAAAAACATTAACTTATCACGAAGCAGTGCCCGGTCATCATTTTCAAATTGCCCTAAATATGGCACAACAAAACATTGGTTTATTGCGTCAAAACGCACCGTTTAATGCTTATGTGGAAGGTTGGGCTCTCTATGCAGAATTAGTGGCAAAAGAAATGGGCATGTACGAAAACGACCCCTTTGGTGATCTGGGCCGCTTGCAAGCTGAACTATACCGCGCTGTTCGTTTGGTTGTTGATACCGGTTTACATCGCAAAAAATGGAGCCGTGAACAAGCCATTGACTACTTCCATAACACCACGGGTACATCGATGACCGATGTTGTCGCCGAGGTAGAACGTTATATGGCATGGCCGGGCCAAGCACTGGGTTATAAACTGGGCATGCTGCAGTTTGTCGAACTGCGTGATATGGCTAAAAACGCTTTGGGTGATAAATTTGATATTTTGGCGTTCCACGATGTCATTCTGTTGCCAGGTGCGCGACCAATGTCAGTAGTTAAACAGGACGTACAAGCTTGGGTGGCCTCACAAAAATGATGATGCGCTGCTTTTTTCAGCCATGACAGTTGTCATAATCTTAGGCGTTCTATTGGTGGCACTGATGATCATCGTGCCACTGCTTGAACGCTCTAGCTTCAGAATGTCAGAGCAGCAGATGGCAGGGGTAGGCCGTTGGATCCTACCGCTATGTATTTTGCTGGCCACCATTCAATTGATTCGATATATCGTGAACTAAGCCTACTTAACAGTCGAACAAGACAGGCGACCTTCGGTAAAGCTGATATAGCTTGAGTGTTGGTTTAGTCGAAATACACACTTACACAGGGTAAATATATGGCCGTTCATTGGTATCCAGGGCACATGCACAAAGCGCAAAATGAGATTAAACAAGCCTTACCTCAGGTAGACTTGTTGATTGAAGTGTTGGACGCACGGATCCCATATTCAAGCGAAAACCCGGCCATCGCAAAACTGCGTGGGAATAAACCCTGTATCAAAATCATGAGTAAGACGGACTTAGCAGACCCGCTACTGACCGCGCAATGGCAAACACACTTTGAACAAGAGCGGGGGGTTAAAACCTTTGCTTCGAGCACCCAAGATCCTGCCAGTATCAAACAATTATTAACGCTGATACGCCAGATGCTGCCAGAAAAAGACGCCAGCGTGAAAGCAATTCATACCATGATCGTGGGGATACCTAACGTCGGCAAGTCAACGCTGATCAATATACTGGCCGATAAAGTCATCGCCAAAACAGGCAATGAAGCGGCGGTGACCAAAAGTCAGCAACGAATTAGCCTTGGCAATGGTATTACTTTGTTCGACACCCCGGGTATTTTATGGCCAAAACTTGAAAACCCAAACAGTGGTTATCGCCTAGCCGCCTGTGGTTCTATCAAAGACACGGCGATGGAGTACGATGACGTGGGTTTTTTCACCGCGGATTATTTGATCAAGGCCTACCCTGAATTGCTAAAGGCTCGCTTCGATTTACCCGCTATTCCTGCCACTGAAATTGAGTTTTTGGAGTTAGCCGCTGCGCGACGTGGTGCATTGATGGCGGGTGGCAGGGTCAATTTGCATAAAATTTGCGAAGTACTGATCAACGAATTTCGCTCCGGTAAACTGGGACGAGTTAGTCTTGAAACCCCCGACATGGTGGCTGCAGAAGAGGTATTGATGGCGGCAGTGGAGGCTAAAAAACTGGCTGACAAAGCCCAGCGCAAAGAAAAGTTCAAAACCGGCTCATTAACCCCTGACAAACAAGATCGTAAGGCAAAACGCGAGCAAGATCGCCGTGAAATATCGGCAAAGATGAAAGCCGATAATGCCAAACGCAAGGGCCGGGCTTAGGCGCACTCTGGTCCAGTCAAGCGGGCGCATAGCGGTTTTTAAACAGCTTCGTTGCACCACGATTTTTGTATCTGTCAATGCTTGGTTTACCTGTGGGTTTTGGCAATGCTGCAAAGCTTCTAAACATGAAAATGGCAATTTACCAATGTACTAAAGTGTATTAAAGTGCCGATTGAGTAAATTTATACGCAGTTTCGGTGTTTAAAGGTTAGTTGATCGGCATGGAAAAAATGTGACACTGCAGACTCAAAATCTTTGCGACTTGTCGCTAAGGTGAATTTGCGAGTGAAGCTAATTTGACGCGACAAGATTTCAGTAAATATCATCAAGACTAATGATATTTGCATGGTGAAATGAAATATTAAGTAATAAACGAAAAACACCTCTCCCAACAAAATATGGAATGGCTGACATGAGTGACCAAGCATCATCTGCAGTGTTACCTCTTACGCTTGAAGGCTTGCAAGCCGAAAGTATTGAGCTGTACTTAAGAGTCATCTTTAATAACCTAGGTGATCCCATTTTTGTTAAGAATGACGAATGCAAGTTACTCTTGGTCAATGATGCTTTCTGCGAAATGTTTGGGCTACCAAGATCAGAGATTATTGGTAAAACCCTCGCTGAAAAAGTTTCGCCCAGCGAGCAAGATCACTTTCTCGCCGTCGATAGACGTGTTTTGCAAGAAGGCATAGAAATTTTATGTGAAGAAACACTGACCACTCAAAGCCAAGAGACAAGAACCATCCTTACTCGGAAAAACCGCTTTATTGACGGTGCGGGCCATTATTTTATTGTTGGCATTATCCACGATATTAGTCAGCGGAAACTCACTGAAGAAAAATTAGAACGACTAGCCAGTGTTGTGACACACGCCCATGAAGGCATAATGATCATGGATGCTTCATCAAACATTATTGAGGTGAATGAAAGTTTTAGCCGAATTACCGGTTATTCAGCTCAAGAAGTACTTGGCCAGCATCCTAAGATGCTGCAAGCAAAACGTGTAACTCAAGCATCCTATGAGGCCATGTGGCGCACTGTGCAAGTTGAAGGGTATTGGCGAGGTGAGGTTTGGAAGCGTCGCAAAAATGGTGAAATTTACCCAGAAATGCTGACCCTCAGTGCGGTAAAAAACGCAGAAGGTCAAATTAAACATTATGTTTCTCTATTCACCGATATAACTGCACAAAAGGCTCATCAAGATGAGTTGGAACATATTGCGCATTTTGACGCACTCACCGATTTGCCCAATCGATTGTTACTGGAAGACCGCCTCGCGCAAGCGGTGGTGCAATGTCAGCGGCGACAGCGCTCCTTAGCCGTAATTTTCATGGACTTAGATGGATTTAAAGCTGTGAATGATAGTCACGGGCACAATTTCGGTGACGAGCTACTCGTTAAAGTTTCTCGGCGTATGAAAGAGGCTTTACGAGAAAGTGATACATTGGCGAGAATGGGCGGCGATGAATTTGTCGCGTTGATGGTAGATATCGATACGGTGCAAGACTGCGAGATCATTTTGCAAAGGCTACTGCGTGCTGCTTCAGAGCCCGTGCACGTAAATCACTTAAGCTTGCAGGTATCTGTTAGTATCGGTGTAACCCTTTACCCTGACGACAGCATTGACGCTGATCAGTTGATACGCCGAGCTGACCAAGCCATGTATGTGGCGAAACAATCTGGCAAAAACCGCTTCCATATCTTTGAAGCAAAAAACAGCAAATTGGCTCGGCAGTAACAAATAAACATAAAAAAAGACGCAGCAACGCGTCTTTTAAAAAACGGTCTGTAATCCGTTTAGTTTAGTCCCAAATTCCGTCTTCACTTTTCCCTTGAATTTGGCAATCGCCTGCCTTGTATTCAATCGTTTGCCCAGATTTTCGCTTGTTAAAATAGTCTTGGCTAATAGAGACAATGGTGGGAGTCATCCACACCAGTGCCACAATGTTGATCACCGTCATTAATCCCAAAGCCATATCGGCGGCGGCCCACACTTCTGGCAAATTTGCTCTTGAACCCCAAAAAATCATAGCCAAATAACCAATGGTATACACCGCTTTGCCCACTTTATTGTCAAGTTTAAACATGTGCAGATTACTCTCGCCATAGGCGTAATTAGCCACCACAGAGGTAAAAGCAAATAGGGTAATCGCCGCTGCGACAAAATCAGCGCCTCCGGCGCCTAAATGGGAGGTCATGGCACTTTGTGTCAATCTAATGCCTTCCATGCCCTCGTTGCTCGAGCCCCCCGCTAGGAGGATAACGATGGCGCTACATGTACATAACACCATCGTGTCGATAAACACGCCTAACATCTGTACGTAGCCTTGAGAGACAGGGTGATTAGGATTGGGTGTGGCACTAGCTGCCGCATGGGGCACACTGCCTGATCCTGCCTCATTTGAATACAGTCCACGTTGTACGCCATTTTTAAAGGCTGCACCCATGGCCCCTGCACCCGCTTCTTGCAGACCAAAGGCAGAGTAGACAATGTTGAGTAACATGTCAGGAACCAAATCTATGTTCATGATTGTGATCACCACAGTGACAGCAACATAGGTAATGGCCATAAATGGCACAACCCATTCCGCAAAGCGAGCGATAGCACGAAGACCACCCACCACAATCAGCCCTGCAACAAAAATAATCGCCAGACCAGAGTAATTTGTGGGAATGTTGTAGGCATTATTCAGTGCATCAGTAATGGTATTGGCTTGTACGGCACTGAAAATAAAACCGTAACCTAAAAATAAACACAATGAGAAGGTGACAGCAAGCCAACGCTTGTTTAAGCCCTGTTGTATGTAGTAGGCAGGGCCTCCGCGAAATTCACCGTTGGTGTCTTTTACTTTGTATAATTGCCCCAGCACGCTTTCAGCAAATCCAGTTGCCATGCCCAAAATGGCAATGACCCACATCCAGAAAATCGCACCAGGCCCACCGAGGGAGATTGCAACCGCCACCCCAGCTAAATTTCCCGTACCTACTCGGGCGGATAAACTGGTGCACAGCGCACCAAATGAACTGATGCCTGATTTATCGCTTTTGGTGCTGCCTTTCATGATGGTAAACATGTGAGCAAAATGACGTAACTGCACAAAACCCAGGCGAAAGCTGAACCACAAACCGGCAGCAATCAACATGTAGATCAGTACTTGGCCATTGCCCCACAACACATTATTAATAGCCGCGACGATTTCGTTTATCACATTGCTGTCCACAAGTCGTTGAAATGTAGATGGAAGTCTGCCGATTAAGGACGACTATGTCTAGGGGTAGGGGAGAGGATAGCCAATAAAAATCATGATGAGTGGCCATATACGCAAAACGCCTGACTGTCACCAGTCAGGCGTTTATGGTTTTTTTGCATCCAATGGCTTAAAGCACTGAATGACTAAATATGGCAGGGGTAGATGGACTTGAACCACCGAATGGCGGGATCAAAACCCGCTGCCTTACCACTTGGCTATACCCCTAAGGATATAAATGATGCCATGATCACTTATATATAAAAATTGGCAGGGGTAGATGGACTTGAACCACCGAATGGCGGGATCAAAACCCGCTGCCTTACCACTTGGCTATACCCCTACATTTTGGTGCGGAAGGAGAGACTCGAACTCTCACGCCGTGAAGCACTGGAACCTAAATCCAGCGTGTCTACCAATTTCACCACTTCCGCAAAAACATGTATAAAACCGCTGTTTTATAACCCAACACAAGGTTGGTGGCTACGGCGGGACTCGAACCTGCGACCCCATCATTATGAGTGATGTGCTCTAACCAGCTGAGCTACGTAGCCATATTTGCCACTCCGTCTCCGAAGTGGCGCGTATTATGCTCATCAGACTTTGGGTCGTCAACCGTTTTTTCCGTCAATTTTACTGATTGCTTAGATACTAACCAATGTTACGGTTTTTTCGCCACAATTCCCAATTTCATTGCCTTGTATCGCTAGAATTTGCGCAATTTTTTGCTTAAACATTGAACCTAAAGTGCATGACATCACCATCTTTTACGATGTATTCCTTGCCTTCTAAGCGCCATTTACCGGCGTCTTTTGCACCCTGTTCACCATTAAACTGAATAAAATTATCGTAGCTGATCACTTCTGCACGAATAAACCCTTTTTCGAAGTCTGTATGGATAACACCTGCGGTTTGTGGCGCAGTGGAGCCGGCTGGAAAAGTCCAAGCCCGCACCTCTTTTACACCAGCGGTAAAATAGGTGTTTAGCGCAAGCAAGTCATAGCCACAACGAATAACCCGGTTTAAGCCAGGTTCATCCAAGCCCATGTCAGCCATAAATTCGGCTTTTTCGGCCTCATCTAATCCGCCAATTTCAGATTCCATTTCTGCGCATACCGCGACAACGGTGGCATTTTCTTTTGCGGCAATGTCGCGTACCTGATCTAGATAGGGGTTGTTTTCAAAACCATCATCGTTGACGTTAGCAATGTACATCGTGGGTTTGAGGGTCAAGAAGTTCATGTAGCTGATGGCTTTAAGTTCTTCTTTTTCCAGCGGTACCGCGCGTAACAATACGCCTTCATCTAAAAACGGTTTGATCTTCTCCAATACGCCGAGTTCAAATTTCGCGTCTTGATCACCACTTTTAGCCCGCTTTGCCACACGAAATAACGCCTTTTCAGCGGTTTCTAAATCGGCCAAAGCCAATTCGGTGTTGATCACGTCAATATCACTTTGCGGGTTTACTTTCCCGGCAACATGCACAATGTTGTCGTTGTCAAAACAGCGCACTACGTGGCCAATGGCATCCGTCTCACGGATGTTAGCTAAAAATTTGTTCCCTAAGCCTTCACCTTTTGAGGCACCTGCCACTAAACCAGCGATATCGACAAACTCCATGGTTGTAGGAATGACCCGTTGAGGTTTGACAATCGCCGCTAGTTTATCCAGACGCAGGTCTGGAACTGGCACCACACCAGTATTTGGCTCAATAGTACAAAATGGAAAATTGGCAGCTTCAATGCCAGCCTTGGTTAGGGCGTTGAATAAGGTGGACTTACCCACGTTTGGCAAACCCACTATGCCGCATTTAAATCCCATCAGCTTATCCTCTACAATCTATAAATGAGCGCACAGTAAACCACTGGCCCACTGCACATGAAAATATTGCCTTATTCGGCGCTAAAACTATGTAGGCGATTCATCGCCTTAATTAAGTCGTCTTTGACTAATAACTCGGTACAGCGCAACGCTTCGTCAATGGCCGCATCCATTTTTTGCTGTTCTGGCTGCGGTGCTTTACCCAATACATGGGCAGTGACTTTATTTTTATCACCAGGATGGCCAATACCAATACGCAAACGTAAAAAATCTTTTTGGTTAGCCAGTTTGCTCACAATGTCGCGAATACCATTCTGACTGGAACTTCCCCCCAGCTTAAAACGCGCAACACCCGGGCTTAAGTCGAGTTCGTCGAAGGCAACTAACAGTGACGATAGGGGAATGCGATAAAAATTGAGCATAGCAGCCACGGCCTGACCACTCTTATTCATATAAGTGGTGGGGATCAGTAACTTGATTTCTTGATTCGCGACGGTTATGCGGCCGGTGTAGCCAAAGAATTTGTTTTCGAGTTTGAGTGTGCAGTGATAGGTTTTTGCCAAAGATTCGACAAACCAAGCACCGGCATTGTGGCGTGTATGCTGATATTCGGGGCCCGGATTACCCAGGCCCACGATTAACTGAATATCAGTCAAGAAGATTATTCCTTAGCGGCGGCTTCTTCTGCATCATCAGCGTCATCAGCTTTAGGGCCTTTTGCTGTTTTGATGGTTACAACGGCTAAGTCATGTGACTCACCTTTGTTTAACTCAAGCAAAGTAACGCCTTTTGGCAATACTAAGTCAGTTAAGTGTAACGTTTGACCTAGTTCAACGTTGGCTAAATCTACTTCAATGAACTCAGGTAAATAGGCTGCTAAACAGCTGATTTCAACGTCGGTCATGTGGTGTTCAGCGTGACCACCTAATACCTTAATAGCATTGGCAGTTTTTTCATTGATAAAGTGCAAAGGTACATGGGTATGTACGGCTTTCTTCGCATCAACACGTAAGAAGTCAATGTGCGTAACAAGTGGTTTAAAAGCATGACGTTGCATGTCTTTCACTAACACTTCAATCGCTTTGCCTTCAAGATTCAAAGTCAATACGTGTGAATAAAACGCTTCAAACTCTTGAGCTTGAAAAACTTTATTGTGAGAAAGGCTTAAAGAAACGGCTTTTTGATCCGCTCCATATAGAACAGCAGGTACTTTACCAGCGTGACGTAGGCGGCGGCTCGCACCTTTCCCTAAATCGTTGCGGATTTCTGCGTCCAGAGTAAAAATTCCATCAGACATTGAGGTAACTCCAAATTTAATAAGTGTGGGTAAATTTTTGCGACCAAAATCTACCATAAAACTGTTAACAAGCTAGAAAACTAGGGCGTTAGCAGCGGTAGACAAAAGCAATCTGCCTACCTACCCCTAAAAAAGGGCGGCAAATGTTACCATCGACCCTCCACCGACACAAGTGGCTGGTCGTTAAACAATGAAATTAGTCAAAGGTAGTGGGGCTGGGAGAGCGGGCTCAAGTAACAAGCTACTTAAGCCCATAAACGTGTTGTTTAATATTCAAACATCGCAGAGATTGATTCTTCGTTACTCACTCGGCGAATCGCTTCCGCTAACATGTTTGACAGGGTCAACTGCTTCACCTTACTGAGTGCCTTGATTTCATCACTAAGTGGGATACTGTCGGTGACAATAATTTCATCAATCACAGAATCTTTTAAGTTTTGCGCCGCATTGCCAGAAAATATGGCGTGGGTAGCGTAAGCATACACATTTTTTGCACCATGGGCTTTCAGCGCTTCTGCTGCTTTGGCTAAGGTACCACCAGTATCAATCATGTCATCAACGATAATACAATCGCGGTCTTGCACATCACCAATGATGTGCATGACTTGGGCAACGTTGGCTTTGGGACGACGTTTATCAATAATGGCTAAGTCTGAATCGTTGAGCAATTTGGCCACCGCTCGGGCGCGCACAACGCCACCTATGTCAGGTGATACCACCACAGGATTGTCCATTTTACGCAGGCGCATATGGTCTAACAAAATCGGCGTACCAAAGGCATTATCAACCGGCACGTCAAAGAATCCTTGAATTTGTTCGGCGTGCAAATCAATGGTCAGGACTCGGTCAACACCAACGTTTGAGAGGAAATCAGCAACCACTTTTGCCGTGATGGGAACGCGAGCAGAGCGTACTCGACGATCTTGACGAGCGTAACCGAAGTAGGGGATAACGGCGGTAATACGCCCTGCTGATGCACGTCTAAATGCATCGATCATCACGATCAATTCCATCAGGTTGTCGTTAGTGGGGGCACAGGTAGATTGAATAATAAATACATCAGCGCCACGCACATTTTCGTGAATTTCTACACTGATTTCACCATCACTAAACCGTCCTACGCTGGCGTGGCCCAATTTAGTGTAGAGTCGGTTTGCTACTTTTTGGGCGAGTTCTGGAACGGCATTGCCGGCGAAAAGCTTCATATCAGGCACGATAAAATCCTCAGTGTATTGCGTTTGAAAGTGGCTGGGGTAGATGGACTTGAACCACCGAATGGCGGGATCAAAACCCGCTGCCTTACCACTTGGCTATACCCCAATTTAGTGCAACAACGACTATTGTTGTAGCACTGCGTCAGTTGTTGCTTTAATCAGCTTAAAAGTAAATCTACCGTTATCAAGTTTAATCAGAGCGACTCCCTTCAGAGCGACTCTATTCAGAGCGACACATCATTATTTGATGTAATGGTGATCGATTCACGCCATTTGCGGTAAAACTTATCGTGCCCTTGGGCAGTAAAGCTTGGGTTTGCCTTGCATTAGCAAGGTCACTGAACTGCGCAAAAACGCATGATCCCGTACCCGTCATTCTCGACGGCGCGTATTCTAACAACCACTGTAATGACTTTGCAACATTGGGGAACAGTTCACAGACCAATTGCTGACAATCGTTGCGCGTTTGAGAAAATTGATAGTCTTTTGCTACTATTTTTTCGCTATTTCGCGGTAAGTCAGGGTGGTTAAAAATCGCTTGAGTAGCCACGTGGCATTGCGGAAAAACCACTAAATAAGCAGCCTCTGGCTGCGGTAGCGCTTGTAACTGTTCGCCAATACCCTCAGCAAACGCGGTGTTGCCCTCAACAAATATGGGAACATCTGCACCCAAACTTAAGGCAAACCCTGCCAGCTCTGCTGTGGTGAAACCTGTTTGCCATAGATGGTTTAATACAACTAGGGTAGTGGCTGCATTAGAAGAACCACCACCGATGCCGCCGCCCATGGGTAAACATTTTTTTATGTAAATATCACAACCCGGCAGAAGTATGTTTTTGTCGCTGTGTTTTAATCCCCATTGTGTTTGTAACAGATGTGCAGCACGAACGATTAAATTGTCATCGTGCTTAACATTAGCCATGGGGGTGAGCAACCGAATCTTGCCTGTTTGGTTGCAATCAAAGGCCAATTCATCACCATAATCAAGCAATTGGAACAGGCTCTGGAGTTGGTGGTAGCCATTGGCATAGCGACCAACAATGTGTAGAAATAGGTTGAGTTTGGCGGGACTTGGCCACCACGTTAATGCTGGTTTTAAACGTTCAATGTCCATGCATTTACCTTAATAATAACTTGAACGTTACGCGAAGAATGGGTCATCACAATCTTATGTGGCAACCACTTGTTCTCCACCACCTGATAATTACTGTAGCTAATCAACCAACCTTGGCAGGTTAGGCAGGTCGGGGCTAGTTGACTGACAAACCCTTGCTCATTCATCACCACTTGATCATTGACCGTGTACTGCCCCTTGATCCAGATGGGTAACTGGTCAACCGGGATAGTCCAGCCTGTCATCTGCCATATCAACTCACTAGCGTTAATCCCTGTGTAGTTTTTGTCATCTGCTTTGGCAGTAATCAGGCCGTTGTCGTTTTGCATGCTTAAAATCGCAGTGCCCAAAATCGTGCTAAGGGTTAGTTGATAATTTTGCCCCTGTTGTGCCCAATGTAAACTGGCGCTTTGCTTTTGTTCTGGCCCTTTGAAACCGAACCGTCCGGCAATTTGCCACGTAGTGAGTTCAGCTAATCCAGCTTGGTGCTGTTCGGCATCTACCCTCACGGTTGGTTTGGGGGCTTGGTGGGCACAAGCGAGCAGCAATAAGCTGAGAAAGCCAAGCAATCCTAATTTAACATAAGAGGTGGTGAGGTGGGTTATTGGCACAGCAGTATCCTAATCCAGGACAAAATCAATCAGTCGCTATGGGAACATACAAATGACTGCGCTTTCAATAGTTTTACCTTTTGCGTACAATGCCGCCCTCAATTTGACTTAACCAACGTTGTTCTGACTTTTTACGCTGCATGACCCTGATAGCCTTTGGAATAAATCACAAAACCGCCCCGCTTGAATTGCGCGAGAAAATCGCCTTTTCAGCTGATTCGACGGTTAGCGCATTGGCGTCGTTTAGCAGCAGCACCGGTGCCCAAGATGCCATGATTGTCTCCACCTGTAATCGCACGGAGATATATGCACAGGTAGACACCGCGGACAAACAGCAAGTTGTGCAGTGGCTCGCCCAGTTTCATGGTCTTAGCCCCACTGAGTTAATGGAAAATTGTTATCATCACGAAGAACTCGACGCCGTGGTGCATATTATGCGGGTGGCGAGTGGTTTGGACTCACTGATGTTGGGCGAACCGCAAATTCTGGGGCAAGTGAAACAAGCTTATAGCGATGCCCGCAACTCTGGGGTGATCAATGGTGGGTTTGAACGCTTATTCCAGCACACCTTTGCCGTCGCTAAACGGGTGCGCAACGAGACAGAAATTGGGGCAAACGCTATTTCTGTGGCCTATGCCTCAGTGCAACTGGCTAAACATATATTTTCATCACTGGACAAAAGCCGAGTGCTCTTGATTGGGGCGGGTGAAACCATTGAATTAGTGGCCAAGCATCTGGCCGAACACAAAGTAAAGTCCCTAACAGTCGCGAATCGCACCTTGGCGCGGGCAGAACTGATTGCTAAGCCCTTAGGTGCATCGGTGTTAACTCTGGCTCAGATCCCTCAGCATTTAAAGGATGCTGACATCGTGATCAGTTCTACCGCCAGTCAATTACCTATTCTTGGTAAGGGGTTAGTGGAGAGTGCCTTAAAGGAACGCCGACATAAACCCATGTTCTTAGTCGATTTGGCCGTGCCACGGGATATTGAACCTGAAGTGGCCCAACTGAATGACGCCTACTTGTATACCGTCGACGATTTACAACAAATTGTTGAAAAGAATTTAGCCAACCGCCAAGACGCTGCACAACAAGCAGACCAAATGATTCAGCAACAAGCACAGCAGTACTTGCAATGGCAACAAAGCCAAAGTGCTATTGATTTACTCAAACATTTTCGTGACCAAAGTGCGCTGCAACGTGACCTTTTGACAGCCCGCGCGCTAAACCAGTTGGCGGACGGAAAAGAGCCCGCCACCGTGTTGACAGAGCTGGCGAACAAACTAACCAATAGTTTGATTCATGCGCCAACCAAAGCCCTAAAAAAAGCCGCACATGAACAAGATGAGTCGAGCTTAGCGTTGTTACAAGAAGCACTTGGCATTGAAATCAAACAACACCCCCCAGAGCATTAGCTAGCTGTTGGCAGTACAAGACACAACACCTACACTCAACACATCAGCAGAATAACCCAGAGCTTGGTCAAGACACAGGATAACCATGAAAGTATCGGTACAACGTAAATTAGAATCACTGAATGAGCGCTTTGAAGAAGTGCAGGCTTTGTTAAGTGAGTCATCAACTAGCCATGATCAAGACAAATATCGGGCGTTGATGAAGGAATACGCACAACTTGAAGACGTCGTGAAGTGCTTTCGTGATTTCCAAACCGCTCAGCAAGATTTTGCCAGTGCCCAAGATCTGTTGCAGGAAGACGACGCTGAAATGCGCGAGCTAGCGCAAGAAGAGTATAAAGAGTCGAAAAAACGGATTGAAACACTGACCCAAGAACTACAGATCTTATTATTACCCAAAGATCCCAACGATGATAACAACTGCTTTTTAGAAATCCGTGCTGGTGCGGGTGGTGATGAAGCCGCCATATTCGCTGGCGACTTATTCCGCATGTACTCTCGATATGCAGAGTCTAAACGTTGGAAGGTGGAATTGATCACGTGCAACGAGGGTGAACATGGGGGTTACAAGGAAATTATCGTAAATTTAATGGGGGACGGGGTTTACGGCACCATGAAATTTGAATCAGGCGGGCATCGAGTTCAACGTGTGCCAGAGACGGAATCACAAGGCCGTATCCATACGTCTGCCTGTACGGTTGTGGTTATGCCAGAGATCCCAGAGTCTGAGGCCATAGAAATCAACAAAGCTGATTTGAAAGTGGATACCTTCCGCGCGTCGGGCGCAGGTGGGCAGCACGTCAACAAAACCGATTCGGCCATCCGTATCACCCACATTCCCACTGGCTTGATTGTTGAGTGTCAAGATGAACGGTCACAGCATAAAAACCGTGCCAAAGCCATGGCCGTATTACAGTCACGTTTGAACCAATTAGAAGAAGAAAAACGCAAAGCCGAAGAAACCAGCACGCGTCGAAGTTTGGTGGCCAGTGGTGATCGCTCTGAACGTATTCGCACCTACAATTTCCCTCAGGGTAGAATGACCGATCACCGCATTAACTTAACGTTGTATCGCCTCGACGAAATTATTGCTGGTGATTTAGATGCCGTGATTGAACCGATTCGGCAGGAACATCAGGCTGACTTGCTCGCGTCTTTATCTGACGACTAAGGCATGCAAAATAGCACCATTGATAGACAATTGCGCTGGGCCACTGCCCAGTTGCAACAATCATCCGATGCCCCCGATAGCCCACAATTAGACGCAAAATTACTGTTGTGTCGTGTATTAAGCTGCGAGTTAATCTATTTATATACATGGCCAGAAAAATGCCTCAGTGCTGAGCAGCTAATACAGTTTGCTGAGCTTGTTGCCCGGCGCAAGTCGGGTCAACCCGTTGCCCATCTGCTGGGTTATCGAGATTTCTGGAGTTTGCGACTGGCGGTGTCTGACGATACCTTGATCCCTCGTCCTGAAACAGAATTACTGGTGGAAACGGCTTTGGCCCTGCCGCTTGATGACACCACAAAGGTCATCGATTTGGGCACCGGTACTGGCGCTATTGCTCTGGCTTTGGCTAGTGAAAGACCCACTTGGCAGGTGAGGGGCATCGACAAAAATGCCGCAGCGGTGGCCCTAGCCAAACGCAATGCCAGCACTCACAGCATTCACAATGTTGCGTTTCAACAAAGTGACTGGTTTTCTGCCATCACTGACAATCATTACCAACTCATTGTCAGCAATCCACCCTATGTCGAAACGCATAGTCCTTATTTAGCTGAGGGGGATGTGCGTTTTGAACCCCTGAGTGCGTTGGTTTCTGGCGCCGATGGTTTAGACGATATTCGCCTAATTGTTGCGCAAGCGCCCCGTTACCTTGCCAACTTTGGTTGGTTGCTGATTGAACATGGCTTCAATCAAGCCAGCGATATTGCACGGATTTTCGCGCACCATGGCTTTCGAGAGGTGCGCTGCCTTACCGATCTTAATGGCTTGGCGCGGATAACTTTAGGTCAGTATTGTCACGATATGCCTTGAGACTCAGCGCTTTTCGTTTTATGTTAGCGACATAGCAAGTGACACTGGCAGCACCACTAAGAGTGCTATGTCATCTTGATTACGTTGCCACAGGAAATGAATGATGTCAGATGAGATTTTGTTTGCAGAAGATACCCACGAGGATATCCATCAAGCGCTTGGAAAATGGAAGGTATTAATTGTAGACGATGAACCTGAAGTGCATGCCGTCACTAAGTTGGCCTTGGGTGACTTCATCTTTCAAGGAAAACGTCTGGAGTTTGTCAGTGCTTACAGTGGTGAAGAAGCGAAAAAAATATTCAGAACCCAACATGATATAGCGGTTGTTTTACTTGATGTGGTAATGGAGACCGATGATGCCGGTTTGAAAGTGGCCGATTATGTGCGCAACGAACTTAGCAATCATTTCACCCGCATTATCTTGCGTACTGGTCAGCCAGGCCAAGCCCCAGAGCGTGATGTGATCCTCAATTACGACATCAACGATTATAAATCGAAAACCGAACTGACTGCACAAAAATTGTTCACCGTGGTGATTGCTGCCTTACGTTCTTATCGCGACATTATTGTGATTGAAGAAAACCGCTTAGGTTTAGAAAAAATCATCGCTGCTTCAGCGGATTTATTTAGCATCCATTCTCTCGAATATTTTATCGAAGGCATATTGCAACAGCTTTCATCTTTGCTGGGTGGCAGCACAGATTGTGCCTATTTGACATCAGCAGTGGCAGGCCCCAAACCCATTGAAAATCCGCATCCTAGTGAGCTTTTTGTGTTCACTGGTAAAGGGGAATATTTGCACAAAGAAGGCCAAAAGTTAGAGAACGTCTTAAGTGGCAAACAGCTAACTTCGTGTAAAGAAGCATTAAAAAACAAAAGTTTGGTGTACGAAGACGAATATCTCGTGGCCTACTGCAAAAGCAAATCTAATCGTGGCTCATTGTTGTATATGTCTGGCCTACCAAGATCACCGAGTAAAATAGATAAACGCCTTGTTGAAATATTTGCGCAGAATGTGCAAATAGCCTTCGACAATGTTTTACTCAACAAAGATATTGAAGATACTCAACGGGAAGTAATTGAACGCATTGGCCAAGCCATGGAACACCATTTTGGTGGCGGCAAACATGTACTCAGGCTGGTCAAAATCTGTGAGTTATTGGGCCGAAAGGTGGGCTTGAGCGCTGACGAGGTAAAGATGTTAGGGCAGGCCGTGCCTTTGCATGACATTGGTAAGTTAAAGGTGCCAGATCTGATCCTCGATAAACACAGTAGTTTGAATGAACAAGAACGCGAAGTCGTCAAAAATCATGCTGAATTTGGTTATGCCCTGCTAAAAGATTCGAAACGTCCTTTGATCAAGACCGCTGCCTTGATCGCGCGTGACCACCATGAATATTGGAATGGTAAAGGTTATCCACGTGGACTAGCTGGTGAAGATATTCATATTTTTTGTCGTATTACTGCATTGGCTGATGCTTATGATGCCCTGCGTCACAAGCGACATTACAAAGAAGCGTGGCCTCTTGAAAAAGTACTCGACAATATCAACAGTCAAAAAGGTAAGCAATTCGATCCTTATATCGTGGATGTGTTGATGGACAATATTGAAAGTATTGAGAGAATCATCGCTGACAATCCCGACCCTCAATAAAACATCTATGTCTCGTTATCTTGTTAGGTACTAGCAAGATAACGATAGTTTTTACGTTTTTTTTACCCGCCCACTTTAGCAAGGAACCTTACCTGCCATGTATGAACTCACAAAACATTTGCATTTGACGGCCATGGCTCTGAGCCTGTTGTTGTTTATCACGCGTTTTGTCCTGACATTACGCCAGTCACCAGCCTTACAAAAAAAATGGCTAAAAATTAGCCCGCACATCGTTGATACGCTGTGGTTGGTTAGTGCTGGTGTATTGTGTGTGATGATTGATCAGTATCCGTTTGTGGATGCCTGGGTGAGTGAAAAATTGTTGGCCTTGGTGATGTATATGTTGATGGTGACCATTGCACTTAAGTTAGCGAAGACAACGACCATGCGATTTGTTGGTCTGCTTGGTGCTGTAAGCTGGTTAGCCTATGCCGGCATGGTCGCGGTAAGCAAACAACCCCATATTTTTGGTTAAGGTTTTTTTCAGCTGATTTGCCAGTATTACGGTAAAGATAACAAGGGGTTTTCCGATATAAAGGTAACAGTAGCTTATCGTAATCCTGGGAAATGCAGTGCAGGGCTTAAAACAAATTATTGCCAATCACGATGTGTTGCATGCTGCGGTAGTCTTAGCGCGGTATTTTCACCTTGGCCATAAACCTGTCGAGCACTACACACAGTTAATTGAAGACTGGAGTAATACGGCTAGAGCTCGCTATGCCATACACAGTGCTTCGCCGCAAACGTTACGCAGTCTCATTAAGTTTTTTTACCTGGATTTAGCGTTTACAGCAGACGAACAGGATTTTTTTGCCAGTCAGCATAGTCTCATGGACCACGTACTTGATTATCGCACGGGCAACCCACTTAGCTTAGCGATTGTATTCAAAACGCTGGCCTCAGCCTTAGGGTTTAAGGTAGAGGGCGTGAATTTCCCCGGCCACTTCCTCATACGCTGCGAATTTGCAGAGCAGCAGTTTATTTACATCGATCCAAATAATGGTCGAGAACTGACTAAAGCTGACTTAGAAGCGTTGTATTTCAGTATTTTGGGTGAAGTTGAGCAGGAGAAAATGCCGCCTGAAGTGCTTTTATCTGCCACGTGTGAAGAGATGATGGTGCGCTTATTACACAATTTAAAAGCCGCCTACATTAATGCTCAACACTTTCAGGCGGCCTTAACCGTTGTGGAGTTTTTGGTGGGTTTGTGCCCCGACGACCCATACGAACGACGGGATCGCGGCTTCCTGTTGCATCAGTTAGATTGCCCGCAGGTTGCTCTCGCTGATTATCAGTATTTTCTGCGCCAGTGTCCTCACGATCCCGCTAATGCTGTGCTTGCCGACCAAGTAAAACACCTGACGGCTTTACCCCTCGCCACCTTTCATTAGGACAATCATTAGAGCAATCATCAGGCCAATTATTTCTAGCGCAATACAGCAAAGATCGCTTGGGTTAGCCGGTGCAGTTCTTCAGGCTGAATGATGTAAGGTGGCATGATATAGATCAGCTTGCCAAAGGGACGGATCCATACACCTTGTGCCACCCATTTTCGCTGCAGTTCCGCCACATTGACCGGTGCTTTGCATTCCACCACGCCAATGGCGCCTAATACGCGAACATCCGCCACGGTACTTAATGTGCGGCAGGGTTCAAGCTCTCGACGTAATTGCTGCTCTATCTCTTTCACTTGCTGTTGCCAAGCTCCCGTTGCCAAGATACTGAGACTGGCATTGGCCACAGCGCAGGCTAGGGCGTTGCCCATAAAAGTCGGGCCGTGCATAAAAACTCCGGGTTGCCCTTGGCAAACGCCCTGCGCCACATCTTCGCTACATAAGGTTGCTGCTAAACTCAAATACCCGCCCGTTAAGGCTTTGCCTACACACATGATATCAGGGCTGATATCCGCATGTTCACAAGCAAACATAAGACCAGTGCGTCCGAAGCCGGTAGCAATTTCATCGCAGATCAGCAAAATGTTGTAATCGTCACACAGTTGCCGACAACGTTTTAAATAGTTCGGGTGGTAAATGCGCATGCCCCCCGCATTTTGCACAATCGGTTCGAGCACTAGGGCGGCAATTTCATGGTGGTGTTGCTCAATTAATTGCTGCATGGATTGGATATCGTCTTCGTTCCAATGTCGGTCGAAACGCGTTTGTGGCGCAGGGGCAAATATTTGTTGTGTTAAGCTGTCGTTGAATAAGGAATGCATGCCGTTGATAGGATCACAAACTGACATTGCTGCAAAGGTATCACCGTGGTAACCGTTGCGTGGGGTGATAAATTTATGTTTGTGGCTGTTACCCTGACACGCCCAGTATTGCAGGGCCATTTTCATGGCGACTTCTATAGACACCGAGCCCGAATCTGCGAGGAAGACACGATTTAAACCACTGGGTGCAATGCTCAATAAGGTGCGACACAAATCAATGGCAGGCTCATGAGTCAAGCCACCAAACATCACATGAGCAAATTTCTGACTCTGTTCAGCCAAGGCTTGATTCAGTAGGGGATGATTGTAGCCATGGATGGCGGTCCACCATGATGAAACACCGTCAATAAGAACCTCACCTGTGGCAAGTTGAATATGCACCCCTTGGGCGCCAACCACTTGATAACACGGCAAAGGATCGATGGCTGAGGTATAGGGATGCCAAATATGCTGTTGGTCAAAACGTAAATTTGCCTTCAATGATTCGTTCAAAATTTGTCCAAATGTAAGGTTGAAATATAGATTGAAGTTGACAAGCGCAAAGCGCGCCATAGACTAAGCGCGCTCGAATCCGATGTAAAGTACGAATACCCAAAGGCTTATTATGACAATTGCAACGACAACCCCGAATTCCCCCGTTGATCAGCCCCTCCTTGTTCGTCACAACTGGAGTGTGGCCGAAGTGAATGCCTTGTTTTCCTTGCCGTTTAACGATTTATTGTTTAAGGCACAGAGTGTGCACCGCCTAAACTTTGATCCTAATCATGTGCAAGTCAGCACACTCTTGTCGATTAAAACAGGGGCTTGTCCAGAAGATTGCAAATATTGTCCACAAAGTGCGCGCTATGACACGGGTTTAGAAAAAGAACGTTTGTTAGAAATGCATAAGGTGCTGGAACGCGCTAAAGAAGCTAAAGCAGCGGGATCAAGTCGTTTTTGCATGGGAGCGGCGTGGCGAAATCCCCATGAGCGTGACATGCCCTATCTGGTAGAAATGGTGCGTGAAGTGAAAAAATTGGGTTTAGAAACGTGCATGACCCTAGGTATGTTAAGTCGCTCACAGGCGCTGGCGCTCAAGCAAGCAGGGCTAGACTATTACAACCATAATCTCGATACCTCTCCAGAATTTTATGGTGACATCATTACCACCCGCACTTATCAAGACCGTTTGGATACCCTGACCCATGTGCGCGAGGCTGGCATGAATGTCTGCTCCGGTGGCATTGTTGGCATGGGAGAAAGCGCAGCAGATCGCAGTGGTTTGTTGATGCAGTTGGCGAATCTGCCTGAGCACCCACAGAGTGTGCCCATCAACATGTTAGTTAAAGTTAAAGGCACGCCGCTAGACAAGGTTGATGATTTGGATAGTTTTGAATTCATTCGAACCATAGCAGTGGCGCGGATCATGATGCCACATTCTTACGTGCGTCTCTCAGCAGGGCGTGAAGCCATGAATGAACAAATGCAGGCCTTGTGTTTTATGGCTGGCGCAAATTCAATTTTTTATGGTTGCAAACTGTTAACCACGTCAAACCCAGAAACCCATGAAGATGTGCGTTTATTTAAAAAATTGGGGATCAACTCTGCACACCGTAAAGACTACTCAGATGAGGCACATGCGGCGACCTTGTTAGATGAAATTGCCCAGACAAGCTCACCATCATTATTTTATGACGCCACACAAGGCAGCAGCGCCAAGTACAAAAACTGATGCCTTTTGACTTTATTTCCGCCAATCTGGCGCAGCGTGCTCAGCAAAATATACTGCGTCAACGCCGCTGTTTTGAAAACAGACAAGGTGCGTTGGTAAAGATCGACGGCCAATATATGCTCAATTTTTGCAGCAATGACTACCTTGGATTGGGGCAATCGGCGGCGGTGATGCAAGCTTGGGTAGATGGTATTTGCCTTTACGGCGCGGGAAGCGGTGCTTCACCGCTAGTTAGTGGCTATCAACACGTTCATGCTGAATTAGAATCTTATATTGCGACTCACCTACAACGAGACAAGGTGCTTTTGTTTAGTTCAGGCTTTGCCGCCAATCAGGCGATTTGTCAGGCCTTGTTCACGGCCAACAAAACCCGCGCCACACGGCAAAGCTCAGGTCTTATCTTAGCCGACAAACTGATGCATGCATCGTTTATTGATGGTGCCCTAGCGAGTGACGCGGTATTAAAGCGTTTTACCCACAACAACATGCAGGCACTGCAAGCACAACTCCAAGTAATACACGGTGCTAATCCGCCAAAGGATATACTCATCGCCAGTGAGAGTGTTTTTAGTATGGACGGTGATCAATGCCCTGTGAGAGCGCTGGTGGGCATTGCCAAAACAAACCACAGCTGGTTGATGATAGACGATGCCCATGGCTTTGGTGTGTTAGGCGAACAGGGGTTTGGTGTGGTGGAAGCGCATCAACTGAGTCAGGATGAGTTGCCTATTGTAATGGGTACCTTTGGCAAAGCCATTGGCACAGCCGGTGCTTTTGTGGCGGGCAGCACGGAGCTGATTGATTATCTGGTTAATTTTGCTCGTCATTACATCTACAGCACTGCTATGCCAGCTGCCCAAGCACATGCAACATTGTGCAGTCTGAAAGAAAACATCGATCCTAGTCGACGCACTGTGTTAAGGCAACGGATCGCTCAATTTAAATCTCTCGCGATGGCGGCTAAGTTACCTGTGCTTGCCTCGGACACCGCTATTCAACCCCTGTTAGTCGGGGACGCAGGTCAAGCCCTCGCGATGAGTCGAAAATTAGAAAAACTGGGTATATGGGTGTCGGCCATTCGCTCACCTACTGTGCCTGTGGGCTCTGAGCGATTAAGAATTACCCTCAGCGCGCTGCATAAAGAAAGTGATATTGAAGCCTTGGTGCAAGCCTTGAGTTTGTGTAAACCAGTGCAGCCCTCGTCAGACTTAAGCCATGCATAAGCAAGTAAGCCACACACAGAAAATCCGTATTGCTCGCCAGTTTAGTCGCGCAGCAGGGCAGTATAATGAGGCAGCGCAGATACAATTACAGGTGGCCATGGATGCCTTGTCGTATTTACCTGAACAAGTGGGTGTGAGCCTAGATATTGGTTGTGGTACCGGACGTATTACGCGCATGTTGGCTGCTCGTAGTAACACCACCTACGCCATCGATATAGCCATGGGCATGTTACATTATGCCAAAACGGAATCTGTTTCACCTCCAGACCCAGATGGGGTGATTACATGGCTACAAGCTGATGCCGAGCAGCTACCCTTGCAACAACATTCAGTCCATACCGTTTTTTCATCGATGGTACTGCAGTGGTGTGCGCAGCCAGATCTCGTGATGCAGCAAATTCGTGGCGTGCTCAAACCAGGTGGCCAAGCTGTCTTGGCTATCATGGTCGACAATTCTTTTTTTGAGCTTAATTCAGTGTGGGCTCACTTTGATCAATTCCGCCATGTCAATCAATTCCACCGCGCAGAAACATGGCGCCAGGCCGCGTTGAACAGTGGTTTAAAGGTCGAAATGCAGCGTCAACGTTATACAAGTTATCACCTGGGTTTACGTGAATTATTAAGCTCTATTAAGCAAGTGGGAGCCAATGTGTTATTGCAGGCCAGTGAGCCAAACACCCAGTCTGCTCAGCCGTTATCACGCAGTTTGTTGCGACAATTAGAAGCAGAATATCGTCATCAATATGCAACCTTTAATGCCTTACCATTGTCGTATGACTTGGTTTTTTTACACTGTCAGCACAGTGACAGTTGAGGAGTAAGATCCATGGGACATATTTCGGCCAATAGCCGAGCTTTTTTTGTTACCGGCACCGATACTGAAGTAGGTAAAACCTTCACTGCCGTTGCCCTCATTCGAGCACTGAATGAAAAAGGGCTGTCCACTGCAGCCTATAAACCCATTTCCGCTGGCTGCACCGCAACCCCAGAAGGGTGGCAGAATGAGGATGCCCTTGCCTTGCAGCAAGTTTGCAGTATGCCTTTGAGCTATCAAGAAATTAATCCCCTTGCTCTACCATTGGCCATTGCCCCGCATATTGCCGCACAGCAATATCGTCAAGACGGCCATGTTATTGACCTATCGCTAGCCAAAATTAAAGAAGGTTTCAGTCATTTATTGGCCAAACAAGCTGATGTACTGATGATCGAAGGTGCAGGGGGGTGGCGTTTGCCATTGGGTAATGATGCCAACGGCGAAGCAAGTTATTTATCAGATTTTGTCGCCCAACAGAACTTAGCTGTCATTATTGTGGTGGGTATGCGCCTCGGCTGTTTGAATCATGCCATGTTGACCGCCGACAGTGTGCGCCAGCATGGTTTAAAAGTAGTGGGTTGGGTGGCCAATCAAGTCGACCCAGACATGCCTTATTTAGCTGAAAATATTAGCAGTTTGGCGCAGCTGTTGGCGGCACCACTGTTGGGCATATTGCCGCGTTTAGACGATCCGACACAGGCTGTTAAATATCTTGATCTCAGTGCTTTAGGCTATTAATAAAGCGCTGATGTCACTGAGTGGTGGCAAGGGGGTGATGCTGTCTGCCAAAAACAATGCAGCGGGGCGCTCTCCTAATAATCTTAACTGACTTGGCTGTTGACTCACCTGATTTAAATATAAAGTTGAACCTTCACGCAGGCCAATGACCGGGGTTGTGGGATTTAATTGACAAAATTCAGCGAGGCGTTGAGCCCGTGTTTCCCCATGAAAACCTGCAGGATGTACATCAATATAGTGAGGATTGAGTTGAAAAGGCAAAAATGCCAAGGCATTAAATGAGGGGGGCTGCACGATGGGCATATCGTTAGTGGTTTTAATCGTGGCACCGCAAATATTAGAACCCGCGCTCCAGCCAACGTAAGGCACGCCAGATCTTACACAAGTTTGGATAAGTGAGATTAAATCTAAGCGATAGAGTTGGTTGAGCAGCTGGAAGGTATTGCCGCCGCCCACCATAATACCCTCAGCCTCAGCGACAGCCTGTTTGGCGTCGGCGTATTGATGAATACTGCGTATCTGCAAATCGGGCAATGCCTGCTGTACTTGCTGGGTATAGGCATCCCAACTCAGTGTTACGCCTGCATAGGGCACAAATAACCAAAATTTGACCGTCGGCATATGTGAGGCAACCAGCGCCGGCACTTGCGCTAAATACGGCTGTTGGTCGACCTTTGAACTACTGAGCATCAATACATTCATTCTGCTTTTCCTGTGCATATGACTAGACGTCAGAGTATAGAGCGATAGAATAGGCGCAAACCAGCAGAAAAAATTCACCCTCCCAATTGAGCAATTAGGTTATGACCCAAAAGCGACCAGCAGTTTTGTTTGTGTGTTTAGGAAATATTTGTCGCTCTCCCAGTGCCGAGGCTGTTTTACGTGCAAAAGCCGCGCAACGTGACTTAGATATTTTTATCGATTCAGCGGGCACACTGGGTCACCACACGGGGGCGCCACCCGATTCTCGCTCGCGAGCAGTAGGGGAAGCACGAGGTTACAGTTTTGCTGGTTTGAAGTGTCGAAAAGTCAGTCAGCAAGATTTTATTGATTTCGATTATATCCTTGCCATGGATAAGGATAATTTACGCAATTTATTGGAAATGAGCCCCAGTGAATACCATCACAAAATTGCGTTGTTTTTGAGTTATGCCAACATCGATGAAACGGAAATTCCCGATCCCTATTACGGCGGTTTGCGTGGATTTGAATATGTGCTTGATCAGATTGAAGCCGCGGCCAATGGTTTACTGCGCGACATCACTTTACACCACTCCGTTGTTTAATTAAGCAGTGAAAATATCGTTACGCCGTAGCCTTATCGTGTTATCGATTCTTCTGATGATCAGTATCATATTGAGCCTGTTCCTTGGTTTGAATTATAGCAATATGAGCAAGGTTGATGGGCAGATTTTGTGGCAATTACGTTTGCCTCTGGTCTTAACCGCCTGCTGTGTTGGTGCGGCATTAGCCGTCAGTTCAGCCAGTTTGCAGGTGATGTTGCATAATCCTTTGGCAGATCCAGGCATTATTGGCATCACCAGTGGTGCGAGTTTAGTCGCGGCGTGTATTTTGTTACTTGGTGAAAACGTATCACCGACCAGTCTCCAATATCTTTTACCTCTTGGCTGTTTTATCGGAGCATTAATTTCCACACTACTGATTTATGCGGTGGCTAAACGTCTTGTGGCCAATCATGCAGCGGTCATTTTAGCGGGGATTGCCATCTCAACCTTAAGTGGCGCACTCATCGCGTGGATGCATTTTTTTTCTGATGCACAGGCGATGCGCAATTTAACCTTTTGGTTAATGGGAAGTTTGTATCAAGCCGATTGGCCAGTTTTGACGATTGCGATGCCAATTATCCTGATATCGGTAGGCTATTTACTCAGACAAGGACAAGCCTTCAATTGGTATTATTTTGGTGCGAATAGCGCCCAGTTGGCTGGTTTGAATGTAGCAAAATTCAGGCGCACGGTGTTACTCGCCTGCGCCTTGAGTGTCGGTGCTGCGGTGTCTATCGCCGGGTCTATCGCCTTTATTGGTTTGGTTGTGCCTCACGTACTGCGTCTTATCTTTGGTTACAATAACCGTTTTATTTTGCCCGCCTCGGCCCTACTTGGTGCGAGTTTATTATTGTGGGTCAATTTACTGTCTACAAGCTTGGCTGGTATTAGTCTTCCCGTTTCCATGGTGACGGCTACCATGGGTGGCCCGATATTTTTATATTCCATTGCACGCTTGAGTCGTAAGTGATGGCAGCATGCTGAAAATTGAAGCCCTCACGGTGAAAGGCCGTTTAGTTAACATTACGTGTCAGGCCCAAGCTGGGCAATTTGTGCATGTCATGGGTAATAATGGCTCTGGCAAGTCATCACTGCTGCATGCTGCTGCGGGGTTATTGGCGGGGCAGAGTGGTCTTATTCAGTTACTTGGGCAAAATCTCTCTCAGTTTAGTCCTGGTCAATTGGCGAAATTCCGCTGTTTACAGGAGCAGCATCACCCCTTAGTTTTTGGCCTAACCGTGGCCGAAGCATTGGATTTTTTTACTCGGGGGCAACGCTTACCCAGTGACTTGGTCAATGCGTTAGACATTGCTGAATTTCTCCAACGGCCGATGCAAAGCTTGTCAGGGGGAGAGCATAAACGGGTAGAAATTGCCCGCGTATTGCTGCAGGTTTGGCCGGCGTTGCAAGCAGGAAATGCCTTGATTTTACTAGACGAACCCACCCAAGGTTTAGATTTTAAACACCAACATGCTTTATTCAGACAACTTCAGATGTTCGCAGAAGGTGGCAATGTGGTGATTGTCAGTCATCATGATCTCAACCTCTGTCAACGGTATGCCAATGTTGTGTGGCTGATGGACAAAGGACGGCTGGTGGCAAGCTTACCGGCCCTAGACGCCTTATCAGATAGTCAACTTAGCCAAATATTCAGTTGTCCCATTCAGTCTTTTGCTCATGCACATGGCCATAAGATATTTCAAACTTATCTAGAAGATAGGTAGTAAAGATTGAATTTAACCCGCATTCCCTCTACTTTCTTGTGTGTCTAAGCCTGTCGTACAACAGGGGCTTGGGTTTATACTAGAGCAAGTTACAGTACCTAAATACATTACAAGGATATCCCGTGAGTCAATGGCAGCCCGATAGTTGGCGTGCAAAGCCTATTTTGCAACAACCCGTATACCAAGACGCTGCACACCTGCAGCAAGTGGAGCAAAAACTGAAAGGCTATCCGCCCCTCGTATTTGCCGCGGAAACACGGGCGCTGTATCGCCAGCTTGGTGACGTGGCACAGGGCAAGGGTTTCTTACTGCAAGGTGGCGATTGCGCAGAGTCATTTAGCGAATTTAATGCCCCTAAGATCCGTGACACCCTTAAAGTCATCTTGCAAATGGCCATTGTATTGACCTTTGCTGGTCGTTGCCCGGTGACGAAAGTGGCACGGATGGCGGGCCAATATGCAAAACCTCGTTCCGGCGATATGGAAACCATCGATGGTGTGTCGTTGCCCAGCTATCGTGGCGATATCATTAACAGTTTTGAGTTTACTGAAGCAGCCCGACAACCTGATCCTCAGCGTATGTTAGAGGCTTACCATCAGGCCGCTGCCACGTTAAATTTATTGCGTGCTTTTGCCCAAGGTGGTTTAGCGGATTTACACGAAGTAAATCGTTGGAATATGGCGTTTGTGGAAAACAATCCACTGAAAAGTCGTTATCAAGATATCGCCAAGCGCATTCAAGAGTCCTTGGAATTCATGAGTGTGATGGGAATTAATTCAACCAATACGCCCACACTACATGAAACAACCTTGTTCACGTCTCACGAAGCTTTGTTGCTCAATTACGAACAGGCACTGACCCGAGTTGATACCTTAACCGGCAATTGGTACAACTGCTCTGCTCACATGTTGTGGATAGGTGAACGCACTCGCCAACTCGATCATGCTCATATAGAGTTTTTCCGCGGTATTCACAATCCTATTGGTGTGAAAGTGGGGCCGAGTATGCAGGAAGATGAGCTAATTCGACTCATTGATGCCCTCAATCCACAAAACTCCCCGGGCCGTTTGACTTTGATTACGCGCATGGGGGCTGATGTGCTTGAAAGCAATCTGCCACGCCTGTTGCGTAAAGTGAAGCAAGAAGGGCGCAGTGTTGTGTGGAGTTCAGACCCCATGCATGGCAATACAATTAAGGCAACAAGCGGTTATAAAACGCGGAATTTCGATGCAATCTTGCGAGAAATCCAGCAGTTTTTTGCGGCCCATGATGCAGAAGGTACCCATGCGGGTGGTATTCACTTAGAAATGACCGGACAGCATGTCACAGAATGCACGGGTGGCGCCTATCAAATCAGTGATGAAGATTTAGCACAAGCCTATAAAACGCAATGTGATCCGCGCCTTAACGCTGACCAAGTATTGGAAATGGCCTTCTTAGTTGCTGATCATCTGCGTGTAGCTTAAACCTTACACTTTCTCAAAAAAGGCAATCCGCGTGGATTGCCTTCACACATATTGCAATAGCCTTTAGTTTAATGATATAAATGCGAATAGTTTTAATTTGTAAACTAGTTGAGGTAGTCAATGACACTTTGGGAAGTTCGCAACAAGCAGTCTGCACATATCGAAAGTGTAGATCCCACCTTGCTGCCCGCCGTTTTTCAACGTTTAAATGAAATGGGTTTCGCCGCTGGGCAACTGATCCGGTGTTTACGCCGTAGCCCCATGAAAGGTCCATTGGTTTTGCAATTAGGTGATACGGTGTATAGCTTGGAACAAAGCATCGCCAGTCGCATTAACGTGCATCCCGCTTGATATAAAAATGAAATCTTCGTTAGATGGCGGGCCACTTCCGCCATCTTTTTCTGCTGCGGTATTAGGATAATTAATGAAAAACATTATCTTGGTTGGCAAGCCCAATTCAGGGAAAAGTCTACTATTCAACCAACTGACCGGTTTGCGCCAGAAGGTCGCTAATTTCCCGGGCGTCACTGTCGAACTTAAACGCGGCAAATTTGAACAATTTGAGTTAATTGATTTTCCTGGTACCTATTCTTTAAACAGCCTTTCTCGTGATGAAGAGCTGGCCGTGCAAAAGTTGCATGAAGCCATGCACAGTGACGATACATCCCTTATTGTCTGTAATCTTGATGCCACTCGCCTGGAACGTAGTTTAGTGTTTGGCCTGCAAGTGAGGGATTTAGCCAGAGCGCACAATAAAGGGTTAATCTTTGCACTCAACATGATTGACGAAGTGCAGCGTTTTGGTCACAACATCGATACAGAAGAACTTTCTCGTGATTTGGGTTGTGCGGTGTATGCATTGTCAGCCAAAACTTTAATTGGCTTACACGAGTTTAAATTAGCCTTAATTAAAGCCGGTCAGTCACCCGAGGATTATATTCCACTGGCGAACGAACAAAGCGATTCCCCTGTATTGGAAATAAGTCGGGGGCTGTCTAAACGCTACGGTATTCAAGCCGATGTGGTGCTTAAGCGGCAAAACAGCATTGACGATTTTCTGTTAAATAATATTTGGGGCGGTATTATCTTTTTGTCCCTGATGTTTTTATTATTTCAAAGTATTTTTAGCTGGGCCACGCCGTTAATGGATGCGGTTGAAGCGGTGATCGGCGAGGGGGCGGCCATTGCCACAGGTTTGTTGCCGGCAGGTGTGGTGAATGATTTTGTTGCCGATGCCTTGTTTGGTGGCGTGGGTTCTTTCTTGGTTTTTGTACCACAAATTATGGTATTGACCTTAATTATTGGTTTATTGGAAGACAGTGGCTACTTGGCCAGAGCGGCGTTAATTTGTCATAAACCACTGAGTTATTTTGGTTTATCAGGACGTAGTTTTATCCCTTATCTGTCAGGACATGCCTGTGCGATTCCCGCCATCATGGCAGCCCGCACCATCGAGTCGCCGCGCAAACGTTTGATCACCATGATGACCATTCCCTTAATGTCATGCTCTGCGAGGCTCCCCGTTTATGCCTTGTTAATCGCCGTTTTGGTGCCAGATATTCGTTATGCAGGTGGTTTATTAAACCTGCAGGGCATCACATTTTTCGGTTTATATTTATTTGGCATCGTCACGGCACTGACCGTTAGCATTGTATTAAACAAATTAACCTCACTAAATAAAGATATGCCGGAAATGCCCTTTATTCTTGAGCTACCAACCTATCGTTTACCCCATTGGAAACCCCTGATCCATCGTGTATTAACCAGTGCCAAGCAGTTCATTAAACGTGCTGCACCCATCATATTTATGGTGTCAGTGGTGATTTGGTTTTTAGGATATTTTCCACAAAATGGAGAACTGCAGTCTTCTTATTTGGCTATGTTAGGCCATTGGATCGAGCCTATTTTTCAGCCCCTAGGCTTAGATTGGCGTTATGGCGTAGCGATTTTAGTTTCTTTCTTAGCGCGAGAAGTATTTGTTGGCGCACTAGGTACTTTGTTTGGGATTGAAGGGGCCGATGAGAACATTGCTGGTTTAGCAGAAAATATACAAGCTGATGGTTTGGCTTTGGGGGCGGGCATAGGCTTAATGTTGTTCTACGTGGTGGCTTTGCAATGTGTTGCGACTGTTGCAACCATCAAGGGTGAAACCGGCAGTCGTCGCATTGCTTGGGGGCTGTTTGTTGGCTACGGACTGCTGGCTTACTGTCTTGCCTTCGCTGCTGCTCAGTTATTTTAGCGGCAGTAAGTTCTGCTAGAAAACCTTATTGCAGTAATGTTTCATCTATATTGATGAAGCTGTCACAGCTATTCACCAATGCCACAGCGCTTAGTTGTGGCACACCATAGACCACTGTATGGCAGGCATACTTTTGTTTAATTGCAGCCAGTAATAAGGCAAAGTCGCCATCGCCAGAGAGTAAAACAAGACAATCTACCTGCGACGCTGCGTCAAGGGCATCAATAGTGATACCCACGTCCCAATCCCCCTTAGCTGAACCATCACTGCGCTGAATAAAAGGTTTTAAGCGCAAGTCAAAACCTATGTGTTTCAAGGCACTTTGAAACTTCTCTTGTTGTTTATCGCCTCGATCAATCGCGTAGGCTTTCGCAATCACAATGTCACCTTGTTGACTCAGAGCGTGCCACAACGCACGGTAATTGAACTGTTTGCCAAATGCATCGCGAGTGGTGTAATAAATGTTCTGAATGTCTACTAGAACCGCTATTTTCATGTTGCTGCCTCAATTTCCTGTGCCAGGATGATAGCAGACTACTCGAAAATTAGTGCTTGCTTCGTAACAGGAGGCTCTTTATACTCGACCTCGGCTTACAGACCGTCTCACCTTGTAAGCCTTCAATGTCGTGTCTTTCTTTGATCCAGTCAGCCAACATTAAAAAAATAACCAAGCTGAATTATCGTAGGGCGAAATCAATAAGCGGGTAGTGGGTAATGTTCCCAAAGACGCTTAACTAGTAAAAATCTGTATCGTAGAGAAATTCTCGTCAATACACATCTCGTCAATATCAATACTGAAGCTTATTTTATCGTGTAATTGCTCGTTGAAGCAGTCTTAAAATAGAGTTTTATTATGTCTTTCCAAACTTATCATGGCACGCAGATCCAAGTGGCGTATCCAGTTCATACTATTTCTGTGAACAAACTCCGCGTGGCCTTTGCTGACCAATGTGGACAAAAAATCGGTGTATTTAACAACGCGCAAGAAGCGAGAGCGTTTGTATCGTGGTTGCTTACTGTGCACTAAAAATAAACCCCCAAAAAAACCGGATTTATCCGGTTTTTTTTGACCTGAAATTCAGCATTATTTTGCCGTTTAGCATCGGGTTTAACTTTGTTGACTGGCCAAATAGCTTTCGTAATCCCCTTTAAAATCAATAACTTTAGCTGGAGTGATTTCAATTATGCGTGTGGCTAATGACGAAACAAACTCTCGGTCATGACTCACAAAAATAAGTGTACCGGGGTAGTTTTCGAGGGCCAGGTTGAGGGCTTCAATTGATTCCATGTCTAAGTGGTTGGTGGGTTCATCCATCACTAAAATATTTGGCCGTTGTAACATCAATTTGCCAAACAACATACGTCCTTGTTCACCACCGGATATCACTTTTACAGATTTGTTGATCTCACTTTGCGAGAATAACAAACGGCCTAAGGTGCCTCGAATCACCTGCTCATCATCACCTTCCTGGGCCCATTGATACATCCACTCAACTAAACTCATGTCGGTGACAAAATCGCTGGCATGATCTTGCGCATAATAGCCAATGTTGACATTTTCTGACCACTTCACTTCGCCAGCATTGGCAGGTGTGATATTGAGTAAACAGTTGAGCAGGGTGGTTTTACCCACGCCGTTAGCACCAATCACCGCAATGCGTTCACCCACTTCAACCATCATGTTTAAGTTTTTGAACAATACCTCGTCATATTGTTTGCTTAGACCATTAACTTCCAGTGCCAAGCGGTGCAGTTTTTTGGATTCTTCAAAACGAATAAAGGGGTTTTGACGACTTGAGGGTTTGACTTCATCTAATTTGATTTTGTCAATTTGGCGAGCTCGGGACGTCGCTTGTTTAGACTTCGAAGCATTGGCAGAGAAACGGCTTACAAAGGTACGTAACTCAGCGATTTGCGCTTTTTTCTTGGCGTTGTCGGCGACTAAGCGCTCTCTTGCTTGGGTAGAAGCCAACATATACTCGTCATAATTACCCGGGAATAAACGGATTTCACCATAATCTAAGTCAGCCATATGGGTACACACAGAGTTTAAAAAATGGCGATCGTGGGAAATGATGATCATGGTGCAGTTGCGATCATTGAGCACAGTCTCTAACCAGCGAATAGTGTTGATATCGAGGTTGTTGGTAGGTTCGTCCAATAACATAATGTCAGGATCAGAGAACAGCACTTGCGCTAATAACACCCGCAGTTTCCAGCCCGGCGCTATTTCACTCATTAAACCAAAATGCTGCTCCACAGGAATACCCACGGCAATCAGCAATTCGCCAGCTCTAGCTTCCGCGGTATAGCCATCCATTTCCGCAAACTCTGATTCTAACTCAGCGACGCGAATACCATCTTCTTCGGACATGTCAGGGTTGGCGTAGATGCTGTCCCGCTCCGTCTTAACTGTCCATAATTCGTTGTGACCCATCACCACTGTGTCGATGACCGTGCAATGTTCATAAGCAAACTGGTCTTGTTTTAGTTTACCAATCCGTTCGCCACTGTCGATGGAAACATTGCCGGCAGAAGGTTCAAGATCACCACCCAGTATTTTCATGAAAGTGGATTTGCCACAGCCATTTGCACCAATCAAGCCGTAACGATTGTTATTGCCAAATTTAACGGAAACATTTTCAAATAAGGGCTTTTCGCCAAATTGCATGGTGATATTTGCGGATGTTAACAAGGTAATCTTCCCAAGAGGTAGCAGTAAAAGAACAATAAATACGCGCCAGCGCCACGTCAGACACAAGACCTAACCGTTTTGCTTGCTGATTTTTCTTTTACTTACACAGCTGACTAAAAAATGGCGCGCAGTATGCCACAAGTTGGCGAGGATTTCTTCGTCAGCTTAGGTTTTTTAGGGATTAATTTAAGCAGGTATCGATTTGACGGGCTGGAAAAATACTATCCAAGGTGGCATTTAACATACGCCATTGCTGTGCCATCGCGTCAGCTTGCTGCTGAGTTAACACCGCGCCCTGGGCGGCTATTCGCTCATCTTCAATTTTTGTGTAATGAAAAAGCGTTAAGGCAAGAGCTGGTTGACTGTTTAATCCGCCTGTTTGATTAAACTCGGCGTACAGATTATCAATATTCTTTTGTGAGTCATCAACAAACACCACATTGGCAAAATGACGATTTGTTTTTTGCAAAATATATCGCAGCATTTGCCCTTTATTCATACCAGAAGTCATCATAATACCGCCCATGTAGCTCATCTCACGCTGCAGTTTTTCACGATAAACCGGAGCAGGGGTGTTGGCGGGAGCCAAAGCGGTAATACTCATATCAATGCCAGCTCGTTTTAATTCACGTTCAGTGGCAAAACGGCTACCCGGTGAACGTGACGTTAAGGCAAAAACTGTGATGCCTTGTTTTTGCCATGACTCAATAAGCTGGGGTAAGTGGGGTTCAGTTAAGCGCATCGGTGCCAGTTCATACAACAGATTAATGCTATCTTCATACAAACAACTCACCATTTGCTCTGCTGTTGGTTTAATGGCTAGGTCTTGATGCTGCCACTGATACCAAATATCACTACCAAGATCACTGGCGCTGGTCAGTATGGTGTTATCGATGTCGAGTACAATAAGTAACTGTTTTGCTGAATCCTGACTCAGAATATTCTGTACTTCAGCTTCGACTTGGCTGTAAGCCTTGGTCTCTTTCACTACGACCTTGGGGTTGCTCGCTTGGGCAACACAAGCGCTGAGTAACAAGGCTACAATGCTAATAAAAAAAGTCTTATTCATGAACAGTTTTCACAACAATGCTGTTATTGGTCAAGGGGGATGGCAAAGTCTTCGGATAATTCAAAATCGCCCACTACTTCACTGACTTTATCGTCAACAAACACGATTTTCAGTTCTTTGCGAAAATCGTCGCCACGTTTTTTCATACCACGTTTCATTTGATACAAGTAGTACCATGTATCGTGGTCGAAGGAATCTTCAACAACGGGTTTACCCAATACATACACAACTTGTTCTTTAGTCATCGCAATACGCAATTTTTTGACGTCTTTCTCATCTAAAAAATTGCCTTGGGGAACATCAATACGGAAAATCCAATCAGCACAGGCCGACAGCATCAGTGTGGCACTGAGCACCACGATTAAATTTCTAAACTTCATTATAATTTAGTATCTCAGACGATGAAAAATAAGGTCAACCTATAATTAAAATAGGCGACGCATCCTACCCCAGCCGAGTTACCGCAATCAATGCTTTATTACTAGGAATTACTGATTTGCAACAATTCTCTGGCGTTAGCAATGGCAGACTCAGTTAAGGTGTCACCTGCTAGTAGACGCGCTAATTCATCAATTCGTTCATTTTCTACCAAACAAATCATATGAGTTTCAGTCGTCGATTTGTCACTGAATTTGGTCACAAACATTTGATTGTGTGCTCTGGCCGCAACTTGCGGTAAGTGCGTCACACAAATTACTTGGGTTGATTCTCCCAGTTTCCGTAATAATTGACCCACGATAGAGGCGGTTGCACCACTTATCCCACTATCGACCTCATCAAATATCATGGTAGCAACCTGCTGCTTACTGCTACCAATGACTTGAATAGCCAAACCAATTCTTGATAACTCACCACCAGACACCACTTTTTCCAGATCATCCAATGCTTGTCCGGCATTGGTTGAAACCTTAAATTGAATCTGATCTAAACCCAAACGCTGCGGTGTGGCTGAAGCCACATGCATAACGTCTATGGCAAATTGCGCATCAAGCATATTCATCTTACGAATATGATGCTGAACTTGGGCGGCCAATTCTTTGGCTACTTTTTGCCGTGATTCACTGAGTTTCTTGGCGGCTAAATAATAACGTTGTTCACTGCTTGCTATCTGTTCTTTTAAATCAGCCAGTAGATCATCATCCTGCACTAAGCTTTGATATTCGGCTGATAAAGTTTGATGGTGTTGGTACAGATTTTCTGGGGTAACTTGATGTTTTCTGGCAAAGTCTAAGGCTTTTGAAAAACGCGCTTCCACAGCTTGCATGCGCATGGGATCTATTTCTAGATGGTCTGTGTAAGTGCGCAATTCTTTAGCGGCTTCCTCTATTTGAATAGCGGCATCATTTAGCATCGTCACAATAGGGCTTAAGGCTGCATCATGCTCCTGCAATTCAATTAAACGTTCCAGACTGTTTTGCACGGCGCTCAATGCGTTAAATTCATCAGCTTCATATAACTGATGAAAACTAAGCTGAGTTTGTTCTAACAAGGTTTGACTGTGGCTGAGTTTTTTATGGTCAGTTTCCAGTTCAGAAAATTCATTGTCTTGTAACGCAAATTCATCCAGTTCTTGAATTTGATAAGCCAATAACTGAGCCCTGTCGGCTCGTTGTTGTTGGCCCTCTAACAACCCCTGATAGTGTTTTTGTTGCTCTTTTAAACTTTGATAAGCCTCAGATACGGCACTTAACAGTGTTTTATGATCGGCGACGTCATCTAACAAACTGCGTTGATTGTCACTTTTTAATATCTGTTGATGAGCATGTTGACCATGGATGCTTAATAAATACGCACCTAAACTTTTCACTTGTTGCAATGACACAGGTACGCCATTGATAAAGGCTTTTGAACGGCCTTCTGCGGAAATAACCCGACGAATCAAACACTCATTTTCATCAAGTAACTCATGGGTTTTTAGCCATGTCTTGGCCAATGGAAGCCCTGTGAGATCAAAACAGGCACTGACTTCTGCTTTATCTGCACCCGTTCGCACCATGCTAATGTCTGCTCGATCACCTAGACATAAACCTAGGGCATCCACTGATATAGACTTACCAGCGCCTGTTTCACCAGTAATAGCCGTCATACCTTTTGAGAAATCAACATCCAAGGATTTGACCACTGCAAAGTTACGAATAGAAAGATGCATTAACATAATATGAGATACATGGTTAAATATACAGTAACTGTAAATATAACCATGTGTTTGCTGGCTGTCTAGTGGAGCAATAAAATATTTCTATTCACAACTGGCACAAAAAACAGGATTAATACAGTTTTGTGCCCCAGTTCAACTTGGTGCGAAGCACTTTAAAATAGTTGTAGTCTTTGGGGTGGATGAGGGACAAACGTTGGGTTTTTTTGCGGATCAGCACTTCATCGCCAGGTAATACACTGAGTACAATATGACTGTCACAGCTTACTTGTAGGTTGTCACGGTTTTCAGGCGACACTTGCATTTTCACTACACTATTTGCATCTACCACAATCGGCCGACTACTCAATGTATGGGGAAACATGGGCACCAAGGTTAAGGCATCAAGATTGGGCATTAAGATAGGGCCACCACCGGATAAAGAATAGGCGGTTGAGCCAGTGGGCGTAGCAACGATTAAGCCGTCTGAGCGCTGGCTATAGACAAAAATATCATCAATGTACACCTCAAATTCGAGCATGTGGGCAACTTTGCCGTGGTGCAACACTACTTCATTGACGGCACTGTTTCTACTCTGAATTTTGCCGTTACGAGACACTTCTACTTCTAATAAAAAGCGTTGCTCAGCAATGCCTTCACCATTAAAGATACTGTCAAGTTGCGGTTCTACATCGTCAGGATTGATATCGGTAAGAAAGCCTAAGTTACCGCGGTTTATACCTACCACCGCCACATTAAATTCGGCCAATACTCGTGCCGCGCCAAGCATATTACCATCACCACCGACCACGATGGCGAGGTCGGCTTGTTTACCGATTTCGGTAATACTGGCTGACTCAAACCCTTCCGAATCCAGTCTATTGGCCGTATTTTCTTCTACCAAAACCCGGCAGCCGCGGTTTTTGAGGTAAACAATCAAGGCTTTAAAACTGAGGTTAGCACCCTGATGTGCCTGTTTGCCTATCAGTCCAACGGTAGCAAATTCCATAGAGAAGCATCTAAAAATGACGATAAGCTAGTATAAACACGGGGGCTGAATAAAGTCATAATTTTATACCCCAGCCGCGTTAAAAACTTTGTCGGCAAACTATTCTCTGTTTTGCCATTGACTCCCTTTCTTGGATGTTTTTATAGTGGGTTTGATTCCCTTTTAATAGAAGTATCCATGGGTCCCTTAATGATTGACGTGTCAGGGTATGAACTGACACCTGAGGAAATAGAAATATTGGATCATCCGTTGGTGGGTGGTCTCATTTTGTTTTCGCGTAATTACCACGACCAGAAGCAACTTCGCGATTTGGTCAAACATATCCGCGCTGTGGCGCGCCATTCACTGCTCGTTGCGGTTGATCATGAGGGGGGCAGGGTGCAACGTTTTCGCCAAGGGTTTAGTGCGATACCGGCGATGGGGGCATTGTTTGACCAAACTCGCCGTGAACAAGCTCAGGCCGTGCTTAAGTCTGAACAATGCGCTGCACATTTTGGCTGGTTAATGGCGGCTGAGTTACTGGCCTTCGATATTGATATCAGCTTTGCTCCGGTATTGGATGTCAGAGGGATATCTGAGGTGATAGGTGATCGCAGTTTTCATCACCAAGCAGAGCATGTTATCCGCTTGGCCAGTCACTTTATTCGTGGCATGAACAAGGCGGGCATGCAGGCGACAGGCAAACATTTTCCCGGACATGGCAGCGTAAAAGAGGACTCACACGTAGCCATGCCTGTCGACCGGCGAGAGCGCAGTGAGATTTTTGCCCTAGATATGCATATTTTTAAGGCCATTCATCAACTGGGTTTATTGGCTGCTGTTATGCCTGCCCATGTTATCTACCCCGCTGTCGATGAACTACCAGCGGGTTTTTCCACTATTTGGATCCAACAAATTTTACGCAAAGAATTAGCCTTTGACGGTGTGGTATTTTCGGATGATCTGTCGATGCAAGGGGCGGTACAAATGGGTAGCATTGTTGACCGTGCACGCTTGGCGCAAGCTGCGGGATGTGACATGGTTTTGGTCTGCAATAATCCTAAAGGAGCCAGTCAAGTCATTGATGCACTTCCGAGTACCCTGAGCGCCACCCGAGCCAAACAGTTACGTAAAGGTGCACATGTTGATTTTGTGACACTGCAAAAATCCCCTGATTATCGTTTGGCCAAACGCGCTTTAGATGAGTTCCATGCGCACCAATAGTTATTGGCTATGTTTGTCAGTGCTGTGCGCCGTGCTCAGCTATGGCTTGTTACGTTATGTCGACCAGAGCCACATGATTGCCGCCACGGTAGCCATTACAGTGCTGACCGCTGGGCTTTGGATCAGTGAAGCTTTGCCCATTCCCGTTACCAGTTTAATTCCATTTTTTGCCTTCCCAATGGCCGGCGTGTTAAGTCATACACAAGCTGCATCTGCCTTAGGCAGTCATGTGATCTTGCTGTTGATGGGTGCCTTTATGTTGTCAAAATCCATTGAAAAGTCAGGGGTCCATCGGCGTTTAGCTTTTTACCTTGTGAATCTTACGGGAGGAAAAAGTGCGAAAAAATTAGTGTTTGGTTTTATGCTGACCGCCGCCGTTTTAAGTATGTGGATCTCAAACTCCGCCACAACCCTGATGTTACTGCCCATCACCATGGCAGCCTTAAGTGGGGTGCAAGATAAACGTGTGGTTACTGCGATGCTGCTGGGAATCGCTTACGCTGCCAGTTTAGGTGGCGTGGGCACGCCCATTGGTACACCACCGAACATCATTTTTATGAGTGTGTATTTGCAAAGCCAAGGGCATGAAATTAGTTTTCTGCAATGGATGAAAACCGGCGTGCCTATTGTGGTGGTCGGCATACCGGTGATTGCGTGGTGGCTGACACGCCATTTAAATGATGAGCAACAATACATCTTGCCAAAAGCAGGGCAGTGGCAAACGGCTGAAGTGCGTGTCTTGTTGGCTTTTGGCTTCATCGCCTTAGCCTGGATTTTTCGGCCTTTTTGGACAGTGTGGCTGAATATGCCGTTTATTGGTGATAGCAGTATTGCGCTGGCTGGTGTGGTTTTAATGTGTTTAATCCCGAGTGGTGAAGGCCAAAAGACAAACCATCAGCCTGAGCCAGGTACTCAAAGCGCTAAGCCATCAACCTTGTTAGATTGGCAAACGGCAGTGGCGATCCCGTGGGGTATGTTATTACTGTTTGCTGGCGGTATTTGTATTGCCAAAGCCTTCGACCAAAGCGGTTTAAGTGAGTTGATGGGGCATAAATTAAGTGGTCTGGCCGATCTGCCCGTGCCACTGTTAATTTTAGCGGTGTGTTTGTTTGTCACGTTTTTAACTGAACTTACTTCAAATACCGCCACCGCCACCTTGTTAATGCCAATATTGGCGGCGGTGAGCATCGGTGCCGGCATCGATCCCGCCTTGCTGATGATGCCTGCTGCGATTAGTGCAAGCTGTGCATTTATGCTGCCCGTGGCAACCGCACCCAATGCCATAGTATATGGCATGGATAAATTTACTATTCGTACCATGGCGCGAGAAGGATTGATGATCAATATCATGCTTGCTGTGATTGTTTCCGTGATAAGTTACTTAAGCTTGTCGTAACAAACATGACTCAAGCGGTCAAAACCCTAAATGCACCGAAGGAATGAAATATGAAATCGATAGTGATAGCTGTGCTGTTAAGTTTTGTCGCCTTGACTGGGCGAGCAGAAAATTTCAATTGGGATGGGCTGCAGCGTGAGCAGATTGATTTAAAACTACCTCTGTTAACAGTCGAAGGCAACAAAGGGGTATTGGCTTGTGCCTACCTTAATATTGAAACGTGTGATAAGACCGGTGAGGCTTGTGCCATTGTTAGTGGTGTAAAGACCCACAGTGATATGTTGGAAAAGCCAATAGTTGGGGTGTCAAAAGCCGCTTCAGCATTAGGTATTGAAATAGGCATGTCAGGGGCACAAGCTCTAGACATCTTGCGTTAGGCCGCACACCCTGAGTATAGCGGGTAGCACTTTAACCGCTTACCATGGCTTCAACATGCACCATGGGAGGCCTTAGGTACTTTTTGTCAACTAAGGTGCCTCGCCATGCATGATTACGGTGCATGTGAGCGGTGACTTCACGAATGAGTTCATACACAGCCACACTCGCCGCATCTTGCAGTTTGCGTTCTGCTATCTGCAGATAAACATCACACTGCAACTCTGGTTTACTCACACTGATGGGGCGAACAGATTTGTTATTTTCCAAATGGAAAGCCGCACTAGATGGCAACACAGCTAAACCAAAGCCTTGTGCCACATAGTGTAGGGTAGTCATTAACTGACCAAAGGCATTTTTTGGTTTTAAGGCAATGCCATTGACCTGTGCTTGTTTGACGAGTAAACGGCTTAAGGCATCCTGCTCGTCTGGCATAAATATGTCGTAATACTGCAATTCATTAAATTCAATGGCGCCATACATGGCCAACTCACTATAAGAGGGATTTTTCGGTTCGCGTGAAATATACAGGTACAGATTTTCTCTGATTAAGTGCAAGCTATTTGCCAGCACAGAAGAAGATTCTGCTTGATAACACAAGGCAATATCGACTTTTTCATCTGCCAGCCATTGTTCAATGGTATGCGATGGCCCCACCCGAAAGGTGCATTCAATGTTAGCAAATCGATGCTCCAGTTCAGTCAATAATTCCACCGACAAGACGTTGCAAGCAGATTGACTCAGGCCAATCACGACCTTGCCTCGACACTCTTTTTTGCTGCCAAGGAGGTCGACTTTGGCGGCCTGAATTTGTCGCAAAATCAGTTTTGCATGCTGGGCAAAACGATTACCTGCATCGGTTAACTCTACCCCCCGAAAATCCCGCTCAAATAGTTTTATTTTCAGTTCATGTTCGAGATTGGCTAATTGCAGGCTCACAGCCGGTTGGGCCACATCGAGTTCTCTCGCAGCGGCGGTAATGCTACCGAACTCAGCGGTAGTCAGAAAATACTGCAACTGTTTTGTATTCATTTTCTTTCTCTGCGCCGCTCTGTGTTTGGATCATCATGTCTTGATGCAAGCATGCATTCACTGGTTCTAAGCCAAACAATGTATTGATGGCTAAGTTTTACCACCCGCTGCAAACAGCGTAAGTGAATGAGGCAAATTTGGTGCCAACGGCAAGGTACTGCCGATTTTCAGTCGAGACAAAACAGAGGGGTCATAAAAAAAGTATGGTGCCCTACCATATTTTTCTGTGTTCTGTGCGCTGAGATCCATCGCTAGGATAAAGCAATGATTTGACATCACTTTATTGCCAACTCCTACTGATAGGACACCAAAATTAGCCCATGCAGAATTTTACACGACGCCAATTCTTAAGTTTAGTTGGGGCTGCCGGGGGCACTTCCGCATTGCTAAAAACCAGCCTAGCACTTGGTTTGATGGCTGATGTGAACTACGCAGGGCCCGTCAGTATCAACGCGCCAACTAGCAACAAAAAACCTACTGCGTTGATCCTTGGTGCGGGTATCGCAGGTTTAGCCACCGCCCTTGAATTAGAGCGAGCAGGTTTTGAATGTATCATAATAGAGGCCTCATTTCGCCCCGGTGGGCGCAATCTCACTGTGCGTCATGGTGATAAAATTGACGAAATGGGTAACCCACAAATTTGCCAGTTCGATCAACAAGAAAACCTCTATTTTAATTGTGGCCCTGCCCGCATACCGGGGCATCATCGACGCCTGTTGCACTATTGTCGCACATTGAATGTGCCATTACAGATCAAAGCCAACAGTTGTAAGCTCGCCTACTTTCAAGACGATAAAACCTTTGGCGGCAAACCGATTCGCCAGATTGAATACCATGCTGACGTTAGGGGGCTGCTGTCAGAGTTGGTGTGGAAATCGGCTAACGCCAAACACTATGACGCCTTATTGTCAGAGGAGGATGTGGCTAAATTGGTGAAATTTGCCCAGTTGCATGGTGACCTGTCTGAATCTGGTCAGTACTTGGGCACCGAACGGGCTGGGGCAACCAATGATCGCATGTTGCAATTTCCCACCTCACATCAGCCGATTGAATTGCAAGCCATGCTAAATAGTAGCTTTTGGCATGGCGGGCTGTTAGGCGCCGAGTTGTATGACTGGTGTGAACCACTCATGGAGCCTATTGGTGGTATGGATGCCGTGGTAAAAGCATTTTTGCGCAATTTAAAAAAGGCTCCACTGCTCAATGCGCAAGTCAAAAAAATCTACAATGTTGACGGCGGCGTCGAGGTAACGTTCGAGCAAGGCGGGCGTTACCACACGGTTAAAGCCGATTATTGTTTTAACAATATTCCAGCTTATTTTATGGCGGGTATTGATAACAATTTTACTCAGCAGTATCAGGCAGGGTTAAACAGTATCAAACGTGGCCATTTGTTCAAAATTGCCTATCAAATGAAAGAGCGCTTTTGGGAAAAAGAAGGCATCTATGGCGGTATTTCTTATTCCGCCGACCCCATCACCCAGATTTGGTATCCCTCTCATGATATCCATACAGCAAAAGGCATTGTACTCGGTGCCTACACGTGGGAGCCGCAAATTTCTGCCAAATTTGAGGCCATGAGCCAAACAGAGCGTTTACAAGCCGGTGCCGCATCAGGCAACAAAATTCACCCTGGTTTTAGCCAGTTCATCGAAAACGGGATCACCATTCCATGGGCACGCATCAATCATCAAATGGGCTGTGGCATGCGCATGGATGAGGAGGACTTCCTTGCGTACTTTGAATTATTGCAGCAACCAGAGGGACGACATTTGATGATTGGTGATCAAATCAGTCATCACAGTGGATGGCAAGAGGGCGCCTTAGCCTCGAGTGAGCAAGCCCTGCAACAACTGAATAAACTGCTGGTGATGCACAGCCAACAAGCAGGAGGAGGTCGCTATGTCAGTTAAGGCCTTGCTTTGCGCGGTGCTGTTTAGTCTTTGTGGCACATTTGTGCAGGCAGAACCAGCACCCACACCAGAAGGGCTGGAGTTCTGCACGGTATGCCATGGCAATCAACTTAAAGGCAATAGCAATATCGCCGCCCCACGCCTCAGTGGTTTGGATGCCGACTATTTGGCAAGACAACTCAAGGCGTTTCGCCAAGGTATGCGCGGTGCTCACCCTGACGATGAAAACGGTAGCCTGATGCGCCCCATGAGTAGCCTGCTGAGTGAGGCAGACATTGCCCAAGTGGTTAAATGGATTACGGCTACTGAGTCACCCGTGCCAGCGCCGAGTATTACCGGAGACAGCGAACACGGCAGGCAGTTATTCCAAAGTTGTGCTGCGTGTCATGGTGCAAACGCCATGGGCAATGTTCAGTTAGGTGCCCCCAGTTTAGTGGCCTTAAATGATTGGTATGTAGTTAATCAGTTGCAGCATTTCCGTGATGGCTTGAGAGGCGAACAAGCAAGCGACACCTACGGGCAAATGATGGTGGCAGCGAGCAAAGTGCTCAGCAGCAACCAAGACATCAACGATGTGGTGGCTTACATCAATACACTCAAATAATGCATTTATTAATAAAAACCGAAACGGAGTAATGTTTATGAAAAAAGTTCTATGTTTTTTACTTGCTGGTTTAGTGAGCAGCGTGAGTCACGCGGATGTGACGCGACACGCTCTGTTTAATGACAACCCCTTCCCTATTTCCCGTGCCGTTGAGGTGAGTCCTGGCACCAGTCTAATTTTTCACAGCGGCATGGTGCCAGGGCCCCTTGATGAAAAAGCCGAACGTGGTAGCCGCGCTTATTATGGTGACACCGAAGCCCAAGCCTTAAATATTTTTGCCCGCTTTGAAGAGTCGTTTAAGGCCTTGGGTGTTGGATTTGAGGATGTAATCAAAATGCAAGTCTTCATGGTGGGAGACCCCACACTAGACGGCAAGATGGATTTTACCGGGTTCATGAAAGCCTACACCAAATACTTCGGTACAGCTGAACAACCTAATAAACCCGCCCGTTCAGCCTTTCAAATAGCGGGCTTAGCTGGTGGTCCAAACATGCTCATCGAAATAGAGATGGTGATTGCTAAACCGCAATCCTAATACCGAGTTTGCCTGCTCGCTCAGGCACAAAACACTGCGCACAAAACCTGGTCAGCCATGTGCGCAGTTAGACAATAAAGGCTGACATCGCACACAAAGTAAGACACATGAAATCCAAGGGGAACACTATGCTTAAACTCAATAAGATCAACAAAGCGATAAAAATGAGCTTGGTGACTTGGACTGTTGGAACGGTCACCTTGTCTTCAGCCATGGCTCAAGAAGCACTACCGCCTGATGCCGCAGTAGACGACAATGTCGAAAAAGTTGTGATTACCGGTTCGCGCGGGGCACCACGATCATTATCTGATTCACCTGTACCGGTGGATGTGTTGACAGAGGACGATCTGGCAGCTGTGCCGTTTAGTGATACCAACGATATCTTGAAAACCTTGGTACCGTCGTATGCCTTGCAACGTCAGCCAATATCAGATGGTGCATCCTTTATTCGTCCTGCTACCTTACGTGGTATGCCAACCGATAAAACCTTGGTTTTGGTTAACTCAAAACGCCGTCATCGCTCTGCCTTAGTGGAGATTGGTGGTTCAGGTACCCAAGGCCCAGACATCGCCACTATCCCTTCTGCAGCGTTAAAAGCGGTGGAAGTATTACGTGATGGCGCGGCGGCTCAATACGGGTCAGATGCCATTGCAGGGGTGATTAACTTTGTTTTAAAAGACAATGATGAAGGAGGATCGTTTTCCCTTGACGCTGGCCAGTATTATGAGGGCGACGGTGAACAGATTATCGTTTCTGGCAACCTTGGTTTTACTTTAGGTGACAAAGGGTTTTTCAGTGTCTCAGCAGAATACACCGACAACCAATCCACTTCGCGCTCAGAACAATACTGCGAAAGCTGGGCTTGTGTCGACGCAAGTGATCCGTCTTTTTTAGGCGGTGGTTCATTTGATCCCACACTGGCTGGTTATTCTCCCGACAGCTTTGTTGCCGGCCTAGGGGATGCCAATTTAGGGGGAGAAGACGTGGTGCAACCGTGGGGACAACCCAATTATTCGGGGGCAAAAATCTTCTTTAACACGGCTTATGACATCAGTGACAAGATGAAACTTTATGCCTTTGGTAACTACTCTGAGAGTGAAGGTGACGGCAGTTTTTACTACCGCTACCCTGGCAACGGTACGATTGAGAATTTACGCGAAGAAGACGGCTCAGTATACAGCCCCTTAGAAAAATACCCGGGTGGTTTTACCCCAAGGTTTTTTGGCGAGATCACTGATCTGTCGTTCCTTGGCGGCCTATCGGGGGAGTTCGAAGGTGGCATGACCTATGACTTCAGCGGTCGTTTTGGCTCAAACAAAATTGAATACACCTTAAAAAATACCATCAACCCGTCCATGGGGCCGGATTCACCGACTTCGTTTCACCCAGGGGATTTAATCAACGAAGAATTGCAATTTTCTGCTGACTTTACCAAATATTTTGAATTGGGTTTTTACTCCGATTTACTTTTTGCTTTTGGTGCGACCTACATGGAAGAGAGTTATGAGTTAGTGGGGGGGGACGCTGCATCGTATTCACCGGGCCCTTATGCAACGCAAGATCCTTGGGACTTGTGTGATGGAAACGTAGCAACCGCAAAAGGCTTAGCGGTGATTGCCAATGGTTCATCGTTAAATTGTGCAAATAGCGATGATCCGGTTTACCGCGTGGTTGGGGTTGGTTCCAACGGTTTCCCTGGTTATTCCCCAGAATTCTCCGGTAAATATGATCGTGACATGCAAGGGATTTACGTGGACTTTAGCGCAGATGTAACGGCAGAGTTATATCTACAGGCGGCAATGCGTTACGAAGACTACTCTGATTTTGGCTCTGAATTAGTGGGTAAGGTGGCGTTTAAATACACCTTAAACGATGACTTCAATATGCGTGGTTCGGTGGGCACAGGGTTCCGTGCTCCAACCCCAGGTCAACAAGGTACAACCAACGTATCAACCCGACTTCCCAATGGTATTCCGGTTGCCACGGGTTTATTCCCAGCCATCAGTAATGTAGGACAGGCTTTGGGGGCTAATCCATTAACCCCGGAAAAATCACTCAACTATACCTTGGGTGTGACTGGAAGCTTGGACGACGTTAATATCACCTTAGACTTCTATCGTATTGAGCTTGAAGATCGCTTTTACGCGGTATCGACTTTGGATGTATCAACGGATCCTACCAGCGGTGATGCCTACCAAAACTTCCTAAAACTCGATGCGGCCGGTGTAGTTGGAGCTAACTCCATTGGCGGTGTTAACTTTTTCCAAAATGCTTTTGATTCGGTGACTCAGGGCATGGATTTTGTCGCCACCTATACCCTCGACGACACGGTATTTACCGCTTCGCTAAACTACAACAAAACCGATATTGACTCAGATGCTTCTGCATATCTGAATGCCGAAGATCAATACGATCTTGAAAATGCGACGCCGGATTGGCGTGGTGTGATCTCGGCGAAACACAGCTTTGATTTGCTCAGCATCTTAGTGCGCGCCAACTACTACGGTGCTTATGTTAATGCCATTGATTCTGCAGCAACGATCAAACAAGAGTATGGGGCGACGGTGTTTTTTGACCTGGAAGCCAACTATCAGTTGAGCGAAAGTCTGAGCATTGCGGCTGGTGCACGTAATATTTTTGACGAATATCCTGATAAAGATGGGGTAGACGGTAATCGCGACGATTGTTGTGGCGTGGTCTATTGGTCAAGCAATATTGTGGATTGGCAGGGTGGTTACTATTACGCTCGTCTCAACTATACGTTTTAAGCCAGGGTTAAAGAATAGAGGGAGCTGCTGACACCTTAAACTGTTAGTGGCACACCCATCGCGGCTTTTATTTGTAGTATTAAAACCTGCAGTGATGCAGGTTTTTTGTGTTTTACAGACTAGGCTAATTTAATATCGAATCTGTATTCAGCCAAGGCCACCTTTTTGTACAAATAACTTGGAAGGATAGCGCATTGCAACGATACTAACTGCAATACCGTGAGTGTGACGTGATTGATGCAAAACGACTCGATGTACTGGGGGTGTAGTGAGATTTTTTGACTTGTTGTCCAGCCCATTTCGTCTTGGTAGCTCACCACGCTACGACCAAGAGACTAATCGTCGAATTATTGTGATTAATTTGTTGGCTTTGGTGGGTGTTGTCCTGACATTTTGTTTCGGCGTCAATTCGATGCTTACCTCAAGCATGTGGATGGGCGGTGTGCTCCTTGGCATTAGTGTTACGCTTATCGTCGCAAGAAGCCTGCTTGATATGGGGCGGCCCCCAAACGAACAAACGCTACCCTCATCCTTGCTTATTATTTCATTGTTTTCACTGATGCTCTTGTTGAACGTCACGGGTGGCCGGGAAAATACCGGCACCATGTGGATCTACATCCTGTCCCCGGTGGTGTTTTTTTTCGCCGGTCTAAAAGTGGGCTTGGTCATTATCAGCTTGTTCGTTTTTCTTATTTCAATATTAATGTTTTACCCCGATGATAAATTGCTGCTCACCGCCTATACCCTTGGCTACAAAGTGCGATTCATGGTTTCGTTTGCAACCACTATTTTATTTGCGGCTATCTATGAATATGCGCGAATGAAAAATATTGAAAAATTTACCAAAATGAACGGCGAACTCAAGCACATGGCGATGAATGACGCCTTGACCGGTTTAGCGAATCGACGTTTTGCGCAAAATCAGTTGGAAAAAGAATCAGCTCGGGCAAAACGCAGCGACACCATGGTGTGTGTGTGGTCTTATGTGATATCGATAAGTTTAAAGTGATCAATGATACTTATGGCCATGATGCTGGTGACGAGGTGCTCAAATTTATCGCAAACATCATGTCTGCGTCTATTCGAGAACAAGATTTGGTGGCGCGTTGGGGGGCGAAGAGTTCATCTTTATGCTACCCAATACACCTAAGCGTGACGGCGCAATTTTGGCAGAACAAATCCGCAAAAAAATAGCAGAAAGTCTGCTGCATTATGGCAATACGGCTATTCACATTACCGCCAGTTTTGGTGTGAGTGTGTTAGATAAAAACACCGAGATCAAGCAGGCGTTAACACAAACCGATGAGGCCATGTACCTCGCTAAACGCAATGGTGGAAATCAAGTCGTTGCATTTACAGCGCTGCTCTGAAGGCCGTTCAAACCAGCTGAGGTTTTGTACAATGATTGCCCCATGTCTGCTACGTAGTGACTCGGTTAAATGCTACTATTCGCTGCTATACCTGAGTTTCCGCAGTGCCGGCCGCCTGATTGAGACTACGTGCCACAACAAACAAATAATCAGATAGACGGTTTAGATATTGTAAACAGACCTCGGGTATCGGATGGGCAGAGAGTAATTTAACCAGTTGCCTTTCTGCACGGCGGGCAACCGTTCTGCAAACGTGCGCTTGCGCCGCACACACAGTACCACCCGGTAAGATAAAATGAGTTTGTGGGCTGAGACTTGTTTGTAGGTCATCAATCAATTGTTCAAGGTTTTCAACATCTTGCCCACTCAGTGTTGTCGTGGCAGAGATGGCAAAGCCAATCTGAAACAAATTACGCTGCACATCCTCTACATTGCTGCTGAGGGTGGGGAGGGCTTGATATTTGTATTCGTTGATATAGCTAAGCAGCAGTCCAAGGTGAGCATTGAGCTCATCCAAGGTACCGTAACAATCAAGTACTGCATCACTTTTGGGTAAACGTTGCACCTTATCAACATAAATCTGAGTATGCCCTTGGTCACCACCCTTGGTGTAAATTTTCATGTTACGTCATTACCTGCGGTTATTGTTCGAGATTGTCTGACTCAATGTGATCAGGCCATGTATAACGATTGACAATCACAACCATGCCAAATAAGGGATGATCAAAATAATGTAACTGTTTACTGATCACTCGTTTGAATTGAGAAAATTTCACACTTTGCAAGTGATTCGCTTCGGTAATGTTGCCACCTAGTTGCACGACCTTGCTGGTGGTGTCTGATAACACGTTCTGCACATTCATCACAACCGGCTCTCTGAAGTCGAGGGCTGTATCGATATGCAAGTAAGGCGTACGCCCTACGTATTGTAAAAATACCTTCAAAAAACCATCGAGTTGCCACAGCGGTAAATCACTCTCATTGGCTTGCAAGGCTAAATCACTGGTCAGTGCCGCACTGTTTTGACTGAAATCCAACGGGCTATCATCGTCTAATGCAGCGTGAATGGATTTAAATAACATGGCGTTGGCTTGCTGTGGGGTTAAACCCTGCTGGTCATAAGATTCATGGTGTATCACAGACTCAGCTTGACTCAGGGAATACCCTGCTTCATGCCGCAGGTCGGAGGGTTGATACTGCTCAAGGGGATCCTTGTGCTTGGCATCTGAAGCTTTACGCCAACCGTTAGTGGAGTAGGTTTGACCGAAATTTTGCCCAGCAAATAAGCGATAACTTGCTGCTTTGTCTCGTCCAAACTTCACTTCTTGTCGCCAACCTAGATGCAATAAAGGCGCTAAATTGCGTTGTTTTGTCATGGATTTATACAAATCATTCAACCGCAATTGCTGACGTGGCAGGAGATAGGCAGAACTGGGGTCAAGCCTGTCGATACCGTCAATAATAACCGGCATCGCCGCCAACTGGCTTAGCGGAGCGGGCTGCGGTGAACGTGGCGTCATTGGGCTTTGCAGCAGTGCCACTTGGTCTTGGTAAACACAGGGCAAACGCTTAGGCACTTGCCATTCAACCCAGTCAACAAAGAGCAGGGCATCACGGTTTGACGCTTGAGTCACTTCATTGTCTGGGTCTTGTATGGACTCATCGCTGCCTTCAGCACCTTGTTGTTGTGTATCGCCATCAGCAAAAATGTCACTGCTGACCACCTGAAATTCAAAATCATCTTGTCTTGCCGGACTTGCCACTTGGCCTTTGCTACTAGGCTGTGGTGAATTGCTGCCCTGATTGTTTTCCTCTGACCCGTCTAATTGTGTCACTTCGTCGACAGGCTCGGGCAAGACAAAACCTTTTTCGTATTCTGCCAGTTTTTTTGCTTGAGCTGAGGCTTCACAAAAATCTAACCCAGCACGTAAGTAACTGAGGTCAGGTTGCAGGAAAGGAGTCAGTAAATCACGATCGGCCTGTGGCACGGCGGTCAAGGGATGCTCGGCAAATTTCTCTGCCAAGTCAGCTAGGCCTGCGTCTCGTTTAAAAACAATGACTTCGATATCAAACCACCAATCCAAACCACTGGTTTTGGCACTGCTGCAAAACGGTAATAACAGGGCAAACAAGGCCAGCGATAAGCGATATCGTTTAACCGGTGGTTGTGTACACAAAGAAGCACAAAAGTTTGGCATTAAGCGGCTCGTAATTGTTGGCTGAACTGACTCAGCATATCGGTGACCAGTTTAAGTCTATCTGTGCCAGATTCAACCGCTAGACTGAATTTCAGTTTTTGCGGGCCATCCAGTTTGTAGATCCGCGACTGGCTCTGGATCAACCGAATAATAAAACCCGGATCAATGCGAGTATTGGCGGAAAATTCCACCATTCCACCGTTGGCATGGCCTTCAATTTTACTGATGCCGATGACTTTGGCCTGCAATTTTAGTTGGGCAATGGTGAGCAAATTTTTCGCTGCCGTAGGCAACAAACCAAAGCGGTCGATTAATTCTACCTGTAACTCATTAATGGCGCGCTCATCTTTGCAACTTGCCAATTTTTTATACAAGGACAAGCGCGTGTTCACATCGTTTATGTAGTCATCTGGGAATAAAGCAGGAATACGTAAATCGATGTCTGTTTGGCTTGCCAATACACTGTCTAAAGACGGTTCACGGCCTTCTTTGAGGGCTTCTACCGCTTGTTCTAACATTTCCATGTACAAGGTAAAGCCGATGCTGGAAATCTGGCCACTTTGATCCTCACCAAGCAATTCTCCCGCACCACGAATTTCCAAGTCATGGGTAGCGAGGGCAAAACCGGCACCTAATACTTCTAAGTTGGCGATGGCGTCGAGGCGTTTTACCGCGTCTTTGCTCATGCGTTTAGGATGTGGCGTTAACAAATAGGCATAGGCTTGATGGTGAGAACGTCCTACTCGACCACGTAGCTGGTGTAACTGTGCCAGACCCAAATGATCGGCCCTGTCCATGACAATGGTATTGGCCGATGGTACGTCGATACCCGTCTCGATTATGGTGGTACATAACAACACATTAAAACGTTGATGGTAAAAGTCAGTCATGACTTTTTCTAGTTCCCGTTCACGCATTTGACCATGGCCAATGGCAATGCGGGCTTCGGGTACAATTTCACTGATCTCTTGCGCCACTTTTTCGATAGTTTCGACTTCATTGTGCAAGAAATAAACCTGACCGCCACGCAAGATCTCCCGCATGATGGCTTCACGGATCAAGTCGTCATTGCGCTGCTGCACAAAGGTTTTAATCGCCAATCGTTTAGCGGGTGGCGTAGCAATAATCGACAAGTCGCGCATGCCGCTTAGGGCCATGTTTAAGGTACGTGGTATGGGAGTGGCCGTGAGCGTCAGAATGTCAACATCGGCGCGCAGGGCTTTGAACTTCTCTTTTTGGCGCACGCCAAAACGGTGTTCTTCGTCGATGATCACCAAACCAAGTTCGGCAAATTTGATGTCGTCTTGCAATAATTTATGGGTGCCAACCACGATGTCTACTTTACCGGCTGCAATAGCGTCCACTACCTGTTTACTGTCTTTACTACTCACAAAACGTGACAACACTTCAATGCGAAACGGGCAATTAACAAAACGGTCTTTAAAATTCTCAAAGTGTTGCTGGGCAAGCAGGGTAGTGGGCACTAAAATCGCGACCTGTTTTCCTTGATTGGCGGCAATAAACGCGGCACGCATGGCGACTTCCGTTTTGCCAAAGCCGACATCACCGCAGACTAAACGGTCCATGGCATTAGCCGAGCCCATATCTTGCAACACGGCGTTAATGGCTTTTTGTTGATCGAGGGTTTCTTCAAAAGGGAAGCTATCACAAAAAGCTTGGTACTCGTCCCAAGCAATTTTGTAGGCATAGCCGGGTTTGGCCGCGCGCCGCGCATAAACATCAAGCAGTTGCGCCGCTACATCGCGTACTTTTTCAGCGGCTTTTTTCTTGGCCTTGATCCAGGTATCGGTACCAAGATGATGCAGCGGCGCATGGTCAATATCGCCACCACTGTAGCGACTGATCAAGTGTAATGAAGCAACCGGTACATACAACTTCGCTTCTTTGGCGTATTCGATGGCCAAGTATTCAGTGGTCACTCCGCCAGCATCCAAGGTTTGTAAACCCAGGTAGCGCCCAACACCGTGATCTAAGTGCACGACAGGCTGACCGATAGCCAGTTCAGCAAGATTGCGAATAATCGCGTTTTCATCGGTGGCTTGGCGTTTATCTCGCAAGCGGCGCTGACTGATTTTATGCCCGAGCAATTCGGTTTCGGTGATGAAGGCGATAGATTGTTTGCCTTCTTGCACAATAAAACTGTGCTCCACCATGCCCACCGTCATGCCAATGGGCGCATCGTCTTTGAGAAAGTCGCTGAAATGTTGACTGTTTTTTGGTTTGATCCCGGCCTTCGCTAAGATTTCTAATAGGCCTTCACGACGACCGGCCGACTCAGCGCTGAACAGAATCCGAATATGTTGTTTCTGCCATTCCAACACTTTTTGTTTGAGTTTACTCCACGGCTCTTTGGCTTGTGGGTTGAGTGAGATATCTCCTAAACCTTGGGTGCTGAACTGAAACTGGCCGCTTTTGCTGTCTTCGCTGCCAGTGCTGGTGGCATGGTTTGCTAAATTGATCCGAGGCCACGCTTTGAACCCAGCAAACACCTCTTCGTGGCGCATGAATAAATCAGCAGGATGCAACAAGGGGCGCGCTAAGTTGTATCGTAACTGCTCATAGCGTTTGTTAACGTCGGTCCAATAGAATTCGCAAGCAGAAGACAAATCACCTTGCATGACAAGCATGGTGTCAGGATGCAGGTAGTCGAACAGGGTGGCCGTTTGTTTAAAAAACAAGGGCAAGTAATATTCGATACCCCCAGGCATCGCGTTTTTACCCACTTGATAATAAATCGATTCTTTGCTGTTGTTGGCCTCGAATTTTTCTAAGTATTGCTGGCGAAACAATAAGTTAGCGTCTTTGTCTGTGGGAAATTCGCGGGCGGGTAACAAACGAATTTCGCTGACTTTATCCCCGGAACGTTGGGTTTCTGGATCAAAGTGGCGAATGCTATCTACTTCGTCATCAAACAGGTCAATGCGGTAAGGATGTCGACTGCCCATGGGATAGAGATCGATGATACTGCCACGGATAGAAAATTCACTGTGACTCATGACCTGATTAACATGCAAATAGCCGGCACGCTCCAAATTGCTGCGAAATTGGCTGATGTCGAGTTTTTCTCCGGTTTGCAAGATCAACAAATACTTAGCGAGATAGTCAACCGGTGCCATACGCAACATGAGGGTAGCGATGGGTACGATAAAAATACAACGGGCATGTTGAGTCAGACGAAATAAGGTTTCGAGGCGTTGGGAAACGATGTCTTGATGCGGTGAAAAATTATCGTAAGGCAGGGTTTCCCAATCAGGAAACAGCTGCACATCAATAGCCTGGCCGGTTAAAAAATAACCTAATTCTTTTTCGAGTTTAATCGCCGTTGGGGTGTCGGCGGTGACCAATAACAGTGGGCCTTGTAATTGTTTGGCGGCATTGGCCACGGCCAAAGCCAAACTGCTGCCTTGCAGGTTTTGCCAATGAATGACGTCATTTTTTTGTTTGTTTTTATTGGCGGGCAGCGGTGGATTGAAAATACTTAAGGTCATTAATGTTGTTCGTTCTTTTGTTGCTTGAGTTTACGTAAATTGACAGCTTGAAAGTGCAAACTTGCACGTACAAGCAGGTCTTGGTCTTGTTCACGGATACAAGTGAAAAGCAGCGACACATGATTCATGCCGTTCACTTCAATTGTATCAATGGCTTCTGCATAACAAAAAATAGCCGCGGATTCCTCGGGAATAAACAACCTCAGCTCCACGATGCTACCCACAGCAATAACATGCTCACTGCGCATCACGATGCCCGCACCGCCAAAGCGTTCAGCCGTATACAAGGCAGTCCGGTCGGTTTGTTGTTGGAGAATCAATGACATCATTAAGTCGATTTTACGTGACTGCTGGTTAATGATCTCCACGAGTTCATTGGCGTGGTCGGCTAATCCCCGCAAACTGCGCAGGCTTTTGCTTTCAATGCTCGCCAGTTCACTGGCCACCTGAAAAGCATGGGGCATGTGCTGCACCAGCTCATCCACTTCGGGTAGTTCAAAGTCCGCGTCCATTACGCGCAGATTCGCCTGAAGATCATGTTTGATCATGAAATAAGCTTCAAATTGTTGTTGTTTATCTCTGGCGGGTGAATCTTGCATGACGTCTCCGAACATTGGGTAATGGCATTAGCAAACCTTGGCAACAAGTGCGTAACAGGGCCAAATACCAAGCTTTGTCACTGACCAAGCGTAGCGCCCTTGTGAGTGACCAGACAAGCACGTATTATTCATGAACATTGGTTGTATACCAACACTAAACCACTAATTATATTTGATTTTTGCCACCGACGAGTTGTGCTCTGAATGTACTATCCACTTTCCGCCTTTATTGGCTTGCGTTATGCCAAAGCCGCCAAAGGCAGCCATTTTATCGCCTTCATCAATTTGTTCTCTGTCATCGGGATTGCGGTGGGATTAATGGCCTTGATCACCGTACTAGCGGTGATGAACGGCTTTGAAGGTGAGCTAAAAATGCGCAACTTGGGCATTACACCGCATATCTTGGTGGAACACAAAGCAACTCAGCCTGCAACAGCAGTGGATTTTAGCCACTATCAGGACGTGCTGGCCCAAGCTGAACAGCTTGATTACGAAGGTTTGGTGCAAAGCCCTACTGCCTTACAAGGTGCCATGATCCAAGGCATTGATCCCAAGGTGATGAGTGAACATTCAGTGATTGCCCAAAACATGTTGGTGGGTAGCTTAAACAAACTACAAGCCGGCGAATACGCTGTAGTGATTGGCCATGCTCTGGCGCGTAAACTTAATCTTACTGTCGGTGATAAAACCCGTTTTTTTGCGGCAAAAAATAGTTTTTTTGGGCCCTTTGGTCGCCAATACAATCAACGCTTGTTTACGGTAGTGGGCTTGTTTGATATGGCCTCTGCCTTGGACGACAAAGTGGTGTTGATGAATATTGACGATGCCGCCAAACTCATTCGTCGCCAAGCCAGTGATGTGTCCCGCACGCGGCTGTTTTTAAACGATGCCTTTGCTTATCTGCCTATTGTTGAAGATTTACAACAACAAGGCTACCGCACAACAGATTGGCGAACGGTGCAAGGGGCGCTGTTTGATGCGGTAAAAATGGAAAAGAACATGATGTCCTTGATGTTGTTGCTGATCATTGCCGTTGCCGCTTTTAACATTGTCTCAGCCTTAGTGATGGTAGTGACCGAAAAACAAGGGGATATTGCCATTTTGCTGACCCAGGGCATGCCTCGGGGCAAAATCATGCAGATTTTTTTGTTCAACGGCTTGTACAACGGGGTAAAGGGCACCTTGTGGGGCCTCGCTGCTGGGCTGTTGTTAGTCAGTCAGCTGAACAATGTTTTGAAGCTATTTAATATCCCCATCTATTTGGGCCCCAATGGCCAGGGATTACCCATCTTGCTCGATTGGCAGCAAGTGACGCTATTGGTCGTTGTGTCATTGTTGTTGTGTTTTGTGGCTAGCTTGTATCCTGCTTATCGGGCGTTAACGGTACAACCGGCTAGAGCATTAAAATACGAATAACAGATTATTCTTGCGATGCGCATAGACCTGACGGCAAAAGCGTAGATACCCAAATAAGCGGCAGATACAACATTCAGTAAGAATTAAACCCACCGGCATGGCGCCTAAGTGGGAGCTTACTTTGCTGTTGAACTGATCTGAAAGGGTAATGCCATGCCTGCATCAGCTCGCCAAACACTAATCTCCCGCAAAAACGCTGAAACTCGTATCTTCAGCTTGTTTGGGTATATACTAGCTGACTTTATATTTTGACTTATTCACCCCAACGCTTGCTCTACAGGCAAGGTATTAGAAAGGTTTGTACGCTATGGAAAAAACGTTTATCACCGCCCAACAATTGTTAGAAGATTCCTTTCGTGTGGCGGCACAGGTTTTTGAGTCAGGTTTCAGACCGACGTTTATTATTGGTATTTGGCGCGGCGGCGCACCGATAGGGATTGCCGTGCAGGAATATTTTGATTTTAAGAAAGTCGAAACGGACCATATTGCGGTGCGTACTTCGTCTTATTATGGTATCGACCAGCAAAGTAAAACCATCAAAGTTCACGGTTTACACTACCTCATCGAAAATGCCAACGCAGAAGATACCTTGTTAATCGTTGACGATGTATTTGATTCTGGACGCAGTGTGGATGCCCTGATCAAACAAATTAAAAAGTTATCTCGTGCCAATATGCCCCACGACGTGCGTATTGCTACCCCTTACTATAAACCTAAAAATAATAAAACTGAGCTGGTCCCTGATTACTATGTGCATACCACTGATGAGTGGTTAGTTTTTCCCCATGAAATTGACGGATTAACGCCGGATGAAATCATCAAAGGGAAAACCGATTTGGTCAACGTTATGCATTTGCTAAAGTAAGGGCAAAGGCATTTGCTTATGCATTTGTTGAGGTATCGGCAGATACATTACAACGCAGCGGGGCATACCTCAAACGTTGGCATGCATAGTTAACAGAAACGGAGACACTAAACATGAATCAAGCACCAGAATACTGGGGTATGTCAGCCAAATCGTATTGTATGCTCATTCATTTGAGTCAGCTTTCCAGTATCGTCGCCCCTGGTTTGGGGTTTGTGATGCCATTGGTGATGTGGGTGGCCAACAAAGACAAAAACGAAGAGATTGATCAACATGGCAAAGTTACCCTTAATTGGGTAATAAGTTTGGTGATTTACAGCATTATATGCGGCGTGCTCACGTTGATATTTATTGGTGTAATCGGGTTTATCGTATTGGCATTGCTTAACTTTTTGTTTGCCATCATTGCTGCTGTTAAGGCCAATAATGGTGAATTGTGGCGCTATCCTTTAAGTATTAGCTTTCTTAAATAAACTGTTTAACTTCGCTCGAATGCTGGAAGAATGAAGACGCGAATACATAGTGCCGCATTCGAGCAATGTTCCTGATGATGACGCTCTAAGTCTATTTGAGTTGTGCAAATAATAAATTCACTTGTTGAATAAAAGCACGGTTGGCTGGTGTGTCATGGCAGACCACTGCTTCGGCTGCAGAATAAATGGCATCACCGTAGAAGTAGCGTTCCTCAGGAACATTCATTAATGCTAGCGCTCCTTGAATGTCAGGCAAATAGCCTATTACCCCATCCACTCTGCCTTTATTCAAAAACTGTAGAGTGGCCTGCTCATCTTCAAGTTCCACGTATTTGGCCTGTATTTTTTGACGAATATTACCGTAGGTAAACCCGCGGTGAATCGCAATGATTTTGTTGCTGAAGTCAGCAGCCTCTTTATAGGGTTTTAAACTAAAAATGTAGGCCTTTACGTGCGTTAAAGGCATACTTTCAATGAGCGTGTTTGAGTCAGGTATAGTTGTTTTACTCGCAGGGAAAAGACAGCTAATCACATCTTTATCGAACAGTCGTTGGGCTCGAGCGGGGGGCGAATATACTAACTCTAGGTCTGGATTAATGATTTTCAGTTTATCCAGTACATCATTGTAGGGCCCGGCTTGTTCTTTTTTACTGCTCAATACATTGGGAATTTCAGATACGCCAATGACAATAGATTTTTGCTCAGCACTGGCTTTAATAGCAAGCACAAACAAGGTGCTGAAGCACAGGATAACGCTAAATTTTCCAACACCTTGCATAGAGTATTTCTCTCTTCGCCCGAAAACGTTAGTTTTGACCTCGGTTTATAATAGCTAATGTTTACTGCATTTAAGCTCAAGCGCAATAAATGAATTTTATTGAGGCGTTTTAATCTCAAACTGCGAATTCAACGTAGCCCACATTGCATTTGCCCAAACGAGAAAACGTCTAACATGTTTACACCTGCGGAAACCTCAAGAATCATTGAAATGGCGTGGGAAGACCGTACGCCCTTTGAGGCGATTAAACGTCAGTTTGGCCTTACAGAGCCAGACGTGATTTTATTGATGCGCCACCAGTTGAAACCCAGTAGTTTTCGTTTGTGGCGTAAACGGGTATCTGGCCGAGATTCAAAACATTTAAAATTGCGCAATCCAGCCATTAGTCGCGGTTATTGTGCTACCCAATACAAACAGCGTTAAGGGCAAGTTGACTAAGGTGTGGTCAGTAAATGTGAGTGGCTGCACTTACTGAAAATGCTTAAGTTTGTGCTGGTGTAACCACTCAATATTGGCTGCTTGCAAAAAGGCGTCATCGAGCAAGGCAGCAAAAGCTGATGCCCACGCTAATTTAGGTGACACAGCGACATAAAAAGGGTTTGTGGCTAAACAACCCACTTCCTTGACGGGGCGAGATGTACTTGATCTTAGCTGCCATTGCACCACATTAATATCCGCAATGAATACATCAATTCTTTGTTTATCAACGAGTGCAATTAAACGGCCGAGGCTATGTTCTCCGGCCAATTGCACCACATTTTTGTTACTGGCATCGTTAACAAAACTATCAACAGGTTCGCCATAGCCATAACCAGAAATTCCCCCTAATACGATTTTTTTTAATGAATCGCGACCCATATACTGCCAAGCAGTGTTTTGTTTTGCATAAAAGCACATTTGATAAGTCATCACCGCTTGCTGAGTGAACAATAAATTTGGCGCTTCTGCCGGCACTGCGGTCAGCAAACCAAACTTGTTACCATTGTTGACTTCTTGCACAGCTCGTGAAAACGGGAAAAAAGCCACGTGTAAACTATGGCCATGTTGTTGCAGGATGTATTGCAAGTAATCCACTACCAAACCCTTTTCTTTAGGGTCTTGTTCACAGGAATAAGGGCACCAATCCGTCGCGGCGAGTTCAATTTTTACAGGCATACTTTGCCCGTAACAGGGCATCAGAAAATGAATTATGCAAACTAGCTTGGTTACCCATAGCCAACAAGAACGCCTGTGGAAAGTTCGACGTTTGCATAATAAAGGGGCGTAAAAACCGCGTAAATTATAGAGCATCAAGATAAACATCCATGGTAACGCTACAAGATGGTGAATAAACCTGGGTGTAAAAGCCAAGTTAATGATATTTCATGGCGCACCATGTGAAAAAAATAGGTTTGCATCACCCACTAACTTTAGGTAGAAATTAACAAGATAACAATGTGTTAAATGTATATAGGCACTGAATAAAATACACATTGTAGAGATAGCATTAACGTGGTCAGCGTCATACCTGATAATTAGACAAATAAAATCGGTCTCGGAGAGACACCATACCATGTTGAATAAAGTCGGCGTCGCACAAAAAGATAATCAGGCAATCATCATCGATAACCCAAGTAAATACATGACAATGACTTACACATTGTCATTGCTGGTTATCGCGGTATTGTCACTTATCGTGCATTTGTTACTCGACTCAGTCATAGAGCAGCAGAGTCAAACAGGCAAGATCGTGAATGTCAGTGGGCAACAACGCATGCTGTCGCAGCGTGCGAGTTTATTAACCGTTGAATATTTAACAACAGGCTCTTTGCAGGCAAAAAAGGACGCCGCGGATACTGTGGCTAAAATGCTCAGCAATCATGAGTTTTTGATCAACTATCAAAATGAAGCGGGCAAAGGTTTATCAAAAGAACTGTATCACATGTATTTTGAACCACCGTATGAGGTGGATCGATTGGTTAAGTTATTTGCCTCAGACATCGACAAGGTTCTCAACAACCCGCCGCCTGCCTTCCAGTCTGCCGACACCATATTGAATGCCGACTTCGCTAGATTAGCGAAAAATACCTTACTCACAAATTTGCATGCAGTGGTGCAACAATATGAGGACGAAAGCAAGATGAGGATTGCGGAGCTGCGGTTTGCACAAAATATCGTTTTCATGGTCATTATTTTCACTATTTTGGTGGAAGCCCTGTTTATCTTCAGGCCAATGGTGTCGAAAATTAGTAATTTTGCTAAACGTCTGCAGTATGACGCCAACTATGATGCCTTATCCAAAGTGTTTAATCGACGCGCCTACAACTTGCTTGCCAAACGCACCTTTGACTTATCCCTGCGACATCAACATCCCTTAACATTGATTCTGGCTGATATCGATTTTTTCAAAAAGGTCAATGACATACACGGCCATGCAGCGGGTGATAGTGCCATCAGTTGGGTAGCACAAAACTTTAAAAAAATGTCGAGAGAAACAGATATTCTGGCGCGCATCGGCGGTGAAGAATTTGCCATTGTGTTACCCGAAACTGAATTTTCTGCGGCCCTTCAAGTAGCAGAAAAATTTCGCGTGGCAATTGAGCAAACGCCTTTGCTATTTGAAGAAAAGTCTATTCCTATAACCATGAGTTTTGGTGTTAGCGCCAGACAGCAGCATGATACATCCATTGAACAGATTTTGGCCCGAGCCGATAGCGCCTTGTATACCGCCAAAGGTGCGGGGCGAAACTGTGTCAAGTCAGCTGAATAACGGGTAAGGGAAACATTACATATTTCTCGGACGATTGGGCAGGGTGTGACGTTGAAGAACGCGCTGGCCCTCAGCTTGCACGTCGTCGCGTTTCTGAAAGGCCCATAGCTTGTCCCGAGCGGCTTTAGCCCGTTGTTCCAAATCAATGATGGGCAAGGGGTAATCAACGCCCAGTTGTAGACCATACATTTGTTGTTCCATTGCGGTGAGTTGCCACGGTTGGTGGATCAGCGCAGTGGGTAAGGCCTGTAGTTCAGGGACCCACTGACGAATAAAGTCGCCGTCGGGATCACGTTCTAATGACTGTTTTAAGGGGTTGTACAGGCGGATCAAATTGATCCCCGTCACAGCAGCCTGCATTTGAAACTGTGGGTAGTGAATGCCCGGTTCAAAGTCTAAAAACAAGCTGGCTAAATGCACCACGCCACGCCGCCAGTCCACGTCTAATTGGTGACACAGAAAACTCACCAACATAGAGCGCATGCGAAAATTAATATAGCCAGTTTGTTGCAAGCAGCGCATGCAGGCATCAATCAAGGGAAAGCCAGTTTGCCCGTGTTTCCAGGCTTCAACATAAACTAGGGCTTGCGCCGAATCATCGTAACAATAATGGGTATAGGCACGATTAACCGGCAAAAATTCCATGCTGTCTTCACTTTCAAACTTTTGAATAAAGTGACAGTGCCACTGCAAGCGAGCGCCAAAGGCTTGTAAGGTCTGAGACCACCCCGATCTATGCCTTTGCCGCTGAGTAAACTGATACACTTGGCGCAAGCTTATATTGCCAAAAGCCAAATATGGCGACATACGTGAACAGGCCTGACGACTTCTGCTTGGACTAGATATAGCGCGGGCATAACCCTTGCCACGCTCTTTAAAAAAGCTATGCAAGGTATGCCACGCACGTTTTTCGCCACCCAATTGAAATTGACGTGGGGCATGTTGCCACTCGTCAGGTATCTCAGTCGTTTGCCAAGCAAATACAGGGTGGCCGCTATCAACAAACTGTGCTGAGCGTAAATCGAGGTCAAAACAGGGCTGCTGCATTTGCTTTTCCCAGTTTGCCTGCCAATGTTGACGGCGCCGCAAGCCACGTAATACGCCTGCATAGAGGCTTTCGTGCCAACTAATACCCCGGGCTTTGAACCAGCTTTGCATCTGCACATCGCGGGCAAAGGTGTTGGCTAAGCCTACTTCTTGATGACTAAAAACCTGATGAATATTAAACCGTGTATGTAGGGCGCAAAAAGCCTGTTCAGCGTCCTGTTTGAGCACCAATACTTGTGTATTTGTTACGGATAATTGTTCATTCAGGTCAAGCAAAGACTGCCAAATAAAGCGCCAATGGCGCAGGCTGTAATGGGGATCGTCAAGGAGCATGGGTTCAAGCAAATACAGCAACAAAATAGGCTGACCCTTAGACGCAGCCAATACCAAGGGTTGATGGTCATGCAGACGTAAGTCGCGTTTTAACCAAACAATGGTCACGGCCTGTTGTGAGGCTTTTTGTGGGCTGGACAGCTTATCGTTCAAACGGCAAGTCTTGCAAAAAATTGAGTTAAGCTTAGCTCTACACTATGTGAAAAAGCCTAAAGCAGATCAGAAATTTAGCTGATCTTACTGCGGCACAGCATTCTCTGCCATACTCACGGTTTACAAGTGGGGGGCCTTGCATCATGGATGCTTCGTTATTGTTGTGGAGTGTGCTGTTTGGCGCTATCGGCGGCGGCTTTTTTCTCTATGGTAAAAAACAAAAAGCCGTAGTGCCACTGGTCGTTGGCTTAACACTCATCGTCTTGCCGTATTTTATTAGCCATGTTGGTTTGTTATTGCTGGTTGGGGCAGGGCTGGTAGTACTGCCGTATTACCTGCGCCTGTAGTTGCCCAACATCAGTCATGTTAGTCGCTAATCTAGAGTGCGCTTGTAACGACTCACCGCCACCAGACCTACCACTAAGATGAAGGCTGTGATAGCCAGTAATTCAAACTTGACTGTGTTTAATTGTGCACCTTTTAACATCACACCCCGCACAATCCGTAAAAAATGCGTGAGTGGCAGTACTTCACCCAAATACTGTGCCCACACTGGCATACCACGAAACGGAAACATAAAACCTGAGAGTAGTAAGGAGGGCAGAAAAAAGAAAAACGTTAACTGCATGGCCTGCATTTGCGATTTGGCAATGGTTGAAAAGGTAAAACCCAGCGCTAAATTTGCTACAATAAACAGCGCAACAGCACTGATTAACAAAGTCATAGAGCCAATAAACGGCACCGCAAACAAGTAATGTGCTGCCAGCAAAATGATGCAGGTTTGTACCGCACCCACCGCAATATAAGGACAAATCTTACCTATCATCACCTCCAAGGGTTTGGCGGGCATGGCCAGCAAGTTTTCTAAGGTACCTTGTTCCACTTCACGGGTCATGGCCATGCCAGTAATCATCACCATGGTCATGGTAATGATCACACCTAACAATCCCGGCACGATGTTGTATTGCGTCAACCCTTCAGGGTTGTAGCGACGATGCACAATCAATTCCACCGGCGAGGCTTGTGCACTTAGCTCGGCTAAACCACCTTTCAATTCATGGCGCAGGGCACTGTCAATCATGGTTTGTGCGCGATTTACCGCGTTCGATGAGGCAGAAGGGTCAGAGGCATCAGCCTCAATTAACAGTTGCGGCCGTTCACCCTTGATTAGCTGGTGAGTAAAGCCACTGGGGATGGTGACCACAAACGATACTTTTCCCTCGGCCAATAAACGTTCACCTTCTGCGTGATCAGTCAGTGAATAACGTAATTGATAATAATCAGAATGCTCCAAGGCACTTAGAATGCTGCGTACTACTGGGGATTGTTCTTCGGTTATCACAGCGGTAGGCAGGTGTTTAGGATCCGTGTTGATGGCATAGCCAAACAACATGAGTTGCATGAGGGGCACACCTAACATCATGGCAAAGGTCATGCGGTCACGGCGCATTTGAATAAGCTCTTTATTCGCAATGGCCAATAAACGCGCCACGCTGGCCATAAAAGACGCTGAAACCGAGCTCATTGGTAAGCCCTTTGGTCGTTACCGGCTTTATTCATCAAAGCAATAAACACATCTTCTAAACTAGGGTCGACCTGTTGCCAGCTAATGTTGGAGGTAACCGTTTGAATAGCCGCCAACAGTGCTGCCTGCTCGTATCCACTGACATGCAGCGCCGCGCCAAAATAAGCCGCGTGGGCAACGGCAGGTTGCGCTTTGAGTTTTTCAATGGCAAAACGCACTCCGTCATCGTGCGCTTTGTAGGTGAATAATTTGGCATCAGCAATAATTTGCGCCACCGTGCCTTGCGTAATTAAGTTGCCGTGAGCTAGATAAACAATACGATCACAACGCTCTGCTTCATCCATATAATGGGTAGACACCAGCACCGTTAATCCGGCTCTGGATAAATGATGAATTTCGTCCCAGAAGTCGCGCCTTGCCTGCGGATCGACCCCTGCAGTGGGTTCATCTAATAACAGTAATTTAGGTTGATGCATGGTAACGGCGGCCAGTGCTAGGCGTTGTTTCCAACCCCCCGACAACTCACCGGCGAGCTGTTTTTGCCGTTGACTCAGGCCGAGTTTTTCCAGGGTGTTATCCACCCGTTGGCGGCGTTGGGGTAACTGGTACAAACGCGCCACAAAATCGAGGTTTTCGCGAATACTTAATTCATTCCAAAAGGAAAACTTCTGTGTCATGTAGCCAGTTAAACGCCGAATATCACGAGCGTGACGGCTGATGTCGTAACCAAGGCACTGGCCTTCACCTGCGTCGATATTCAACAAGCCGCAGATCATCCGAATGGTGGTGGTTTTGCCTGAGCCATTGGGGCCAAGAAATCCCCACACTTGACCACTAGGTAATTGGATATCAACGCCATTTACCGCGATTTTGTTACCAAAGCGTTTCACCAATCCATGCACGTCTACGGCTAATTCACTCACGACAGATGTACCTTGACGGGCAAACCAGGGCGCAAGTTTGTGGCTCTGGGAGCGTTGGTCGATGGCCGCTGATCTAGCCCTTGCAACCTAGCTTCCACTAAAAACAACAGTTTCTGCCGGTTTTCCTGATCGTAAATCACCGGTGGGGTGAATTCTGCTGAGTCAGCAATATGAAATACGGTGGCCTGAAAAGATTGCTCACTGCCGTCTGCACTCACCTCAACAGTTTTGCCAACCGCCACCTTGATTAATTCAGCTTGTGGCACAAAAAACCTCACGATTAAACCGTCTTTGGGCATCAAGGCAACGACAGGCTTACCGGCTGTCACGTATTCACCTTGGCGGTAAAATACTTCTTCCACCATGCCCGCTACATTCGCCTGAACTCTGCGCTGAGCGAGTGACCACTGAGCTTGGCTGAGCGCTGCTTGAGCTGCTTGTTCACCCGCTTCAGCACTGGCCAGCAATTCTTCTCGCGCCCCCAGTTTTGCTACCGCTATGCTGGCATCAATAGCCTGCAAATTGGCTAAACTGCTGGCGTGGTTACTTTCCACTTCGGTGGCTTTTGCGGCGGGTGCTAGACCTTGTTCTACCAAATCTAGCCAACGACTTTGCTCTTGTTTTGCAAAATCCACGGCAACTTTAGCTTGCTTTCGTTGGGCATAAAGTTCGTCTAACTCTTGTACCCGCGCGCCTTGTTGGCTATTGCGTTCTTCAGCTTGGGCTTGGATCAGTCGAGCCATGGCTTCTTGCACTTGCGCTTGTTGTTGCTCGTCGTCGAGTTGAAAAGCCAAATCACCCACTTGCAGCTCTTGGCCTGCCTGCAAGGCTTGTTGGGTTAACCAACCAGATTGTGGAGCGGCAATGTAAATCAGCTCGGCTTCGACATAACCAGTAAAATAATCGGGTGTTTGTTTGGGTTGGCAAGCACTCAACATACACACGGTAGTGAAAATGAAAGGTAAAGAATAAAAGCCTAGGTTGTGCTTAAACATGGTGTGCCTCGGGTTGAGAACCAAGCTCAGGTTTAGTGGCCAGAATTAAGAGTAAATTATTGGTGTGAAGTTGCAGCAGTGCATCTAAATCCAATTTAGCTTGCTGATCAGGTAGGCCATATTCATCGGCTTCGAACACCATGCGCCAAATTACCGAAAAAAGAATGGGCGCCACCACCAAGCGGGCGCTCAGTGCAGTATCAAGGCAGTACCAATGTCCTTGTTGCACACCTTTTTGCAACAGACTATCGATGAGGGTAAACACGCGGTCTAGCACTTGCGTACGATAAAAACTCACCAGATCAGGAAAGGCTTTACCGTCGGCGATGATCACTTTCACGATTCGCGGGAGGGGCGAGTGGCGAATCACCCTTGTGACATTTTGCATCAGTGCTTTGAGTGCCGCAGGGGCAGGTTGATCGCCAATAGATTGCTGCAGAGTTGTTGTGAGGGTTGGCAGCGCCACTTCTTCAATCAAGGCCTTAAACAAGGCTTGTTTTGAATCAAAGTACAAATACAAGGTACCTTTACTCAGGTGCACACGCTTAGCGATATCTTGCATACGTGCAGCGCTAAAACCTTTTTCAAAAAACTCATCGAGGGCAGCCATGAGCAAACTCATGCGCCGCTGATCTTTAGCAAGGTCGGTTCTTGCCCTTTGTGCCGTATTTTGTTCATCAGATGTGAGCATGACAGTCTTCTTAAATTAAATAACTAACCGGTCAGTTATTTAAATTAATGCAAAGTAGGGAATAAAGCAAGCCTAAAATTCAACCAAGTCAAACGTGCTCGTAGCTCAACTAAACGGCTATTTGCAATTTAGGGTGGGGGAACAGTCGGCCCATTGTCGCTACTTTTCTATTACTGCTTTGTGCCAAAAAAGGCTTTTCACGGTCTACCCAATGCATGAACCCTAGTAGCAGAAATCAGGCATTTCGAGAATTGAGTCTGAACTTGTCACGATGAGCCATCACCAGACAAATAGGGCCTTTAAGTCATAGCAAACGGTCAGATTTTATACCTATTTTAAACGGATGGATAATTCGTCGAACATGGGTGATTTTTCACTGATTAATGCAATCGGCAATACCAACCAGCTAATTTTATGGCCTATCCGATTCCATCCGTCACACAGAAGATCACCGACGACTTTCACGCTGGTTACTGGTTTTCTGACTCGGCAAACAATCTAAGTGTCGAGAATGGAGTATCAATGTTACTAAAGAGAGGCATGTGAAAGGTGCTAACACACAGGTATGCAAAGTATGTCAATTGACCTCAACGCCTTTTATTTGGGGGCTTGATGACAATGCATAAAACTACTGACCCACTTCACATATGATTCGATTGTGCGTTGGGCATAACGCAGTTTGAACATCTCATCTTTTATCATGTGTAAAAATATCCATTTGGCCATCTTAGCGTCCTTACTGAAAAACTGGATATATATACAGTTATAGTAAAACTTCCGCATAACAGCAAGATTTAGGAATTATTCCGTATTTCTTTTGGCCCACCATTTTCGACAGGCAATAAAGCTAAGCTGTACAAAGGCTTACAGGCTATGTTAAAAATGACTGATGTAGAAAGGCGGAAAAGTTCCGTGTTTAAACACGGAACTTTTCCGGATATTAACATTGTTATAGCGCATTTGCCTTCCACCTATTTGCTTTTATTTCGGTGGTAACTTTTCGTTTCAAAAGTTTGTAGT
>JAACSL010000056.1 GCA_009993955.1 Paraglaciecola sp.
GTTCCTCTGTTGGTTCCCACTTTCTTGGTCGAAAGATCGGATCTTGGAACAGGCATTTAGTTCAATTTCTTAAACAGGATTGGGGTTAACTAATATAGTTAGTAAAAATTCGTTGCGAGATAAAACCTGCCACTCGCAAAAGCGTTAGCTGAGACCTAGCTTAATCCTATTGATCGCTATTGAATAAACACCGTAGTACAAGGTTGTATCTACTCATGCCAGCTAAACCGTGAATTAAACCGAGCGCAGTATTGGTCACGTCAATGCTGGATGTTAGGATGGCAATCTCGACGTCCTGATTGAAACAGGGCACTAGCAACAGCAAAATTAAGAGTTTCTTCATGGCAAATACCGCAGGCAATATTGGCTTATTTTATGGTTCAAGTACCTGTTATACCGAAATGGCCGCAGAGAAAATTCAAACTCAGCTTAGCCAGCTCCTCCATCCACGTGAAATTATCTTATTCAACATTAAAGATGTTGCTCTACAGCAAGCAGAGCAATTCGAAACACTGATTTTTGGCATTTCAACCTGGGACTTTGGTGAATTACAAGAAGACTGGGAGTCGCACTGGGATGAGATAAAAGATTTGCATCTCGCCAACAAAACGGTGGCTATTTTTGGTTTAGGCGACCAAATGGGTTACAGCGATTGGTTTCAAGATGCGATGGGAATATTGCACGATGAACTTGCGGCATTGGGCTGTCAGTTTGTTGGCTATTGGCCTAATCAAGGCTATGAGTTTAATCAATCCAAGGCCCTCATCGCTGAGGGTGAGTACTTTGTCGGATTAAGCTTGGATGACGAAAATCAATATGATTTGAGTGATGAACGGATTACCACGTGGTGTCGGCTTTTGGTTGATGAGTTGGCTTCTGTATAAACCATTATGCAATCTTCCAGTCCTTCAAGACTCCACCAACCTTACTACCGCAATGGCGCCTCACACCGTGATGGAGCCGATGTTAGTTTTGGCGATATCGTCAAAATATTTGGCTTTCGCGGCGTTACCGTAGGTAGTTGGGTTACAAAAGCAGAGCAACAATTAGCTGCCAACTTATTTTTTGATGCCCTGTGTGACTTGATGGATATTTTACACGTTCCCGAGCGTGTCATCGCGTTGAATGGCAGCCTCTCATTAGCGTTTGGTTCCGGTGGCAATCAGTACAGCAGCGCACATTATGACTCGTCAAGACGTACCCTAGCGCTAGCTAAAAATGCCGGGGGTGGTGCGTTGGCACATGAGTGGATGCATGCCTTTGATCATTATATTTGCAGTAAGATTTTTGCAAACTGCCAAGCCAATGATTTTGCTTCCGTATTGTGGCTCGCCGATCACCCTGCTCGTGAGCATCCGCTGAATCAAAAATTGGCGGCATGTTTTGCTACTATTTTGTTGTCAGCACAACAAGACGGACCAAGTCTTTTTGTGAAGCAAAGTGTCATAGCCGATCGGCATCTCAATCAATATTATTATGCACGTCCGCAAGAGCTGCTAGCACGCGCGTTTGAGGCATGTGTACAAGACCACAAGATTAAAAATGCCTTCCTTGTGCAAGGCAGTAAACAAAGTGCAGAAGCCAAGTTAGGGATCTATCCACAAGGCGAACTTCGCCAAACTATTTCACACAAGTTACTGGATTATTTTCGCCATTTGGGGCAGGCTATTAGGTCCTAGATCAAAGTGTGCTTGATACTCGTGATTTGATCCTTGGCGAATTAATAGATGCTCGGCAGCAAATCTGTCAGTATACTAGGCAGTATTGGTCCTCAACTTAGTGGCGATTAACACCGATGAAAAGAAAAAAACACGGCTCCGCAGATGACGAAGCAGCAATTGATATGACCCCCATGTTGGACATCGTGTTCATCATGTTGATCTTCTTTATCGTAACAACCTCGTTTGTTAAAGAAAAAGGCATGGAAGTATTGCGTCCAAAAGATTCAAAGACACCGCCTCCGCCAACTAATGTCAAATCGCTATCAATTAGGGTTAACGAAGACGGTACGATTATTGTGAATGGCCGTGAAGTTGATATCCGTCGTGTAGAAGCGAATATCCAAAGTTTCTTGGCTGAAAACAACCAAGATACGGCTGCGGTTCAAGCTGCGCCCAAAGCGAAACACGGCATCGTGACGGAAGTGATTAACGAAGTGAAAAAGGCTGGTATTCAGAAAGTATCAGTACTGGTCGGCAAATAAACCCAGACCAACACATTCAACAAAAAAGCCGCATGATGATGCGGCTTTTTTTTGTCAAGAAATACGCTGTTTTTTCATTGCTATCGCATGCTTTTATTCAAGATCCAAGGGTTCTGGAGAGAGGATGATACCCGTGCTGTCAGCGTAGACATGGTCTTCAGGCAGAAAAGTCACACCACCAAAGTTAACAGCCACATCGAGTTCACCCGTTTCTTGGTCGTCGGCACTGACCGGAATGGCCGCAATCGCATGTAAACCTAAATTGATTTCATCTAAATCATCCACTTCGCGCACGCTGCCATAACATATGATACCTTCCCAGCCGTTTTCGAAGGCCATTTGCGCAGCACTTGCATCAATCAGAGCACGTCGCATGGAGCCACCACCATCTATAAGTAGAATTCTCCCTACGCCTGGTTGCGCCAACGTTTTGAGGATAAGTCCCTTATCTTCGAAGCATTTAATCGTGGTGATCACGCCGCCATAGGAAGCGCGACCGCCAAAGCTGACGAACATAGGTTCTACCACATCAACACTGTCAGCAAATAAGTCACACAACGCAGAAGTATTGTATTCCATATAAATTCCTTAAAGCGGTATTAGTTCGCACAGTATACTGAGACGTCTTAGCAATACCACTGTTTATCGGCAAGGGGTGGTTAATTTTTGCTCAGCATAAAAATAATTATCAGCCCTTTGAATTTGTGAACACAGATGACATCATATTCAGCTACAAAGTATGGGGATAGTGGTGGTATGCACAGAAGAAATCGTAAAGTTGTTTTTATATTGCTTTTTGCTCTTGGTGTGACAGCTTGTGGCCAAAAAGGCCCGTTGTATTTGCCAACAGATCCACCCAGCAACCAAAACCCGCCTGAAGAACCATCGTCTAGCCCAGCACAGGAAAACAATTAACGTGGATTATTTTAGCTACAAAGATCAGCAGTTGTGGGTCGAGAACGTGGCGCTAGCTGATATCGCCAAACAATTTGCTACTCCTTGTTATGTGTATTCAGAAGCGACTATCGAAAGGCACTGGCGAGCGTTTGACAAAGCAGCGGGACAGCAGCCTCATCTCATTTGTTATGCCGTTAAGGCTAACTCCAACTTAGCCGTCTTGAACATCATGGCAAAACTTGGCTCAGGTTTTGATATTGTCTCTGGGGGCGAACTTACCCGGGTATTACGTGCAGGCGGTGACCCCGCCAAAGTTGTATTCTCAGGGGTGGGTAAAACAGAGGCAGAAATTGCCTTAGCCCTTGGCCACAATATTATGTGTTTCAATGTGGAATCGTTGGCAGAACTTGATCGCATTAATCTTGTAGCCGGACGCCTCGGTAAACGCGCCCCCATATCGTTAAGGGTGAATCCTGACGTCGATGCCAAGACTCATCCGTATATTTCCACAGGTCTAAAAGACAATAAATTTGGTGTTGAACGCCAACAGGCTGTTGCTGTTTACCAATACGCCGCCAGTCTTGAGCACCTAAAAATCATCGGTATGGACTGCCACATCGGCTCACAATTAACCGACTTAAGGCCCTTTGTTGATGCGCTGGACATTCTTTTGTCCCTCATCGATGAACTGGCGCAGCTTGGCATTATCATTGAACACTTAGACATTGGTGGTGGTTTGGGTGTGCGTTATAAAGGTGAAACACCGCCACACCCCGATCAATATGCAGAAGCTATTGCGCAACGTATGTTGGGGCGAGAGCACTTATTATTAATTTTCGAGCCAGGCCGGGCCATTGTGGCCAATGCAGGCGTGTTGCTTACCAAAGTCGAATTCATTAAACAGGGGGCAGAAAAGAACTTTGCCATTGTTGATGCCGCCATGAATGATCTGATTCGTCCGGCGTTGTATTCAGCGTGGCAAGAAATTGTTCCCTTGCATACAGGATTACATCGACCAACAGCCACCTATGATGTTGTTGGGCCGGTGTGTGAAACCAGTGACTTTTTGGGTAAAGAACGCGAGTTAGCTATTGCTGCAGGGGATTATTTAGCGGTTAAAAGTGCGGGCGCCTATGGCTTTGTTATGGCGTCAAATTACAACAGTCGCGGTCGCGCAGCAGAAATATTAGTGCGTGACGATCAAGTCTTTTTAGTCAGAAAACGCGAAACCATTGAACAGTTATTTATGGATGAAAGTGTACCGGACTGATGACGAGAGACGTTAAGCAAACTCGCAGCTTACCCTTTGACGTTGTGTCGATTATTTTTTGTGTTGGTGATTAAAGACATAGTCAGTGAATCAGTGAAATGATATAAATCAGGGATGTCATCTCGCAATTCGATTCCACTGTCGATGTTGAGTAAGTTTTTAACTAAGTAGTAAAAATGCAAGTTCAGTTTTCAAAAATGCACGGTTTAGGTAACGATTTTGTTGTCATCGACAACGTTACGCAAAATGTGTTTTTCTCGAAGGAGAAGATTCAGCAACTTGCTGATCGAAATTTTGGCATTGGCTTCGATCAAATGTTGATGGTTGAGCCACCGTACGACCCTGAACAAGATTTTCACTACCGTATTTTTAATGCTGATGGTTCAGAAGTATCTCAATGTGGTAATGGTGCCCGTTGTTTTGCCCGATTTGTGAAAATGAAAGGTTTGACTAATCGCAGCAAAATTGTGGTCAGTACCAAAGCCGGACGCATGACCTTGTACATTGAAAAAGACGGCCAAGTAACCGTCAATATGGGCACACCGCAATTCGAACCCAGTATGGTACCGATAAAGGCTAATAAACAGGAAAAAACCTATATTATACGCGCACAAGACCATACATTCTTTTGTGGCGCTGTGTCCATGGGCAATCCCCACTGTGTATTACTGGTGGATGATGTGGCAGAAACGGATGTTGCCACTCTTGGGCCATTATTAGAAAAACATGAACGTTTCCCTGAAGGGGTGAATGTCGGGTTTATGCAGATTATTAATCATAATCATATTAAACTACGGGTGTTTGAGCGCGGCGCAGGGGAAACACTAGCCTGTGGCAGTGGTGCGTGTGCGGCGGTAGCCGTAGGGCAATTGCAAAATCGCTTGAGTAAAGATGTACGTGTTGACTTGCCAGGTGGCAGTTTGCGCATTAAATGGCCAGGTAAAGATGCAGCGCTCAAAATGACTGGCGCTGCTGAACACATATTTGATGGAACTATAAACCTATGAGTGAAGTGTCAGGACAGCACAAAAGCCCGGTAGAGGCTGCTGAGGATACGAACAACAACGATTATGCCTTGGATTTTACCCATCCATCACAACTCAACGACACCCTCGTTGCCGAATATCTTATCGCCAATCCCGACTTTTTTTTGCAACATTCTACGTTATTAGAAAATTTACAGGTTCCCCACGCTCACAAAGGTAGTGTGTCACTGGTTGAATTACAGAGCGACCAACTCCGTAAAAAAGTCCGTTTACTCAACTACAAACTCAATCAATTAATCAACATAGCCAAACAGAACGAGCAAATCTACCGTGTATATGCGGATCTCAATTTACGCATTCTGCATTGCCAAACCCTAGAAGAATTGCACTTTGTCTTAGAAGAAGTCTTGCAAGAACGCTTGCAACTCGAGTCGGTGGTAATCAAGCCGTTTGTTGGCATGCAAGCTTTCCCAGAGATTCAACGCCGCCTATTTTTAGAAAAACGTTTTAAGCGCGATAAGTTCTTTTTTGGACGCTTGAGTGAACACGAAAAGAAATTACTTTTTTCCGATCAAGAAGCCAACTCCGTGGCCTTGTTGTTATTAGGAGACCTAGGCGAATTAGGCATGTTAGCCATCAGTAGCACAGATGCCAGCCACTTTAATCCTGACATGGACACCTTGCTTATCACCCAGTTGCAGCAGTTTTTAAGCATCCTTCTGCCTCGGCTGATGAGCTACTAGCCATGCTGCAACCAAGTCTACAAACTTGGTTTGACCTCTACTTTAACTACCTAAAGTACGAAAGGAACCTTGCGGCAAAGTCGATTGATAATTACCAGCGCCAACTCACCAGCAGTTTTGCTGATATCACACTGCAAACGTGGTCTGAATTAACCAGCGTACACATCCGGCAGATCCTGAATACGGCCCGCCGGCAAAACTTAAGTCCGCGGTCAATTGCCCTGCGCTTATCCGCTGTGCGCAGTTTTTGTCGTTACTTACAAAGTCAGAAACTGCTTGACCATAATCCTGCTGTGGGTTTGCAGCCACCCAAACAAGGCAAACCCTTACCAAAACAGCTAAACGTTGATGAAATGCATCAGTTGCTGGATTTCGCTACAGACTCTCTGTTGGCGGTGCGCGATAAGGCGATGATGGAACTGACATACAGTTGTGGCCTACGCCTCAGTGAGCTCAGTAGCCTTGATTTACGTAATGTGCAAAGCGATCACCAATTGCGGGTGATCGGTAAAGGCAATAAAGAACGTATGCTTCCCATCGGCAACATAGCGTGGCAGGCCTTACAAACATGGTTAGGCATGCGTTCAGCGTTTGCTAAAGAAGGTGAGCAAGCGGTGTTTTTAAGTAAACAGCAGCGTCGAATCAGTCAGCGACAAATCGCGAAACGTATGAAATTGTGGGCGCAACATCAGCACCTTGATCAACAGGTCAATCCCCATAAACTTCGCCACAGTTTTGCCACACACATGTTGGAATCGAGTGCCGATTTGCGTGGTGTTCAAGAATTGCTGGGGCATGCCAATCTATCCACAACGCAGGTTTATACTCACTTGAATTTTCAGCATCTTGCACAAGTTTATGACAGTGCTCATCCTCGCGCGAAAAAGCGCAGTTGATTTAAGAATAGTTATTTCATTATGATTTTTTACCGAAAACTTCAACCTTTTCAAGCTATTACCTTTGATTTAGATGACACCTTGTATAATAACGCAGTGCACATGCCAGTCACGGAACAAGCCTTCAATGCTTATTTACATGAGTGCTATCCTGAAACCAAAAGTTTAAACAGAGAAGCGTGGCGTGTAGCAAGAACTCGGGTTTTAGCCAGCAATCCGCAGCTTAAACATGATATGAGTTTGTTACGACAACAGGTCTTACAACATATATTCCAGAGTTTGGGGTATCAAGCGAAAAGCTTGCAAAGCGCGGTAAACGACAGTTACGAGCGTTTTTACTTTTATCGTAGCAACCTAAAAGTAGAAGAAAACATTCATTCTCTATTGGCAAACTTGGCAGAGAAGTGGCCTTTAGTGGCGATCACTAATGGTAATGTCAATGTTGAACAAATTGGCTTACAACCCTATTTTCAGCATGTGTTCAAAGCAAGTATTCATTTGCCTATGAAACCTGACAGTGCTTTATTTAAGGCCAGTAAAGATGCGCTGAAACTACCGGCGAAGCAGATTTTACATGTGGGTGATAGTTTGCAAAACGATGTATATGGCGCCTTAAAAAGTGGTTTTCAAAGCGCATGGTATGCCCACGATAGAACCATGATTTTAAATACGGAACAAACGTTCTTATTACCCACCCTGCAATTGTGTAGCCTAGACGAACTATTGTCGCTGTGATCCGCGCATGCGCCGTTCACTTACCGGGCTTTGGCTGTGCTTAATAGGCTGTGATGTAGAAACCGTTTGCGTCATCTACTACGCACAATAGTGTATTTAAATACAGTATAACTGATATACTTTGGCAAAAAACAATAAGACTTTTGAGAATGGACGTTTCCCGCTTACTCGATGAACTAAACGATAAACAACGTGAAGCTGTGGCTGCCCCTGCCACCGACATGCTGATCTTGGCCGGTGCTGGCAGTGGCAAGACACGTGTATTAGTGCATCGTATGGCTTGGCTCATGGACGTTGAAGGGCTTGCTCCACATAGCATACTTGCGGTCACGTTTACCAATAAGGCTGCGCGAGAAATGCGTGGTCGCGTTGAGCAACTGCAAGGCTCAGCCCTGCGGAATATGTGGATTGGTACCTTTCATGGTCTTGCTCATCGATTGTTACGCACCCACTACACCGAAGCTCGACTACCTGAAAATTTCCAAATTCTTGATTCAGATGACCAATACCGTTTAGTTCGCCGTGTGCTGAAAAGCATGGACTTGGATGAAAAACACTGGGCGCCCAAACACATTCAATGGTACATCAATGGTAATAAAGACGAGGGTTTGCGCCCCCAGCATATTGAGACCCACGGCGACTTAAGCCAACAGAAAATGCGTGAAATATACCAAGTTTATCAGCAGACTTGTGATCGCGCTGGCTTAGTGGATTTTGCCGAATTGTTACTCCGGGCTCACGAGTTGTGGCTGCATAATGCGCATATTCTAAAACACTACCAGCAGCGATTCCGAGCCATTTTGGTAGACGAGTTTCAAGACACCAATAACATTCAGTATGCTTGGTTACGTATGCTCAGTTGTGACACAAATAAAATGATCATCGTGGGGGATGACGACCAATCTATCTATGGTTGGCGTGGCGCCAATGTGCAGAATATTCAGCATTTTTTGCGCGATTTTAATCAGGCTAAAACCATCCGTTTAGAGCAGAACTATCGTTCAAGTGGCAATATTCTGCATGCCGCCAATGCGGTGATCAGTAATAACCAAGGACGGCTTGGCAAAAATCTCTGGACCGAAGATGCCGAAGGTGAATTGATTTCACTGTATGCCGGTTTTAACGAATTAGACGAAGCGCGATTCTGCGTGGCACGTATTAAAGAATGGCGTGAACAAGGCAATGCCTTGGTGGATTGTGCCATCTTGTATCGCAATAACGCCCAATCCCGTGTCCTCGAAGAAGCCTTGCTGCAAGAATCCATCGCCTATCGCATTTACGGTGGCTTACGCTTTTTTGAACGCCAAGAAATCCGCGATGCCCTCGCTTATCTGCGCCTCATTAATCAAGCGAATGACGACGCGGCATTTGAGCGTATTGTCAACACACCTACCCGCGGCTTAGGTGATAAAACCTTAGTCAGTATTCGTCAACACGCGCGTGATAATGAGCTGGCACTCTGGCAATCAGCCATACAACTGCTACAGCAAAAACGCCTGTCTGGGCGAGCGGCCAATGCCCTTGAAAGCTTTATTAAGTTAATCAAACAATTACAAACAGATATAGCTGAATTGAATCTCGACCAACAAGCTGATCACGTGATCAAGCACTCGGGGTTGTTTGCCATGTATCAGGCTGAAAAGGGCGAAAAAGCCCATGCCAGAATTGAAAACTTAGAGGAACTGGTCACCGCCTGCAAACAATTTTCTGCACCAGAAGAAGCAGATAACATGACACCTTTATCAGCGTTTTTAGCTCATGCTTCTCTTGAGTCAGGGGAGACACAAGCCGACAGCCACCAAGACGCCGTGCAGATGATGACTATTCACTCAGCCAAAGGTTTGGAATTTCCCCTTGTCTTCTTAGCGGGTGTAGAAGAAGGCATGTTTCCCAGCCAGATGAGTAACGATGAGCCTGGCAAAATCGAAGAAGAACGCCGTTTGTGTTATGTGGGCATGACACGTGCCATGCAAAAACTATATATCACCTATGCTGAAAGCCGCCGCGTTTATGGACAAGACAAATACCACACGCCCTCGCGGTTTATCAAAGAAATACCCAGTCAATATTTACAAGAAGTGCGCTTACGCACCACGGTTACTCGCCCGGTACAAAGCCGTTTTTCACCCGCCACCGGGCACACCGCCTTTGATGCAACGGGTTTTCAATTAGGACAACGAGTGCTACACGCTAAATTTGGCGAGGGTACGGTGCTGAATTACGAAGGAAGTGGCGAACACGCGAGGGTACAGGTTAACTTTGATCAACTGGGCAGCAAGTGGTTGGTCTTATCCTTTGCCAAGCTCACACCGTTATAGTGCTAACGAGTTAAGAACCAATACGCCAGAGGTACCGTGCTTTATTTTACGTCTACATCTGGTACATTATTTTTTTGCTTCGGAATTAAGCGTTTATGCCTCGCAAAGTATTATTAATTGAAGACAACGAAGCCAGTATGTTGCTGATGCAAGAGCTGATCAGCAAGGCGAAGTTAATTCCGGTTAGTGCCCGCAATCTGATTGCCGCCAAACATATTTTTTCTTCCTCTGCCCCAGAAGAGTTTTTATGCGCTGTGGTCGATTATGATTTACCCGACGCACCTAATGGACAAGCCATTGATTTTGCTTTGGATTCTTTCTTACCTACTATTGTGATCACCCGTCAATTAGACGATGAAAGGCGCAATGCCATTCTCAAAAAACCCGTGGTTGATTACATCACCAAAGAAAATGCCCAGGTGTTTGAGTACCTGAGTCGTCTAATTGGGCGTTTGCAAAAAAATAAAAAAATTGGTGTATTGGTGGTGGATGGCGTGCGCGCACGACGCTCACAGGTAGTGGATTTATTGCGTCGCCACAACTTCATTACGTTTGAAGCAAGCAGCGGTGAACAAGCACTAAACATCATGCAACGCTTTAGCATTATTAAATTGTTGTTGCTTGATGATGATGGTCTGCCAAGCATGTCGGCCGTTGAATTACTCAGTGAATTGCGCGGCATCTACACCAAAGAGGAATTAGCCATTATTGGGTTAGCCGCAGGCAAACGCACCGGCATGTCGGCACGTTACATCAAAAGCGGTGCCAACGATTATCTAACCAAACCCTATTGCCATGAAGAGTTTTTTTGTCGGATCATGCAAAACGTCGATTATCTCGAAAGCATTGAACTGATTCGCCGGGCAGCAGATTCTGACTTCTTGACCGGTTTGCCCAACCGTCGTTACTTTTTTGAGAAGGTGCAAATCAGCCAAAAGCACCAACCACAACAACAGAGTTTAGCGATTATCGATGTTGATCACTTTAAACAGATAAACGACAGCTACGGCCATGACTGTGGTGATTACACCCTAAAAGAAATTGCCAAATTGGTGGCAGAACACTTCACTGATTACACCGCCGCGCGTTTTGGTGGCGAAGAGTTTTGTGTTTATTTTGCGAATATTGATCATGAAACTGGCGTAGCGGTGTTGGAGAAATTTCGCGAAAGTTTAGCGGCAAAAATATTTAAATTTGAAAAAATCACCTTTCATTGTACCGCCAGTATTGGCCTGACTAGCCGCAGCAAAGGTGGGATTAACGCCATGTTGCGTTTGGCCGATCAGCATCTCTATCAAGCCAAACATCAAGGGCGCAATCGATTAATCAGCGACTAGTCGCGTCTGACCTACTGAGGTTTAGTCAGGACGATTCGGCGATTGCGGCGATAGGTTCGCCATGAATCCACGCTGAAAATCAACAACGCCAGCCACACAAAAGCAAAGGTAATCAAGCGAGCTTCATTCAAGGGCTCGTTAAACAACCACACCGCTAAAACAAACATGATGCTTGGGCCAATATATTGAAAAAATCCGAGGGTAGAATAACGGATACGCCGAGCGGCGGCGGTAAAACACAATAATGGAGCGGTAGTCACGATACCCGCACTCAACAAAATGGCGTTAAAACTCCAACTATTGGTAGACAATTGGCTTAATTCAGAACTAAAAGCAAACCAATAAATCAAGGCAAAAGGCAGCATCATTAAGGTTTCTAAAAACAAACCTGGCAATGAATCCACTGCCACTTGTTTGCGCAATAAACCGTAGATACCAAAACTCAATGCCAGCACCAAGGCAATCCAGGGCACTTGTCCGTAAGATATGATTAAAATTGTCACACCAAACACCGCAACCCCCACTGCCACCCGCTGCATAGTAGCCAGTCTTTCTTGCAAAAATAGGCGACCTAAAAAGACGTTGAGTAAGGGATTGATGTAATAGCCTAGGCTTGCATCCAGTAGATGCCCATGATTAATCGCCCAAATAAACAGTAGCCAGTTTCCAGCCAGCAACAAACCAGATATCAACAAGATCCCCATGACCTTGGGATTCACCATGGCGTTTTTCACTTGCAGCACTTTGCCACTCACCAACACCAAAACGATCAGCACAACCACCGACCACACTACCCGATGCATTAAAATCTCGGGGGCTGGCATGCTGTGTAATAAATTAAAGTACAGAGGTGCAACACCCCACATGGTGTAGGCGAGCAGCGCAAAAATAACCCCTGATTTAACCGTTTTGTCGCTCACTTTCGCCTCTGTATTAACTCGCAAAAAATCGGCGCTAAGTGTGAGGCAGCCGCCCTTAAAAAGCAATCTGCTTGCACCGCGCAGGATTCACGGTACCATGCCAAAAATCGTCAGTTATTCACCCGTGTTACGTTTTTTGTCCAATGGAGTAAACATGTCAATTTGCAAGGCCACGACCTTGAAGAAAATTCACCGCTTTTTCTGGATTTTCTTACTCACTACGGCCCCTGCTATATCGCTGGGTCATGCACAGGAGACGCCACAGGAGGTTGAAGTTGAACTGGCAACACGCCCCAACTCCATCCTTGAAAAACGCGATACGGCTGAAACTGCCATCGTCGCCAATCCATTTTCAATTGCCCAATATCGTTTGAACTATGTGCTGCCGTTTTCATGGGTGCAAAATCCAAACAGTCTCAATGCAGAAGGGTTTAATAGTAATAATATCGACCGCTTTGAGGCGAAGTATCAAATCAGTGTCAAACTACCTTTGTATCTGCGTGATGAACAAGATTCGGGTTTATATTTTGGTTTTACCGCGGTGTCATTTTGGCAAGTGTATAACAGCAAAGTGTCCAAACCTTTTCGCGAAACCAATTACGAACCAGAGATTTTTTATACTTGGCAAAACAGCATGCATTTGCTGGGTTTTGAATTTAATCAACTGCAGCTGGGTTTTAATCATCAATCGAATGGCCAGAGTGGCGCCTTATCACGCAGTTGGAACCGCGTATTTGCAGCGGCGATTTTTAGTAACGAAGATGCCTTCTATTATGTCAAAACGTGGTATCGCATTCCCGAGGATGAAAAAGTTGATTTGCAGGATCCCAGTGGTGATGACAATCCAGACATTACTCACTTTCTAGGGCACATGGAATTGGGTGTTGGCACTAAGTTGGGTCGGGTTGATGTCCTCACTTTAGTGCGCAACAACCTGAATTTAAACGACAATAAAGGCAGTATTGAAATCAACCTGTCTTACCCTGTTAATGATCGCTACAACATTATGCTGCAATACTTCAACGGTTATGGGGATTCGTTAATTGACTACAATCGCCATCAACAACGCATCGGCCTCGGCTTTCAGTTAGCCTTTTTTTAGCTAACTGAAAAGCCTTGATTGACATGGCTTAGTTCAATTCGGCGTTCGGCCAATATTTGGTGCCCTTCACCGTGGCTTGTAATGCCAAACCATTTTTGGTGATTTGATAAATTGTCATGTTGTCCACCGTGACTTCGCCACCTGCTGCTCCACCTTTATCGCTGGCCTTGGCAGCAGCATCTGCTTGTGCACCAAAGGCCCATCCTTGCTCAACAAAACGGGTTAATACGTCTTTATTGTGAAAGACAAAAACCACACGAAAATCCTTTACTCCCGCGCCTAAACCGAGGCCAACCTCGGCCATTTTCATGTAGGTTTGTTTGCCACTTTGGTTGTCTTTGACCACACCATAACCGCCACCAAAACTGGCTAAAATGACATTAACATTGGTATTGTCAAACACCGCATAACCAGCAGCCTCTGCGAGTTGTGCTTTCACGCTGGGTTTTAAGACATACAGTTCACTCAGCACTTTAGCGCGCATTTCTAATACGGCCTGTCGTTGTTCAGCCACAGAATTACCTGACATTGAACTGCACGCACCAAGGGTAAACAGAAGTGCAAGGCATGCACATTTTAGGGTGGTTGTTTTTAACATGGGATCTCCTAATGAAAACTCATCTGCCCAAACTTGGCTGTTTAAGCATTGTTGCTACTGTATAGTAGAGCGTGTTGCTCGTTTGTATATGAATTTTGTTAAAATCCACAGTTTAGAGATGGCGATGTTGCTCTACAGACAAGTGCAACAGGGTTGCGAGTATTAAGCTACTGGCGACAACAAACTCAGAGAGCCTCAGGCGGCCCATTTTAGGTATGCAATGGATGTTGAGTATTTATAGGAGTCAGATTATGAATTCAGGTAAAAAATGGCTAGGGCGCGGTTTATTTGCTAGCTTACTACTGCTGCTAAACACCTCAGCATTACATGCCGCCAGCGTTAATAAAATTGAGCCATTATTCTGGTGGGTGGGTATGCACAATCCATCGCTAGAGTTACTGGTTCACGGGCAGGGTATTGCTCAATTCAACGTCAGTGTTGACTACCCTGGCGTGACAGTCACCAAGCTTAACAAGGTAAGCAACCCAAACTACTTGTTTGTTAACTTACACATCGACGCCAACACTGCACCTGGCACCTTAACCTTACAATTCATCCAAGCTGAAGAGACTTTTGTGCAGCCTTATACGCTAAAAGCACGAACAGCGGACTCCGCCACACGCCAAGGTTTCAGTTCAAAAGACGCTATTTATCTGGTGGTGCCCGACCGTTTTGCAAATGGTAATCCAAACAACGATAGTACCGAAGATACCCTCGAAAAGCCCAAGCGCAGCGATCCGAACGGCAGACATGGCAGTGATCTGGCCGGCATGCTAAAGGCCTTACCGTACATTAAAGACATGGGTTTTACACAAATTTGGCCTACCCCGCTTACCGAAAACAATAGTGCTCAGTATTCCTATCATGGATACGCCGCCACTGACTTATATCGTATCGACCCGCGTTTTGGCAGCAACGAAGAGTATCGTCAGTTTGTTGCAGCAGCCAAAGTTCAAGGTATAGGCGTGATCCAAGACATCGTGCTTAATCATATTGGTGAAAACCACTGGTGGATGCAGGATTTGCCAGACGATAACTGGATCAACAACAAAGCACAGTTCACTGCCACTAACCATGCCCGTACCACCGTACAAGACCCTTACGCCGCAAAGGTAGACAAAACAGCGTTCAGTGATGGCTGGTTTGTCACCACCATGCCCGATTTAAATCAACGCCATCCTTTGTTAGCAACCTATTTGATTCAGAACAGTATTTGGTGGATTGAATATGCAGGTTTGTCTGGCATTCGTGAAGACACCTACAGTTATGCTGACAAACATTTTTTACGTGACTGGTCACAGGCGATCTTGGCTGAATACCCCCATTTTTCAATGGTGGGTGAAGAATGGAGTGCCAATGCCCTAGTGGTATCTTATTGGCAAAAAGGCAAACAAAATTTGGATGGTTACTCAGCAAGCATGCCCAGTATGATGGACTTTCCCGTTTATTATGCGATGTTAGGCGCGCTGAATAATGGCGAAAATTGGGATGCAGGCTGGGTGAATTTGTATGAAGCCTTAGCCAACGATGTCATCTATCCAGACCCGAACAATCTTGTTTTGTTTGAGGGTAATCACGACACGGCCCGTGTGTTTTCATTGCTCGACAACGATTTTGCGAAGTTCAGCAAAGCAATGGTCTTAATGACAACCCTGCCGCGGATCCCACAGTTTTTTTATGGCACTGAAGTGTTAATGCAAAGCCCGAAACAGCGTGACGACGGCAAAGTGCGCTCTGATTTTCCCGGTGGGTGGCCAGCTGACAAACACAATGCATTTACCACACAAGGTTTAAGTCCCGAGCAAATAAGAGCCCAAACACTAGTCAAAACTTTGCTGCATTATCGACAGCAGAATCCAGCTATCTCTCAGGGCAAGATGACCCACTTTTATCCGCAAGAAAGCATTTACAGTTATGTGCGTACACAAGCTACCACCCAAGCTAAACAGCTATGGGTGTTTCTGAGTAAAAATACAAAATCAGTCAGCGTAGATCTAACACGCTATGCAGAATTGCAGCCTGAACATTGTGAATTTTTTGATGTATTAAACCATAAAAGCCTCGGGCAGCTTAGACAAGTGCTAGTACCAGCACATGCAGCCTTGGTCTTGGAGTGCCAGCTACCTTGACATCTTTGCTGACATGAATTGGTGAGGCTCAGACACGGCGAGATTGCCAGTCGCTCCTTGCTTTTTGTCATGCCCAAGATGTTAGTTCTCAGTCTGCTTGGCCAAACGCTCAAAGCGCAAACCCTTGGCGGTGCGCCGCGCAAATCCATGCCAATAACTGTGTTCAGGCTTGGTTTGGCCCGCCCCGTCTTTGGCCCAGTTGCCAGCATTTGAGTCAGGCACTAATTGTAAATACTTTTCCATCGCCACATCATTCTTGAGGTAACGATTTAACCACACCGTGACAAAGTGCTGAGCAATATTGTTCATCCGTACATTGTCCCAAACGGCGTCGATATAATGTTCACTGACATTAAAACCCAGTTCCTCATCAAATTTGTAGGCTTCTTGTGGCGCGGGCATCGGCGCACCAGCACTGTGGTTGGCGTTTTCATAGGTCAGTAGGGCTCGGTCTACCCCTGTTATGCCTTGCCAAATGGCTCTAACGCCATTTTCATAACCCGATACATCGTCTTGTGAGCCGGCAATAAGTAACATGGGTACACTCACATTTTGCAAAGCTTCAGAAGACCAAATTTGGTAGTTCATGCCCCACGGCGCAAAAGCAATCACTGTTTTAAGACGCGCATCGACCTTTTTGTTGAAACCCATTTGATGGCGTTGGAGCGTGCCGGCAGGGCTAAACATGGGATTATTGGTGGCTTGCTCACTCAGACCAGCCCCCGCATTGATCACAGCGCCGTAACCGCCCATTGAATAGCCAACCAAGGCCGTATTTTCAGTATCAACCCGCTGATACAGAAATGATGAAGGATCCTGCGCCAGCACGCCAATCTGGTTGAGTACAAAAAGCTGGTCGACTGGACGATTCACCAAGGTTGAACTGAACGCGGCTTTACTACGATAAGTTGAATCAGTGTGATCGATAGATACCACCACGTACCCTTTTGACGCGATATTTTCAGCTAGGGGGGAGAGTAAATAGCGGTTGCCCGGGTAACCATGAGAAATCAACACTAAGGGCAAGGCTTGTCGGCTTTCGTCAGGTAGAGCATCGCGCACAGCTTTGCCATGCAATTCGACCTGAGTCTTGCCATCCCGAATATAGGCATCGAGGGTCGCCTTACCTTGACTACCCAACTTGGCGGGATACCATATTTCGAGGGTCAGAGGACGATCGTAAAGCGGCAATTCTGCGTCCTTGGTCTGGTTTACATCAATATTGACCACGTCAATCTGCTGCGAGTTAACCACCTCTAGTGTGCGCACACCAATGGCATATTGCCCGTAGGCTGCCAGCTCAGGGGCATCTGGACGCTGCCTATCAATTCTGTTGTCAGCTAAACTAGGGCACATCATGCCGAGGCAAAACAGTAAAAAAATAGTGATATTCACTTTAGAACTCATTAATTTCTCCGTTAACAGACAGACCATTGAATTATATCAATCCAAAATTATCCCTTGACCTATGTATAACTGCAGGGACAGACAGCATAGCGTAAACAAAGCAATCAAGGCGAATAAAATATACAGTGTACTTCTGCATTGGCTTAGCTATATTGGTTTCAGCATCCACATAGACTGCAAAACCATGATCCTTCAGTATGTTTCAGTAACAACACATCTCGCCCAAGCTGGGAAGGGCATAGGGAAGTGGATGATTGTATTGTTGAGCAGCTTTTTTTGTGCACAGAACCAAGCAAAAACCCTATTGGTCATCGCCGGTTGGGATAAACCGCCTTACATCATCACAGAGCAAAACAAAGGGTTCGAAGTTGAGTTAATGCAACACATTTTAGCCAGCCTTGGGCATGATGTGCAGATGCTTTACGTGCCTTATGGCCGCACCTATGCCACCTTGTTGCGCGAAAAAGCCGATATCGGCATGACTTTAGCCGAACGTTCGGGGGTTGAGCCAAGTGTACTCAGTCAGCCTTATGTCACTTATCAGAATGTCGCCGTCAGCTTTAAACATAATACCAAGCAGATTACCCAAATTGGTGATTTGCAGTTTGTCAGTGTGGTGGCTTTCCAAAGCGCTAAAACCGTATTGGGAGAAGCATTCAACCAAATGGCCACTAAAAATACCATGTATATCGAGCTGCCTGATCAACGCAGTCAGGTGGAACTCTTTTGGCTAGGCAACATTGATGCGGTGGTGATGGACGTTAATATTTTTGGCTATTTTAGCCAAGTTAGCCACGTCGATAATTGGATGGAACGTGTTGATATACATGAATTTTTCCCACCCACACAATACAGTGCTGCAATCCCCGATGCCGAACTGCGTGAGGCATTTAATCAAGCTTTGGATAGGTTTAAACAGCAACCAGCTTATTTCCAACTCCTAGAAAAATATTCCTTGTTTGTTCGATAAACCACAGACCCCCACATCCAGAATTAGTTGCTGCCACTCGCACAGCAAAATAGGTAAAACATAGATAAGTCTGCCTTAAGATTTCTTAACTATTCTTGCCACTCCTGTCATGGTTATGAGTGGTATGATGCCTGCAATTCGTTTTTTTTCACCCGCCCTATACGGCCTTCTTGCCGTGATATTTATGCAATATTCTGGGGCTGACCAATGGTTGGCGGCACAGATTTTTCATGTCAATGATGCGTGGGCATGGCGTGAAAACTTTTGGCTTAATGATGTTTTGCATGTGGGGGGGCGTAAGCTCCTTGCCGCCGTGTTGAGCCTCTTGGTTATTTATACCGCGCTCAGTTATGCTTTTGCATGGTGGCAGCGCCAGCAACGTGCCGCCTTACTCTATGCCTGTGTGGCCAGCCTACTTGCCATGTTAATAGTGACGATTTTGAAACATGTCGCCACGCTTCCTTGCCCTTGGCATGTACTAAATTTAGGCGGAGATCAAAGTTACCTGCAGTTGCATCAAATGTTTGCCAGCAATTTAGCCGCCCAGCAATGTTTCCCTGCAGGGCATGCTTCAGGCGGTTTCGCTTTATTCAGCGTTTATTTTGCCGCCAAACTTTGGTTTTATTCTACATACAAACCACGCAGAATAAGCCGAGGATGGTTATTGCCGGCCATTGGCCTTGGCTTGGCTTTTGGTATCGCCCAACAACTACGGGGTGCGCATTTTCTTTCCCATGATATTACTACAGCCGTATTGTGCTGGTACACTTGTGCCTTCATGTGGTTGGGTGCAAGTAAGATGTTAGGACAGCAGACTCTGAGTATTGATAACACGACAAACAAGGCAGAAACCCGCTTTGGTCGCCAGGTAAATAAACTATTGTTGGAAAAAAACCTATGAGCAGTATTATGTCGAAAAAGCATTGCTGGTCGCTTTTTGGCATGCTCAGTGTTGCGGCTTGCTGCACGTTTGTGCATGCCGATGAACCCGCTTTAGACTCCCGAACCTGCGACGTATTCGATGAATCGAGTAGTGAGCAAAACCAAACTATCAGTGCCATCAATATTCAAACAAACCCCATCTTTGATGAATCAGAAGAAGACACCATATTTTTGCATCGTTTTGCCAACTGGTTGCACATCAATACTCAACCTGAGGTCTTGGCCGAGCGTTTACCCTTCGCCAGTGGCGATACCATCGCCCCCAGCGATTTAGCCGAAGCCGAGCGCTTAATCCGCAGTCAACCTTATATTCGCGATGCCAATGTATCGGTGGTGCCGCGCTGTTCGCCGGCCGATCCTCTGATTGTTGACGTCAAAGCCTGGGACAACTGGTCGATGATCCCCACTGTAAGTTTTGGTCGTAAGGGTGGACAAAATAAGGCATCCATCGGACTTAAAGAAGATAACCTACTTGGCCTTGGCATTCGCACGCGGTTTAAATACAACAGTGATGCTCAGCGCACGGGTTACCAGTTGACGGTAGAGGCCGCCAGTCCATTTATCATGCCCTATTCAACCTTGTTTTTTGATTTCCTAGACAATGATGATGGTCAGTTAGTGCACCTTCAGTTTGACCGACCCTTCTATCATGCTCGTACAGAAACCTCGTATTTTGTTAGCTTCTGGAAAAATGAGCAGACCGTGGATGTCTATCAAAATGGTGAGACTCGCAATAGCTTCAGCCAACAAAGCCATCGTTACGAATTAACAAGGGGCTGGCAATTAGACTCCAGTTTATTGCATAGCAAGCGGATTAAACTTGGCGTAGTTGACGAGGAAGCCTTGTTTGAAGAGGATCTAAACCGAGCAAATGCAGGTTTGTACGTACCAGAAGATCGCCGTTATCAATACATTTGGCTCGGCTTTGAATCATTGCAGCGCGATTTTAGGGTGATGAACGACATTTACTTGATTCAACAAAACGAAGACATCAATTTAGGTCTACATTATGAGGTCAAATTTGGCTTGGATTTTTCCAGCCAAGACAATAACAGTGGCTTAGGCTCTATCGTAGCAGCCAACCTGAGTAAAGGTTGGGAAATAAACGAAGGATTATTACTATTGGCCTTTGATGCCCAAGGTGAATTTAATCTTGCATCCACCGACCACTATCGTATCAATCTTGGCGCTGAATACTTCAAGCGCTACACAGCTTTACTGGGTTTATACAGCAGCTTACGGGGCAGTACTGAACATCGCCCCTTCTTAGATTTCCCGCAAACCGTGGGTGACGATACCGGTGTCCGTGGTTATCCCTTGCAGTATCAGCATGGGGAACATGCTGTGTCAGCTACCCTCGAAGCGCGCATTTACAGTGGCTACAATATCTATAAGATTTTGGATGTTGGTTTTGCCGCTTTTGTTGATGCGGGCCGCGCTTGGGGAGGTGATGAAGCCATACTGAATGAAAGTGATCAGATACTTGGCAGTGTGGGCTTGGGTGCGCGTTTGTATTCAAACCGCGCTAGCCATCAAAATGTGATCCACCTGGATATTGCCAAACCCTTGGTTAGCACTGACAATGTCGATTCGTGGCAGTGGCGCTTGCAGGTAAAACAGTCCTTTTAAGCCTTTTTTCAGTGACAAGAGATGACGATAGAAGTAAATAAACCAAATGGCAGCGGTTTGCTGCGCGTCTTTAAAGCAACATTGTGCTCATACAAAGGGTTTGTGGCTGCTTGGCAGCACGAGTCGGCCTTTCGCCAAGAAGTGATGTTGGTGGTGGCCATGTTTCCTTTCACTTTTTTGTTAAGTGAATCTCGTAACCATTGGTTGTTGTTGTTTGCCACCCTGTTGTTACTGCTGCTGGCAGAAATGGTGAATTCCGCCATTGAAGCCCTAGCAGACACCATTACCTTAGAACATCACCCCTTGATTGGCCGCGCCAAAGACATGGGGTCGGCAGTGGTGTTCATCGCCTTAACCTTGTTAACCATTGTCTGGGCTGACGCTATATGGCGTTGGTGGCAAGCTGGTTAACGCAATGCATTTCCCCCTGCTTAAACATAAACGCAATCACGATACCCTTTTTTCGCAGTTGGCTTTACTCAGAAATCGTTTCCTCGTCGAGAAGCTAAACTTACCTCATTACGTTTATCATAAAACCCCGAAATTTATCACCGACGATGGGCGACGTCTGAGCATTGAGCCAGAACGCAGCATTGTTGTGCCCTCTGTCCATCACCTTAAAGGTGTAAAAACGTATTTAGAGCAGCAGGTTCCAGGTTTACGCCTGATTACTCACAGCGAAATTGGTTTTCGCTACCCCACTGCTGCTATTGCTGGTCCAGATGCACCTTTTATAAAACGTTTTCGCTCAGAGTTTTTCCACAAAGAAGGGGAAGACCGTAATATCTGCCGCCCGATTAACTTATCGTATGGCATTAAAAGTCGTGGCAAAGGCGATAATCGCGAAGAATATGAAGTATGGGTAGCCAACGATAGTTTAAACCAAGACCCTTCGCCCTTGTTTATCGACAAATATGGGGAAGACCTGCCCGATGCAGTGCGCCTTTTTGCCCAACAAACACCCCTGGTACATGGCTGGATGGGTGTTAAGCGTGCCGCCTTCGAGGCTTTGTATCAACAGCCCAATGTATTAGGTGATCTGGTGATCAGTCTGGCCTTATCTGTGGATGCTTACAACATTGGCGCACAGCCTGACCTTGCCTTTAATGAGCAGATTGGCAGTTCTATTGCCTGTGGCAACGCCGAACTTGAATGGGAAGTAATGGGTTATTATGCACCGCTGGGCGAACACCCCAGCCAAGCGCAAGTTTGGCAAGCGATCAATGCCAGTATCGAGGCCATCGGTGCTCCCTTAAGTGCTACCTTTGCCAATGTGGCCTTGACAACCACAGAAAGCAAAACCGAGCGTATTCTCAGTACCATTAGCCAACAAGGGATCAGCAGCGCACAAATACAAGAATGGAACCTCAAACCGTGGGAATTTTTACAAACCAGCAGCGAACACCGGCGTAAAAGCCATGACCCTTCGCGCTCGGTAAATCTATTAGGTCGCTTAAATCGCTTGTTCTACCAAGAACAGCATATTTTGCCGTCGTTGACCGCCTTACATCAGTCGATAAGGTGAATTGACGATGGTCGAATTTTCACGTCTTAACCCTGCGAGTGACTGATATGTCGCCGTGGCATCATCGCGAATTGACACTATATAGACGGCTTGGTGTGAGATTTATTCGCCCTTTTGTCGCCGGTGGCACATTTTGGCAAAACCTCGGATGGGCATCCAAACAAGCAAGTTGGCGACCTCAGAACGTGCACCTCTACCTCAAACAAATCATTGCGGCTGAAATTGCCCACCTGAGTTCAGCTCTGGTACTGCTGTTTATCGCCAGCAGTTTTGCCATGGATGGGGACTACCTCTCGGCGAGTATGTTGAGCAGCGTAAATATTGTTATCAACGTCATGCCGTTGATGGTCATTCGTTACAACAAGCTGCGCAGCCAACGTTCGCACTAGTTAGTCAACACCAGTTAGAACGAATAACTTAGACCGATGATCAGATTGGCCGCGTAATTTTCAGACACGATGGGGCTGTCTTTTATTACCTTATCTAGCGTTTCATATTTCAAAGCACTGAGCAGTTGCAGTTTCTCACTTAGTTGATAGGTCAAAGTCATTGCAAAAAACGCACTGGTGGCTGCACCCGGTTTGTAGGCGGGTCGTGTTGACGTTGCCTCATCCAACTCAACACCATAATAATATTTCACGAGATCGGCGTTTTTAAACGCTACCCCAGTCTCAAAGTGCAGCATGGCTTTGTCGAGGAAATAACGTTTATTATAACTAAGTGTCACTTCGTTACCTTCGTGGGCACCGCTAACGTCGTTAAAAAACGCTAAACTAAGTTGGCCAAGCTCGTTGGTATAACTAACACTTGCACCCACTTCAAACGCCATGTCACGATCTTGCATACCGGTTAAATACTCGCTGTCAGAGGCGGAATATCCATCAAAACGCAGTTGCCCCGCTAAGCTAAAGTCAATGGATTCAGTGACTGCCCAGCGATATTTAATGTGGGTAATATCCAGCTCCAAATTGTCGGTGTAATAGGCAAAGTAAGGTACAGCCAGCACCTCAGTGTCGGCCCCTTTGTAAGGGGTAGAGACAGCAATTGCGCCCACCCCGAACATCCGTTCATCAGCAAAGGTCGGCACAGAAAAAACCAGACTAGCAACACATAAAGAGAAGATGGAATATTTACGATTTAACATAGAATTTGTCCTGTTGAGTTGTTGAAAGTTGTTGAAGTGTTAAACCCAGCAACACGAGGGTGATGGGTAATAAAAGTAAGTTATTAATTAACCTGAGATCGGTTTAAGCAGCCACCATCGCATTTCTCTCAACGTCGCTAATATTAAGGGATGGCTTA
>JAACSL010000075.1 GCA_009993955.1 Paraglaciecola sp.
AATCCATATCCTTGACCTTCTGCCAACCGTGAAATTGCCATTGGCCTTTTCGGTTGATGAAGTATTTAAGGGCTACCCAAGTCTTAGACTTTGTTGGGTGACGCCTTACTGCCCAGTGCCATAACGAATAGAATAGTTTGTGCCCAACATACCCGAATACTTGTTTAGCAACGCAATGACGATAATAATTCGCCCACCCCCTTAGTTTTGGATTTATCAGTTTGATAAGATCGTTAACAGGGATAGTAGCGTGCTTTTTGATGAGTTCGCGCAGGTTACTTAAGAACAACAACGTGTTGGATTTACTCGGCTTAATGAGCAATTTTCCTTTGTACTTCCTATGATTAAACCCTAAGAAGTCAAAACCATTGTTGATGTGGGTAATATGCGTTTTCTCTTCGGAGAGTGTTAAGCCTCTTTCCGCTAAGAAATCAGCTATCAACGGTTTGATATCGTTCTCGAGCACTTCCTTTGAGGCGCAGGTGACGACGAAATCGTCGGCGTATCCAATAAAGTTGGCTCTGGCACCCTTTTTGAGTGCTGTAGACTTTATGCGCTGCTCAAGTCCAGCAAGAGTCATTAGCATCAAGGTGGGGGATATAACCCCTCCTTGTGGCGTGCCCTCATCAGTACGATAAAACAGCCCTTTGTCCATAAAACCAGACTTTAACCATTGTTCCAACATTCGTTTATCTATGGCGATGTTATCAATTAGCCATTGATGCCCGATTTTGTCAAAGCAGGATTTGATGTCCCCCTCAAGAACCCATTGTGCTGATTTCTTTAGAGCCAAACATTTGAAGCACTGATCGACTGCGTCAGCAGTGCTACGATTTGGTCTAAATCCATAGCTGTTAGGGTCGGCAAGCGTCTCCGATATAGGCTCTAATGCAAGAAGGTGGAGCGCTTGTTGTGCTCTGTCTATCATGCATGGGATACCAAGAGGTCTGAGTTTGCCATTCTTTTTGGGGATATAGATACGCTTGAGTGGTTTGGCTTGATATGCCTTCCTGCTCAATTGATTTACTGCTTTCATGCGGCGGGTATCTGTATTCCAGATAACACCGTCTATTCCAGGCGTTTTACTGCCTTTATTTTGTGATACACGCTTAACAGCAAGAAGTTTTGCTGAACGCGAGTGAGTCAGTATCCACTGCAACGCTTTCGCTTTACCGTGTTTCCCTTCTCGTGTTGCCTTTGCAATACGCATCTGAAGCTTTAATACATGCGGTTCAACAGATTTCCAGTCTATGGACTGCCATTGTTCGCTGTCAGGAGAGGCACTAATCTCTGTTGAAATCATCATTTGCGTTTCTCCTTGAATAAAGTTCTTCACATTATCTTGCAACGGGAGACCAGTCGGAAGTGGGCTCACTTTCGTGACCAGACACAAGTCTGTATCTGCATCGTTACAATGCAGCCTTTGCTTTTTCCAACCTCCTATACCTACATCACTATCGGCCAAATCAGCTTTCCCAAAGGGAGCGATATAGGCTTACCGTGTTCCGTATGTCGCGCAATGTCAGGTTAGATGCCCGCTATAGTGCGGAGAGCGTATTGATCACGAAAGAGCATGGGGCAATCTCTTTCCAACTCTCATGCCTTTTGGCTACAGCGTATTAACCACTTCCGCTGTTTCATCACATAACGCACCTTGCGCGGATTCACTTATGTTCATCATACTGACTACCTAGCACTCACCCAATTTGTGGTTATCAGGAGGATCGTTCTCTCACGATTTAGATCCCAATTAGTCCATGACCAATCTTCGTTACATTGTCAGGCTCGCTACTTTATTCAGAGCCCTAGGTTCATCTGGTGATACAGATGGTTCACTCAAAAGCGGTGA
>JAACSL010000019.1 GCA_009993955.1 Paraglaciecola sp.
ATACTCTAATTGTTTGGCGACTTTAGAATACCACCAACAGGCAGTTGATCGTCTGTCACCCTTTAACCATGAGTGGTGCACTTATTATCTGAATTCGGGATAACTTAGCAATTTTCTGAAAAATAAAGTGAGACGTAGTAATTTTATTTAATAAAAAACAATTTCGACCTTATTGGCTATTCATATCATTTGAAACCTTGAATCGAAGAAAGTTAGCTTTCCTCTCGACTCCAACTTACCCAATTTTATTGGTGCCTTGTCAAATGGCCAGACATGGACGTCTGGACAAGGCGCACACTTTACACGGACGTTACATGCGCCGTTTTGATCAATAAGGCGCGGGTAAAATTGGACCAGTGAGTTGGCTGGAGAGCGGCTTCTTTTATGAAATACATTCATGTATTTCACCCGCTCGGCGCGCGCCTTGGGGCCATCTCGCGCGGTGCCCGCTGCCGATGTTCAAATTCATTCCAGATGAATTTGTGCCTACTTTTCTTAGCTGTTGAAGAAAAGTGAGTCGAACCTCGGGACGAGGTTTGAAACCCCGCAGCGATGCGAGTGCGCGAAGCGCATATCTTAGTATGCGCAGCGCATGGTCTTGGTGTCCGCCTTACTCAGTAACGACTATCTTAAAAGCCAATTAATCATATGACTGGTTTTTGTGCACTGTCCACCTACCCAAATTTGCATGTAACGCATGTTTTTCCAAATTAGCAGATTTTGTGAGTTCCAATACTAGATTGCCAATAAGCAAAAACAGAAAGTAGGTTTATTGGACTTAATCGATGGGTAGTCTGTTTTAGTCCCACAACTGTGCTGAGAACTCAGGCAGCATGGCGAGTAGTGTTTGTTTGGTCTGATGTAGCTCGTCCAACATATGTTTAGGTACTTGCGTCAGATTGAATTGATGATCTTGAGTTTTGTTAACCAAGTGACTGACGTTTTTGTTGTTAAAATTTTTATCGACCCCCAAAAACTCATAGGTTTTGCGTAATTCCTGATGTGGATCTAGTCGATTTTTTTCGTATTGCAGCACCAGTAATCGATGGTTAGCCACGGATTGCAAGTAGGCCAATTTTGCCGGAAAACTCAGAATCGTCGCGTGAATATTGGGGATCACATCATAATTCAGGTACATGTAGAGGGCGTCTGGATTGTCCGGCACCAACAAACTTTTAGCTCGCCGATTGAGTATTTGATTAACCCATGATTCAAAACACTTGCTGGGCTCACGAAAGGTCAGCATAAAAAGACTAGTTGGACAGGCTTGCACGACACGTTTCAGCGCACTTGGGTGGCTAAAATACAGGGTTGACCACTCTCCACACGGCTGATTAGCATCACCTTGAAACGCTTGAAAATAGTTTTCTATCATCTGGCCGTGCTGCTCTTCTGGCCAGTTGTGACAAAAATAGCAGCTTTCTTTGACGTTAAAACGATTATCACGAATTTGCGGATGTTGCAGCAGCTGTTCGTACCACCAGCTGGTGCCTGCTTTGGGAGTGCCCAAACCGATAAAAGCAGGCTCACAAAGCGGGTACGCTGGATGCACTGATGCAACAGTGATGGGTTTAAGCATCTGTGGTGAAAACAAGTGTCAGCTTCCTTTTACCTTGATAATACCTTCCCAGAAATTGCTGTCTGTACAGGTTTTGCAAGGTTGGATATCGTTGCCACACCCCGTTTTCCCGCGCAAGGTTTGCGCTTTGTCAGAGTGATAAATATTAAATAAACTATCCTTCATCACATTTCCCATGCTCAAATCCATGTTCACGTCGAGATTGCACGGTGAAACATTGCCCTGCCAATCGAGCTGACACATTTTTATGTCCCATACATTGCATTTCCCAGAGGTAATTGAGGGATCTGCAATCTTGCCGCCATAGGACAGCACTGGTTTCACAATGATTTCATCATTGACACCAATATGCTGCTTCCAATATTCAATAAAGCGTTTGGATTGATTGGGATTATATTGGCTTTCAACAAACACCAAACGTGTAGGCCGGTGGTCAGGCATGGAAAACCATAGATGCATTTTTTCATGAATCGCCACGAGGCGATCACCTTTAACCGGATCCCCCTTGAGATCTTTCACCTTGCCAGGGCGAGCAATGTCGAAGGCATCCGAGTCGATGGCATCAATACTCAGTCTGACTTGATCTAACTTTGCAGCAATCCAATCCTGCATGACGTCGGCATTTAATAGCGACATATTGGTATTGGTTACCACTTGAAAATGTTTACGCTGAGCAAAACGCTGAATAAATTCCTGATATCTGGGGTGCAGCATTTGCTCGCCAAAAAAATTTAATTCCACAATTTTGGCGACTTGCTCACACTCTTGGAAAATACGTTCGAACACCAATTTGCTGACATTGCCGATTTTACGATCATAGGCTGCCCCAGCGGGTTGAGCCTGCTTCTTATAGCGGTAAGATTGCGGACAAATGGGGCAACGGAAATTACAGGCATTGGTGAACTCAAGGCCAACAATTAAACGTTTGGCATGATCAAGAAAGGGTGAAGTCGCTAACATCATTTTACACGTCTACACAAAAAAGCCCGTCCAGTTGCCGAATATTGGCGGTATTCACTTACCTTAAATTGCGGGTTTTTCTCAGTCCATTCTTTTAGGGCGCGTTTTTCACCTAAACTGTCGTCACCCCACATAGAATCGTAGTCATCAAACAGTAAAATAGCGCCATCGGCCAAATGAGGTGCAACATAGACCAACACATTGTATGCGGCTGGGTAAACATCACAATCAATGTGTACCACGGCTAATTGATGGGAAAAGGTTTGCTGGGCACTTTCACGCGTGAGCTCCTGATCAAAATCACATGGCTTAACGGTTAAACGCTTTGTATCCATGCCAACCATGGCCATATTAAATTCAAAGGTGTTCTGATTAGAGTAATAGTCACCGGTTTGATAAAAAAGCTCCTCACCGGGGGCTTTATCGAGAATGCCTTGAAAGGAATCAAAGGCATAGTAGCCTTCAACTACACTATTGAGGGTGTGCCATGCCAGAGAAAATGTTCTGCCATCAAACAGACCAAATTCGGCATACGCTAATTTTGATGAGTCTAGATATTTTTGCCCCCGCAAATAGCCTTGGCACAATTGAAACATGCCAGCATAACTAATGCCTTGCGGCGCGCTCTGCACCGGAGTGAAAAAGATATCGCGGGCGTTACCAAAGACAACAATACCACCGAGATCTTTATAAGCTTTGAGTCGTTTACTGGTGGCTAAGGCTGCCGTCAGATTCAATTCGAAGACAATAACCAAGGCTGCATGTTGTTCGATCAATGACGCAATATCACTCAGTAACCACAGACTAAGTGTGTGATCTTCCAACAAGTGATTGTCGGCCAAAATTTGTTTGGCTTGAGCCAAGGCCTGAGCGTCACAAGACACAATAAGCTTTTTATCAGGCGTAGATTTACAGTATCGAGTTAATGCACCCATTCCAATCTCATATGATGTTAAAACGACAAGATGTCCAGACCATCAATTGTCGTTGCATATTTCTGCAAGCTTGTCGCGATCTCATCGGCGCTACTTAAACTGGCGATCAGGACACAAAGCTTTTGTTGATTATGTAAACTGTCTGGGTTGTTCACTGGCAAATCAAACAATGTCTGCCCTTGCTTTGCATAACTGTCTACTACGTTATCGACCTGGATACCGGCAACTTGAAGTTGCTTATACAGATAGAGAGCAAACTCACCTGCCCCATATAATACAACTTGCCAACCTGTCTGTTGTTTCATCTGCAAGTGTGGCATTAAGCTCAACAGTTTGCTGGATACCTTGCGCTCTAATACTCGACGACCAAATCCTAGATAACGGCGGCTATCAAAGGCGTTGGGCGCCAAAGCGTGAGCAACGTCAGCCAAGACTCTATGTTTGTTGCTGTAAGCATAGCTATCATTTAACGCCGCCAGTGCTGAGGCGATCCAATCATGCTCTGACTTTTCAAGGCTTTTAACCGATTCATTAAGCCGCTTGTCTGGGCCTTGCTGCAGGTGTTTGACAAAACTCTCATTTGATTCAGACACATAGGCAATGCTGTTGAGGTCTTGTCCAGCTTCCAACATCTGTGGATCAAAACTGATGTTTAATTGCTGGCAGGCGGTGCGCAGCACTTTTTCGGGATCAAGCAAAAAGTCTTCATATTGAATAATCGGCCAAGCATTGTCTTTGAACAGTTGCCAATCGTTAAAAAAACGTCTGAAGCGCAACAGCAAAGGCGGATCTTCGGCTGTAACACCGTTTAGTCCGTACCATTTATTTTTTAACGAAGCCCAGGCATCAAAGGGGTTTCTCACAATCAGCAAAGGCACCACGTCGTAGCCAAGTGTCTTATACACTTCAGCCACTTCCTCCCAGCGAAAGGCAATTGTGGTCATTTTTACCCAGGTGATGGGTGTCTTAACCTTGTCAAAATTGACCTCAATGCGATCAGAGGCCATATCCAAGATCCCATCTAGCTGAGGATGGTTAAGAAAGGCATAAGATACCAAGGTTGTGCCGCCACTTTGCAAGCCAGTGGCCAAAATCATTTTTTTTGCCATGTTAGTAGATCGCCTTTGGATCAACAGCTAATTTCATCAAGCCAGTGTAAATCTCATCCCATGCTGTCTCAGACGCAATATAAATAAGCGCATTGTTATAGAGGCTGGCGATGGATGCATCGGCCACTTCAAACCCTGCAACATGATGCCCATGTTGAAAACTATCCACCACCTTGGGCTGGGTGATCAATCCAATGATTGGCAAAACTTCTTGGGCTATTTCGCCGCAGCCATACACAATAAGCTGTTTAGTAGACTGCATTTGCCACGCATGTAAACATGCTTTTAAGCGTTGATAGGCCACATGAAAATGCGCATAACGAGCGCGCCAGTCAAACACGTTTTGTCTGCTAGGCAGCTGATACGTGGCGTGTTTGATGTCGCTTAGCTCAGCAAGCAGTTTTTCTCCCAGCCAGTCAGGCCCGTTTTGTAACATCGACTTAAGTACCGACATGTTGAGGGCAGACTGCTTGTTTTTTGCTTGGTTGTGCCAATACTTCAATGCCAACGCATACGCTTCGTTTAACCTCAGCTCTTCGGCCAATTGACAATTTTCAACCAAGAACAATAAGGCAACGTAAATATCATCGACGCTAAGATCAGCAATACGTGGAAAATGCCTGAGCCATACTCTCAGACGGGAATGTGCCATGGCCACTTTGTTTGCTGACATGGAATTCGCATATTTGATATAGGCACATGCCACATTATCCACATGGCGAAGAACCACACCATCAACCAGCAATCTGAATAGCAATTCGTAGTCTTCATGCCCGCCCTTTATTAAGTCTGTGGTGTCAAAACCCTGATACTGGTTTACCACTTGACGTCGAAACACATAGGCGTGAATGGGAGCGATATTGGATTGCAAAACCGCATTAAGCGGCTCGCTGTATAATGGTTTGACAACGCGACGTTGACTGCCATCAATCAATTCGTGGTTGGAGACAAAAATATCAACCGTGGTGGTGTTGGCGATGTCCTGCAAAAAGTCAAAGGCGCTTGGGTACAAATAATCATCGGCATCCAAAAACACAAGCCAATCCGTGTTCAGTAAACGTAATCCTTGGTTGCGAGCATTGGCTAAACCGCCATTCGCAATACGCAGCAGGCTTAAGTTAAAAGTTGGCGCAAAGTCAGGCAGAACAAGGGGTAGGTCCGAGCCATCGTCAACCACAACGACGTGGCTGGGTTGCACATGCAGTTGCATGAGAGACTGCAATGCCTTTATGACTAGGTGGTTATGATTAAAACATGGGATCACAACACCGATAGACACCATGGCTGACTATCCTGCTTGCCAATACTTTCTGTGCATAGCGTAGGTGTTGTGTTCAATCTGGTGTTTTGCCGTTGCCGCTCGCCAAAATTCCTCATCCCAATTTGGCCCATAGTTATCGATGAAATACCGATAAGCAAAGGCCTTAGCGTTGATCAGGTAGTCTTCACGAGAAATCGTTTTGGTATTTTTATTGCCATAGGTGGTGCCACCTAAATGCAAATAATCGAGGTAATCGTAGTAAGCAGCGTAATAGCCTGATTGATACAGTTTATAGCTGTATTCATGGATGGCTCCCCAACAATATTTAAAATGAGGATTAAAAAATCCAAATTTTTTCACCACTTCACCCTTTATCATCAGAAACAGATAATCGCTGGTGGTCACCGGTCTAACACCAATATCTTGGGGTTTAGATCCTGGGTAGTTTGAGCCCTTTTCGCTGGGTGACAGCATCGCTAATGTGGGATTGGCATCCATGACATCGACCATTTCTTGCAGGAAGTCGGTTTTGTCATTGATAAACACGTCATTCATACAAAACAAGTAATAGTCATATTGCTTTTGCATATTTAAATATTGCAAGCCGAAATTATGGCCAAAACACTTGCCCTTAAAATCACTATCGGCGTAATAAATACTATTAGGATACTGAATGTTTTCTGGCTCAGAGCCACATTCAATCACCAAAATATCTTTGTTTTGGTAACTGTCTGCTTCGAAGTGCTCAACACTTCGTTTTACCAAATCGGGGCGATTACGTGAAACAATCAGAATTGCGATGCTTTTTTGCTCAGGCATGTTTAGTCCACTCTCTGTGATTAATCGCCACGTCATGTCCTCTTTGCTTCATTAATTCAGCAACATATTCAACTATAATAGCGGAACGATGACGCCCTGCGTTACAACCAAATGCCACGCGGGCATCGTCATCCAAGGTGCCCAAAACTTCAATCAAGGGGATCACTTTTTCTAAGAAACGCTGCACTTTTTCCTGCTTGATAACATAGTCGACCATTTTCGGATCTGGCTCATCAAACAAACTCCACTGGCTCTCACGCGCCGGGTTTTTCGCGAAACTAACATCAAAATAATAGTTAGCGTTTGGTGCACCATATTTAAAGCCAAAACTAATCAATGTGAGTTTTTTCACAACACAACCTCGATATCAAAATTTACTGCTAAGGCATTAAGTCGCCGACTCAATTCCACTTCACAACTTGGATTCAGTCTGATGAGCTGCGGAAAAATACGCACAACTAAATCATCTATGCATAGTTTATCGACTTGGCTTTTATTAGCTTTAGGCTCGACAAAATTCTGAACAAAGTTCAGAGGGTCTGTTTCGTTGAACTGAATGCCAAACTGCGACCACGTCCAGGCGAGGATCATCCCCCGTTGTTTCACTTGTTCAAGGTAATGTGTGCTGGAAATACTGGTCGCATGCACGCGATATTCAAGTAATACCTCGTCGGCAGCAAAGAGTTTACTGTTCGCTTGAGCCATGTATTGGGCGAGAAAATACATGTCTTCCATATGCGGATAGAGAGACGAATAATTTAAGTCTTGTATCGCACTTCTGCGCATCATCCACGAGGGGTGGCACAAACACGTATTACCAATTAAGGCTAAGGCTTTAGTTTGTTCTGAAGTCTGGCGATAGTGCCACACACCTTGCTGCTCGCCAAACAGCCTCACTTTTGCACCAAGAATGCCACAGCTTGGATCGTCACGCATGATGCTCAGTTGGGCGGCAAGACGTTGTGGCAAAGCGCAATCATCGGCGTCCATCCGCACGATATATTCACTGTCATTAGCCATGATCAGTTGGTTTAAACTGGCGGCGATACCCTGTTTTTCGCTGCGCAATAGCATGATGCGAGGATCTTGCTGTTGCCAGTAACGTAAGCGCTCTGGTGTCTGATCGCTTGAACCATCATCTAAAATTGTAAAACAGAAATCACGGTGGCTCTGCTGCGCTATGGATTGGATAGCTTGGTCGATAAAAGCTGCGCCATTGTGAACCGGCATGATCACGCTGATTTGCGGCATGTATCAGCTGTCCTTAGCCACAAAATAATTTAAGGCATTGGCGATGGCATCATCCATGTTGTAGTACTTGTAGTCGGCCAAACGTCCGGCCGTAATGATGTTAGTAAAGCCATCCACCAGCGTTTTATACGCATCAAAACGCTGCTGATTTTGATCATTAAAAATAGGGTAATACGGCACATTTTTTGTGGGATCTAAACGGTCATAGTCTTGGGGATATTCTTTTACAATGGTCGTTTGCGCACTTTTCTGCCCTAGAATATGTTTAAACTCTGTGATCCGCGTATAGCGATGTTCATTGGGGTAATTCACGGTGGTGGCCGCTTGAAACTGCTCCAAGTCCAAGGTCTGAAAATCAAACTGCAATGAACGGTAAGGTAACTCACCATGGCAATAGGCAAATAGTTGATCCAACATGCCGGTAAACACCAGTGTTCCGTTGAAAGGCTGCCCCTTAAACGTAATAGTTCGGCTTTGCACATCAAGCTTTATCAGGGATGTAGCATCGGTATTGAGGGTCACGGTTATATTCGGATGCGCCAAAATTTTCGCCACTAATTTGGTATAACCCTCTTTCGGAATGGCCTGATAGCGGTCTTGAAAGTACCGGTCATCTCGGCTGATCACCACGGGCACTCTAGCGGTGACCGAGGGGGAAATTTGCTCGGGGGAACAGCCCCACTGTTTGGTGGTGTAATTGACAAAAAACTTTTCATACACACATTCGGCTAACTCACGCAATTTAGCATCAGGGCTTTGGCGCAATTCTAAAATCGGTACCTTGCTGTCAAACCCGTAGGTAGCAATCAGGCACTGTTTTAACGCTTCTGCCTCGTCATGGCTAAACATCATCTCCAGGGTGTTGAGATTAAATGGAATCGGCACTAATTTGCTATCCACTGCCGCCAGCACTTTATGTTCGTAAGGTGTCCATTCGGTGAACTGACTCAGGTAGTCCCACACTGCTGATTTATTGGTGTGAAATAAATGTGGACCGTAGTGATGAACCAAAATGCCTGCTTCATTGACATAGTCAAAGCAATTACCGGCAATATGCGCGCGCTGCTCGATGACCAATACCCGCTTGTTCTGCAAATTGGCAAAGCGCTCGGCCATCACCGCACCAGAAAAGCCGCCCCCAATCACAATCACATCGTAATCGCCCATCTATGCCATTTCCTGTATGCGTTTTTTTAACACGCTGGGTTGGTGTCTTAGTTCATAGGCCAGTTGATGTTTATCGTTAAAAAACCTGCCATCGGCACTCGCCGCTTCGATATAGTGCAAAAATAGCTGGTGTTCATCTCGGCTTAAAAAATATAGAGCTGCGGCAAAGCGATGGTGGGCGATACCTTCAGCAATGACCTCATCTGCAACCGCAAATTGTTTGGCCAATACACAAGCATGCTCAATGTCGGCGAGCGACTGCTGCCGACGTGTGACAGAACGACTGGTTTGCGCACCAAAGCTAGTATCGTGAATACGATAGCGCCCCAACACCTCTGGCATAAAATCAATGTTGGCCTGCAAAAAGCCCGCATTTAAAATATAAAAGGGGTAATCAAAGATAATTCGACAGTCTAGGGCCACCGTTTGCGCCAAGTGTGCGTGGCGCCTAAACATTACGCTGCTGGCTTGCAAATAGGTGCCATAACGAATGAGATCTTCAATGCCTGAGCGCTGCGGAATATGTGACCAGTTGTAATGTTGCGAAGAGTAATACTTGATACTTTTGTTGCTGGCAGAATCAAACATATCTGATTCATGGTAGACCATCTGACAATCCGCGTGGCTGTCGAGATAATCCACTTGGCGTTGCAATTTACCGGCAAGGGCAAGATCATCACCATCCAGATAGGCGATGTAGTCGCCTTGGCAAGCGGCCAGCAAGGTCAGCATATTTTGCGCTAAACCTTGGTTTTGCGGTTTAAAAATAGCCTTAAGTTTGTCTGGGAAGCGCTGTTGTAAGTCAGCGATACGCTGTGCGGTGCTGTCGGTGGAACAGTCATCACAGACCATTACTTCGTAGGCAAAGTCTGTTTGTTGCTCCAACACCGAGAGTAAACAGGCTTCGATGTAATCTTGTAAATTGTAGGCTGGTACGATCACTGATAACTTGGGCACCGATAAATTCACAGGCATACCAGCGACCTCGACAAACTGCTAAACATATCAATACCATCCCAAACCGGTGAAAACTCCAAGGCGCGGCCCAGAGGCACCACTCTATCTAGCCCTGTTATCGACGCCTGCTCAACAAGCTTTAACAAGCTATCGCGCTCTACTTGCCAATAACTGAGGGTTTGACACTTCTCATCTAACAGGGGTAAAAGCGTGTCAAGGGAAGAAATGGCCACTAAATAAAACATCCCATGCCCTAAATGCCAATCCAGCATGTCAGGCTGCACAGCTGCAACAGGTAAGGCACAAATTGCCTCTTGTATCAAAGGTTTAGTGGCATCGCCAAGGCTCTGAGTCAGCTGACTCACCACCACGTGATTAAGAGCTTGATTGCGCTCAGCGCTGGGTTTCGCCAAGGTATTTAAGTGTTGAAATACGCCTTGCTGGGCAGCCGCACTGCCTAGCCAGTAAATAACTCGAGGAGATGAGCACGCTTGTTGGGCGTGAGCTTGGGTATCTCGCCACAAAAGCTCTGCCACAGCTTGTGCCTGAGCATCAGTTTGCAGTGCATCGCCATTGATGAGCGCTGCAGAATAACGGTCGGCAAAACTTAAGTCGCGACAGCGCGGTTTACTTGGCAAGGCTTTAATGGCAAGTACGCTGACATCGCCGCCCCAAATGACCCGAGCATCGGCACAAAGAGACAACTGCGCGCTCATTGGCGATTCTTTGGCAAAGCTGACAAAGACATTGCTGTTTGCAAGCTCACGAAACTTGGGCTGTAACAAGATGTTGTGCAAACACTGCATAAGCGCGTCTTTAACCAAGGACTCGGCACTGGCTAAGCGCACGATATTTGCATTGCCCATCAGCAACGAACACACCCAACTGTAGATGAACATGGTATCAACATTGGCTGGGGTAAAATGCACAACCAAACCCAAGGCTTTGCGCCGTGACGAGTGGGGTTGATTGATTAGCTGTTGAATGTGGGCTGGGCGCAGCCAAAAACCAAGGGCCACCAGCTCAGGATGTTGTTTATACGCGGGTTCTTTTAATAAGGCCTGTGATAGCGCAGCCAAAAAATCCAATACCTGTGGATCATGCACCGGCATGGGTTTCGCGCTAAGGTAGGCACTGAAATTTTGTAGGCCTTGCGGGGCAAGTATCTCAATCTTATCCCAGGCACTGTTCATGTCTTTATTCATGCCGCTCTTCATAGCAAGCCAGCCACATGAGTATCGCTGCAGCCTCGTAACTCAGTACGAGGTAAGCGCCCATCTATCGCCAGAGTTTTGCCACGCTGACCGCAGGGGCAACCATCAATGGAAGTGATCCTGCCGAGATCCTCGGTAAGCAAGCTAAAGCCGGGATAACTGCTTGGTAAGGCTGACAACACTTGCACAATACCCTGCTCGCCCACATCACAGGGCGCAAGTGTATATGGATGTCGCACAATCACCTCGGCTAATAGCGGTACGTGCAAGTGTCCGTGTGTACATTCAACAAAAATCGTCCCTACCTGTTCTGCCATGCCATAAAAATTGTGGACTTGGCTCGCCCCTAAACAAGCCTTAATCGCCTGTTTGAAACTGGCATTATCGACACGTTGATCGTCTAATTTTTTCCAACCACCACTGTGCAACAACATCGCCTTAGGGAGGGCTAAACGCTTATTTTGCTTGATGAGCGTTTGGATAAAATACGCCCACACCATAAACGTAAAGCCAAAAATCAACACAGGTTGATCGGCATATTTAGCACAAAATGCCTCAAGCGCTGGCCAATTGAGTTGCATAGCATCATCGAGGGCGTAACAGTGATCGCGTCCAAAAAAAGCCAAGCCTTGGATCCCAGCAGCTCTAGCACTAAATTTGGGATCCTTGACGATGGCGGGGGAATCAATAATCAACATGGGCAAACGTTGTTTACCCAAGGTGTGCTGCAAAATATTCACCAAGGCTTTGGATTGTCTGGCGCTGGTAGCTTGATCGAGATACACGCGTGCTGGTTGCTGCGCTGTGGTGCCCGAACTTTGTAACACCTTAAAGACAGCGGTGTTATCAATGCTGATTAAATCAAGTTGTTTAAACAAACGCACGGCGATAAAGGGCAAGTCTTCGAGGCACGTGGCGGCGTCTTGCTGTTGGTTGGCCTTAACGATATTGGCATACATCGGGCATGTTTGTTGATGGTGTTGATGCAAGCCATTTAAGATGGCCAATAAATCTTGTTTTTTTTGAGTGTGTGATACTTGCATCACATCACGCGCCATCAAGGCTGTAACTTGCGCCTCATAGTGACGCATGAAAGTGTCCATGGCCGATCCCGCTTCCTCAATCATTAAACACCTCAAGTATCGCAGGATAATCTTTTTTGCCATTGGCTGTAAGGGGTAAAACCGCGACAGATTTAAGTTCAATGACACTCGCATGGATCTGTAACTGTTGGCTTAACCATGTTTTTAACGCATTCACATCGGTATGATTTTTGACTGCCACTTGCAGTTTAGTATCATTTCCTAGGCAATAACATGGGTGTCCATGCTCGGCCAGCAGTGCTTCGATATCATCTAAATCTAGCCGTTGGCCAAATAATTTGATGATGCGTTTACAGCGTCCAACAATCACATAGTCGCCCTCATCATCTCGATAGGCGAGATCACCGGTGGCCAGTACATCGATGGTTTCAAAACCACTTAACTCAGCGAGTTCACTGGCGTAACCCAACATGACATTAGGCCCACGATAATACAATTCCCCTTCTTGCTGGCTGGCTGTTATCGTGTGTTGCGTGGCATCCATCAACAAAAATTCGCCACTAGGTATCGCTTGGCCAATGGCAGATGGTTTGTATGCCACGCGTTCACTGGGCAGATAAGCCATTCTGGCAGTGGCTTCTGTTTGCCCATACATCACAAAAAACTGCTGGCCCTTGGCCTGTGCACATTGTGCAAGAAGGCTGACTTTTTCCGTGGCTAATTTGCCACCCGCTTGGGTGAAATATCGCAAACTCGGCAGCCTCATCGTGTCAAAACGTAAACGCAGAAGCATCTCATAACTGTATGGCACGCCAGCAAAGCTAGTAATGTGCTGGGTAGTGAACAAGGTCCAAAATTCGCGACTTAACAAGGACAATTGATTAAAGACAATACAGGCCCCAGCCTGCAAGTGACTGTTGATTACAGACAAACCATAGGAATAAAAAAACGGCAGCGTGGTGATGGTTTTATCCTGTGCCTGAATCGGTAAATAAGCACAAATAGACTGGGCATTGGCTGCCAGATTCAAGGCACTTAAACACACTTGCTTAGCCGCCCCGGTGGAACCCGATGTAGACAATAACAGGGCTAGCTTGGGTGCCAAACTTAATTGCTTCAGGTGACAACATGCAATCTCACCTCGGTCAATCATAAGATTAGGCTGGAACAAACCCTGCAACTTAGTCAATTTCTCAGCACTGATATTGGGGTCGAGCAACAAAACCGGATGAGCCTGTTGCTGGCAGGCTAAATAAGCCACTAATGTGGCTATATCATTGTGTGCTTTGAGGAATACCAGGGCTCGCGTTAGCCCTGAGCGCTCCGTTAAGCTTTGCGCAAAATCACCGCAAGCTTGGGCAAGTTCGGCGTAAGTGAGCTGCGTAGCCCCTTCTATTGCCGCCACACGCTGGCCAAAACGTTCAAGCTCAGCAAAAAAATACGGAGAAGTCAGCGAGTAAGACGAATTTGCTTCAGCGCTTTGGGCATTGAGTGCCGTCATGTCGGGCTCGTTTCACTCCATTTAGAGACTAATCAAGACCTAAACTTGATTGACTAAGTAAAAACCACATCGTATTTGGCTAAAATCGCTTTGGCTTGAGCAAATGAACTCATGTCAATAATATCGTCCGTATCCAACATAAGATTAAAACTTTGTTCCAACTGCGCAATCAGGATCATATGTGCAGTAGAGTCCCACTGTGGAATGCTGTTATAACGCAGTTCATCGTTCACTTGTGCAGCATCAATGCCAAGGCTTTCAACAAAAACAGATCTCAGCTGTTCAAGGTTAGTCATGCTCAGTCTCACTTATTTTTCATTATGGCGCACGGGGCGGTTCAACAACGCTTTCAGCGCCGCAGTATGCTGTTGATAATCGGCTGCATTCAAGCGGATTTCAACTAATTCTGCTTGTTTTTCAATTCGATAACCCAACTTAAAATTATAGTTCAGGGCCGCTTGGTTTGAGGCTTTTACCACGGCGACTAAAGACTGGGTGGCCAATACATCAAAGCAATAGTCGTTGAGTAACAAGGTTGGCGCAAACGCCAAAACATTGCCGCGATAACGCGGATCGGCAATATACAAGCCTGGCTCTATGGCACGGGCAGCATCAAGGGTTTCACCTTGATAATAAGCCTTGATATTGGCCGCCCCGATGGCCTCATTTTTATACCAGATGACAAAATGCTGTTGACTCGGATCACGCTGAATTTTTTGAAACCAAGCCTGCTGCTGCTGTTTGGAGATACTATCTTGAGTTAACATAAATTGCGCCACTGCTGGGTCGTTTCGCCAGGTGCGCAGTTGCTCTAGATCATGACTATCCACTCGTTCAAGGCGCACCTGATAGCCACTTAATTGCGACTTTAACTTCGTCATCCAGCTTCAGCCATAATTTGTTGCATGATGTTATTCACGACGCGTGATGTACCCTGCGTATCGGCCAATGGGATCGTTGCTCCGTGCATGGCAGTGAGGCGCTTGGGTGAAGTCCACAACGACGCAAACAAACGAATCAATTCTGGCATGTTTGCTTGTTCACTGAAGTCCAACATGTCACACCACTTTTGTTGCACCGCTTGTTGTGTCGCATTACGCTGATTGTCGGCCACTATCACTAAGATTGCTGGTGTCAAACAGGCCAGCAGTTCAAATTGGCTGCCGCCAGCGGCTGATATTACCAGCTTTGCTTGACCAAAAACCTCTGCCATATTTTGGCAATTACGCCGATGCTCAATGGTGAGTGCCGTGGTGCTTAAAAACCGATTTAGCGCCTCATCGTAGAGATAAGCTCCTCCCGTCGCTAACAGTATTTTCGGCCGATATTGGCTGAGCTCTATGGCTTGCAAGATGGGAATAGTTAAATTGAGTGGATCACTTCCCCCCATCACGATGCCCAAGTGTTCACGTTTGTCCCAAGGCAGTCGATACGCTGGTTTTGAAAACTCGGGACGTAAAATCCGAAACTTTTCGCCTAACAACAAACTTGCGCCGGGGGCAGATTTAGCATAATCAAGACTGGCGGCATTGCTCGCCCCGTTAATTAGCACATCACAGTGACACGACCCGCTATTGTTGTTGTCATCAAACAATACGTGTAAAACGTCAATGGAAGAGAGCTTTTGACGAAAAGCCTGGGTAAATTGATAACCATCTAAGATCAATGCCTCAATGTGGTTTTGTTGACAAAAGCGAGCCAACCATAAAACTTCATCTTGCCACGGTAAGTCGTCGGCTAGTAGGTGGATTTCACCTAACCAGTCGCTGCGACTTTGGCAGGCAGACAGCGTCATGTTGCGGATGACAAAATGGATGAGCACTTGTGGATACTCGGCAGCAAAAGCCTGAGCTAAGGCTTGGCAACGAAGCAAGTGCCCCAAGCCCATCTGGGGATTAGCGTCAACACGAAAAACCAAAGCCAACATGTTGTTAGCCAATGGCATCCCAGCTTAACGCTGTGCCTTTTTTAAGATCCACTTTGGCTGTTTGACCAAGCACTGAGGACCAGTGTTTGGGCGCTAAGCCAAAAGCGGGTCGCACGATGCGCAGGTTATCTGCAGTGAATAACGTGCCAGCTTTGATATCTTCTGCCACGTAAATAGAGCGCCGATATTGCTTAGATTTTTCTTCCGCCGCTGTGCCGCCATAACACACAACTCCCATGGCCTGCTTGGCTCGTGCTGTTTCAGTCACTAAAAGTTGTAGTTCATCTGGCTGCAACGAAAACGCCGCATCCACCCCCCCTGCACTGCGATCTAAAACAAAGTGTTTTTCAATCACACTTGCTCCTAAGGCGACGGCCGCAACCGATACGCCAATACCGGCGGTGTGGTCCGAAAGCCCTACCTGACATGAAAAAGCCTGTGTTAGGTGTGGGATAGTCATTAAATTAGTATTGGTGGGCTCTGCGGGGTAAGTACTGGTGCACTTCAATAATATGATGTCATGGCAGCCCTTTTTATTTGCCGTAGCCACCGCTTGTTCAATCTCGCTCAAACTTGCCATGCCCGTTGACATGATCAGGGGTTTGCCCTTTGACGCCGCTTTGGCGATTAATGGTAAGTCAGTGAGTTCAAACGAGGCAATTTTATAACAAGGTACGTCAAGCTCAGCCAAAAAATCTACTGCGGCTTCATCAAATGGCGAACTGAACGCTAGCATGCCGAGGCTAGAGGCCTTATCAAACAAGGTCTTATGCCAGGCATAGGGCGTGGCGGCTTTCTGATACAGGGCATGTAATTTTTCCCCGTACCACAAGCTGTTTTGCTCTTTGATCACAAAATCATCACTGGCCACATCGAGGGTCATGCTATCCGCTGTGTAGGTTTGTAACTTAATCGCATGCGCCCCGGCTTTGGCTGCCGCTTCCACCATGGCTATAGCCAAATCGAGTTGCTGGCTATGATTACCACTCAGTTCGGCAATAATAAAAGGCGGGTGACTTGCGCCAATTAGCCTGTTACCCAGTTGAATATCATGCATCTGACGACCCTTCCTCTAAAGCCAACATAGTAAGTAGCGAGGCAATATTATCGGCCAACAGCTGCGGATTTTCACAATTACAAGGCTGTAATTTAGTGGGTCTATCGCGAAACAGAGGACTGTGTCGTTCACAAGGTGTGCGTTGATCGGTGGCAAAATCCGGCATATAACGATTGGGTTCTGCCGCGCCGCTGATCAATAACACAGGTGAACCAACATGATTGGCTAACCAACGGCTCCCCCCCGCTTTACATACCACGATATGACTTTGCTGCATTTTGCTTAATAAGCTCTGGTAAGAGCCTTTGATTTCGCTCTCTAACCACACCTTAAAACCGCTGCGTTGCAGCGCCGCTTTGAGGGCTACACTGTGGGGATAGGCGTAACCGTCTTCCCCGACTTCTGTGCAAATACCAATAAGTGTCGGCGCTTTGGGATTAAATGGCGCCTGCTTCAGATTGATATAACTGTCCATGCGTAAATCACTGAACCCGCAGCATTGGCGTAAATAAAACTCCGGATAACCACCGTCTGGCAGATACTGACTTTCCCACCAGCGGCTGTGCCATCGGCTCATACCAAAAAAACTGCTTTGCAGATAATTGGCGCTGACGTTGACGTAGTCTGCCTGCAGACTCTTATCTTGTACCTTGTCGAGGAGCGCTTGGATTGAAATAGACAAATAGTTGCCGCTGATGGGTTCTCCTGCGTCTTTAAGGAATCTCGCCAGAAAACAGGGCATAAACGCAGTATCGAGGTTGATTATTTGCTGATAGCCCTCGCCAATGATTTGCTCAGCCAAACCCAAGAAGGTTTCCATGGCCAAGAAAAAATCGTCGGGCCAGTGTTCGAGGATGTGCAACCTTACCTGAGGCTCTGCCAATTGCAGCAGTTCAGCCCCGCCACCAAAGGTTAACACCTGTAGCTCAGCTTGCCCAAACTGCTGTTTGAAAAACCTTAGGGCGGGCACACCAATGGCCCCCACATCAGCTGCGCTTAGCATTTTGATCAACAGTATTTTTTGTCTGTGTTGCTGACTTTCAGGTATGGTCATGCTCTATCCAATATACGCTTGGTACATCAATTCTGCCCGTTGCCAATCTTCCATGGTGTCAATATCTTGAACCAAGTAGCGGGGTAACACAACCGGGATACTGGCCGCACTGAACAGGGGTAAGGCACGCAAATAACCAGCGGTCGTGCCCCAATAAAACTGCCCTGCATCGTGATAAGCCTCTTCTAAATCTTGGGAACGTTTACCGATGTATTGTGCAAACATCGGTTCAACGCCTTGCTCAGTTAAACGCAAAGAGCGTTGAATTGGAAAGGCGTAGCTTGTACAAGAAAACGCAAAGTCTTTATTTTTTGCAGATTTTAACGCTTCCATGCCAACTTGCAGATAATGGGCTTGTAAAAACGGGGCGGTGGCATAAATACAACAACAATACTCTGGGTTAAGCCCCTGCTGAATGGCAAACTCAATGGCATGTTGGGTAACAGGCGTTGTGCCTATGGTATCGTTGGACAAATGTTCAGGTCGCATGAACGGGATATCAGCTCCCCATTGTGTGGCAACATCGGCAATGTGCGGATCATCGGTAGACACCCAAATGTGATCAAACAGCCCAGACTGTTTTGCCGCCTCTATGGAATAGGCCAACATCGGCTTGCCAGCAAATAATTTTATATTTTTGTGTGGGATACGTTTGCTGCCGCCACGTGCCGGGATGACGGCAATGTTCATCGCAATATCTCATGCAGCATTTTTATCACGTAACTCTGTTCATCTTCACTTAGCTCAGGGTAAAGCGGCAGTGTCAGGGCATTTTGATAAAAATGTTCGGCCACGGGAAAATCCCCTTGCTTAAAACCTAAGCGTTGATAATAAGGTTGCAAGTGAATAGGAATGTAATGCACGTTGACACCCACCCCGCGCTGATGCAGCGCCGCATACACATCCGCCCTAGCGTGCTGGGTTAATTCAACCATAAACAAATGCCATGCACTGCCCTGATAACTTTGCGCATCAGGCAAACGTAGTGGCAAGTCGGCCAGTGCTTCGCGATAGCGCAGGGCCAGTTTCTGGCGCGCCGTAATAAACGCATCAAGTTTGCTCAATTGGCTCAGCCCCAATGCCGCGTGAACATCGCTTAACCTGTAGTTATAACCAAGCACGACTTGTTGATAATACCAAGGTCCCTCACTGTCACCCTGCATTAACGCTGGGTCACGTGTTGTGCCATGTTTGGCCAGAAGTTGACACTGTTGATGGTAAACCGCGGAATTAGTTAACACCGCGCCACCTTCTGCAGTGGTGATCGATTTAACCGGATGAAAACTCAGTACACACAAATCTGCATACTGGCAGCTGCCAATTTTTTTATTCTGGTAACGACCGCCGAGTCCATGTGCCGCATCTTCAATCAGTAAGATTGAATAAGGGGCGGTCAACTCTCGAATGGCCTGCATATCACAACTCAAACCAGCAAAATGCACCACGATCAGGACTTTTGGTAAACGCCCCTTGTGGCTTGCATCACCAAGTTTATTGGCTAAGGCGGCAATGTCGAGATTATGGGTAGAGGGGTCAATGTCAACAAAATCGACATCGGCACCGCAATAGCGTGCACAGTTTGCCGACGCGACAAACGAGTTAGGCACCGTCCACACTAAATCACCAGGACCGACACCAAGGGCTAAACAAGCAATGTGCAATCCAGATGTTGCGCTATTCACCGCCACCGCATATAGTGCTTTGGTATAGTCACATAATGCCTGTTCAAACTTTGGCACCATGGTCCCTTGGGTCAAAAATTGATGTTTGAGGACATCAATTACGCTAGCGATATCACTGTCATCAATACTATGTTTGCCGTAGGGGATCATCGCTGTTTACTCATAGAGTATCTTTATCAAGTTGTTTGAGCTGTTCCACACTTAAAAAATGTGGATTAGTACCGGAGTGGTATTCAAACTTATCATCCACTGATTTGCCTGTTTCACCGAGTTTATTTTTTCGATAATTCACGTTTTTATCGAAGAAGATAATAGCCGGGGTAATCACATAATGGTCGTCGAATTCAAGGCTATGATGTGCCATTTCTTCCGGCACCATGACTTCATGTAGTTTCTCACCTGGGCGAATGCCTATCACTTCGTATTCTCGCTCACCACTGATTGACTCAACCAAATCGAGTATACGAATTGATGGGATTTTAGGTACAAAAATTTCGCCGCCCTGCATGCGTTGGAAATTCTTGATAACAAAATCGACACCTTGGTCGAGGGTGATCCAAAAGCGGGTCATTTCCACATGCGTCACTGGCAATGCCTTCGTACCTTTAGCCAATAATTGACGGTAAAAAGGCACCACGGAACCACGTGACCCCACCACGTTACCATAGCGCACTACAGCAAAACGAGGCCCTGAGGCACCTGAAATATTGTTGGCTGCTACAAATAATTTGTCTGAGGCTAATTTGGTGGCGCCGTAGAGATTCACTGGGTTAGCTGCTTTGTCAGTGGATAGCGCAATAACCCGGCTGACATTAGCATCAATGGCCGCATCTATTACGTTCTGGGCCCCATTGATATTGGTTTTTATGCATTCATTAGGGTTGTATTCAGCAGCAGGCACTTGCTTTAGGGCGGCGGCATGGATAACGTAGTCAACACCGCGCATGGCACTTACCAGCCGTTCTTTATCCCGCACGTCACCGATAAAATAACGCATACTGGGGTGAGCATGGGTTTGTTGCATCTCAAATTGCTTAAGTTCATCACGGGAATAAATAATGACTTTTTTAGGTTGATAATATGTGGTGATGTGTTCCACAAAGCGCTTACCAAAAGAGCCTGTACCACCGGTAATCAAAATAACTTTATTATTAAACACGGTCACCTCTTCACTATTATGCCTATTCAGCCAGGCTTTTTATTATTTGTATTTTTTAACAGCCTTGCGACCTCGGATTAAGTCGCTGAGTTGTTTTAATGACACTTTTGCCAAGTTTTTTGTATAAGCAACTAATACGCCATTCACGTCAAGCTCCGCTTTTGCAAAGGCTTTTTGTTGGGTTTTGTTACAGGCTTCAAGATGAGTTTGGATGATGACGTCACGTTTTTCAACGAGCTCAAGCAATGTCATTTCATCGATGGGAGATGCTTCGAAGAGCTCAGACAACTGCTGATTGAGCTCTTTCAGATTGGCTGGTGTAAGAGAATGGTCTAAGGTAAGTTTTTTCAAACGGCCGCTTGTCGTTTTTGCCTCTGCATTTCATAAGCCTCTTGTTTGGCAGACTCAGGAATTTGTGACCAGGCACTCTTAATGGGTGAGAGTAGATTAATCACTTCATCCAATATCTTCAAGCTATTCTGCACACTGGCATCGATGAGGCGTTGCAGCATGTAGTCATACAACGCGTACAAATTTGCCGAAATATCCCCACCGGCTTCCATGTCTAAAGTGTCACGCAATGATACGATAATCGCGGTAGCTCGGGACAAATGCTCGGCTTTAAATTCATAGTCTTTGCGTTCCATACAGCCCTTTGCATATGCCATACGGTCAAGTGCACCTTGCATCAACATCAAGGTCAGTTTGTGCGGGTCAGCATGGGCAACATCTTGTTTAATATTGCCCTTCTTGTATGCATTAATACCTTTTAACGTCACGATCTACACCTTTTCACTACGTGTCATTTCAATTGCCTAACATGGCGATTAGCGCTGAGCCCGTTTGATTAAGTTTTGCAACTGTCTGATCAAGCCCTAAATACTTATCACGCAATATTTGCTCATAACTCGACATTCTTAACTCAAATTGCTCTCGCTCATCTGCCAACAAATCTTTTTGATCTTTAACCGACCGTTCGCGACTGCTGAGTAAACCACTATACGAGGTATATTCTTTCAGATACTCGTAAAGCCGTTTGCCGATGCCTTGGTCTTCATCGGTAAATAATTTGGCAATTTCATCAAAATTATCTTCCAACGCACTTTTTAATCGGTCTTCACCGCTGCCAAATCCATATTTATCATTGGCACTAATTTCCAAGTCACCATCATCGTTGAATTCCAAACCCAGTTGGAAGATAGTGCCCAAAGAAGACCCGGATACAGCAGAACCGACAATGGAGGACAATCCTTGTTGAATACCACGGATCATAAAATCACCGGCTAAGGCACCATCGTCTTCTAATTCAGATAAACCGTATTTGGTTAAGGCGGTCATTTCTTTGTTTAGTGCATTGAAGTTGTCGACAAAATCACGGATTTTTTTATCAATACCTTCCGTGTCAAAGCCAATTTTCAAGGTTGACTTTTTGAATGTTACGCCATCACCTTCCAACTCTGAGACCTCGGAAGCGGTAAAAGACACGTTGGCAATGGTATTTTTGAATTCGTTAGTTGAACTCTCAACGTCAATACCATCAATTGATGCTTTGGCGTTTTGTGCAGACACTTTTGGGCTTAGGTAGGTAGCTGTTTCCGTAGAATCAGTGGTGGAGACACGATCTAACTCAGCCAAGTTGTTATTGTTCACCACCACTAAATCTTTGCCGGCCCCAGTGATGGAAGAACTGAATACCAAGCGCGCGCCGCCATCTGCCGTACCGGTATCAATAATACTTGATGTCACACCAAAATTATTGGCTGACGCATTGATTTTTGAACTCAACTGTTGAAGCGTCATGCCAGCCGTTACATTGATTGAAAATGTATTGGTGGTGCTTGGGATCTTAAAAGTCAATGACCCCGAGCCTGAGCTCAACACGGTGGACGTTGAACTCGCAAATCCCCCATCAACCGCTTTGGCGGTTTCTATTCGACTACCACTTGCGAGCTGCGAAATAGCGATTTTATAACTGCCTTCCACCGCAGAATTAGCAGCCTCTGCGGTAAAGGGTTCAACACTTTCACTTGGATTCTGGATAGTAGGCTCACGCCCACGCAATGCTGTATCACTGCGTAGTTCATCCACTGAATCGAGAAAATCTTTCATTTTCGATTTCAGTTTGCCAATACTTGATATCTCAGCATCAAAAGACGCATCCTTAGCATCGAGTCTATCTTGTTTTGGTTTACGCTCTGCACTAAGCAGTTGTGTCACCAAACTTTCAAGATCTAAACCTGACCCAACTCCAAGTGACTGAATTGACATTGGAAACCTCTCGCTAACTAAACCTGTTTACTAAAAAGAATGCCTACAGTATTGCCTAATTCAGACTGTAGATCACGCAAACGTTCAGATAGTTTCAGCACCTCTTCGGTGGGAATCTGGCGAATAACTTCTCCGGATTCTGCATCAGTGACTTTGACGACTGGACGTTCACTACTCTCATCAAAGGAGAAATTTAGCTGCCTGTTACTGGCCTTAGCAAACTCACTTAAGCCATCTACCGCTTGCTGAATGTCTGACGTTGAAATCTTACTTTGAATCTTAGCAAGGTTATCGGCGTTTTCTGTTTTATCTTTAACGGTGTCTTGCTTTACGTTGTAGCTTAGGCCAATGACATCGCGTTCGGCGTACTTCGATACTGCAAGATTGTTACCACTTTGTGAGAAATTAATCTCCATCTTACACCTCCACAAGGCAAAGAGTCAGCACTAAGCAACTAGCGCTAACCCTTTCAACCAATAAAATACGTTCAAACTTAGCCCAGCAACGATAACGCAGCTTGTGGACGTTGGTTTGCCTGACTCAATACAGACAATGATGCTTGCTGCACGATTTGATTTCGAGTCAACTCCGCCGTTTCTGCAGCGAAATCGGTATCCCGAATTTGCGAACGCGCCGCCGCAATATTTTCAGAAATATTGCTCAAGTTACGGATCGTTGATTGGAAGCGGTTTTGCAAGGCACCCAAATCAGCACGTACCGCGCCGATGGTTGAAATAGCGGCATCGATGGTTGTTAACGCGCCTGATGCGCCTGATGCAGTCGAAATATCAGCCGTACCTAAACTCAAACCAGACGTACCATAGCCACCCGTCTGATTCAGAGATATGGCAATCGTTTGCCCACCATTCGCACCCACAAGGAACGTGGCAGAAAAAGCTCCCGTTAAAATATCAGTCTTACCAAACTGAGTGTCAGAAGCAATACGCGATATTTCCAATTTTAATGCCGACACTTCTTTTTGCAGAGCAGCACGGTCAGACGAAGAGTTGATACCGTTTTGCGATTGCACGGCAAGTACGCGAATACGCTGTAATGACGCGGTAACTTCTGATAGTGCACCTTCTGCGGTTTGTGACAGTGAAATGGCATCATTGGCATTTCTAACGGCTTGATTAAGCCCTTGTACTTGAGTAGTCAACCGATCTGAAATTTGTAAGCCAGCAGCATCATCAGCAGCGCGGTTTATGCGAAAACCAGATGAAAGTCTTTCAAACGACGTGCTAAGTGCTTGCCCAGAATTAAATAACTGACGCTGTGCATTCAACGACGACACGTTAGTGTTTACATATAAGCCCATAAATAACCTCCTGAAAACTTATCTCTAGCAATGATCACTAGACTACTTGATAAGTTTGCCTCAATTTCAATGTTAAACAGGCCTCCCCGTTTAACACCGCCTCACTTCATTTCAGTTTGGTACCTCTACCCTACTGAACACTAAAAGCAATCACTTGGAATGCCCCTCAACTAAAGCTATCGGCAGAAACTTTACGACCTTTAATTTTTTTTGAAATATTTTTCAATTTTTTTAGCAAGGCTATTTGGCTTTGTAAAAATGAAGTGCTCTAGCGCATATTGCTAAATAAAAAATGACACCATCAATAAAGTGGCACACAACATGCTAAATCGTTTGGGCATTCACACAGCAAATGAATGCAAAAGAGTTTCTGTCCGACTGGCAAGGTTAGAGATGAATACTGGCCTCTCAACCAAACTTCTACACTCTCAGTCTTGTCGGTTGGACGTTTTATTATTCCCTCATTCGTATGGGCAATAAATAAGAAAAATATATGCGAGCTAGGTAATGCCTCTGCACGACGCATAAATAAAAAAGGCCCGGGCAAAAGACCCGAGCCAACTTGCTCACGTTAGGAGATGGAGCAAAGACGGTTTCTGTTCAACTAGTAAGGCAGGGCGTAAATTCTGGCCTCTCAACCAAACTTCTACACTCTCAGTCTGGCTAGTTGAACATTTTATACAGCATCAGTGCCACCGAAGCACTTTGCTAAATTATAGACGATTGCATGTAACGTGCTGGAAAAAAGGCCGGGGCATGGACCCCGACCAACTTGCTCACGTTAGGAGAACGAGCAACCGGTCTACCTACCAGGGACGATGACGATGTGTGTTAGTTTTGTCATTACACATCATTGTTGTCCTTGCTAGTAAAATTCGTATTGGTAAAGTTGCCTTCCATGGCAGATCTAAACGAATCGCCCTATTCGTCGCTCGGGTGGCCTCTCATTTCCTACCCTCTGTAAATCAAACTTAACCCAATAAACTTAATGCTGACTGGGGGCGCTGATTTGCTTGCCCTAACACCGTAATACTGGCTTGCTGAATAATCTGCCAACGGGTTAACTCTGCCGTCTCGACGGCAAAATCTGTATCACGTATGCGGCTTCTTGCCGCCGAGACGTTTTCAGAGATATTACTCAAGTTTCGAATTGTCGATTGAAAACGGTTTTGTATCGCACCTAAATCCGCCCGTTTTGCATCAATGATTGAGATAGCCTCGGATACTTGAGTCATGGCTCGGGATGCACTGGCAACACTAGCTACACTCACGTTGACCCCAGCAAAGATACCGGATGTACCGTAACCACCTAGCCTTGAGATATTGATACTGATAGTTTGCCCAGCATTGGCCCCAACAAGGAAAGCCGATGAATAACTTCCGTCTAAAATATTCACACCACCAAACTGCGTGGTAGACGCAATACGACTAATTTCCTGCTTCAGAGCCGACACTTCTTTTTGCAGGGCAAGGCGGTCGGAAGAACTATTAATCCCATTTTGCGCTTGCACTGCTAGTACCCTGATTCGCTGCAACGCCGTGGTTATTTCACCCATCGCCCCCTCTGCAGTTTGCGATAATGAAATTCCGTCGTTGGCATTGCGCACGGCCATGTTCAAACCTAATACTTGTGAGGTAAGTCGGTTGGAAATTTGCAAGCCTGCTGCGTCATCTTTGGCACTGTTGATCCTAAATCCTGACGATAAGCGCTCAAACGCCGTATTTAAATTGCCGTTTGAGGTAAATAATTGCCGCGTTGCATTCAACGACGAGACGTTAGTACTGACATATAAACTCATGATAATTCTCCTAACCTGCCACCAACTTCTTGTTTTTATTGAACTGTCGGTGTTACTGGTATAAACAAAGTTAAAATTGGCACATTACGTGCTTTAGTATCTTTGCTAACTGGTACCCTGGTTAGCGCTTTGTTAAGTGTTTAACGTGCACAAACAAATGCAAAAAGTGCGAGCGTAAGCTCAAGCTGACAGACAGGACTGATGGCCTAAACCTCAATACCTCACTACCTCCTGGCGTCTTTTCTGTCTGTTAGCTATTTACCCAAAACGGCGCAAGCCCTAGGTAAAACAGAGTAAACCGCCAGCTATTTGCAAGCCTCTGTCATGTTAATGTTGCTTAATAAAGGTCTCATCCCTCGGTCGATTGCAGCCTGCCCCCACATTTTGCAACTCGACCGTTCTTTTTTTCACCCTCGATAACTACGCAGCCTGCCCCCGCAATTGCGCTAAGTCATTCTTGTTATTGATGCTCATAGGCTTAACCTTGCAGTAATGAAAGCGCAGATTGAGGCCGTTGATTAGCCTGCCCCAATACCGTAATACTGGCTTGCTGAATGATCTGCCAGCGCGTCAACTCAGCCGTTTCGATAGCAAAATCTGTATCGCGAATACGGCTGCGTGCTGCCGATACGTTTTCGGAAATATTACTTAAGTTACGAATGGTAGATTGAAAGCGGTTTTGAATCGCACCCAAGTCGGCACGTTTAGCGTCGATGATGGAAATGGCTTCCAGCACCTGAGTCAGAGCCCGGGACGCATCGGCAACGGTTTCTACCGATAAACTTGCGCCACCCAATAAACCAGAGGCGCCGTACCCGGAAACCCGAGAAATATTGATGCTGATGGTTTGCCCGGCATTGGCCCCCACCAAAAAGGCAGACGAATAAGTACCCGCCAAGATATTGACGCCACCAAATTGCGTGGTTTGAGCGATACGACTGATTTCTTGTTTTAGAGCCGACACTTCTTTTTGCAGCGCCAAACGATCTGCAGGTCCATTGATACCGTTTTGTGCTTGTACAGCTAAGACACGAATACGTTGCAAAGAAGTGGTGATTTCTCCCATGGCGCCTTCCGCCGTTTGTGACAGTGAAATACCATCATTGGCATTTCGTACAGCCATATCTAAGCCAAGGATCTGGGAGGTTAAGCGGTTTGAAATCTGCAAGCCTGCGGCGTCGTCTTTCGCGCTGTTAATGCGAAAGCCAGAAGACAAACGCTCGAAAGCGGTACTAAGGTTGTTGTTCGACGTGAATAATTGACGGGTAGCATTCAACGACGAGACATTCGTGCTAACGAATAAACTCATTTTCTTTCTCCTAACGATTTTATTGAAGCGCCGTCAGACTATTATTTTTATTGGCTGTCTTAACGGTTACAGGATCGTATTATTAGTATTATCTGATCGCTGCTACAACGTTCGCCTATTGATTTTATTAGTGGCGTAACGTCTATGCTTATGTATCGTAGCTTTGTGAAAAAAGCTTTAGAGAAAAAAATAAAAAAATAAAAACATGAACAAATTCATGAATTTATTTGGGAGGTTAGCAGTCAGGTTTTACCCTGACTGCTAGCTTTTTCGATTGAGAGATTGAGCAATACTCTCAACTATTTGGCTTCTCAATACCCCAGTTACTACCTCCTGGCATCTCACCACCAAATAGAAGATGGGTCTTTATGCAAAGGTCAACTTACTAGACTTAGCCTAATAACGACAAGGCGGCCTGAGGACGCTGATTGGCCTGACTTAACACCGTTAAGCTAGCCTGTTGAATAATCTGGTTACGTGTCAACTCTGCGGTTTCAACGGCGAAATCAGTGTCGCGGATTTGTGAACGCGCTGCGGCTACGTTTTCAGAGATGTTGCTCAAGTTACGGATGGTTGACTGGAAGCGGTTTTGTAACGCACCCAGGTCAGCACGGGTTCCGCCAATCGATGAGATAGCTGCATCGATAGCGGTTAATGCCGCAGATGCACCTGATTCAGTCGAGATATCGGTGGTACCCAGACTCAACCCAGAAGCACCAAAACCACCGGTTTGATTCAGGGCAACAGCGATGGTTTGTCCACCGTTGGCACCAACCAGGAAGGTCGCTGAAAACGCGCCGGTTAAGATATCGGTTTTACCAAACTGTGTATCAGTGGCGATACGTGATATTTCAAGTTTCAGGGCAGACACTTCTTTTTGCAGGGCAGCACGGTCAGCAGAGCTGTTGATACCGTTTTGTGACTGCACAGCTAGTACACGAATACGTTGTAATGAAGTGGTTACCTCTGACAATGCGCCTTCAGCGGTCTGAGTTAACGAAATCGCGTCATTGGCGTTACGCACGGCTTGGTTTAAGCCTTGTACTTGTGTGGTTAAACGGTCGGTAATTTGCAGACCTGCTGCATCATCGGCCGCTCTGTTGATTCGAAAGCCTGATGACAAGCGTTCAAAAGAAGTATTCAAGCTCACGCCTGAATTGAAAAGTTGACGCTGCGCGCTTAATGACGAAACGTTGGTGTTGACAAATAAACCCATGGTTGTTCTCCTACACTCTCAGTCCAGCTTTCACTGGCGACCAAATCGAAATTTGGTTGGTTAAATAACACTAATAGAATAATGATTGCTCTAAGATGGTCTTAAAAAATCATTACTACTGGCTCTCTCGGAAAATGTATCGACCCAGAAAAAATTCCCTTTAACAAAATTTTGCCGTAATTTACGAAAACGGCAAAAGACTGCCGCCACCACAGCAATATTTGAATGCTTTTCAATGATTTAACCCATGAAGAAAATTTGATCAATGCACATACTCTGGCTTAAAAAAATCGCCTATCAGGGCCAACATAGCGCCTTCACCGATCTTTGTTTGTATCGGCAGCACCTATTCGGCTGTTTTCGTCGAGCACTAAATCATGTGAGCCATGACGGCGTAATTTGTATTTTTAAAAGCGATCTTGCGGGTAATACCAAGCTTGTTTCACGCATCACACTGTATGGCTGTGATATTCGCGACCCCAAGTTGAGCGTGCGCCCCGATGGCAAATTAATGCTCATCGCCTACGTTAACTTTTATGATGAAAAAGATAGATTGAGCAGTGGGCGGAATCTATGTTGGGTTTCGCAAGATGGCTTAAGTTGGTCTAGTCCAAGGCAGTTTGGCGAAGTCTTTTGGTGGTTGTGGCGAGTACGCTGGCAGCATAAACAAGCGTATGGTTTTGCCTATAACCGCGGTGCCAATGCGGTAGATTGGTATGCGGGAGATCCTCTACGCACCTTCAATAAATTAACACCCCGCGCTTTTTGTTTGCATAAACACGGAAAGGCCTACCCAAATGAGTCAGATATTGTCTTTGATCAACAGCATTGTTTTGCCCTATTGCGACGTGATGCAGATAGTTATTCAGCGCAATTGGGCTGCAGTCGTCAACCCTACAAACAATGGCAATGGCGAGATTTAGGTGTGTATATTGGCGGGCCTGTTATGCAATTACTCACCGACGATGTGGCTATAGTAGCGGGAAGGATAATTCATCAACAACAACTCAGAACGGCGGTGTTTACTCTGCAACTTTCCCAGGCAACACTCAGTGAACCGTTGTTACTTCCCTCTGCAGGTGACAATAGCTATCCTGGATTGGTGATCACCGAAACTGCTATTTATTTGAGTTACTATTCCAGTCATGAAGATAACAAAAGCGCCATTTACTTAACTAAAATTGCGCGACCTACTTTACCTTCAACCTAACGAATATAATCAAAAAGCGAGGTGCCGGTGACACGCGCAAAGGTCGCTTGGGCAGCCTCAAGGGCGGTTTCTTGGCGACTTAATTCAGACACTGCCTCTGCATAATCGACATCTTCGATATTGGAACGTGCCGATTTGTTGGTGATTTCCAAATCTAAGGTAGCGTTTAATACCGATTCAGCCACATTTAAACGCCCCCCGATGGCGGATGTGGCCGTGCCAATTTTATTCATGGCGTTGTCTGTGCCCACTAGCGCATCACTTAAGGCATTTTGATAATCGGTTTCACTGATATCTCGATCATTAAGGGCCAATACAAAATTATTCAAGGTTTCTGCAATATTTTGTTTTTCAGGGGTATTGAGTTGGAAGTTAACACTGGCACCCACTGTGCCATTGAATTGAAAACTCAAGCCTCTAAAACTAAATGGCACCCCAGAGGCAAAGTCAATGGTATCTAAAATTTGCCCTGTGCCGACGTTACTGATCTGCACTTGATTGCCCGCCAATACCGTTGCTTGAAACTCATTGTTGAGCGGCGTAACCGCATCGTAATTCGCTTTGTGAAATTTGTCGAAATTGCCCTGTTCAGAGACTTTGACCGATGCCGATGTTGCCCCAACCGAACTGGATAACGTGGCTTTTAGGCGTGCCAATACATCTTCAAATACTTCTTTTCCGTTATTATTTACCTGCAATTTTACCGTATCAGACACACGAATTTGATTGAAACCATCGTCGCCCTGGTAAGTGTATTTATTGCCCGTGGCGCTTTGATTCAAACCAAAGGCCGGAGAAGCACTTTGATAGCCGGCAAAGATATACTCACCGGCTGAATTACGACTGTTCATTAAATCAAATACTTGGTCGCGGATCTGCTTCACTTCCGAGCTAATGGCGGCTCTGTCGTCCACGTTTAAAATGCCGTTGCCCGCTTGTATCATCAACACCCGAGCTCGGTTAAGGGCCGTATTGATATTGCTCAGCACGGTTTCTTCTTGCTCCAAGCTATTGGTGACTAAATTATTATTTTTTTTATATTGGCTGATGAGATCTATTTCTTCTGTCAAGCGAATCACTTGCGCGGCACCCACCGGGTCGTCCGATGGCCGCAATAACTTCTTACCTGAGGCTAGTTGTTGTTGGATATCAGACAGGTCTCCCTGATTATCCAACACGGCTTGAATACTTCTGTCATACAATTGAGCGGTGGAAATACGCATAACGTTTTATCTCTTAATAGCCGTCTTTATCTCATCCGTGCTTAACGCACTGCACTTAATATGGTGTTGAATAAGTCTTGCGCCGTGCCGATCAAACGCGCCGCGGCGGCGTAAGACTGCTGAAAACGTACCAAATTTGCCGCTTCTTCATCTAAGCTCACACCAGATACGGATTCAAACCAATCGGTTGACTGCGCCTTCAGGGTTTTAGCCGCTTGTAGTGATATTTCCGCACTGGCGGCTTTTTGCCCAATATCGCTGACGATGTTTGCATAAGCCTCATTAAAGCTCACTAAATTTCCGGCACCATTATTATTTAACTGCATCACAGCTTGGCGTTGTAAGCCGGTCATGTCCAGTCCATTGCGATTGTCATTTAAACCATCAGTATTGTAGCCAATACTGAATCTGTCCCCAGCCTTAGGTTGACCTTGCAAACTAAAGTCGTAGCCTGGATAGTCATCCAAAGCGCTAAATGCTGCAGGCCATGCCGGACCAGCACCAGAGGCTTCAGCCTGAGCCAGCATGTTATTAAAATCGGTGGTGCCGGTCACAACGGTAATAACCGTGCCAGCGCTGTCTAACACTTGGTATTCCGTGGCCGAGGTAAATAGTATTTCCGCAGGAGCGCCAACGCCGCCACCGGGTGCAGCTCCGGGGCCATGAATACCGCCGCTTCCATCAAAGGCTGATGCGGCTGAATTAGCAAAGGTATTGTCAACCACCGTATTGCTTACCCGAGTTGATACCAACTCGGCATCACCTAAATTATTTAAATTTGCATCCACTCTAAACGGACTGGCGAAGGCTAAGTCCTCAGGACGTGTCATGCTCACTTTAATCTTATCGGCGGTATTTTTAGTGGGCTGCAATAAAAATTGATCACCCACGGCGTAGCTTGCTGAACTTGAAAATTCTAACTCCATGCCACCGATTACCGGATTAAACACGCCACTTTGCGCGGTTAAACCGGTATAACTTTGGGTAATGGGATTGCCATTAATGTCGGTGACAGCGGTACCGTCGATATTCAACATGGCCACCGTTATGTCTACCGTAGGCGGCGCGCCGGGTGTTACGGCATCAACGGTAACTTGGTAATCTGCACTGGTAATTTGACTCGCGGCCCCTTCTGTTATGCGACCGGTAACGATACTGTTTGGATTGGTGTTACTTGCGTAACTGAGGCCCTGAAATTCCGGCAGTTCAAAGATATTGATCCCCAATTGTTGATCAAAATCCATGCCCATACGATTTTGGGTATTCAAACTTTCAGTTAAGGCAAGGGCAATTTGTCCCAGTTCTCGACGACTGCTCTCTAGCACTTCATCCCGATACTTAAATAAACCACCCAAGGTACCGCCTAGGTTAGTTTCCTTAATATTCAGTACCGTAGGTTTACCATTGCTACTCAATTGCAAGGATTTGTAATTTAAATCAGCGTCTTGGTTGATGGTAAAAACATTAAACGAGCCATCTTGCATGACGAGGGATTCACCCGAGGTCAGGTTGACCAATACCGCACCATCATCATTGCTGTTAATTCTTGTTTCAATGGATATCAAGCTAGCCAGCTCGAGTATGGCTTGATCACGTTGATCTTTTAAGGCACCGGGTTCATCGAAACGATTGTTCGCTTGGTTAACCCGAATCGCATCGTTCAAATCGGCGATAGAAGAAACCAAGGAGTTGATTTTTCTAACGTTATTGTCCACTTCAAAATTAAGTTCTTCTTCTTTGTCACGCAGAAAACCCGCCATCGAGCCAATTTGCCCGGTAAGCGAGGCCGCTTCACCTAACACTAACTGGCGAGTGGCTTGACTGGTGGGATCATCGGAAGCGGTTTGAACCGCGGCAAAAAAGCGACTAATGCTGCTGGATATACTGTTCGATTCACTGGCAAATACGTTATCCAATACCGCAGTTTTGCCCCAATACTCCTCAAACTGACTATATTGCGTAGTATCTCGGCGTAGTTGATTTTGTGCAAAGGTGTTCAGCACTCGTTCGGTGGTAGAGCGACCGACCCCACCCGTAAGTTCAGCAACCAATGTGGTTCGCTGGCGCACATAGCCTTCCGTGTTGACATTGGCAATGTTCTGACCCGTTGTGTTCAATAGTTGATTACTGGCATCCACCCCACTGCGGGCAATGTTCATTAGATCGGTGGTCAGTAAGTGGTTGCCACGGGTTGTAATCACATTGCCTCCTTAACGCTGCTTTGTACACTAAGCTTACACATTATCAAAGTCATTATGGTGCCAACTCCTGCAAAGTAGAGCTTGCCATCACACGCGTTATTTTCTCGGAATATTCAGGATCGGTGGCATAACCCGCTTGTTGTAACTCAGCAAAATAACGTTGTGCTTCACCACTGTTGGCAACAGCATGTTGATAACGAGGCTGCTGTTTAACAAAATCAACATAATCTTGCAGTGAGTCAGCGAAAGATGCATACACTCTAAATGGCGATTTTTGTTTATTGGCGACACCTTGCTCAAACTCCAGCGAATCAATAAGCACTTTTTCGCCCTGCCAATCTTTAGTGGCTTTAATGCCAAATAAATTATGGCTGTTGGTGCCATCTGGCCGATGGATCATGTGCTGTCCCCAGCCCGTCTCAACCGCCGCTTGAGCTAGCAAGGCTTTGGGTTCGAGACCTAGTTGCGCTGCAGCAGACTCGACGGCGGGTAAGAGTTGCTCGGCAAAATCTTGCGGCCCACTAAAGGCTGGCCCTTTATATGCTTTTGACGCATAGCTAGACGTGTTGTCTTGTGGCAGCACAGCTTGTTGTGCCGCTTCAATCATGTTTACTGTGTGTCGATTTACAACCGAGAGATTGCCGTCGTTGCGCACGGCACTGGCTGGCATATAACCTTCAGACAACTGTCCGAGTTGCTGCACAATCACTTTGGCTAGCCCCATACTGCCGCGACTAGCGATATCGTTGGCCAACTGCTGATCATGCATATCTCGATAAAATTTAACTTGTTCTGAGTTGAACGGACTGTTTTCGTCAGCCATCACATCTTGCGCTTTACGCATAGACTTGAGCATCATTTGGATGAAAATACCCTCAAATTGCTGTGCTGCTTCTTGCAAGGCTGCTTTGTCGCCACTTTGCGCAGCGCGGCGCAAGGTGTCCAAGCCTTGCAGGTCGTTAACATTTCGCGACAATTCAAGTTGGTTGGTTGAGGGAGAGGAGAAGTCGAGATCACGCATAGTTAAATCACCACCAGCTCACCTTGCAAAGCGCCCGCTTCTCGCAAAGCTTCCAGAATAGCCATCAAATCACCGGGGGCAGCACCCACTTCATTCACTGCACGCACTAACTCGTCGAGGGTTACCCCGGGATTAAATTTAAACATGCGTGTATCATCGAGGTTCACGTCAATAATTGATTGGTTCGTGACAACGGTGTCCCCCGCACCTAAGGCATTTGGCTGTGACACCGTCTGGTTTTCGGCAATGGTAACGGTTAAGCCACCATGGGTAATCGCCGCAGGTAACAGACGCACATCTTGACCGATAACAATGGTGCCAGTGCGGCTATTGATCACCACTCTCGCTGACGCTTTAGCTGGGGTAAACACAAAATTCTCTAAGGTAGCCAAAAATCCGACGCGCTGTCCCACGTCACGTGGCGCGCTGACACGCACGGATGCAGCATCAATAGGTGTTGCAATGATATAACCTTTATCCGGATCCGCACCTAAGCGTAAATTGATGGTATCTGCTAAATTTTTTGCCGTCGAAAAATCGGGGTAATTCAGATTGAGGGTAAGAAAATCATTTTGCATAAACCCGCTTGGCACGGCTCTTTCAACCAATGCGCCATTGGCAATGCGCCCCACTGTTGGTGTATTGGACACAATTTTTGAACCATCTGCACCCTCAGCACCAAAGCCGCTGACCACCAAACTGCCTTGAGCCACTGCATAAATATTGCCATCTAAACCCTTCAGGAAGGTTTGCAGTAAGGTACCGCCTTGCAAACTGCCTGCCTCTCCGATAGACGAAACGGTGACATCAATGGTCTGGCCGGGTTTGATGAAAGGCGGTAACTGCGCATGTACTGCCACAGCAGCCACGTTCTTAATTTTTGGTTTTACATTGTTAGCGATGCTGATGCCAAAATTAGACAACATGGTGCGAAAGCTTTGCTCGGTAAACGGACTTTGCTCTCCGGTACCGGGTAAACCTACCACCAAGCCATAGCCCACCAGCTGATTCGACCGCACCCCTTGAACGGTGGCTAAGTCTTTGATCCTTTGCTGAGCCTGTGAGGGCATAGTCAGCAAGAGCAGAATAAACAACAAATTGGCGCATGTTTTCATCATTATTCTCATTTAAAAAGGCCACCACTCGCCGGTGAAAAAGTTCGTCAACCAGCCTTGTTTTTGGGTTTCTGCAAAAGAACCGGTGCCGCTATATTGGATGCGCGCATTGGCCACTTTACTGGACAACACTTCATTACTGGGACTGATGTCGGCGGGGCGCACGACCCCAGTGAGACGAATGTATTCATCACCGTTGTTTAGGGTCAGCCATTTTTCCCCCCGCACCACCAGATTTTGATTGGACAATACTTGGATTACCGTAACGGTTATGTTGCCCGACAGCGCATTACTTTGGTTGGTTGAGGCATCCCCTGCAAAGCTGTTGGTATTGTCGATCCCCAGCTGAATGGACTCTGAGCCGATATTAACTGTATTGCCACCCAAGCCAACAATGGGATTGAGGGCAATACTGGTATCTTTACTGGTGCTGGTGCCCGCGCTTTTACTGGCATTGGTATTTTCACGTAAGGTGACCGTAATGATGTCGCCAACTCGACGACCTTTCACATCGGAATAGATGCTGTTAGCCATATCCGCCTGAAAAATCGAGCCGTCATCGGCAAGTTTTTGCCGTGGCACATCAGGCACAACGGGGGCGTAGAAAGGGTCATTGGGCAATGGATTACGCTCTTCAGTGCTGGCGCAGCTGCATAAAATGAACGTGCAAAGCAACACAGATAACGTATTCATTAAGGCATGCATCTGTCTATCCACCATTATAATTGTTGAATAACTTGGCCAAGCATTTGGTCAACCGCCGAGATCACCTTAGAGTTCATCTCATACAAACGTTGGCTTTCAATTAGGTTAACCAACTCCTCGGTTACGTTAACATTGGAGGTCTCCAGAGAGCCTTGTGCCAGAGTACCTAAGCCTTCTAAACCAGGAATACCTTGTTGTGGATCGCCACTGACCGCCGTTTCAACAAACAAGTTTTGGCCGATGGGTTGCAAACCGGTGGGGTTAATAAAATTGGTGAGTGTCAGCTGGCCTAATACGTTGGGGGCCGCTTGACCACGAATAGTGGCGGATATTTCACCGTCTTGTGAGATGGTGATTTGTTGGGCGTCATTGGGCACGGTAATGGTGGGTTGCAATAAAAAACCCGCACCAGGTGTGACAATTTGCCCCTGATCATTAAGGGTGAATTGGCCGTTGCGTGTGTAAGCGATGGTGCCATCCGGCTGCAATACTTCAAAAAAACCGTCACCCTGGATAGACATATCCAAGGCATTTTCAGTGGTGATCATGTTGCCTTGGGTATGGGATTTTTGTGTGGCAACAACCTTACTACCGGCACCGAGCATTAGACCCGAAGGCAACTCAGTATCCGCAGACGAGCGACCACCCGGTTGATTAATATTTTGGTAAAGTAAATCTTCAAAGATGGCGCGGTCTTTTTTAAAGCCCACAGTACTGGCGTTGGCCAAATTGTTAGAAATGACCGATACGTCGGTTTGTGCGGCGTCTAAGCCAGTTTTACTGATCCAAAGTGCTGGGTGCATACATCACCTCCTGTATTAACCACAAAGAGCAAGGGGCCAAGCCACATTGCTTAAATAATTCTGAGAATTTGATTACCACGCGTGTCGATATCTTCTGCGCGATTCATCAGCTTCACTTGCATTTCATAGTGACGTTGTAAGTTGATCATATTGACCATTTCGTCCACCGGATTGACATTGCTGCCTTCCAGCATGCCGGTGCGCAAGCTCACATTCGCATCGTCTAAGGCCAAAGAGCCGTCTTTCATACGATAGAGACCATCATCGCCACGCAGCAAGTTACGGGCTTGTGGGTTGACTAATTTTAAGCGCCCTACTTCTTCCAAAACGGTTTCTGGCGCCCCCAGTGGTCTCACTGAAATTGTGCCGTCCGAGGCAATATTGATATTCGACAGTGGGATAGGCAGAGCAAGCGGCCCACCATTGCCAATCACCGTATTGCCGTGTGAATCTTTAAGCAAACCATCAGCACCCAATTCAAAACTGCCATTGCGGCTGTATGCCTCATTGCCGTTTTTATCTTGCACGGCAAACCATCCGTCACCTTGAATCGCGGCATCAAGTGAGCGGTCGGTTTGCACCATCGCACCACCCGCATAATTGTTGGTGGGGCTCTCGGTCATCGCAAATACACGAGTGGCTAAACCTTCGCCAAAAGCAGGCATGGCGCGCGCTTGGGCGAGTTGCGCTTTAAAACCCGTGGTTTGTGCATTCGCTAAATTATTCGCGCGGATCGATGTACCCAACAAATCTTGCGAGGCGCCACTGGCAGCAATGTAAAGCATTTTGTCCATGACAAGTTCTTGACTAAAGTGACATTTGTTTATTACCTAGCAATTACGATGCCATCGGCATGAACGTTGAGTATTTTGCTGGGTTTATAGCTTTGGGTGAGATGTTGTACTTAAAAAGAAACGCGCTTGAAAGCTCATAAAAAAGGCCATGCATGCATGGCCTTTTAGTAGTCCTAAAATCCTTAACGGATATTTAAGATAGTTTGGTTGAGCTGGTTGTTGACTTCCAAGGCCCGTGAGTTGGCCTGGAAATTCCGCTGGGCAATAATCAAATCTATCAGCTCAGTGGTTAAGTTGACGTTTGCCTGCTCCAGGGCAGATGAATTGATATCACCAAAGGTACCGGTGGTGGCTTCACCCGCGAGGGCTTCACCCGACAAAATACTCTCTTGCCACTGAGTATTACTTTGCTGAGTTAAACCTTGGTCGTTAGCAAAACGCGCCAAGGCCACCCGCACGATGGGCTCAGAGGTACCGTTTGAATACGTTGCTCGTACCAAACCATCGGTACCAATATCGATGCCGGTTAAACGTCCTACTGGTAAACCATCTTGCTCTAGTGAGGTCACTTCAAACGCAGAAGCAAATTGTGTGGGCTCATCTGGTGTCGCATTGGTGGCATCAAGGGCAAAGTTAGTGGTAATAAGCTGCGAAGGGTCCGAGCCATTAATCAAAATCGCCCCACCTAAAGGTACTGAAGCAATATCACCGGTTGGCGACAAGGTACCGTCGGCATTTTGAATGCCTTGGAAATCACCACCACTACTGAAAAGCATCCTAAAGCCTGCGATACCGTTGCCCGCCCCCAAAGCGGTTTCACCCACCACGTTTGCACCGGTAGTAGGTGGCGTATTCAGAGTATTACCCTCGGTTTGCAAGGGTTGATCATCAACATAAGTTAAACCTACCCACTGATTGGACGCCGCCGAATCTTTGAGGAAATAGTAAGTCATGATGTGACTATCACCCAGAGAGTCAAACACTGTCACTGACGTTGCTGCGTTATAAGTTAGGGGGTCATCAGGATTAAATAAATCTAGGTCTACTGCATCATCGCCAGCTGGCAAATTCATTTTAAGCGTCACTTCCGATGTAGGCTGGGGAGAACCAGACGAATCTGGGATACGCACGGGCACTGTGGTACTGAGTGCAACCGAAGCAGACGACCCATCTGCGTTAACCGGGAAACCCAACAGATGGTCACCATTTGAATTGACCACAAAGTTATCCGAATTTAGCTTAAACATACCGGCGCGAGTAAAGGAAAAATCCCGGGAGTCAAGACCTGGGATGGTGGCAAAAAAGCCATTGCCAGTGATCGCCAAATCAAGGGCGTTATTGGTAAACTGTAAGCTGCCTTGGGAAAATTGTTGAGCGACTTCTTGCGTCAATACACCGTCGCCCACTTTGGTTTTGCCACCCGCCAACAATGATTGCGCATAGACGTCTCCAAATTCAGCGCGGGACTCTTTAAAGCCCACCGTGTTAACGTTCGCGATATTATTCGCGGTTGTATCTAAGTCTCTTTGTGCAGCTGAAACGCCGCTTAATGCTATGTTAAAAGACATGTTTATGTTCTCCTGTTAACCGCCGATTTGAATAACGTCATCAAGCTTCACGCTGACATCACCATCCAAATTAAGAATAATACCTTGTTTGCTACCACTGATACTGACGCTATCCACATGCCGATTGATGGCTGTAGGCAGAACCTGCGACTCACCGCCAATCTTACCTTGCGCACGCACAACATAATTGCCGGGAGGCAATTGATTGCCGCTCGTATCCGTGCCGTCCCAATTAAATTGCACGTTGCCAGGTGCTTGTGTACCGGCTTTGATCACTTTCACTACTGAACCCACAGAGTTTTCAATAGTGATTTCCATTTCTTGCACGGTTTCACTGTTAATGATGACGCCCGACACCCCCTGTCCGGCATTGGACATATAACCGATGTCACCTTGTAGCAATACTTTTTGGCCAATCAAGCTTGACGCCTGCAGAGCCTGATTGGAGGTCATCGAGGTGGCAAAATCTTCGAATTTAGTATTTAAATTTTCGATCCCTTCCGCCATAGTGAAACTGGTCATTTGCGCGACCATTTGATCGTTATCAACGGGTTTAGTGGGGTCTTGATTAGCCAATTGCTCAGTCAGCAAGGCAAAGAAGTCTTCTTGGGTTAGGCGTTTGTTGCTGTCGTCTGCCACCGGTACCGTTTCAGGTTGCCAGTAGTAGTCAGTGCTTAGCCCTTTATTTGTTAGAATGTCCACGTTCTTTCCTCTGCTTGCAATACTTGCTAATTAAACTTAACCAACTAAACCTTACTGTCCTTGACCAAGGCGTAACACTGTCGTAAACAAACGTTTGGTGGTATCCGTAATTTGTACGTTGGTTTCATAGGCTTTTGACGCAGACATCATGTCAGCCATTTCTTCCACGATATTCACGTTGGGTTTGTATATGTAGCCATTTTCGTCAGCCATGGGATGACCGGGGCTATACTCAATTTGAAGGGGCTTTTGACTTTCGACAACACCGAGTACTTGCACCTTAGTGCCTGGACTTAAATCTTGAGTGGCGCGTTGTAATTCTGCGGCAAAAACAGGATGGCGAGCTTTGTAAGTTGCTTCGTAGCTACTACTCACACTATTTGCGTTGGCAACGTTACTTGCTGTAGTATTCAGACGCACACTTTGTGCACTCATGCCCGAACTGGCGATATCCATTACATTAAATAAGCTCATTATTATTGCCCCCCTCCGCTTAGCGCTTTTTTCATGCCCTTAATCTTGCCGTTTAAAAACTCTAAGCCGGCTTGGTAACGTAATCCGTTGTCTAAAAATGCATTTCTTTCTTGTTGCACATCAACAGTATTGCCGTCACCGGTATCAGGTTGATCTGGAATACGAAACTCCACACTGCCACTGCCTTGCATCGACCCCTTTATATGATTTTCATGGGTACGCACCATGTTGTGCTCTCTGGCATATTGCGCACTTTGCATGACTTTTTGAAAGTCTAAATCACGAGCTTTATAACCGGGGGTATTGGCGTTGGCGAGATTGCCGGCAATGATTTCCATGCGATCAGTGCGCACTTGCATTGCTTTTTGATGGAAACCCATGAGCTTGTCTAAGTTAATTGCCATTGCTTTTTCCTCTATCGAGAAGGCTGTGTTCTCGTACTATGGGATTTGTTTAGCAAAGGCTATGCCAGAAGATTGAAGATCATGCCCAGTGGTGCAATAACACCGCGCATGTAAATGAATTTGTTAGTTTTTCTTGAGGTAATAAAGGCCTGGGTTACAACGAACCATGGTAAAAAGTTCCGCTATTTCCGAAATGGATTCGGAGGCGCCGACAAACAAAATGCCGCCATCCTGCAAGCAAGCGGCAAGTTTCTGCAGTATCTGTTTTTTCACTGCCGGAGAAAAATAAATCAACACGTTACGACAAAATATAATGTCGAAACGCCCCATCGAAGCATAGCTATCAAGCAGGTTAAGTGGCCGAAAACTGGCCATGGCTCGCACCTTTGCGATCAGTTTCAAACGCCCAGGCGCTACCTCTTCAAAATATTCTTGTTTGAATAAATCCGGCAGCCCGCGAGACATCGCCAATTGGTCATATTCCGCTAAGCGACATTTTTGCAGCATCTCCTCTGAGATGTCAGTACCAACTATGTTAACCCCCGCTCGCAAGCCTTGGGTCTTTTTTTGGTAGTTAAGAACGGTCATGGCAATAGAATACGCTTCCTGTCCAGACGAACAGGCTGCACTCCAGATTTTCAAGGGCGAGGTTTTCGTTGAAAAATTCGGTAGCACTTGGGATTCAAGCAGACTGAATGGATAGCCATCACGAAACCACAAGGTCTCGTTAGTGGTCATCGCCTCGATAGCGGCATATTGAATTTGACGGTCTTGTTTGACCACGATGCGTTCAATTAACTCATTTAACGAGGTCAATTGGTATTGACGCAAGAGCGGCATGAGTCGGCTTTTCACTAAATACAGTTTACTGTCGCCAAGCACAATACCGCAGGTCAGCTCCAAGTATTGACTGAACAATCGATAATTCTGGTCACTGACGTCGTTATCTGCCACGTTTTTCCTTGCTTACTGCAATACCACTATGAATACCAGAGCATACAATCAATGACGTGTTTGTTACTGCAACATCAAGTGATAGCTAATCGTTACCAAACCATTTTTGCACCGATGACGCGAGTTCATCTGGATGGAACTTAGCAATGAAATCATCGGCCCCCACTTTTTGCACCATGGCTTGGTTAAACACCCCACTCAATGAGGTATGTAAGATTACGTGAAGATTTTTCAGCTCTGGCTTGTTGCGTATTTCAGCACACAAGGTGTAGCCGTCCATCTCTGGCATTTCAATATCAGAAACTAACACCCCGACTCTGTCAGTGACATCCCCGGTTTCCGCCGCAATTTCTTTGAGTCGATTTAGCGCATCAAGACCATTTTTGGCCATCTCAATATCGAGACCCAAAGACGACAAGGCCTTTTTAACTTGATTGCGCGCAACCGATGAATCATCAGCAATAAAAATAATTTTTTCTTGTTTATTATCAATTTTTAGCCTGCCAGCTACTTCAGCACTCAAATCGGTGCTCACCGGCGAAATATCGTTGAGGATTTTTTCTACATCCAATATTTCAATTAGCTCATTTTCAATTTCAGTCACAGCGGTTAGATAGCTCGCACGTCCGCTGCCTTTTGGGGGCGGCATAATAGACGCCCAATTGGTATTGACGATGCGTTCCACCGATCCCACTAAAAAGCCCTGCACCGAGCCGTTATATTCGGCGATGATGACAAAAGACGTTTTTAAATCTTCAATCTTTTTGCCCCCGGTAGCCAAACTCATATCAATCACCGAGATGGTTTGTCCACGAATATGGGCAATGCCGCGCACTAAGTGATTGAGTTTCGGCATGGATGTCAATGCCGGACATTGCAAGACTTCTCTAACCTTAAAAACGTTGATTCCGAACCGTTGTCTGGAGTTGAGTTTAAATAATAAAAGCTCCAACCTGTTTTCACCAACCAACTGTGTGCGTTGGTTGACCGAGTTAAGAATTTCAGACATGTCGTACTCCAATAAGAAATAAACGGCTCAACTTTTGCTTTAATCGTTATCAAAACCCGCCATTATTGGCTTTGAAACACGTTTAATCGGCTAGCGCACAGGTAGTGACTGAATTTTGACACGACTTAAGCGCACTTACATTGCCATTAGCATAGACAAGTTGACATCAAGTGAACATGAAAAAATTAACTTATTATCCGCTTATCAACAAGATTTTTGCTTTCTGCTGCAGTTCTCTAATGTGTATAGCGGCTCAGGCGACAAATAATGTAGAAAATATTGCCTTGGCTGATAATGCCGCAAAATTTATTGAACAGCAGTTAATCAACAATGGCGCTGAGAATGTTGAGGTTGAAGCTTCTGCAGTTGACGACAGGATCAATGTGCCCGTTTGTGCAGATGGCATCACCTACACGGTAAATCCCGATAGTTTATTCCAGTCAAACATCACGGTAAAAGCAAGCTGCGCAAGTAGCGCGTGGTATATGTTTCTGGTTGTTCATGCGACTGAAATACAGCCGGTGGTGGTAGTTTCTAGTGCTCTGAGTCCCGGTACATTGCTGAGCAGTGAGAATTTGCAAGTGATTAATATGGACAAAAAGCGTTTAAGATCGACAACTTTTGCCGATATAGAGGGCGTAATTGGCGCGCGCATTAAACGTAGAATAACAGCTGGCCGTCCAGTTGAACCGGATGACCTGTGTTTTGTGTGTAAAGGTGACCAAGTTGTGATTGGTGCAGGTTCTGCCAATATGCAGGTGAAAACCAATGGCATAGCCCTGGAAGATGGCAAACTAGGGGAAAGCATTCGCGTGAAAAATGCCCGCTCAAACAAGGATCTTGTCGCTCAGGTGGTGAGCACCAGTGAAGTAAAGGTGAATTTTTAATGCTAATTAGCCGCGGTAACATAAACAAAAGTTGGCTTGGTAATAATTGTGTCTGCTATTTGATTATTTTGCTAAAGTATTTGCACTGTCAGCCGATATCAATGGTGAGGACTAAAAAAGGGGTGGAGAACACAAATGGCAATTAACAACATAAACGGTGGTGGTGCAAAGTCTCCCATCGACAATCAGAAGCTGGCACAGCAACAGAATCTGAACAACAATGCGACCCAAGCTGAGTCGCAAAAAGCGGCGGCGTCAACGGTTAGACAAGATTCTGTATCGTTAACCCAGTCTGCTCAGCAGCTTAGCCAAGTGCAGCGCAAAGGCACTGAAGCACCTGTCAACCAAGAAAAAGTCGACAAACTTAAAAAAGCGATACAAAGCGGTCAGTACAATATTAATCCTGAAGCATTGGCAAGAAAGATTACTGCCCTTGAAGCAGAAATATTTGGAGGCAAGGCGTAATAGCAGCATAATGGTTGAAACCAGACTACTACGCCGTGTCAAATGATTCACATCACTCCCGCTTTAACCATCCAAATAGAACATCTTGACCAACTGCAACTGATATTGGAAAACGAACTCCATTTGATCAGTACTCGCGACCCCGAAGCCCTGATAAATCTACTCAAATCAAAAGAAGCCTTATTGGATCAAATCCAGCAGCAAGACCAAATCATTGAACAACTTTATGCCAAGTTAAGTGATGCAGAGAAGCAGCAGACTGAACTAGTTGAGTTATTTGATAGGGCAAAAAGCAGCTTAGCGCAATGCCAGTTTCGCACCGATATTAATCGAACAGCAGTGGAACAAGGGCAGTTGCGTTTAGAACATTTGCGTAATTTGTTGCTAGAGTCTCGAGCCAAAGAATCCATGACATACGATAAAAGCGGCAAGACTCGCGGTGGCAGCAGTAGCAAAGGCGTTAACGCCTGAGTACATAGGCATTGGTCGACGCAGGATCAATAATAGTGAACTTTTTTCACACGTTTGGGTTTCGCAGTGCTTAAATAAATATCGTGTACCAAACTAAAATCCAGTTCTAACTCTGTGACATAGGTATCATCACCAACCGCATAACTTTTGACCACTTTAGCGCCTCGGATCACCCCTTGCACCGAGCTACTAAAACTTTGGTCCTCTAAGACTAGACTCTGTAACGATTGCTCACCGTCAACTTTCTGACCATATACTTGTTCGGCTAATTCGCGATAAGCATCCAATTTGGAGGCTTTTAGTGCCATTAACATCTTTGCTGATTCGGTATTGCCATTCTGAGCAGATATCGGGGCGTAGCCAATAGCCGATAAAATGGGGTATTGTTGAGGTTCAACCACTTCCCACTCCACCTGCTTGGTGAATAGGCTGGAACAGGCTGCACAAGCCAAAGTAATCAGCAAGGTGAGTAATTTAACATGGATTGACATAAGCATTTTTCCTAGTGCGATGAAGCTAAAATTTGCCCCGAAATGCAGCCATTACCACGTTCACTCAAGTGCCAAATTTTGCTCTTTAACAAACCAAATGAGTGTGATGGCAACGCTGCGATTCACTTTGTTTGACATACAGCAATATCTATACCAGAGATTTTTCTGGCGCTTATGTATTGCCCCCTCCCATGCTGTGCAAACCAAGCATTAGAGGTTGATAAGACGCTGCGCATTCCACAAAGGTATGATTTGTGCTTAGGTCTCAAACAAGGTCGTAGCTACGGCACTCAGTGTCAATAAAATCGCGTTTAGCGTGAGAGAACCACCCTATGCACAAACGAATTATACAAACTATCATGCTTGTCACGATAACTGGCTTGCCAAGTTTATCTTTGCAGGCTACTTGGTTTGAAAGCAGTGGTCAGGCCGTGATCATGAACGGCAATAAGACAGCCGCCAGACAGGAAGCGACGGAAGAAGCCATCAGACAAGCATTGATGTTTGCTGGTGCGTCGGTCACCAGTGTGCAAACCTTAGCCAATGGATTATTGGAAAATGAAAGCTTTGAAGTACGCGCCTCAGGTGAAGTTAACAGTATTGAACTGATTGATGAAATTTATCAGGGTGACGTATTAACCGTGAGTATTCGCGCTGATGTTTTTGCTCAAAAGATGCAATGTCGAGCAGCGGATTACAAAAAAAGTATTGCCACTGCATGGTTCCCCATTGCTCATCGACACCAAGCGGCAGTGGGCAACCTTTATGATTTCGGCGAGATTCTGACTCAGCGGTTTCAGAAAACTTTTACTCACATTGCCAAAGGCAGCTATATCAAAGATGTTCAACCTTTTTATGTGAACGCCAATCATCCTGTACAAGGCATTTTGGCGCTGGCACAAAAGACCAACGCACAATATGTGGTGTTGGGTGCGATAAATGAATTTACTGTTAATGCCACAACACCGAGTCGCTTAGCCTTTTGGAAAGACACCACCTACAGTCGAGATTTCAGCCTCGATATCGTCGTTTATGACGGCAATACCGGCACAGAAGTTTTTACAAAACAATATCCTACGCAAGCCACTTGGGACTTTGATATTCACGCTAATATCGATGCCAACAGCAATCGTTTTTGGCAATCACGCTTCGGTCAGGCGGTTAACGATCTATTAGATAACGTCAGCCAAGAATTAGACAACGAGTTGAGTTGTATGGCGGCGTACGGCCGGGTCTTGTATGTTGACAATGACAAACTCAATATTAATTTAGGTCGACAAAACGGTTTGCAAGAAGGCGACAAATTAACCCTATTCCAAAAAAATCAGTTTTATGACCCGAATGGTAATCTACACCAACAATTCCAGCTCTCCTCGAGCAGAGTAAAAGTGAGCCAGGTATTTGCTAACACCGCTGTTGTAGTATCCGCTACCGACGTGCCATTGATGAATATTCAAGCAAACGATTTTGTTGCCCGACGTTAAAGGTTTTAAAGCGAAGACGCCTAAGCCATAATACCGCGCGCGCAGATGGCTAATTTCAGCGTGCGCGCTACATGTCCCTGTAGTTTAATGGATAAAACAAGCCCCTCCTAAGGGCTAGATCCAGGTTCGATTCCTGGTGGGGACGCCATGTAATGGACGCCACGGTATAGGTAGTGAGTGATCTACCGTAACGTTTAAATTTATTAAGCATCGTCAACGCTCTGTTTTTTTCGCCACATACAACCCTGTGCAAGCCAACAAAATCTCACCCTGCTATTTAGCGCTGAATAAACTTATCTAGCTGCTCTTCGAGCAGACGTTTCTGTTGAGCTAAGACGTCACGTTCTTCAATTAATTGCAAAATTATTGGTAGCGCTGGCCAGTCTACTGCTAAGTCTCGCTGAATACGGGTAGCTTTTTTCACTTGCATAAGCGTGGCGACACTAAATAACCATGTGTGTATTTCATGCCCCCTGAGTGGTATGGCAATACTATGTTCCACCAGTTCAAGCAAGATGAGCTCTGTGATCTCACTGCACTGGCAGAGCTCATAGCTATCCAAAAGGTTGTCTTGAAGTTTAACGTCAATCTGTAACATACTTAATTACTCCAGTTACTGCGCGGATCAAAGGTGTTTTGCTCAGCCAATGCTTCCCACAATTTAGTGCTGGCCGCATCATTGCTTGGCGGATTAACAATCTTCAGTACAGCATATAAATCGCCCTGTACTTTCTTACTGACTAGCCCTTTACCTTTTAGGCGCAAACGCTGCCCCGTTTGACTATTAGGGGCTACGCTAATTTTCACCTGGCCTTGTAAAGTTGGAATATTAATTTTACAACCTAGGGCGGCCTCCCAAGGTGCGATTGGCACAACAATACTAAGATTATGCCCGTCAACAGCAAAAACCGGATGCGGGACCAAACGAATTTGCAGGTACACATCGCCGTCAGCGCCCTGACCAATGCCGGGCGCTCCCTGCCCTTTTAGGCGTATCCGCTCACCATCGACAACCCCTGCGGGGATCTTTACGTTGAGACTCTTTTTTAACGCCAATACTCGCCCACGTGGATCGCGCTGTGGAACCGTGAACTCAATTGATTTAAGGGTTTCGACTAAGGTTTCTTCAAGGAATAACGGAAACTCAATGTCTACATCCTGACCTTTTTGACTCGGCTGCCCATCATGCCCATGGGTGTGATGAGGTTGATCTCGACCAAAACCATGTTGTGCTTCACCAAAGATAGACTGAATAAAGTCAGCAAATTCTTGTTCAGTTTGTGGATCATTGGATGACTGATAGTGAGGCTGAGCAGTTTTTGGGCCCGACGCGCTGTCACCGGTATGTTGTCGTGTTCGGTTCAGGTGCTGCTGGCGCAAGGCGTCGTAACGCGCTCTTTCTTCTTGATTGTGGAGCACTTCATAGGCTTCGCCAATTTCTTTAAACCTTTCCTCGGCATCAGTGTGCTTGCTCACATCAGGATGAAATTGTCGAGCCAACTTTTTATACGCCACTTTGACCGCTTTATCATCAGCCTCTGGGACTATACCAAGTACCGCATAGTAGTCTTTAAATTTCATGCCCATGTTCTCAGAATTATATTGTGTAAGCATACGCCAAGATGGCCAAAGGAAGCTTGTTTTTTGTACTGCCATGCTTAAAAACAAGCCTGGCTAGGATGATTGACAGCCTGTTTTGCCATAGTGTATACAAGCCGCACTTAAACCGTTCTAAGGATAAACATGTTGAACAAAAGTTTACTCACCAACGCTCTAGCGCTGTCACTTTTAGTGCTTGGTTATCTTCTCAATAATGACATGGTGATCACTGTGGCGTGCTTTGCTATTTCTGGCGCGATCACCAACTGGTTGGCGGTGCACATGTTATTTGAAAAAGTACCCGGACTGTATGGTTCAGGGGTAATACCCGAGCGCTTCGAAGATTTTAAACTTGGCATCCGTCACTTGCTTATGGCGCAATTCTTTAGCATTGAGAATATTCAACGATTCCTTAGTGCCAGTGAAAAAAAATGGGATGTAAGCCTTATACCCATGATTGAAAAAGTTGATTTATCCCCTACCTTTGATGCCCTCATCGAGGTAATCAAAGCCTCTTCCTTCGGTCAAATGTTAGGTATGTTTGGTGGCTCAGCCGCGCTTGAGCCAATGCGCCAACCTTTTGTGGATAAGATGCGTACTGCCATCGAAGATATCGTTCAAGACCCCGTTTTTTTAGGTTTATTACATGATCAATTAAGCCAAGCTGATATGAGTGAGCAACTCCACAAGCAAGTAGCTGAAATCGTGCAACAGCGACTAGACGAGCTAAGCCCGCAGATGGTTAAAGAGATCATCCAGCAAATGATTAAGCAACATTTAGGTTGGTTAGTGGTGTGGGGCGGCGTCTTTGGTGGTTTGATTGGTTTACTGGCCGCCATACTCGGCTCTCAGTAAACAGCGATTATTTTAAGCTTGTCATTTTCTTGTCGTTTTGCACCGGTATTGTCGGTATTGGCTATTATCACCCCGTGTTAAGCTTGAGGCCAATCACCGACGAGTGAAAAAACCTTGCGGCATACCTGTCGTTTTGAATCGTTAATCGTTAGAGGAATTACCATGCGTTTACTGCACACCATGTTACGAGTCGGTGATCTAGACCGCTCTATTGCCTTTTACACCCATCACTTAGGTATGCAGCTCTTGCGCAAGAGTGACAACCCACAATACCGTTATACCTTGGCATTTATTGGTTACGGTGCCGAGCAAAATACTACCGTGTTAGAACTCACACACAATTGGGATACCGACCATTACGACCTCGGTTCAGCCTATGGCCATATCGCCATTGGCGTAGACGATATCTATGCCCTATGTGCAAAACTAGAACAAGGTGGCGCCGATGTATATCGCAAGCCCGGGCCTGTATTGGGCGGCAAAACTGTTATTGCTTTTGTGCGAGATCCAGACGGCTATGCCATCGAACTAATTGAAAATAAGTAGGGGTAAAGCATGCAAAAATACCTAATCAGTCTCGGTTTTAGCTTGCTGATCGTCGGCTCAGCCCTTGCAAAACCTTTGGTTATTGCCCATCGTGGTGCCTCGGGTTATTTACCTGAACATACCCTCGAAGCGGTTACTCTGGCGTTTGCTTTGGGTGCTGATTTTATCGAACAAGACTTAGTGTTGACTAAAGATCTCGTGCCCGTTGTATTACATGATATTCATTTGGATACCGTGACCAATGTTGCTGAACTTTATCCCAATAGAAAACGTGATGACGGACGTTACTACGCCCTCGACTTTACCTTGGCCGAGCTAAAAACATTACGTGTACACGAACGCCGGGAGTTGAATGGACAACAGGTATTTGCCTCACGTTTTCAGGGCAATGCCGATTTCAAAATAGCGACCTTTGCCGAGGAACTCGAACTCATTGCCCAGTTAAATCGTCAGTTCAAACGCAATGTGGGGTATTATCCAGAAATTAAGTCACCCAAATGGCATCGTGACCAAGGCGTTGACATCAGTGCTATTGTCCTCAACATACTGCGCGACTATCAACTGGACGATGCAGAGAAAGCCATTTTTGTGCAATGTTTTGATTTTGCCGAAACCAAGCGTTTACGCAGCGAATTGGGCGCTAAAGTCAAACTGATACAGTTGATCGGTGAAAATGACTGGTTAGAATCCGGCACGGATTATAATCAACTGCAGACCCCAGCTGGCCTCAGCGAATTGGCCGAGTACGTGCAGGGTATTGGGCCCTGGTTACCACAGATATTTGATATCACCACCCAGCAAGCCACGGGTTTAGTGGCTAATGCCCATCAACGCGGATTAGCGGTACATCCTTATACATTTCGGCTAGACGCATTGCCCGAGGGCATAACAAGTGAACAAATGTTGAGGATCGTATTTGAGCAACTGATTATTGATGGCCTGTTTACCGACTTCACTGATACGGTGGTCGACTATTTAGGGGATAAACAAACACAAAAAAATCCCGAATAGGGATTTTTTTGTCGCGATGCCTTGCATCTTTCTTGGCATCAAGCTTGTTTTATGACGTGCCGAAGGCATTAATCCTTCAAGGTTTGGCCATTCTTATTACCACCCTACGGTTTTTCGCTCGCGTCGATTCGTTGGTGTTAGGCGAGATATGGTGACGTTCCCCGTGTCCAGTCACGTCGATGCGTTCGGGGGCTACCCCCATTGAACGAAAAAACTCTTTCACTTCCACCGCCCGTTTCACTGAGACTTGTTGATTTATCGAGGAAGGGCCATAACTATCAGAGTAACCATCCACTAAAACCAGCTCTAAATCGGTATCTTCTTTCAGGTAATCGGCGATCATGGCTAAGCGCTGTTTGGAATATTTAGTCAACTCTGCCGAATTAAAATTGTAGTTCAGCACGGTATACGCGATATCATCAAAGCTATAGGGCAGCAAATTTGCCACACATTGGGCAAACTGCTGATAAGGCTCAGCAAAGTTACTGGCATTCAAACCCACGGCAACTTGATCATTCTGATTGTACCAATCTTGATAATAGATGGTCGGCCAGAACCCTTTTTCCAACTCCGACAACATAGTCCATGCCGCTTGTTCAGGTAAGTCACCCGTGTATTGTTTACGAATATCCATGTTCGCGATGGTTTTTGTCACTTGCCCAGGCATCCAACGAGGTGGGACTGAATAGACTTGTGCCATACCATAGCTTTTGGGGAGTTGTAACATGTCTAATTCAAATTCCATGTTCAACTGCTTACTCGCCATGCTACTAAATATAGCCGTACCATAGCCAGGTAAAGCATGATTCAGTGCACAACGTAGACGACTCTGTTCGGCAAGTTGCCAGTCTGAATTTTCGACTTTGGCAGCATAGTGACGCAAGGTCGCTGCTGCTTGCCAAGACACCAAACATAGGGATAAGCAAAGCGCTAGTGTGCGCATGTAAAAGTTGATCATGAAGAGGCCCCCGCTTCTGTGTTTACTTATCGACCTAGAGGAAGATAAGTTTAGCCTTGTTCGTGTAGCAATCGCTAGCCTATTCAAGGCACACTCATGCAACAATAACAGAACCACACTGCCCTTAACCAAGGGGAATACGATCCAACGCGGTATGGTTATTTTACTTAGGGGCAAAGGCAACAGTATTGCTAGCGCCCATAGGTGATACTTGACATAATCCCCCCCCTCGCTCGTTGCCCATAGATTTACATGACTGATTCTCAAAATTTAATTAAACACCGCTTTCGTGGCTACTTTCCTGTGGTTATCGATGTTGAAACCGCTGGTTTTAACGCCAATACCGACGCCCTATTAGAAATTGCCGCGGTCACCCTCAGAATGGATGAGCAAGGTTTTATCCACCCTGATAAAACCTTTCATCATCATGTTGAACCCTTTGCTGGAGCAAACCTCGAAAAAGCCGCATTAGATTTTAATGGCATTGATCCTTATTGTGCCCTACGCGGCGCCATTGCTGAATCAGAGGCGATGAAAGAATTGTGCAAGGAAATCCGCAAAGAACAGAAGGCTGCCGACTGTCAACGTTCCATTATCGTGGCGCACAATGCCGCTTTCGATCAGGGTTTTGTCAATGCTGCCATTGAGCGCAGTAGCATCAAACGCACGCCATTTCACCCATTTGTCTCTTTTGATACAACAACCTTGGCAGGCCTTGCGCTGGGTCAAACGGTGTTAGTTAAGGCCTGCATGGCGGCTGGCATTCATTTTGATCAACGAGAAGCGCATTCGGCTTTATATGATACCCAGAAAACCGCTGAACTTTTTTGTTACATCGTCAACAAGTGGAAGACCCTTGGCGGCTTAAATATAGATATGTCTTAAAGCAAAAAAACCGCTGAATTCAGCGGTTTTTTTTTGGGTAAATAACTGCAAAAATTACAAGCTATCAGCATTTTCCGCTAGGTAACTAGCAACACCTGCAGGGCTATCAACCATGCCTTTTTTACCTTGTTGCCAGCCAGCTGGACACACTTCACCATGTTCTTCATGGAAGTTTAATGCATCAACCATGCGCAACATTTCGTCAATGTTACGACCAAGAGGTAGGTCGTTAACCACTTGATGACGTACCATGCCGTTGGCATCAATCAAGAATGAACCACGGAAAGCCACACCATCTTCAGGGTGTTCAACATCGTATGCTTGGCAAATTTCATGTTTAACATCGGCGACTAAGGTGTAGCTAACGGGGCCAATCCCACCTTGATTTACTGGTGTATTACGCCATGCGTTATGACTAAACTGCGAATCAATAGACACACCAATCACTTCCACTCCGCGCTTTTGGAACTCAGCGTAACGTTTGTCGAAAGCAATTAGCTCAGAGGGACAAACAAAAGTAAAATCCAGTGGGTAGAAAAACACCACCGCTTTTTTGCCTTTGATGGCGGTGCTTAAAGTAAATTTATCAACAATTTCACCACTACCCAATACAGCTGCAGCAGTAAAGTCTGGCGCGGGACGTCCAACTAATACACTCATTTATTTCTCCTTTTCTTAATTATACCAACGCTGGTAAATGACTAACACAATTTGCTTAACATGCCATGATATAGGTATAAAAAACCAGAAACCAAGGCAAAAACCCCTCGATACTTAGGGTTTTCGTCAAATTAAGCGTAGCGCATCGCTGGCAACTCTTAATTTGTACCCGTAGCTCGGAGCCCGAAACCTGCAGGTAAAAAGTGTAAAACAAAAAAACAGCAATTAATATGCGGTTTTTCGTGTTACTTAATGTCTACTCAGCTTATTGCACAAAACCTTCATTGGCTTTAACCGTCAGTGGATGATAGCCATCTTTAGCTTCTGCAAACGCTTTCTGCGCCATCACTTTACCCTGGGGTGTTTCTGCTAGGGCTTTATACAGTGGTTTCACTAATTTGTTCCGGCCGATGTGCACCAGATAATCGTGCAATCTTGGAAATGCCGGTTCATACCAGTTATTCACACTCATGAGCAACCAGCTGTGAGCAATTTCATTATTGCGACTTTGGGTCAACGCAAATGCCGCATCTAACTCGCTTAGCTGCACTTGGCTAAGCTTTGCCGGCATGTTGTTCAAAAAGTATAACCATTGATGAGTGGTCCACTCGCCCACCAAGATATCTTTCGCTGCTAAGTTACCCGCTAACCATTCATTGCGCGCTTGGTCGACAAGGGCAAAGGCATCAGATTGAGGCTCAGGTGCGCCCTCTGGCACGCCAGCACTGTGGATCCAAGCATTGATGCGTTCCATCGATAACACGTCACTGTGTTGCTTAACTAGCTTGTCTTCTAAGTACGCAACAAATTGGTCAGTCGTAATACTTTGAAAATTAAAATGCTTAAAATACCCCAGCAAAAACTGGTCAAATTCGGCTCTACCCACCTTTTGCTCCAACTCACGGAGAAATAAGGCGCCTTTTTCGTATGGTATGTTACTGAACACATCATCGGGGTCACGGCCACGTAAATCGATGGCAAGAATTTGGTCATTCGCGGGCAAACTATCAATATCAGCCTGCAAGTCTTGGCGACCGAGCACGGCTTCCATAGCATAACGTTTTTCACCATACACCATTTCCATGATGCGATAGGTTAAGTAAGTAGTAAATCCTTCGTTTAACCACAGATCACGCCATGTCGCATTGGTCACGGTATTGCCGGACCAAGAGTGAGCTAATTCATGGGCTATCAGTGACACGAGGCTCTTATCCCCAGCAATAACCGTAGGGGTGATAAACGAAAGTCGTGGATTTTCCATGCCGCCAAAGGGAAAAGAGGGTGGCAAAATCAGCAGGTCGTAACGGTCCCAACTGTAAGGTCCAAAGGTCTTTTCCGTGGCAATAAGCATCGACTCAGTATCGGCAAATTCCGCTGCGGCTGCGTCTAGGATCGCAGGCTCCACATATACCCCCGTGCGCTCCCCCATCGCTTTAAAGTGTAAATCGCCCACCGCTAATGCAATTAAATAAGATGGGATAGGTTGAGGCATAGCAAACTCATAGACACCATCTCGGGGAGTGTTTGGATCGTTGGCCGCGCTCATAACAGCCAATAAGTCCGGTGAGGTGCGGATTGTTGCTTGATACGTCACTCTCACTTGAGGTGAATCTTGCAAGGGAATGAAACTGCGTGCATGAATGGCTTGTGATTGGGTGAACAAAAATGGTTGTTTTTTACCTTCAGTTTGCGCTGGCGTTAACCACTGCACCCCTGAAGCATCGGGGGAAGTATGGTATTCGATCTTAAAAGTATTGCCTTCTTCGGGGAGTACTATGGTCAAAGCGGCACCAAGAAACGAGTCTTGCGCGGCCAGTTCATATGCCAAATCATGGCCGTTTGCAGTGACCTTAGTAATGGTTAAATCACGAGTATCGAGAACAATTTTATCTGCGTTTGGCATGACTCTTACAAAGTCAACATCGACACTGCCAGTTAATATTTTTTCCGCAAAATCCACCGTTAAGTCCAAGCCAAGATTGCTGATCTTTACTTGTTCTGGGTTAGAAAATGAATGGTAATCTTTGCCTACCTCTAGACTGGTTGAAGCTGAGCTTTGAGCCTCATCTACGTTTGATTGAGCCTGTTTAACGCTTTCTGAACAGCCCATCAATAAAAAACAGCCAAACAGAGCAGTGCATAATATTTTAGTTGTCATTGTTACTCCTGATAAAAAATGAGGGCTGAAGTGTGGCATATTCGTGGTTTTAACGAAACACACAAAAACCAAGCTATGTCATTTTTAACCAAGATGTGTGGCGAGATTTGGCAATTAAAAACTAAGGCACTTAACATAACGGATCGTTATTATGATGAACCTGTTGACAACAAAGCAACGTAGTGACAAATGACCTTGTCAACACAGGTGAGAGAAAACTGGGAGCTAGACATGTATTTTGAAGAAGATGAAACTGACTTTTTCGCCGAATTTGCCGATATCAAACCGCTCAAGCAAACCCATGTGGATATAGTCCCACTGAATAAAGACAGTGTTGGCAAACAACTTTTACGTCAATCAATCGAGATGCCAGGGGCGTTGCAGCGCAACTACCTCAGTGTTGAACAAGTGGAACCCGTCGATCCCTATGATTACCTCAGTTATAAACAAAGTGGTGTGCAAGATGGCGTATTCAAAAACTTGCGATTGGGTAAATATAAAATTGAGCAAGTGTTGAATGTACAACAATACAAATTTGAAGCGGCACGCAGTGCTGTGTTCCAGCACATTCTAAAAGCTTACGAGCAAGGGCTGCGGACGATTTTAATTAAACACGGTCTGGGGTTACACAATAAACCCTTCCCCGCTGTGCTAAAAAGCTATGTGAACCAATGGTTACAGCAAATGCCTCAGGTCATCGCCTTCAATACTGCGCAACGCCAACATGGTGGTTATGCCGCTGTATATGTTTTGTTGAAAAAGAATGAAGTACAAAAAGCCAATAATAGAGAAGTACACCGCAAAGCTTAACTGCCGTGCAAGTTCACGCAGGATGTGACGATGAGAGTGGCTATTTAACGTGTCGAGCTTTGTGTCGTGTTGCTGGTTTGCTGACTGATAGGGGTGGAGTTTGCTGAAGCACTGACAATAGCTGCCACAATTAAAATAACCACAGTGGCAAACACACCTGTTAAACCAAAGCCTTTATTCGAACGATTCATTTGCGTCTCTTTTAATTTTAATCAGATAAAGATTGAACAGGAAGGTGTTGATCAACAAAACGTGCTGCATGCCAAAATTAACACCCAATACATGACATCCTGTCAGCTAATTAGCGTAATCCCTATTCTACTGATTTACAAGGGGATTAATAATTTCAAGTAAAAAATACACTTAAATATTAATAATTTGTATCTTTTGGTAAGTATAGTTACCAAAACAACGGTTTATAGCTATCTTGTCGGTGGTAGACGATTGAAAAATCAGTAGATTTACAAAGGTAAGACCACCGACAACTGACTTAGTTCCTACCCTAGCCTAGATAAACCCGAGCATTTCTAAACATTCGCATCCAAGCCCCATCTTCTTGCCAATCAGCGGGATGCCATGAGTTAGCAACGGTTCTAAACACCCGTTCAGGATGAGGCATCATGATAGTGGCACGACCATCACGACTGGTTAACCCTGCAATACCAAGGGGCGAACCGTTAGGATTAGCCGGATAGTGTTGCGTGACGCTGCCGTAATTGTTGATGTATTGCAAGGCTACCGCCTGTTGCTCAAGGGCTAACTGTGCACCGTTTAGCTCTGCAAATTCTGCACGTCCTTCTCCGTGTGAAACCGCTATTGGCATCCTTGAACCTTGCATACCTGCAAAGAAAATCGAGGGATTGTGAGGGATGTCTACCATCGCTACCCGCGCTTCAAAGCGTTCACTTTGGTTGCTGACAAAATGGGGCCACAGCTCGGCACCAGGGATCAACTCTTTGAGGTTAGACATCATTTGGCAGCCGTTACATACCCCCAAAGAGAAGGTATCAGCTTGTGCAAAAAACTCGGCAAACTGATCTCTCACACGTTGATTAAATAGAATGGATTTAGCCCAACCTTCACCAGCGCCCAATACATCACCGTAGGAAAACCCACCGCAGGCCACCAAACCTTGAAAACCTTTCAAGTCAGTACGTGCGTTGATCAAATCGCTCATATGTACGTCAATAGCATTAAACCCAGCACGGTCAAAGGCGGCGGCCATCTCCACATGAGAATTCACGCCTTGCTCACGTAAAATGGCGATTTTCGGCGCAATCCCTTTGGCAATATACGGTGCCGCCACATCTTCGCTAACAGAATAGCTTAACTTGGCATGCAAACCAGGATCGGCTTTATCGGCCTTGGCTTGGTATTCTTGTTGTGCACACTCTGGGTTATCTCGTTGCGCCTGCATGTGCAAGGTTGTCTGTGCCCATATCTGACGGAAATGCACACGACTGTTATGCAATATCAGTTGTTCTTTATGATAAACATGCACCTCATCGTCATCACGTAAAGCGCCGATAGGATGAGCAAGGTGGCTAATACCAAAGGTTTCAAACACTGTTTGCATACGCAGTTTGTGTTCTGCAGCAATCTGCAGCACTGCGCCTAATTCTTCGTTAAACAACAATGCAAGTGGCTCACCACTCAGTGCAGAAATATCGAGGTTAATACCGGTTTTACCTGCAAAGGCCATCTCCACGACGGTAGTAAACAAACCTCCGTCAGAGCGGTCGTGATAAGCCAATAACTGCCGCTCATGCACCAGTTGTTGCAAGGCTAAAAAGACGTTTTTTAACTCTGCCGCAGAGTCAACATCGGGACAAACCTCACCCAGTTGTTGATAAACTTGCGCTAAACAACTGCCCCCCAAACGATTCTGCCCTTTCCCCAAATCTAACAGCCACAATTCACTGTCTTTGACATCAGTGTTCAATTGTGGGGTCAAGGTCTTACGCACATCCTGCACAGCACCAAAAGCCGAGATCACCACTGACATTGGCGCGGTCACTGACTTCTGTTCGCCATTTTCTTGCCAACTGGTTTTCATCGACATCGAGTCTTTGCCCACTGGTATGGTGAGATCCAAGGCTGGACACAGTTCTTCACCAATGGCGTTAACCGCTGCATACAGTCCAGCGTCTTCGCCGGGATGACCCGCAGCAGCCATCCAGTTTGCTGAGAGATTAATGCGTTTTAAATCACCGATATCAGCGGCCGCGATATTAAGCAAAGACTCCGCTACCGCCATCCGTGCTGACGCAGCTGGATTAAGCAGAGCGATGGGGGCTCGCTCGCCCATCGCCATAGCCTCACCTTGATAGGTATCAAAGGCGCTGGCCGTTACCGCCACGTCGGCTACAGGCACTTGCCAAGGACCAACCATTTGATCACGGCACACTAAACCAGTCACTGAACGGTCACCGATACTGATTAAAAAGGTTTTTTCTGCCACAGTTGGCAGTTTTAGGATCCTTTCAGCTGCTTCACTAATCTCGATAGACTCTGTTGTGAGAGCTTTGGTTTGCGGCGCAAGTGTTGTCACGTCACGCAACATTTTAGGGGTTTTTCCCAACAATACGTTGAGAGGTAAATCAATGGCCTGATTGTTAAAATGCGCATCATTTACGGTAAGATGAGCGGCCTCGGTTGCTTCGCCAACTACGGCAAACGGTGCGCGCTCTCGCTCGCAAATGGCGGCGAAGGTGGCTAAATTTTCTGGCGCCACCGACAATACATACCGCTCTTGTGACTCATTACACCACAACTCCAGAGGTGTCATGCCGGCTTCATCATTGGGCACTGAGCGAAGATCAAAAATACCACCACGACCGCCATCATTGATCAATTCAGGGAAGGCGTTAGACAAACCGCCTGCACCCACATCATGGATGAACTGAATGGGGTTGTGATCACCCAGCTGCCAACACTTATCGATAACTTCCTGACAGCGTCGTTCCATTTCCGGGTTACCACGTTGCACGGAAGCAAAATCCAGGTCGGCCGAGGATTGACCAGAGGCCATAGACGAGGCTGCACCTCCACCTAAACCAATATTCATGGCAGGACCACCCAGTGCTATGAGTTTGGCGCCAACTGTAATTTCGCCTTTTTGGGTATGCTGCTTACGTATGTTACCCAAACCGCCTGCTAGCATGATGGGTTTGTGGTAGCCTCGAACTTCAGTGCCTTGATGGGTGCTGACAGCTTGCTCGTAACTGCGGAAATAGCCGAGTATGCTGGGACGACCAAATTCATTGTTAAACGCAGCACCGCCCAGCGGTCCATCAATCATAATATCGTAAGCACTGGCAATGCGTTCTGGCTTGCCGTAAGGTACTTCCCAGGGTTGAACAAAATCAGGAATATGCAAGTTAGATACAGAAAAGCCCACTAAACCAGCTTTCGGTTTTGACCCACGTCCAGTGGCACCTTCGTCGCGAATTTCGCCACCCGATCCCGTTGCTGCACCAGAGAAAGGGGCAATGGCGGTGGGGTGATTATGGGTTTCGACCTTCATCAGAATGTCGATATCCTCATGCACGTAGCGGTACTCACTTGTCTGCGGATCAGGGAAAAAACGCCCCGCAAAACTCCCTTCCATGACAGCGGCATTATCTTTATAAGCAGAGTGCACATTAGCGCCACATTGCTCATAGGTATTTTTGATCATTTTAAACAGCGACTTTGCTTGGCTTTGACCATCAATGATCCAATCGGCATTAAATATCTTGTGGCGGCAATGCTCCGAGTTAGCTTGAGCAAACATATACAGCTCAATGTCATGGGGATTGCGTCCTAAGGCCATAAAATTATCGAACAAATAATCGATTTCATCGGCGGCCAAGGCTAATCCCAGCTGACTATTTGCCGCTTCGAGGGCAGCTTTGCCCCCGGTAAGAATATCGATACGGCTCAGTGGTTTAGGCTGCTCTTGTTTGAACAACTGCGCGGCATCTTGCATATCGTTGAACACGGTTTCTGTCATGCGATCGTGTAATAACGCGCTGATCTCTTGCTGTTGGGCTAGGCTTAAGTCGCCAGCTTGCACATAAAACGCCGTACCACGCTCAATTCTGAGTATGTCTTTGAGTCCGCAATTGTGGGCAATATCAGTGGCTTTTGACGACCATGGAGAAATGGTGCCGGGTCTCGGAGTCACTAAAAACAGATGCCCTGACGCCTCGTGTACGGCCAATTTGGGCCCATAGCTAAGCAACTTATTGAGTACTTGTTGATGTTCTGCACTCAACCCCGTTTGCAGATGCACAAAGTGCATGTACTCAGCGTATATCGCTTCGACTTGTAATCCACTAGATTGTAATTGAGCTAACAATTTTTCAAGACGAAAATCGGAAAGAGCAGGCGTACCACGAAGCACTAACATAGGTTGGTTCCATTTAGCTTGAGTATTGCCAACGCTTGCGGCCACTCAGATGAGAAGGAAATTTTAAGCGCCGAATTATAGGGTAATTCGCCTCGCTTGATAAGCGCTTGTTAACGCGAAAAGCAGATTTTATTGGGCTTTGAGGCAGAAAAACAAAAGCTGGATGATCGTGTTTATTTTGTTCACAATACCAGCCTGAATAAAAGCGGGGTTGTCATTATTTTAAGTCGTAGTCTGTTCATTTGTCTGTTATTGAGTTGCCTAAGCGCTTGCCAAGATGAGCGACAACGCAGCAGCTTGCGTGGCGTGCTCGATGAAGGGGTACTCAAAGTCGGCACAACTTATGGGTTAACCACCTACTACAACGGCGCTACTGGCCCAGTTGGCTTTGAATATGAACTTGCTGAGGGCTTTGCTGCCTATCTTGGCGTAAAACTTGAAGTTTTCCCCTACTACAATCCCAATGAACTTTACCCACAACTGTACAATCAGCACTTAGATTTAATTGCAAGTGGTGTGGGGGTGAGCCCCAAACGCCTGAATGAATTTAACTACGGCCCTGCCTACCAACAAGTCAGTGAAAAACTAGTATTTAAACAAGGCAAAGAATGGCCGCGGGACATCGCCAGCCTAAACGGCAATTTAATGATTGTGGCAGGCAGCAGTCATAGTGATACCCTTGCTCATATCAAAGAACAAGGCATGCCAATCACATGGCAAGAAACAGAAGACAACGATACCGAAGAGTTACTTGAATTGGTGCTTGCTGAGAAATTAGATTACACCATTGCTGACTCTAACATACTGGCCTTAATGCGCCGTCGCTACCCTGAATTGGCTATTGGTTTTTCGTTGAATGAAGAACAAGACATCGCTTGGGCAGTGAACAAAAACAGTGATGATTCACTCCTTGCTGCGCTGATTGAGTATTTTGGCATCATCCAAACTAACGGAACTTTAGCCGCCTTAGAAGACAAGTATTTTGGCCATGTGCGCAGTTTCAATTACGTTGATACCCGAGAATTCATAAAAGCCGCGAAAGAGGTACTGCCAGAATTTTTGCCTTGGTTTCAACAATATGCTGCCGATCTTGACTGGCGCTTATTAGCCGCTATGAGTTATCAGGAAAGTCATTGGCGTCCGGACGCGCGGTCAATTACCGGTGTAAGAGGCATGATGATGTTAACTTTGGCCACGGCAAAAGATTTGGGCATTGGATCACGTCTGGATCCGGAGCAAAGCATTCGGGGCGGCGCCGCTTATTTAGCCAGCCTCATCCAACGTATTCCAGATCGCATAGACTACCCAGACAAGCTTTGGTTTGCCTTAGCGGCCTACAATATTGGTCTTGGTCATTTAGAAGATGCACGGGTGTTAACCGACCGTCAAGACGGCAACCCCGACCTGTGGGTAGATGTAAAACTGCGTTTGTTGCAATTGCGCCAAAAGAAGTATTACAAAACCACTACTTATGGTTATGCCCGCGGTAATGAAGCCGTTGCCTATGTAGACAACATCCGGCGCTACTACGATACCCTGAAGTGGTTAGATGAGCAGCAAGCACCAGTGGAAGAAACGATACCACCGGAAGAATCCATCGAAACGTCAGCAACGGAGTAAAAGACTCATTGCCCTTGCCACGAGACAGAATTGGGTGAGATAAGATATAAAGCCCCCAATAAACACAAAAATACTGCAACAAAAATACATACCAGCAACACCAAACTGAGCCATTTCTGCCACCAGTGTTGATCAGGTGCACTGACACGGACACTCGTCCAGAATAGGCACAGTAAAAATACGATGCTCAAAGCGGGTATGTTCTTGTCCAAACTCAAGGCATAAATATCTGCCAAAATCGTCCAAATGATCGCCCACCCACAGAAATTATATAGGGCACTGATTACATGCTCGGCCAGTGAGTGATGACGGCGAAAAAAGCACAGATAAGTGCTAATACTCAGCAAGGGTACAATCAACAAAATAAGCAAAAGTTGCGGTGAAAAAACGGTTTGCACGTCACTGGAAATACCACTCACCGCCACGTTCAAACCCAAGATTTTTTTATCGATGAAGGTTAAATGCAAGCCAAGGATAAATAAGGTATAAAAAACAATTTGCGCAGGGCTGTAAAAATATAATCGATCCCCTTGCCAATAGCGGCGTACTAGGGTGGCAGGATCCACAATCAGGGTATACAAGGCGCTAAAAATCCCTCTTTCTATGGAAAACACCCCTGACGATAAGGCAGAAATAACGTCTCGATAACTGGTTTTTTGCATGGTGGCTTGTTGGCCGCATGCATGGCAAAAAGCGCCGATTAATTGCGTGGAACATTGTGAGCAACTTGGTGTATTTGATGATGTCATGTTTGCTTCCTTTTCCATAAGTTCACTATAAACGGCTTGTAAATCAATACTCAAGTCAACTTTTTACAAAAATAACCATTGAAAAAAGCTGAGCTTATGATCATAGTGGTGTCGTCTAGCATACTTGTTGTCACATCGCAGTCATATAGGCACGTTACTCTATTACTAAGCGTTCTAGTTGATGCAACTTTATGCGCGTAAACAAGGTCATAATGAAAAGACAGGATAAGAATTTTAGGAAAACAGATGAAAAAGCGCCCGAACATGTTAAGTAGAAATCGATTTGCCAATAGTGGTAGACGACGTCAGTTGTTAAAACGTGTCCACCAAAAAATTAATTTACGCCGCCAACAGTTTCAAAATATTGAAGTCACCAATGATTGGGCGGAAGCCTGCTAAACTCCTCTTTTAGCTAATTTTTTAGCCGCTCGGCGCTCCTGAAAAAAACCTGATATTTGTTGCGCGCACAATGCTTCACAAACGCCACCTGTGACATCCATTTGATGATTCAATTGATCATGCTGCGTTAAATTCATGATGCTGCCTGCCGCCCCTGTTTTATAATCTTTTGCGCCAAATACTAGGCGTGAAATACGACTATGCACCAATAAGCCTGCACACATAGGGCATGGTTCCAACGTCACGTACAATGTCGTATCAATGAGTCGATAGTTTTGCAGTGCTAATCCCGCTTGGCGGATGGCAATTAATTCAGCATGGGCTGAAGGGTCATGCAAACTGATACTTTGATTCCAACCTTCGCCAATAACCTGATTGTTTTTTACCACTACTGCGCCCACTGGAATTTCACCCGCTGCCGCTGCTTTGTCCGCTAGGCGTAAGGCATATTCCATCCAGTATTGATCGTCTTGTTGACTGTTTATCACGGTATTCCATCTACTCGATATTTGGCTAATTTCGTTACTTTGTTGGTTAAATTCACCAGTAAATGCCAAAGAGTTAAGCACCAAAAATATATAAACACCTGATTTATATAGATTTTAATTGTTGGTCAATAATTTGCTTTGCTAAGCGCATAAGCATAAACTTTTTTAGATAAGACACCAAGGAGAGTTAACTATGAATATGACCGCTGTAGCAATCGTTGCCATCGTGTGTTGGGCCATTGTGGAACTAGTCACAGGCACTAAAAACAACAAAAAAGGTAAACAAAACAATGCGCAAGTTGATGCACTGCAACAACAAATACAAGTCCTCAAAGAAAGGGTCGAAACCTTAGAGAAAATTGTCACTGACGATAAATACGAATTAAACCGTCAATTTGATAGCCTGAGAAAAGACAAAGTCGCTTAGGCTTGCTGATCATCATTTAATTATGCACCTGACTCACAACGCAGCTTCTCGAGCTTATGTGGGTCAATTATTCTGCTTTACGAACTATCTCTGGGTTTAATCCTCGCTAACTATTGAAATAGTGTAAATAACGAGCGATGAATAGGGAGACAGTAATAAAAGGAGAATACGGTGCAGGCTAGCTCAATCCTTCAAGAAGTGCTCAATGTCAGTGTGGCATTGTCCAGCGAACGCAACACCAAAAAGCTACTTGAGTCTATCTTGCTCGCGGCGAAAAAGCTCACCAATGCAGATGGAGGCACAATTTATTCGGTCAACGACAAAAATGAATTGGTCTTTGACACCCTCTTCAATGACACCTTAAAACTGCATTTAGGGGGTTCATCGAACAGCGTCGCTACCCTCAATTCCATCCCAATTTACATTAATGGTGAAGTGAATAGTCAGGCTATCGTCGCCCAAGCCGCTGCGAGCGGTAAAGTCATCAACATTGCAGACTTAACTCAGACCTCAGCTGAGCAATACGCACGAAGTAAAGCCGTCGACCAACAGTACAATTATACGACTCAGTCTGTTTTAACGATCCCCATGAAAAATCACGAAGCAGAATTGAGCGGAGTATTACAACTTGTCAATGCCCGTGACGATGACAATAAACATATCATTCCCTTTACAGCCGAAGTCTCACGCACGGTGGAAGCCTTAGCATCTCTGGCATCAGTGGCCTTAACCAATCGCCAGTTAATCGACAATATGGAAGAGTTATTTCAAGCCTTTACTCGTCTTATTGCCAAAGCGATTGATGAAAAATCCCCCTAATACTGGCGGTCATTGTCGACGTGTACCGGAATTAACCATGATGATTGCCGAAGCGGTGCACCGCCACAACGAAGGCCCCATGGCGTCGTTTGTCATGACAGACGCTGATCGACACGAACTAAATTTAGCTGGTTGGATCCATGACTGTGGAAAAGTAGCCACACCTGAGTACATCATGGATAAAGCGAAAAAGTTGGAAACCGTTTTTGATCGTATCAAACTTGTTCAGTGTCGATTTGAGCTGGCCAAACGTGAAGCAGAACTCGAGTATTACAAAGCGTTGGCAAGTAAAGATACAAAAAGTAAAAAAGTAGCCAAGGCCGAACTGCAAGGGGTGCTCTCACGTCTTGATCATGATTTGGCTTTTGTTATCAAAGCAAACACGGGTGGTGAATTCATGTCACCCGATGATCAGGCCTATTTAGACACCGTTGCCCAATCCTGCCATGTGACATTAGCGGACAAAAAAGTTCCTTTGTTGAGTGAGGACGAGGTCTACAACTTAAGAACAGCAAGAGGCACCTTAAATCCGGAAGAAAGAACGATCATCAATCGACATATGGACATCACGGTTGAAATGCTTGATACCCTGCCCTTCCCCAAACATTTAAAACGCGTACCCGAGTTTGCCGGCGGTCACCATGAAAAAATGGATGGGACAGGTTACCCGAAAAAACTGCGCCGAGAACAAATGTCGATACCCGCCCGCATCATGGCCATCGCAGATATTTTTGAGGCGCTAACAGCTTCGGATCGCCCCTACAAAGATGCCAAAAAAATCAGTGAATGCCTGCGCATTATGGGTTTTATGAAACTCGACAATCACATTGACCCAGATCTGTTTGATGTATTTGTCAAAGAGAAAGTATACGAACAATATGCCACAAGATTTCTGAAACCAGAGCAATCGGACGAGATAGATCTGAGCAAGATCCCCGGTTTCATGATGCAATAAAACGCGGCTATTTGCTGGTGTGGGTGTAACTCCCATCCCAATCTTCAGACGGGGGATCTTGTAAAAAATGCTTTATACGACGTTGGTAAAGCTGCACAAGGTGCTGATTTGGAAAATCTGGGGCTAGTGTTTGTAGTACATTAAATGACGCCTGAAACTGGCGAGAGAAGTACAACGCTAAGCCCTGATTAAATTGCTCGTAAAGGCTTATTTGCTCAGGTTGTAGGTCATTTGCGAGGGGCGAGTAAATAGTGACCGGCGCGTTTTTACCTTTAACCTTCACTTTATCTATTAATAAATAAGCAAACTTATCCGCTTCGGCTTGAGTGGTTTCACTGACCAAAATGCTGACACCATAATACTTCGTCAGCCCCTCAAGTCGTGATCCTAAGTTCACTGCATCGCCGATAACGGTGTAGCTGCGCCGGAAGTTCGACCCCATGTCACCTACGTTCATCTCACCGGTGTTAATGCCAATACCGATATGTGCTTCAGGTTGTTGTTGATCTCTGTACGCGCGATTCAACATTGCTAATTGTTCAAGCATAGCAAAAGCCGTAGCCACGGCTTTGTTAGCATGTTGTACGTCGTCTAATGGCGCCCCCCAAAAAGCCATGACCATATCACCAACATATTTATCAATGGTGCCGTCGTGTTGCAAGATACAAGCAGTAATGGGAGAAAAAAACTGATTTAACCACTGTTTGAGTTCACTGGCTGACATACTCTCGGAAATTGACGTGAAGCTGCGAATATCGCTGAACATTACGCTGAGTACCTTTTTTTCACCCTCTAAACTGACGGCACCATGGTCTTTGATCAAACGATCGATGTGCGCAGGTGGCACATATTGATCAAATATGGCCTTAACCTCTCGACGTTTGCGGTTCTCAAAGAAAAACCCTTGAGCAATATACCAGCCAGTCAATGAGGCGCTCAGTAACAAGGGGCAAAACAAAGGAAGATAAAGGTAAAAAGCGTACCAAACCCACAGATTTATTGCCGTCACAGCGACAACAAGCAGGACGGCCAAACCACTGGTTTGTAAGGGCGAGCGATCTGTCAAAAACACAACAGCCATCAAACCTATAACTATCAAAGTAACTAAGGTTGCTTCGGCCCACCATTCTGGTTGGTAGGGAATGTACTGCGGCGCAATTAAAGCATCAAACACGGTTGCCTGAATTTCTACACCAGGAAAACCCAGCATCACTGGCGTAGCACGCAGGTCCGCCAAGCCGGTAGCTGAGGTGCCAACAAACACAACCGCCTGGTCAAACCTATTATCAGTTATTTGATTGGCTAATACCTCCTCAGCAGAGGTATAGGGATAGGTTTTTGCAGGACCACGATACGGTACATAAATCTTGCCTTCATTATCGGTGGCAATAAAGCTATTCCCCACGTAAATACCTTGCAGATACAGTTGGTCGGCGAAACTCTGCCATTGTGGTTTAATCGTATCAACGAGGCTGTACACCCGGAATGTTTCGAGGGCAAGGGACGGCTGCAATTGATTATCGACTTGTGCCAATAAGGCAACACGCCGCACAAAACCATCTGCATCTTCAAAGGAATTCATGAAGCCCTGCCCGGCCGCTGCCTGGGCTAATTTTTCAATCGTGGCAGCATAAGACGTATAGTGCGGCAACTGGCTCAAGTGCTGGGTGCTACCTTGTTGCTGGCTCAGTTGTTCAACGGCGTCAATACGCAATTCGCCTCCCCGTAAGGGCTCAGCGGTTTTGTTGTTGATATCGTTGTGAAGAAGCGCTGACGTGACCACCTCAGCGCCTTGTATGGCGACGGCAAAATGTTGATCGTAATCAAATTGCGCAAGCAATTTTTCTCGCCATGCTGGTTGGTTGATAGCTGACACATCGAGCTGTGTTAACACCTTTTCGGCCGGGTTGAGTTGCGGCTCTGAAAACAGCATGTCGTAGCTAATCACCAAGGCTCCGAGCTTACTGAGATTTTGTGTAAGCTCAGCAAACGTGTCCCGAGACCACGGCATCCTGCCAACAGTAGCTAAGCTATTCTCATCAATATCAACAATTTGAATATTGGTCACACTCTGAGGCCAAGGCGGTAAACGTTTTATTTTTAAGTCATAAAGCAAACCATCTAAGCGCTCACGCGGCCCTTGCACCAGACCAACATTCAGAAATTGCAGCGCAACCACCAAGACCACAATTGCAACGGCAACACTATGACGTATTACATGACGGAAAATATGAGGTAACCATTCACCGTAGCTAGGAAATTTAGCCAACTAGATGATCCAGATTCAGCCGAGTGTTTGCCCTCACAACATGCTCTGACAAACAATAGTGGCCAAGTATTATTTGTATGTAACCCCCCAACCTATTGAACATTGATCACTACCTTGGCTTGGGCAAATTTTCCCGTTTGGTCACTGACGCGATAGACAAATTGGTCTTGACCGCTGAAATCCGTATTCGGGATATAAGTGAAACTTCCGTCAAGGTTTAAGGTAACAGTACCGTGTTGCGCCGCCACATGCAGGCTAGCTAGCAACCCAGGCAGTTTACCGTGATTGGCAAATTCAAGCTCAAATATTGGCGACGAGCCAACATTGTTAACTAACCACAAACGGTCAGCTTGACGATTGAGCGCTACCCCACTCGGTGAAGATACCTCTACTGGCAGGGGCACATAACGGATAAATTGACCATTTTGCGCAAATTCGGCGATACGCCTTTCCACGCTGCTGACCAAGTAAATATTGCCAGTGAAGGTGTTGATCTCCAGATCCCCATAGCTAACATTAAATACACCGGGGGTATTATTGATACTGAAGGTCGACAGCACCGCACCGGTGTTGGTATCAATTTTTGCAACTTGATTTCCCAACGTCCCCCCGGGTACGTTGTCTTGTAATAAGAAAAAGGCTTGGCTGGTAGGATCATATGCTCCGCCAACAACATGACTGCTGCCATACGCCGTGTTGAGTTGTGCCAATATGGTATCGCTACGCGGATCGATGGCATAAATTTCTGTGGTAGCGGTTTCACCGTTAAACACCAACAAAGAGCCCTGTGGAACCTGCACATTGGCAAGTGACAGCGCTTCAGGTGCAACATCCAAATCGGCGTCATTGGCTCCTTCTCCTGGCCAACTCAGCACCCCTTGAGCTTGGCCACTTCGGTCAAATACTGAAATATTGTTACTAAAGCCGTCGTAAACATAGAGCCGCTGCTGAAATTCATCCACCGCCAAGGCAATGGGCCGAGCTAAGGTTGTGGAAACAACATGCCGCACATTGAGTTGGTCACCCACAGGACTGATGTCGGCATCGGTGTCGTTGTCTAATACACCACCAGCGTCAACAGACAATGTTTGATTAACCGCCGTCTGATACTCGTCATCTAAAGCCACCGGTTCGCTGCTCAAATCCACTGATGCATAACCTGAAACAATAAAATCAAGGCGATCTAGGGGCGCGGTTTCCCGCGCACCGGCGGTGAGGCCTACGTTGCCAATATGGCAGCTTTGCCCACTGGGCAACCCCTGACAAGTCTGAGGATTCGTGATAAATGCACCAAAATTTACTAGGGTAGAAAAAGCTGGGTCCGGAAATATCGAGCGAATCACCCCGCCACTGGAGGGAAAGAGATTAAGTTCAAATAGGGCATCACCTAAATTGGTAAAGTTTAAGGAATCACCACCCGGCGCAGTGGAACGCGCAATGACAGGGGAATCCCCGGTACCAGAATACGTCATCGTCAGAGCATAAGTACCACCTGTACCGGCTTGATTACCGCTGCCAGCACGTTCAAGGTAGTCACCGGTGATCGAACATTGCGTATCAATGATTTGTAGGCAATCGCCAATGCGGTAACGCCCTGTACCTATGCCACTTCCGGCCGTGGTTTCACCTAAACCAATGTATAAAAATTCGCCACTAATAGACAGCGAGTCGCCAGTTAAATTGGCTTGTATTGGTTTTACCTCAATATTTACTTGCGCACTCGCGGTGGCTGAAAACGTATCCTCTATTTCATAAGTAAAGCTCGACACCCCAGTGAAACCAGCAGGGGGCGTGAAGGTAAAACTGCCATCACTTTCAAGGTTAAGCGTACCCGAGGAGGGTGGCACGAGTGGTTGCACATTTACCAGCAGCTCATCACCATTGGGATCACTGTCATTGATCAACAAACCACTGCTTTTGGCAATGCCCAGCACGGTGTTTTGGTAAATAACGTAGTTGTCGTCTTCTGCACTAGGGGGATCGTTAGGTGACTGATTTATTGGCTCACTGACTAACTGCTTGGCAAAAGCACTTTCCCCACTGCCGTCTATCCCCGTAACCAGCACGTAATAACGTTTTGCAGCGTCGAGAAGGGAAAAGTTGGCCTCATTTGCCTCCAAAGCTAAAAGGGCTTGGCCATCTTCTAGCTGTTGATAATTCTTAAGATTCACCCCCGATTGAGCAGCAATGTAGACGTTATAACGCAACAACTGAGGATTAGCCTGCCAACTGATGTTCAGGCTTGTTCCGTCGCTGCTTCTGCTCAAGGCTACACCGGCAATTTGCTGGGGCTGCCACACGACGTTCACCGACGCGACGAGCTGTTGAGTGTCTGTTTGGTCAAGCACTCACAATCCCTGTACCAATGGGCCCGGTTCTACTGCGTATTGTCCTGGATAAATTGCACTAAAATTGCCAGTGAAGTTGGTGCCAGAACAGGCATCAGCACTGCTGCACAAAAGATGACGTTCAGCGTTTTGATTAAAACTCAGCGACAGGTTTTTTATCCCATCCAGATCTTGAACCTGAATCCCGACACGTATATTGCCAGCAAACACTTCTTGGTTGATAGGAATAATAAATTGACCGTTACTATCGCTTGTCGACTTACCCTGCGTTGGCGGCACACCTGCCGCAAGCTCACTGGTACTGCTGCTATTGCCACCGCAACCTGCCAATAACATGGCAGTGATCAACATACTTAGGCAAATTTTGTGCATGATGCCTCCTTAGGGTTGCTGTTGGCGCAATAAAAACCCACCACCAGCGGCATTATTGCTGTTGTTAACTTCCCTTAATGCCACATTGCGCAAAATACCTTTAGCTTGATCGATTAATACAGCTTGGATATTGCCAGTGGCCAAATTGTTACCGTGAGAAGCAAAATTAACCGACAATTGCAAAGCGTTTTGTTCCACCACACCATCAAAGGCGGCAAACCACTCACCATTTGGGTCAACAAAAGACAAATTCCCAGTAGGGATCCGCGCACTATCAAAATTTACTGTCATCGTCATGTTGAAATCCGTGACGTCTCCTCCTGAAGAAACAAGTGAGCTTTGTTCAATCTGGTCGAAGGTCGCACTCCCTTGTCGGGTAATGCTGTTCAAAGAATCCGGCACCCATGTTGCCGTTAATAATTCATTGCCGAGCCAGCGTGAAGCCACAATCTGCCCTTGATAGCTTGCATCGCTGAGCAGCTTGCTGGCCAATTGAGGCTCATTGTTTGACGTAATATTGGCAATGCCAGCATACATCGGCGTCACCGTGTCGTTCACGCCTTGCTCGAGCAATTCGTTGCTGTAGCCGCTGGCAAACGCCATTGGACTACGCAGCTGAAATTCCACCTCACCATTGGCTCTGACAATGGCAAAACGATAAGTCTGATTCGGCCCCAATGAAAATTGCTGAGCCGTGTTGCCCGCCGTTACTAATACATCGATGATACCCTGCCACCCGGCCAAGTATAGGTCGCCTTCAATCAGCTCCGCCTCATAATGGGTGCCTCTCACCCCAATACTGGCAACGGGTGTAAGCAATTTGTAATTGCCTTGTTGGTGTTGCAAAGCCCCCGTCACTGTTCTTAATCCGCCTTTTAACAAAGACATCTGCACCTGACCTTGTTGAGTCTGGGGATCAAATTGATAACTGTCGATGGCTAAGTCACTCTCGGCCTGCATGGTCAGTAAGGCACCATCAACCATTCTAAATTGGCTGGCACTGAGTTCGCCGGTGCGCACAAGATCCGAGTCGAATACAGGCGCTTTGCGACTCAACTGGCGCTGGGTTTCAGCATTTTTTGCATTCACATCGCCTTTAGCCATAATGGTTTTACCGGTCGCAACCAACGATTCGGCTGCGGCTGATAGAGGAGCCAAATGAGCCGAGGACGATTGGCTAAACAGCAAACACACGGCAGCAATGACATAACAGACAGACATGTTACGCGGACAACGCGTTAAAATTGATAGCGAGCGCCAATCCATAGATTGCTCCTTTTGTAATCATACAGGTTCAAATTACTGCGATTGTCAGTCACACTTAACTGGCCACTAAGTTGCCAATTGGTTTGCCATTGGTAGTCCACATCTATTACCAATTGCAGCAACTTATCTTCACGTGTGTTAGCAAACAAGGGATGCTCGTTAGCATAATTTGCCGTCAAATATTCAGCACTCACTCCATACGACCAAAGGGCAGACAACTGTTGTTTGAAGGTGTAGCGCAGTCCTAACAAGTCTCTTGAATTAAAGTCATAGACAGGTGAATCAGCATTTTCTTGGCCGACTCTTAGGCTCAAACGACTGTTGCCTCCGAATGTGGGTGTCGCCAATCACAGGGCTAACAACATTTGATCACGGCTCAATTCGTCATACTTGGCATAGTCTAGTTGCGCAAATGTAAACTCGGCCCCCAGCGCTGAATGCGCCATAAAGGGTCGACTGACCTCGATACTGGCGCCACCGTAGTCAAGAAAACTTTCGCCATCAAGCTGCAAAGGTCGATAAAAAACACGCGCATCTATGTCGGTGTCTCGCCAAGTTAGCTGATAACCAATTTGCGCATGCAGGTTGCTTTTTGATAAAGCGAGTTGTTCGGTGTAGCCCGTATAATTCAGTCCAAGGGCGGTGTACCAGCGACTCGTTTGAGTTAAGGGTGCGATATAATTTAATTGGGCGTACAGATCATAATAACTGCTGGATAGCGCTCTACTTTGATCAAATAGACGCACTTGGCCTAACAAAGGAACCGTAATGAATTCGTCTTCAATACCATTGTTTGGGTTGTCATCATGACCTAAGGCCAGTTGTGCAGCACCATGCCATCCGGGTAATTGCGCGTTTTGCATTTTTTCAACCATTGCAGAGGCTTGGCTGACAGCCTCCTGCATGGATGGATTGAGCGACTGTTGCGATAACAGTGAGTACTCTTGTTGTGCAGCGCTCAAATTGCCAAGTTGTACATAGCAGTTTGCCAAAGTAAAGCGCGCCACATGGTGCTGTGGCATCTCAACTAAGACACGTTCCAAGGCATAGAGTGAAGCATGACAATGCCCGGAGGCTGCAGCCGCCAACCCATAGGCGAGATCAAAATCCCTGTCACCTTCATAGTCTGCCTGATTTTGCTCTGCTATCTCAAACGCTTGGCTAAATTGCTGTTGATTGATCAGAGTTAAGATATGTTGGCTAACGTCGTCGACAGCAGCAACAACACGAGGAGCAAAAAGAATTAACAAAGACCAGACCCAAGGTCTTAAACGACGAGTGTAGAAAGAGGATAATGCGTTGCGGTTTAAGTCCATATTTAGCCAGCCAGGTAAAGCGCATGGCCCTCAGTATAAGTGCATATCGACGAGAAAAAACAGCTTTTGCCTCACAAAATGTCGAATATTTATACTGTGATGTTGGCCATGCAGAAAATATTTACCTTACCGTGGTTTGTTTTTTCAACCAGGCCTTTGCATACATGTTAAGAAGAATGTCTTGTTCAGTTTCATTGAGTTGAACCATGCGTGATTGCAAGTACGTTGAGGCCGCGTCAAGTTCGAGGGTGTTGATATTGGTAATATTGAGCTTGTCGTCATTTTTTTCTGCCAACAACTTAGCCGCGGCAGGACCGCTGGCAAAACATTGATAACCCGCCAAAATTTCAGCATCCAAATGTTCGACGACTGCTTTTGCTGAGGTAAATTGTTGGTCGAGTACTTTGCCAAAATGCACGTGAACTCGCCCTTTTTGCCCTGTAATACCGTTCACAATACTGCGCATATCTTCGTTGTCTGGTTTGTCGTAGCTTCCTTGCAAGGCCAATTGATGTAATTCCTTGGCCTTACTGATGTCACAGGGGTCAAATTCATAAGAAATGCTCACGGGTACAATACGTAAGCCTTGCAAATATTCAGCAAACTCCACGTCTTTGGGTTTGTTCAAGGTCAACATGGAGACAATCGCTGGGTTGGTCACATCATTGCCATCTTTCGCCCGCCCTTCGCGTTGGGCAATCCATATATGTTGTTTATCTTCTTGAAGCGTATGCCAAATGTATTCACTTAGCAGCTTGGCGGCCGCTAATTTTTCGCGACGGTCGGCAGCTGAACGCTTCACAATGAAACACTTATTCAGCCGGATTAAATCTGCCACCCATTCTTTTTTGAGCAGATTATCGCCTACCGCAATGCGCACCGTATCTTGTTGATTAATATGCAATACCCAATTAACAAAAGCGGGATCTAAAGCAATATCACGATGATTACTGATGAATAAACATGCCTTCGACATATCCAAGCTATCCAAACCAGAGACGGTAAAAGCCTGGGTTGTGCTATCAATCATCTGCTGCATATAAGGCTCAACCAAACGTTGAAAACCCCGCAAGGTACGAATAGCGCCAATTTGTTTAATGATGTAACAGCGTGTCAGTGACGCCAACATAGGCCGCAGAAATTTCGGCCACCGTGAAAATTTGAAAGCGACGATGGTGGCGATAAATTCCTGATTGTTAAACAGAGCGGTTAAAACGCGCGGTAAATCGGCATCATCAAAAGGTCGGATGGAGTCAAACTTAGCAGGCATATCCCAACAACAATCTAAGGCTCAAAACAGCTGGGCATTTTGCAGGCAATCATGCCAGACCGCAATGGCTTTGCACCCCGCTTCCTACAACTCAGACCACAAAACATGATGAAAAAATCGACGACTTGGCTGAGAGATTTGTCTGCCTAGGATCACCAACTGACTGATAGCCGTCTGTCATTTGCTCAGATGTTCCGCATTGCCGCGGCTATTCAATCGCATAACCATGCCAGATGTTTAATACCAAGATTAAGGAAGAATAATGATGATCGTGATGAAAATATTACAAACTGGGCTCCTGCTGGGCCTGCTTGTTGCCAGCTTTAGCAGCCAAGCAAGCTTGCTTCGTATCGTGCCATCGTCCGCCACCGTTGCAGTCGGCGACTTGCTAAATATCGAGGTGCAACTGAGTGAACTCGATGATCAAGAGGAAGTGGCATTTTATGATCTCGCCTTGCTTTTTGACCCACTATTTTTTGAACTAACCCTGATTAACTTTAACCAACTGCTAAATGGCGGCGACGTGAGCATGTCAATTCAGGACAGTTTTTTTGCACCTGACTCCATTGCTGAAACATCGTTTCTCAGTGAAGCAGATTTGCAACTGTTACAACATGGCAGCCATACCCTATTCAGCCTCACACTCAAAGCATTGGCACCGATAGTCAGCAGTGAAATCACCTTAGCTCTCAATCCCTTTGGTTTGGTGGACTTCGATTTTCTCGACCTCAATCCCGACCTGCAAGGCAGTGCGGTGGGCATCAAGTCTGTCAGCCAAGCGGTAAGCTCACCAACCGTATTCAACCTGCTGATGTTGGGTTTGCTGTTGTTGGTTTTACGTCAGACTCAAGCACAGCCCTATCGAACGCAGACGCCTGCGTGATGATCGCTAACACATCAATCTTCTGCTTAAGGCAATCTTCTTGGAGATGATTGTGCCAAAGCCACAGATAAGGACCGAAGAAGCAGACCTGGCATAGGCAGTAGTCATGGTCTTGCTACCACAATTATTTTGACAATTGGACTGCATTATGAAATCAGCGAACTTTTTGCGACTCAGTGCAATCGCCCTGCTACTGGCAGGCCATGCATCCTGGGCAACTACCTGCGACGTCGATGACAATCAAGTTATCGACAGCCTCGACATAAAACAAATCATGCTGGCACGCAACCGACCTGCCAGTGGTGCAGACGACCCCCGCGACGCCAATGCCGACGGCACAATCAACGCCCTCGACATACGCCTGTGCACGTCACAATGCACTTTGGCAGCGTGTGCCATCCCGCCAAGTAATACGGTGCCGGTAGCTAATGCAGGCAATGATCGCGCCTTGGAGATTGGCTCTATCGTGCTCCTCGATGGCACGGCAAGCAGCGACGCCGACGGCGACGCCCTGCAATACCACTGGACCACACTTGCACTGCCGCCTGGCAGCGTAGCCAGTTTATCTGATCCCAGCCTGCCCAATCCGAGTTTTATCTTGGATGTCAGTGGCGAATACCGCTTCAGCCTGGTTGTCAATGACGGTAAAATCGATAGTGCCGCCGATGAAGTCCTTATTTCCACCCAGAACACCCCACCCGTTGCTAATGCCGGTCCCGACAAAGCTGGGAGCTTGTTTGCCAACATCGTACTGGATGGCAGTGCCAGTGACGACGCCAACAACGACCCCCTAAGTTTTCACTGGCAGTTCAAGCAGCAACCTGAGGGCAGCCAAGCGCAGTTGGATAATGACACAGCGGTGATGCCACGTTTTATGATTGATCAATACGGCGACTACGTTTTGCAACTGGTGGTGAACGATGGTTACATTGATAGTAGCCCTGATGAGGTCGTGGTCTCTACCCTCAACACCAGACCGGTGGCCGATGCTGGTCCCAAACAAACCAGCAAGGTCGGTAACACCGTATCCTTGGACGGCAGCCAGTCATCAGATGTGGATGGTCAGTCCCTCAGTTATCAGTGGTCGTTTACATTGCGCCCAAGTGGCAGCACGGCGGATCTGAATGACGCTAGCAGTGTTACACCACAATTTCAGCTGGATGTAGCGGGTATGTACATCCTGCAATTAATAGTCAACGACGGCATCGACGCCAGTTTGCCGGATACGGTCACCATTGATACCGCCAATTCTGCGCCTATCGCAAACGCCGGGCCTGATCTGAGTCGTGAAGTTGGGCAAAGTGCCCAGTTAGACGGTAGCGCCAGTAGTGATATGGATGGCGACAGCCTGATTTATCAATGGCGTTTTGTTAGTAAACCCAGTGGTTCAGCCGCAGCACTGGATGATGCCAACAGCGTCAGCCCACGTTTTACCCTTGATGCAAGCGGCGATTACTGGCTGGAACTGGTGGTCAACGATGGCAGCGTTGACAGTGCCAGCGACAGTGTGGTGGTCACCACGCTAAACAGCCCGCCGGTGGCCAATGCCGGCGCTGATCAACGTCCTGCCGTTGGCAGTACTGTGACCCTCGACGGCAGTGCCTCAAGTGATGTCAACGGTGACAGCCTGAGCTATGCATGGCGTTTCATCGACAACCCAGGGGGCAGCAACGTTAGTCTGGATGATGTCAATGCTGTCACTCCGCAATTTACGGTGGATTTACCCGGCAGCTATGAATTAGAACTGGTGGTCAACGACGGGCTGCTGAACAGCGCACCGGATACCGTCAAAATTACTACGTCTAACAGTGTGCCCACTGCTAACGCAGGAGCCAATCAATCAGCGCGTGTCGGGCAAACCGTCAGACTCGATGGCAGTGCCTCTGCCGACATTGATGGCGACAGTTTACGTTTTGCTTGGAGCATTTTAAACAAACCCGCCAGCAGTCTGGCGACCCTTGATGATCCTAGCCTGAGCATGCCGAGTTTTGAACTTGACGTAGCGGGCAATTACCAACTGCAACTGATTGTCAATGACGGCAAGCTGGACAGCGCGCCGGATACCACCTTGGTGTCCACCGACAACAGCGCCCCACTGGCCGACGCTGGTGCTAATCAATCACCCTTTGTTGGCGATGTGGTCAGCTTAGATGGTTCTGCCTCCAGTGATGTGGATGGTGACCCATTGAGTTTCAGCTGGTCTTTCCTGAGTAAACCCGCTGGTAGTCTGACTCAGCTTGACGATGAAACAGCGGTCACGCCGAGGTTTACGGTTGACAGTGCCGGTGAATATATTGCTCAGTTGATCGTCAGTGACGGGGTATTGGACAGTGCACCAGACACCGTGCAACTCAACACGGCTAATAGTCGTCCAGTTGCCAATGCCGGCCCGGATCAACGTCAGGACGTGGGCAGCACTGTCATCCTCGACGGCAGCGCCAGCAATGATGTGGATGGCGACAGTCTGAGTTTTATGTGGAATTTGACTGGCAAACCAGCCGCCAGCCAAGCGACCTTGGACGACAACAGCTTGATCACCCCATCTTTTATCCTCGATTTACCGGGGGAATACAGTGTGCAGTTGATGGTGAATGATGGTCTGTTGAGCAGCAGCGCCGACACGGTGATTGTCAGTACCAACAACGTGCGACCCGTTGCCAATGCTGGTGTAGATCAAATCTTAGCGGTGGGCTCACTTGCCATCCTCGATGCCATCGCCAGCAGTGATGCCGACGGTGATACCTTGACTTATCGTTGGAGTATTAGCAGTAAACCCGCCACCAGTGCCACGAGCCTGAGCAGCCTTACTGACCAACAAACCTCTTTAACCCTGGACGTAGTGGGTAGCTATCTGGTGCAATTAATTGTCAACGATGGCAGTTTGGATAGCGTTGCCGACAGTGTATTACTCAAAACTGAAAATCGCCCTCCCTTGGCGAATGCCGGCAGCGATATTAGCGCTAAGGTAAATGAACTGCTGAGACTGGACGGCAGTGGATCCAGTGATCCCGATGGTGATCCCTTGAGTTATCAGTGGCAAATTGTGACACGCCCTGTATCAAGCAGCGCCACCTTGGACAACGATAACAGCGTGAATCCGGGCATCACCCCTGATGTAGCGGGTGTATATGAATTTGAATTGCGGGTGTTCGACGGTGTATTAAGCAGTGAAGTAGACTCTGTCAGCGTAAACGTGGCAGCACCGGATCCGCAACTGGATTTACGTTTGAGCAGTAGCTGGGTGGGTGTCGGTCGCAGCATTGATGCAAGCCTGTCCATCCCTGACGTTGCACCAAGCGGTGGCTTGGTCATTGATTTAAGCTCTGAGCAAAGCAGTATTGCCAGCGTGCCCGCACAAGTGACCATTGCAGAGGGCGAAAGCCAGGTTACGTTTGCGGCGACCGGGGTCAGCAGTGGCACCACCTTAATTACTGCCAGAAGTGGCGGTTATCAGAGTGATAGTGCCAACCTGCAAACCACTACCGCGGTGATCAACCTTGGTAATCCCGGCAGTCTTGCGCCGGGTTTAAGCACTGATCTAGTGGTGGCATTGTCGCAGCCCGCCCCGGTTGGCGGGGTGACGGTTAACTTTAGCAGCAGCAACCCTGCCATTGCCGAGGTGATGCAAAGTGTGTTTATCGCCGAAGGCAGCCAATTGCCCAGCGAAAATGCCAAAATCGTCGCTGAACAGTTGGGTGAGGCAAGCATTACCGCCAGCGCCGAGGGTTATGCCCCAGACAGTGTGGATGTAACGGTAAGCATTAGCCTGAGCATTACACCATCCAGCTTAAATGTTGTGCAAGGCCTCAGTAAAACCGCCACCCTGAGTTTAAGCGCCCCCGCTCCCAGTGGCGGCTTGCGGGTGGAATTACACAGCAGTGATGGGTTGGTCGCCAGCGTAGATAGCGAGCTGACTGTGCCTGCTGGTCAACTGAGTAGCCGCTTTGATGTTACTGGTTTAGCGGTGGGTGCGAGCCAAATTACGGCCAAGGTGGAGGACATTGAGTCAAATGTGCTGAGTGTGAACATCACACCCCCACCGCCTATTTATGCCAACAATGTCTTGCTTGGCAAGGATCAACAAGCCACGTGGTCAGTGAGCCTTGGCGCCACGCCCACCAGTCCAACCACGCTGAGTGTGAGTATTGATGATCCGTCAATAGCAGTGGTCAGTGATAACGCTACGCTGCTTGGCGCTCAGAGCATAGAGCTGAGCAATGTAGTTAACACTTCTGGTCAAACTTTGTATATACATGGCTTGCAACAAGGCAGTACGACGGTAACCGTCTCTGCGCCGGGTTATGCTGATGCTACATACACCATTGATGTGTGGCCCAGTGGTTTCATTGAAGCCAGCTACAGTTACCGTAATCTCACTACCACTACCTTCAGTGCTCCCACCAACTTATTGGTATACACCGCTGTGTTGTATCCAGACTCAGCCAGTAACGCGGGAGATGTTTACACTTACGGTTATGCGCTGCGTGCCGGCATCAATGAGTTAGATGTGGTCGTCAGCAGTACCGATACGTCGGTGGGTGAAATCGGCCAGTCACCACTGCGTTTTGTGGCAGGAGACACCTATCGCAGTGCCACCTTTAATCCATTGGGGGCAGGCACTACCACAGTACAAGTGGTGCCACCTGAGGGGTTTAACCAGCCCAACAGTAAACCGGGTGCCTATGATGCCGAATTTGCAGTCACGGTCACTGCCCCTGACATTTATGCCAACAATGTGATTATTGGCAAAGATCAGCAAGTCACGTGGTCAAGTTATTTGGACGCCACGCCGCCCAGTGGCACTACCATCACGGCCACCATCGCTGATCCAAGCGTCGCAGTAATTAGCCTTGACAATTTGGTCTTAGGTGCAGGATCGGCACAGATAAACAACGTCACAAATACCAATGCTGTGCAGTGGTATGTGCAAGGTCTGCGAGAAGGCAGTACCACTATTACGCTGTCTGCTGCCGGCTACCGAGATGTAAGCTACACCATTGACGTGTGGCCCAGTAGCTTCATTGAGTCCAGTTACAGCTATCGCAATCTCAGCACGACCACCTTTAGCAGTGACACCCCCTTGTCAATTTACACGGCGGTGGTCTATCCATCTTCGGCCAGCAACGCCGGCGATGTCTATACCTTTGGTTATGCGCTGCGGGCGGGCTTGGACGATGTTGAAGTGGCAGTGACCAGTAGTGACAGTGCGGTGGGTCAAATTAGCGAAAGTCCTTTGTTGTTCCGTGCGGGTGACAGCCAACGCAATACAGCGTTTGACCCTATTGGTGCAGGCACAAGCACTGTACAAATCGTGCAGCCCGACGGATTTACATCCCCGACAAGCAAACCAGGTTATTATGGCGCTCGTATCGAGGTCAGTGTCACGGCCCCCGCGATTAACGCCAACAATGTGATTATCGGTAAGGGGCAGCAGACAACGTTTTACAGTTATCTGGGTGCCACCCCACCCGAACCCACCACCGTGACGGTGACCATTGACGATCCCAGTATTGCTTTGGTGAGTACTGATGCAAATACCGTGGGCAGTGACAACGCGCAACGCAGCGGCATAAGCTCAACGGCAGGCCAAACTTGGTATATTCAGGGTTTGCAAGAAGGCACTACCACCGTCAGCGTGACAGCACCTGGTTATGCCCAGGCAACTTACGAGATCAACGTCTGGCCTAGCGGTTTTGTTGAAGCAAACTACAGCTATCGCAACCTTACCACCACAACCTTCAGTGACAATACCAGTTTGTCCGTGGCAACGTCTGTGTTGTATCCCGCCAGTGCTGCCAACGCCGGTGATGTCTACACGGCAGGTTATCCGCTGCGAGCCGGCGTAAGCCCCGTGGCGGTGCAGGTTACCAGCACGGATACCAATGTTGGCATCATTACTGCGTCACCCGTGGTCTTTAATGCCGGTGAAGGCACTAAACCCACCGCCTTTGATCCCCTTGCAACGGGCAACACCACGCTTACTGTGGTGCAGCCCAGTGGTTTTGTCGCAGCCAACTACCGCAGTGGAAATTACAACACCACCATCAATGCTGTGGTATCGGCACCGGTTCTTGGCGTGTATGGGGTGATTGTGGGCAAAGATCTGCAAACAGTCAGCGGCGTATCCTTGCAGGTTGCCCCACCACAGCCAACCGACGTTGAAGTGTGCAGCAGTGCCATTGCAGTATTTTTGCTTAGCACATCAGCAACCGAGGTGGGCAGCCAGTGTGTGACCTTTGAGGGTGTCACGACTACCTACGTGGGCGAGTTGTATGTGCAGGGTTTGAGTCAGGGTAGCGCACAAATCTCGGCCACTGCGCTGGGCTACAGCAGTGCTTCGGCAACGGTTGAGGTTTATGCCAGTGGGTTCGGCTTTGGGCGCACTAATTACACGGCGTCATTGAGTGCCAGCAGTAACCTTGTTGACATTGGTGTATTTGCCCTCGACAGCAGTTCAAACTACTACGCCAACCAGGCGCTGCGCCCGGGTGTGAGTGCCACGGTCAGTTTTATCAGCAGCGATAGCAGTGTGGGTGAACAAACAGAACCTGCGGTCTTCAATCCGGGCGATGCCTACATACAAGTGCCGTTTACTGCCAAACAAAGTGGCACCATCGGTTTAAGCATGCAGGTACCCAGTGGGTTTAGTGCCCCCAATACTTATAGTTTGGCGACCATGCAGGTTACTCCGTAACCTTGTCACAACAAACACAAAAACAAAAAAGTCAGACAGCAAGTGTCTGACTTTTTTTTTGCTTTTTACTCAGAGCATAAAAGCGTCTGCTTTACCTAAACGCCCTCTACAGCAAGGTGTTTAATAAAGGATCATCGTCGATTAACCAAGCCAAAGACCAAGGCATTGCGCGCAGGTTGGCAAGGATCTCCTTGGCCTTGGCTGTTTCTCCTGTTAGTGCTAGGTATTTAGCCTGCACGTACATTACCCCCGGTACTGGATACTGATTGTCAGGGAAGCTCGCCAACACCTGTTTTAAGTCCTCAAGGGCCTGATCCCGGGCTTGTGTTTGTTGGCCGACGTGAAAGCAATAGGCCATGTCTGCCAAGTAGGACACTGAATTAGCCATACCATCAAAATCGGCATGCAATTCTGGATGTTGATTAAAAACCGTTTCGTATTGGCCAAGTGCCAGTTCGCAATCCCCTGCGCGGTAGGCATTCATCGCGTAATTGATGGCTAGCGCTCTGTTGTCTGGTAATTCAGTTTTTGCCGAGGCTAATTCTGCCAGCCATAGTTTTGTTAAGCCCAAACGCCATTTAAGCAAACTAATCGACTGCAATGCTTCAATATTGAAACCATATTGTCTGAGCAAGTTAGTGTACAAACTATCCGCATCGGCAATACGATTTGTCCATAATAAATGGAAGCCCTGCGCCATACGCATGTAGTAGTCGTTTTCATCAATTTGCTGCTGCAATGCTAAAAGTGTTTCATCTGCTTGAACGTTCTGATTGGTCAAGCGATTGACATAAGCTAAACCCATTTTACAACTTGTATAATTGGGCAACAGATCCACACAATTTTTATATTGTGCCCATGCCTGATCAAACTCACCTAAGGCCACTAAAATAATACCAATACCCCAATTCGCTGAGGCCGATAATGGATGGATAGATTTGGCATGTTGGTAATACCGCAGCGCTTCACGTTTTTTATTACTCGTGTATAGCATGTAGCCGTAATTAAGCTGCGCAATGTAAAGATCGGGATTAATAGCGAGTGCTTGTTCAAACGCCAGTTTTGCTGCGTCATATTCCGCCAAATTGCTGTAGTACACCCCTTTTACTGCATGTGCTTCGGCGAGTTCTGGCTCCAGTGCAAGTGCTTGATCAATGGCTTCTTTGGCATGCTGACTCGCATCTTCAAGACTGACCTTGCGATATTGATAAAGCAGCAGATAGTTCAGTGCAATATCAGCATAAACTATGGCGTAGTCTGGCTGCAAATGAACTGCCATGGTGAACTCTTCCAATGCCTGTCTATAGGCTTCCGCTGTTCCAAGACCATTCAGTTTGCGGCCCTTGAGCATGTGTAAATAGGCATCCCCCGACTGCGGGTGAAAACGCACTTTGCCAGCCGGTATGCGGGTAAAATTACGATCAATGGTATCGGCGACCACGGTGCTGATTTGTTCCTGCACGTTAAATGCATTGGTGCTATTGGCGGAAAAAACCTTCGACCAAATATGGCTGCCATCCACTCCGTTTATCAGTTGCAAAGTCACACGCATGGTGCCTTGATCTTCTCTGACTGAGCCCTCAAGTATATAGCTCACACTGAGCTTCCGAGCGATATCTTTGATATCTGTTGCACTGTTGCGAAACGCAAAAGAAGAGGTACGCGAAATGACTTTTAAATCAGGAATAACCGTCAGTTGATGAATAATTTCTTCAGCCAGGCCATCGGCAAAATAATCAATAGCATCCTGACCATTAAATACATCAAATGGCAGTACGGCGATAGAAGGAGACAAGTTTGACTGTATGTCACTGGGCCGATTGACTTGCCAAACTGTCAGCAGGGCGACCAACAATAACACTGCAATAGCCAACCCACCCCTTGTCGATTTTTGCAGCCATGTCTTGGTCGCTTGCTGTTCTGACAAAGGCATAGCTGCTGTCAATTCAGCTTCACTGAGGTCTTGAGCCTTTGGGTAACTGGCCAGACTCGTTGCAGGTAGCGCCGTGGTAGGTGCCGCTGTGGTAGGTGTCGCTGTGGCAGGTGTCGATTCTAGGTGGCTGAGTTCCACCACCGCAACTGCTAGCTGATAACCGCTTTTTGGACGGGTGGTGATGTAGTGAGTATTGTCGTTTTTGTGCAAATGGCGACGTAAACTGGCCACCAGATTATTCAAGGCGTAGTCGGTCACGTAACGACCATTCCACAAGACGTTCATCAAACTATCGCGGGTAACCAGTTCGCCTTTGGCTTTTGCTAGTACCACCAGCAAATCCATGGCTTTGGGTTCAATGCTGCGGGTTTCCTGTCCATCCCGAATGAAGTTTTCAGTGGGATAAACCAACCAGTCCCCGACTTTAAATTCTGCTGTCATATTCCTGAGTCTTTAACATAACTGCCATGCTTGGCGATTTTTTACTCATTGGAATATGCGGATTTTACTTTGCTCGGTCAAGGCAAATCTAAACCTGTCATAAAATCTTCAGCAAAAATTGTCTAAAAAAAAACCCCGCTGTGAGCGGGGCTTTGTGTTCAATGTCGATGTTAGGGATTAACTGTAACGGCAATAGACTGCAAATTACTTGGTATTGCTATACCAAGGGGCTGCTGCAAACTTATCACAGTGTTACCCACAGCTAAGGGATCAAACTGGGTAGTTTGTGCATTTTCATTGGCATTAAACGTCACTGGTGACAGTGTAATGGCAGCAACGGTGGGCGCTGAACTTACCACCCCAACATTCAAACTTAGACCTCCACGCAGGGACTGCACCGCCACCACATTTAAGGTAGTGGGGTTTAGTCGATACGGCCGAATGAGAATATTACTATTCGCCGCGCCCACCGAAGTTGTGAGGGTGCCTGATGATTGAATTGCAAAACCACTCGGATCAACCGTTACTGTGCTCACTCCGTCGTTATAACCCGGAGCAGCGGCAATAATGTTGGTGGTACCCACGGCCAAACCTTGTATCACCAGGGTGCCAACAAAATTGGAGCTTACATTGTTGAAGGTAAAAGTGCCTGCACCCACGGTATTTACATTATTACCAACCAGGGCAATGCTGGCAGCCGAAACACTGATGACTACATCAACTGGACTAGGTGGGGGCGCATCAAAGGTAATGCTTAAGGTCGTTTGCAAATCTTTACCCACTGTCACATCCGAGATATTAATGTTGGGTGCAGTGACGGTGGCAACAATGCTGGTATTTAAATTTGCTGGCGCAGTAAATCCCAGTGGCTGAGTGATCAGCAGGTTTGTCGAACCGGCACTAATAGGATCAAAGTTACCACTGACACTGCTTGCGTTGCTTGTAAAGTTTACTGATGACGAAATGGTGCCAACATTTGTATCACTGCTTGACAATGGTACGTCAACATTCAGCCCTCCCCTCAGCCCCTGAATCGCCGCAAAATTATTGGTGCTTGGGTTGAGTCGTGCGCTTCTTAGACCAATGGTTCGGTCACTGGAGAATGAGGTCGTACTGAAGCTGTTAGTGATAAAATAGAACCCACTGGGGGTGACGTCGACCGTATTCACCTGCGTAGCATAACCCGCGCCGCTAATGGTGATGGTTGTTGAACCAAGACGCAGACCTTGCACATACATGGTGCCAAGAAAACTTGATGAAACACCTGTATACACTTGGCTGCCAAGCCCAGCTTCCGTGGCAACTTTGCTAATGACCGCAATCGTTGGATCGGCCACCGTCACAGTAAAATCGGTGGCCACTACTGGGGCGGCAGCAAGCGTCACACTGCGCGCCTCCTGTAGATTCACCCCAATCAAACTATCGGCCGAATTAATGCTGGGAGCTGTCACCGTCACATTCACCGATTGTGCCAAATTAGCTGGCACCGAAAAACCAGGAGGTTGGCTAATCGTGACGGTTGTTGCACCTGCAGCAACGGGGCTAAAGGCTGCTGACACCAAATTTTCATTGGCTGCCATTGATACTGGGTTGGCAATTTCTCCCACTGCTGTATCAGAGCTAGTCAAGTTTACCGCTAAATTGATGCCGCCACGCACACCCTGAATAGCCGCAAAATTATTGCTGACAGGGCTCAAACGTGCAGTGCGCACACCAATATTTACGTTGCTAGAAAAGGTGGTGGTAGTGAAGTCACTTCTATTGATGAATACACCAGAGGGCGTTACTTCAACCGTGGCTTGCCGTGTTGTGTATCCATCTGCGCTTACCGTTACGGTTGTAGTGCCGGTGGCTAAACCTTGGAAATATAAAGTGCCAACAAAGGTGGAGCCGCTGTGGTTGAACAACAGTGATGACGAACCCGCAAGCACGGGGTTGGTGCTGATTAACACGATACTCGGGTCAGCAACCGTCACATTCACCGCCACTGTTGATGGTGGCGCAGCTTGCAAGGTTATACTGCCAGTCACTTGCAAATCGACCCCAACCAATACATCGGCCAAATTAATCTGTGAGGCCGTCACCGTCGCTACAATGCTGGTGTTCAAATTCGCTGGGGCAACAAAGCCGGCTGGCTGCACAACGCTAAGTGTAGTAGTGCCAGCAGCAAGGGGATCAAATACCGCATTGGTTGTCGTGTCATTGGCTGCAAACGAATTGGCGGTTGAAATACTCCCTACCGCGAGATCAGAGCTGGTCATATTCACGTCAACCGTCAACCCACCACGTAAGGCTTGTACTTGGGCAAAATTATTAGTGAGTGAATTTAAACGCGCAGATCGCAGAGCAACATTGGTATTGGTAGAAAATACCGAGGTGCTGAAGTCACTGCGATTAATATAAAAACCCGCAGGATTAAGGGTTACCGAAAAACTGCCATCCGCGTAACCAGGCGCTGTACCGGTCACAAGTGTTGAACCTGAATCACTTAAAGCTTGCACAAAAAAGCTAGGAATACCGACGGAACCCGCATTAACTTGCACCTGAATACTGGCGCTACCGGCATCCGTGGCAGAAGTCGACAACAATACGCGAGTCGGATCGGCACTGGTTAAGGTAATGAGCAGATTACCTGCGGGAGCTGGTGCACCAATGGTTCCACCACTGGTAGTTTGTAAGTTGTAACCAATCAGTAAATCACCTGCAAAGTTTAGGGGTGGTGCAGTGGTCACGGTCACCGCTAACGTCGCATCACTGATACCGATGGCACTGGCTATTATCTGTGCGCTCCCTGGCGCAACCGCGCTGTAACTTACCGGCACACTCAACTGCCCCGGTGGCACTGTTACCGTGGCGGGTACCGATACAACCCCGGTATCTGAGCTTGTTAAAGATAAAATTAAGCCACTAGAAGGCGCGGGAGCACTGAGATTAATTGTGGCGCTGACAGTCGTATTTTCCACGACTGTAGCTGAACTTGGATTGAAACTCGCCGTGAGGCTAACATCAATATCTCGGCTGTCTGGCGCAAATAAATCACTGCTCGCAGTAATGGTTGCTGTGCCCAGTTGATCGCCGGTTACTTGTGGGTTGACACTTGCCACCTGCAAACCGGCTGGAATGAAAATACTGGCATCCACATTCACGATATTGGCGTCACTGCTGACCAAGGACACCAATACACCACCCGCTGGTGCAGGATTCGACAAACTAACCGCCAACGAGGCACTTTGTTCGGGCGCCAAGGTGCCAGGATCACCCAGTGTAATCAGTGCAGACGTTGCCTGTACGTTGGCTGTCGCGTCCAAATAATCGGTAGCGGAAGCAGTAATGATGCTGGCACCTTCGGCAATGCCATTCACATTGAAGTTTGCACTGGACAGTCCTTCGCCAATAAATACCGTAGCGGGACTCACGGTGACAAAACCCGTTTGGCTGCTAGTGAGGGTGACACTAACCCCACCAGCTGGCGCAGGTAAACCGAGGGTGACGGTGGCGGCAATACTCCTTGCTACACCCACGCGTGGGCTATCAAGGCTTAAGGTTAAACTTTGCAAAGCGGGGCTAACACTCAAATCAACGGTATCGGCCACGCTGTCAAGCGTGCCATCACTCACTATCAGTTGTAATTGATAGCTACCCGCTAGATCTGGCACCAACTGTGGCGTTGCGCTATTGGCGTTGGTCAAGGCCGCGGTGCTGCTGGCTGGCGCCGATACGATACTCCAAACATAAGTCAACGGATTACCATCGGGATCACTTGAGCCGCTGCCATTAAAGGTGACACTTTGCCCCACGGTGGCGGTCTGATCAGGGCCAGCATTGGCTGTGGGTTGTTGATTCTCGGTGATCAATAACACCGTATCCGCCACACTGCTCAGACTTCCATCACTGACAATTAATTGCACAACATAGGTACCGGCTAAGTCGATATTGATGTCAGTAGCCACCGTATTGGGGCTACTTAAGGTTGCCAAACTCGCCGCAGGTTTACTGGATATAGACCACATATAGCTTAAAACATCACCATCGGCGTCACTCGAAGCGCTGCCATCTAAACTGACAAGTGTGCCGACAGCAGGCTGTTGATCAGCCCCTGCATTGGCTACGGGTCGTGTATTATTGGTGGCGACAAGCACCACATCGGGTGCACTGTTAACTTGACCATCGTTTACCACCAATTGCAGTGAATAATTTCCGGCCACATCAAGCACAAATTGCGAGTTTACTGCACTATTATCATCCAGCACCGCAATACTACCGAGGGGTTTAGCCAGCAAGGACCAAAGATACGTGAGGTTGTCACCGTCTACATCCGACGAAGCGGAACCATCGAGGGTGATAAGATCATTTAAGTTTGCCCGTTGATCACTACCCGCGTTGGCCAGCGGTGCAGAATTTTGTGTTGAAATAAGTACAGTATCAGGGCTGCTGTCTGCCGTGCCGTCATTCACGATCAACTGCGCGACATAGGTGCCTGCAACATCCACGTTAAATTGGGGCATAACCGCACTACTGTCAGATAAAGTGGCAAGACTGCCTGCCGGTTTACTGGTGAGAGACCACTGGTAGCTTAACGCATCACCATCAACATCAGAGGAAGCAGAGCCATCTAACTGCACGGTATTTAACACAAAGGGACTTTGGTCAGCCCCTGCATTGGCGATGGGCGGTGTATTGTCAGTGCTAATGACAATAGTGTCTGGGGCGCTATCCAGGGCACCGTCATTGACAATGAGTTGCAAGGTGTAATTACCAGCGAGGTCAATATTGATGGATGGCATGGCGCTGCTCACGTCACTCAAGGTGGCTGAACTGCCAGCGGGGATGCTAATGACAGACCACTGATAGTCCAGATCATCACCATCAACATCTGATGAACTCGTACCATCCAGTACTACCGTTTGGCCTACCAGTGCAGACTGGTCACTGCCTGCATTGGCTACAGGTGCTGAATTTGAGGTGGTTAACTGCACAATATCAGGTGCACTATCAACGCTGCCATCGTTAACAATCAACTGAATTTGATAACTGCCACTTTGGTCAATAAACAAACTTGGCATGCTGGCACTGCTATCCGATAAGCTCGTGTTGCTGCCAGCCGGTTGACTGATGATCTGCCAATTAAAACTCAAGCTGTCGCCATCAATATCCGTGGATGCAGAACCATTGAGCATGACGGTAGTGGCAACCCGAGGGGTTTGGTCAGGGCCCGCATTAGCCACCGGTGGGCTGTTATTTGAGCTTACCGTGACAAAGTCTGGCGCACTATCAAGGGCACCATCATTCACCACAAGTTGCACCACATAGTCTCCGGGTAAATCGACGGTAAATTGGGGACTCACACTGGTGTCATCGGTTAAAACTGCGTTTGAACCAACAGGACGTTGGCTAAATGACCATTGATAACTCAAGGGATCACCCTCGGCATCGTTGCTCGCACTGCCATCGAGCATGGCTAAGCCTTGCACGGCCACTGCCAAATCAAGGCCTGCATTTGCCACAGGAGCGGCGTTGCTGGGGGGAATAGCACAGCGGGCTAAGGTGCACAAACTGGTGCACAAACGGCCATCTGCAATACTGATGGCCAAATTGCTGTCGGCATCTCTGGCATCGTCGGGCCCGGTGGCAACTTGGCCACGGGCGGCAAAAATTTGATTTAAATCTAAACGGTCAATGTCACCATCGCCGTCAACATCACACTTTGTAGCCCAGGCTTGACTGCTCAACAGCGTCAGTACGAGGCCACCCGCCAAGTGGCGAATGAATTTTTGATATGTATTCATGAGCGCGCCATCCTTGCCAGAGTTTCACCTTTACGAATTGCCACACTGCACAACACAATGGCCGCTAAACTGAGCAACATGCCTAAAGTTGACGGCGCAGGAACAGGATTGATAGGCCGAGCCACGATGGCGACTTGCAGTGCTTGCAAGGGTAATTCACTGTTGAGCAATGCTCCGGCTTCCCCCACTACACCACCAAATAAGGGATCAAAATCAAGAGAGAAATTGGCCACACCAAGGGCTGTGGTATCAAACACTAAGGTCGCTAACAAAAAATCCACACGCGTGCCGGCAAGCTGTTGCAGTAGGTCGAGTTCAGCGTCGAGCAAAAATGAAAGCTCAGCCACGTTAATGATGCCACCCAAGTCAAAGACGTCCTGAATCGAATCAATCCCGCCACCCAGTTTATCGCCAAATAAACTGCCAGCGGCATTCACGCTGACTAGACTCGTATCAACAAGTAAATCGAGACTAAACGCTGACACAAACTCTGAACCCAGATCGCGGATCCAAATATTCACGTCAATTTGTTCACCCAAGAAAACGCTCGACGTGTCTGTTTCTAAGCTAATCAAGCTCGCTTTGGCGGGTGAAGTTGTAAACATTGTTGCCATAAAAAGCAGCAAATATAGCGGGTAAGTGAAGGTTTGTTTGAAGTTGTACAGGGCTCTCATGTCTATTTCCTTTTTGACGCGTAGCAAGGACCCAGACACAACATTGTGTGCTCGCTGCATATCCTTGCGCCGTAACCATTAGTAATTGATTAAGTGAAAAACCCAACTTAGGTGAGCAAAGACCTGCTCACTTAATACCTCAGTGTTTGATCCACATTAGTGTTGTTAATCGCCATGCCAGCGCACAGAAATTAAGCTGCGCTCAGGTATACCAAGGGTGCAAAAAGAAAAGATGAGATTAGCCTAATAAAAATATATAAATCTTATATAACTAAGTTAACGTATTGAAACATAAGGATTTATGTAAGATTGGCGCATCAATCACCGTGGGAATAATTTGGGCCAGATAATGCGTTTCTCACTGCAAACGCTGCCAATTTACTTCTATCTGCTGCGCATCACAGGCGACATACAGGCTATCGCCACTGATGGTAATCGACCAATCCACGGTGCGACTCATCACCACAGCCAGTTGTTGAATCTCTTGCCAATTAAACTGACCAACGTTGATAGGTAAGTGGGCAAATTCGCTTTGCTGCTGTTGCCACCACACCGCAGATTTACTGTTAAAACTATACACCCAAACCCGTTTGGCTAAACGACTGGCTTTTTTCATTCTGTCAAAAGCTGGTTCACCCACATCAATCCACAGCTGGCATTGCTGGTCAAAGGTCTTCAACCACAGGTCTGGCTCGTCAACACTGCTCAAGCCTTTGGTAAAGTTAAGCAAATCGTCTTGGTTTTCATGATGATGTAAACAATACGCAATCAGTCTTACCACCATGCGCTCAAGGGTTTCAGACGGATGCTGAGCGAGGGTAACATTGCACTGTGCATAGTGTTCATTATTCAGATCACTCAGAGCAATCTTGGCTTTGTAAATCGTCGGTTTTAATGCCATGGGCTTCCCTAAAAAGTAAAATACCTGCTGGCCTGTCTAGACAAAAAAACGTGGGTAATTTCAACTCACTATTCAACAGGTTACGCCCTAGTCAAGGGCTTTTGTTTCGCGTTAAACTATGGTCAATAGCGACTAGGTTGCATGATAACAGGTAAAATCGGCTGTGAAGTTGGGGAGTGCTTGAAATAATTAACCCCAATCCTGTTTAAGAAATTGAACTAAATGCCTGTTCCAAGATCCGATCTTTCGACCAAGAAAGTGGGAACCAACAGA